>CANNAM010000009.1 GCA_947502595.1 uncultured Marinicella sp. | reverse complement strand
AAGCAACATCAAGAAAGCATGCTTTCTTGATGTAAAAGTCTCTCTTTACAATTGGTAGTGGTTTATTGGGCTGGTCAAGAGTCTACCAACGTTGTTTTTGATGCACCGGCCTTTTCTCCATAAAGAACCAATTTTGATCAATGGTAATTGCCCTACACCTATTTTGATAACTTGGTATTCATCTACATGCTCTGTGCCATAGTGGAATGTATGTTTGTCTTTTACCGGTAAATTTGACTCGTATTGCTTTTGAATGTCAGAAACTAAAGGAGCAATAACCACTTGAATCAGTGGTTCGGAAGGTACTAAATCATTTTGTTCTACTGCTCTGAGCCACTCTATACGCCAGATGCGATCGTCATCTGGGAAGCTGGCAATTGGAGGTATGTTTCCCATTGCCAGTCGCATTTAGTGTTGTAGAGTCGCAGAGTACATTGTTCAGTCCAATTTATCATTGGAAGTGACACTTGTGCTTGCTGTTTAAATTATGCTTTGCTGCCTGACAATTATTTAAACCCCAGCTTCGTGGGCTTGGACATCCGCGTGGTAACTGGATCTGACCAATGGCCCGGCTGCTATGTGCTTGAATCCCAATGTGTAACCATAGGTTTCAATCGCCTTGAACTCATCTGGGGTCCAGTAATTCATCACAGGATGATGGCCTTGAGTGGGTTGTAAGTATTGACCGATGGTGATCATTTCAACATCATGATCAGCCAGGTGTTGTAACGTTTCTTGTACTTGTTCAAAAGTTTCACCCAGACCCACCATGATACCTGATTTGGTTGGGATATCAGGGTGTTGCGCTTTGAATTTTTTCAGCAGATCCAATGACCATTGGTAATCAGCACCAGGCCGGACATTTTTATATAAGGCGTAGGCTGTTTCTAAATTATGATTGAACACATCAGGTGGGCTTTGCGCCAAAATCTCCAGTGCTTTGTCCATCCGTCCTTTACCACGAAAATCAGGAGTCAAAATCTCAATTTTAATGTCTGGATTCTTAACCCGAATTGCAGCAATACAATCAACAAAGTGTTGTGCACCACCATCTTTCAAATCATCGCGATCAACTGAAGTTATGACCACATAGGTCAGACCCATATCTGCAATGGTTTGGGCTAAATTTTCTGCTTCTTCAGTGTCAGGTGCCAATGGGCGCCCATGAGCCACATCACAAAAAGAACAACGCCGTGTACAAACTTCACCCAATATCATGAATGTTGCAGTGCCTTTACCAAAACACTCATGAATATTTGGGCAAGAAGCTTCTTCGCAAACAGTAACCAAGGAATTGGAACGCAATTTACTCTTTAATTTCTGTACTGCATTACCTGTTGGGATGCGCACACGAATCCAATCCGGTTTACGCAGCCTAGGGGCTTCGGTGTCAAAACCTGCGCGATTGCGACTGGTCTTATTGCTGCCAAGCTCTTTGGCACCAGCCACTTTTTTGGTGGTACTGGCAACGTTTGGTGTTTCAATGTGCAGTGGTATCTTTTGGGTCATGCTGTTTCTCGTCTTTAGTGGTCTCACCAATCAATGGCTCATCAATTCAGACCTGTTCAAATAAGGTCACGTTGTAGGCTGCTGTTTAGGCCGCATTCTGATGTTCGGCGGTGAACTTTAATTGTTGGCAAAAGGCGTTAATTAATTGTTGTTCAACCGTTGCAAAATTCACTTGTGGTGCCAAATCCGCTAATTGTATGACTTCTAAGCCTGAAAAGCCACAAGGGTTAATCCTTTGGAACGGCTCTAAATCCATTGCAATGTTAAACGCCAATCCATGGAATGAGCAACCTTTGCGAATTTTTAATCCCAAAGAAGCAATTTTAGCACCATCTACATACACCCCCGGCGCCTTGTTTTTGCGCTGGGCTGTTACCCCATACTGAGCCACTGTATCAATGATGGCCTGTTCAATACCATTGACCAATGACTTAACTCCAATGCCATGACGGCGCAGATCTATCAGCGGATAGGCCACAATTTGCCCCGGTCCGTGGTAGGTCACTTGACCACCTCGATCCACTTGAATCACCGGTATATCACCGGCCGCCAGAACGTGCTCGGCTTTGCCTGCCAAGCCTTGGGTGAACACTGGCGGGTGCTCTACCAACCAAATCTCATCAACAGTATCTGTTCCACGCTGATCAGTGAACTGCTGCATCATACGCCACACTGGCTCATAGTCAGCACGGCCTAAATGTCTTACCAGCAATGTAGGATTCAGAGTGTCCACATCACTCCATCAACCGCATTGATGTCTTGATAGATACTGATCAAGTGATCTTTGGATAAAGCGTAAACCAATACAGTTACAGACTGGTATTTACCCGTTGAACTGAGTCGACTGTGCACTGAATTTGTCGACACCTCAGGCGCATGTTGTTTGACCACCTCAACAATACTGTCAGTAAATTCGGTGGTATTTGGACCCATCGCTTTTACTGGGTACTCACAGGGAAACTCAAACCCTTTGCCTTCAATTTGGTCTAAATTTTGCATCAATCGTCACTTCCAAAAGATTTGAACCACAAGCCAATGCCGTCCATGCTGCGCGACCACCAACCGGCTTGTTCTGCTGTTTGCAACGCCACCAATGGCCTTTGCATCATAGGCTCACCGTTTAACATGATGTTTAAGGTCCCCAATTGTGTGCCTTGTTGAATGGGTGCAGTCAACAATCCAGGCACGTCCACATGGGCTTTTAGTTGGTCATAA
The DNA here is from genome assembly GCA_947502595.1 of uncultured Marinicella sp. GTDB lineage: Bacteria > Pseudomonadota > Gammaproteobacteria > Xanthomonadales > Marinicellaceae > Marinicella. Next base: position 137,010 of record CANNAM010000009.1, on the reverse strand, counting down.
GACCCTTTGGGGATGGTTATAAATAAATCATTGGCCAAACCCAGGGCTATGGTCTCATCTTGACCTTTCCAAATTTCAGGGGTCACCTGTTGTTCGCCACCACGGTACAGTTTATGTGTCTCAAAGAACCTGAAACCGTAATTGATCAGCTTTTGGGTTTCATCAGCACGGGCCTTTTCAGAATCTGTACCCATGATGACGCTGATTAGACGCATGCCGTTGCGCATGGCAGAAGTGGCTAAACAGTACCCTGCAGCTTCTGTATGACCCGTTTTAAAGCCGTCAACCGTAGGGTCTCGGTATAATAAGGTGTTGCGGTTGTGCTGTTTTATTTTATTGAAAGTAAACTCTTTTTCAGAATAAAAATGGTACAAATCAGGGAAATTAGTGATCATCGCCTGACCCAATAAGGCCACGTCATGAGCGGTAACTAAGTGACCTTCATCTGGCAGACCTGTGGCATTCAGGAAATGAGAATCATGCATGTTTAATTGCTTGGCATGTTGATTCATCATGCTGGCAAACACCTCTTCGCTGCCGGCAATGTGTTCAGCCAAGGCCACACAAGCATCATTACCGGACTGAATAATCATGCCACGGATTAAATCTTCAACTTGTACTTGTTTGTCCACTTCGATGAACATTTTAGAACCACCGGTGCGCCATGCCTTCTCGCTAACGGTAATCATGTCATCCAGTGCCAGATTGCCTGCTTTGATTTCTGAAAAAACCACGTAAGCGGTCATCATTTTAGTGATGCTGGCGGGCTCAACTTGCAGATTCGGATTATCGGCTGCCAGCACACGGCCACTGTGAAAATCCATCAATATATAACTGCTTGCATCCACTTGGGGGGCTTGAGGTGTTGCTGTAATGACTGAATTGCCAACAGTTTGGGCAAACAGCTGACTGCAACAAGTCAGCAGTATTAAAGACATGAATAGAGTTGTTTTTCTTTGCATTGCACTCACTCGGTTATCACCTTGGCACCTGGGATACCATTGGCGGTAATTTGGTTAATTAGTTGGTTGACCTTAGATTCAGACTGGACTGGTCCAATTCTGACTCGATGTAAGGCACCTGATTGGGTTGATAATATGGTGACAAAGGTTTCAATTCCAAGTAATTGGCTGACTTTTTTTGCTAAATTATAGGCCGAGTTCTTATCAGAAAACGCCCCTAGCTGCAGGTACGTCAGTCCTTGTTGTATCGGTTTTGAGACCAAATCTTTAGGCGATTTCACCACCCGAATATGAACGTCTGCTATGCCATCATTAACAAAACCCAAAGCTTTGGCTGCTGCATAGGATAAGTCAATGATGCGATCGCCGATAAAAGGTCCTCTGTCATTGACCCTAACCACTATTCTTTTGTCGTTTTTGAGGTTAGTTACTTCTACATAGCTGGGCAGCGGCAAGGTCTTATGCGCAGCGGTTAGCTTGTACATATCAAACACTTCTTGGTTGGAAGTTTGCCGGCCATGAAATTTCTTACCATACCAAGAAGCTTGACCTGTTTCGGTATAGCCACTGGCATGACTGTTGACCTGATAAATTTTCCCGTGCACCCGATAAGGACTGTGATTACCGTACTTACTCAAGGGTTCAGACTTAGGCACCCAAGGTTTTATTTTGCCCGTGTCAATATCACGGTATTTATCTTTTTTACCACAAGCAGAGAAGATCAACACCGCCAATATTACAATGCTAAGTCGAAATCTCATGATGGCTCAACCACTGGCTTCGAATCGGCAGCCTGTTTGGCTGCTTTGATGGCTTCTGATAATTGAAACACAGCACTGACATACATATGTGAATGGTTGTACCTGGAAATCACATAAAAATTTTGAAACCCTTGCCAGTAAGCTGGCTCACCATTTTCCATATCCAGTTCTAACACCGTGTACTTTTCGCCGTTAACAGATTCCGTCAAATGGGGCTTTAATTGATTGAATTTTATCGCTGAACTGGGCTTATCCATGGGTTGTAGTATGCGGCCACCTGGTTGCCATTTATGGGCTTTTAGGTAGTTGGCAACACTGGCGATGGCATCCTGTGGGTTGTTCAACAAATCAATTTTACCGTCGTTTTCATAATCAACCGCATATGCCCGGTAACTGGAAGGCATGAACTGTCCAAAACCCATCGCACCAGCGTATGAACCCTTGGCTGCCAAAGGATCAATGTGACTTTCTTGTGCCAAAGCCAAAAAATGTTGTAATTCACTGGTGAAAAACGGCGATCTTTTGGGGTAATCAAATGCCAAAGTATACAGCGCATCCAGTACCTTATGGCTGCCCATGATGCGACCATAAAAAGTCTCTACCCCAATGATTGCAACCACCACTTCTGATGGCACACCAGTTTCAGCCGAAATTTGATCCAGCACTGCCTGGTGTTTTTGCCAAAACTCAACACCTGCCTGGGTGCGTTTGTCGGTCATGAATATTTTGCGGTACTCAAACCATTTCAACGTTTTTTCAGCAGGTTTGTTCATGGCATCAATAATACTTTGTTGGCGGTTGGCTTGACTGATGATGTCACGCACCCACTTAGGATCAAGGTTTTTACCTGCAGCTGTGGTTTGAATGAACGCATCAACTTGTTGGAGATCAACCTTGGCATTAGCCCATGTTGTTATCAAGGTTAAACCGAAGATAAAAATGCGGGTGGATTTGAATTGTATTGTTGTTTTCATTGTTGGATTAGTTTTTTATGTGAGTGAACAGCAGTAATGATACCAAATGAAGCCAGTAAAGTAAGCATTGATGTGCCACCATAACTGACCAGTGGCAATGGCACCCCTACCACCGGCAAAACGCCTGATATCATGCCGGCATTGATGGTGATATAGACAAAGAAAATCAGGGTTAGTGCCCCACAAAGTAGACGATTGTAGGTATTTTTTGCTTGTTGTGCGATGAAGAAACACCTGAGGATAATCAGCGCATACAGCAAGAACAGTAACAACACCCCAAAAAAACCGAATTCTTCTGACAGTACAGACAGAATAAAGTCGGTTGAGTGTTCTGGTAAAAAGTCTAACTGTGTTTGGCTGCCCTCAGTCCAACCTTTGCCCCAAAAGCCACCGGAACCAATGGCAATTTTAGATTGGATTATATTCCAACCGTAATTCAAGGGATCTGACTCCGGGTTCAAAAACATCAATACCCGTTGCTTTTGATATTCATGGAGAAATTGCCACATAACTGGTATAGAAGCTGCAGCAAACACCAACAAACCTATAATCAAACGCCAAGAAATGCCAGCCAAAAATACCACAAACAGACCACTGGCAGCAACCAATATTGCAGTGCCTAAATCAGGTTGCTTGTAAATCAGCCCTGCACAAATACCAATCACCACCGCAGCGATGGTTAAATATTTCCAGTTCGGTGGTAAAGCTGTGTGACGGAAAATCCATGCAACCATCATTGGTAAACTTATTTTGCACAGCTCGGACGGTTGGATGCTGATACCCAAGTCCAACCAGCGTTGTGCACCTTTGACAGATATTCCAAAAAAGAATACCGCAATAAGCAACATCACTGAGCCGACATATATCAATGGACTGAACTGTTCAAAGCGTTCAGGCCTGATTTGTGTGATCAAGTACAACGCCAGCAAACCTAAACCCAGCCTGACAGCCTGTCTTTCAACTAAAACAATTCCACCCGCACTGTAAAGTACCACCAAACCATAGCTGATAAGTAACAACAACAAAATCATTAAAGTTGGGTCTGGCATGTAGGTAAAAAATCGCTTATTCATTGTCCTCTGCCAGTAAAGAATGGTTGGCCTGCATATAGGATTGAATGATGCTTTTTGCTATGGGTGCAGCTGCTCTGGTACCACTGACACCATGTTCAGCCACCACCACCACTGCAATTTCAGGCTGTTCAGCTGGTGCAAATGCGATGAACAAAGCATGGTTTCTCAAGTGTTTTGGTAGCTCTTCATTTTTCTTGTATATGTCTTCTTCCCTTTTACCATACACTTGCGAAGTACCACTTTTACCTGCAATCAAATATGCTTTGGATTTAATCGAGCGGGCGGTCCCATTGGGGGCATTGATTACCGCCGTCATGCCGTCATGCACGGTGGCCCAATCTTGGTCTGCTATTTTGAAGGGTAATTCCTTCGGCGACAAATCTTGTTTAACTGTGTGCAGTGGATTGAATTTCCCTTGTGAAGCCAAAACAGACAGTGCTTGTGCCATTTGGATTGGGGTGATAACAAAATACCCTTGACCAATACCAGTTATCACCGTTTCACCGGGAAACCAAATCATGTTGCGATTGGCTTGTTTCCATTGCCTTGAGGGTAAAATGCCTTTTTTTTCTCCCGCAACATCAATCCCGGTCAATTGGCCAAACTGAAATGGCGCTAAAAAGTCATGAATCCTGTCTATTCCTAGCTTATAAGCCAAATCATAAAAGAATACATTGACTGATTCGGCCAAAGAGTTAACCAAATTTACTTGACCATGCCCACCTTGCTTCCAGTCGTGATAACGTCGTTTTTGCTTGGGCAATTGGTAATAACCATTTGAGTACATGGTGTACTCTGGGGTAATCAATTGGTGGTACAAACCTGCCAATGCCATGTAGGGTTTAATTGTTGAACCAGGCTCATACCCACCTTTTATACTTCTATCAAACAAAGGCTTATCTGGCGAATTGGCTAATTCATCATAGTTTTTTTGACTGATTCCAGATATGAACTGATTGGTGTCATAGCCAGGCTTGGAAACCATGGCTAAAATTTCTCCGTTTTGTGGGTTCACTGCAATCGCAGCACCAGTTTCATCGCCAAAAGCTTGGTAAGCAGCTTTTTGTAAGGCCACATCAATGGTTAAGTATAAGTGGGTGCCATTGTTGGGTGGCTGTTGTATCCGCTGTGTCAGTTGTTTACCTTGGGCATTGATTTCAGTCACCAATTGACCCGGCTCTCCATGCAACTGTTGTTCATAGTATTTTTCCAAACCGGTTTTACCAAAGTATTCGTCTTTGGCATAAATACTGGGATCTTGGGCAGCGTATTCGGCTTGGTTGATTTTACCCACATAGCCTATCAAGTGTGAAAACTCAACCGGAAACAAGTACCTTCTATTTAAATAAGGTTGGATGGCAAACCCAGGGAAGCGGTGTTGATTGACAGCAAAGCGAGCCACCTCTTGCTCAGTTAACTTAGGTTTGATAACCAGTGGTTTAAATACTGGATTGAACTTTAACTGTTCTTTCAACTCAGCCATCAACTCATCTTCAATGCTGACTAATTGGGTAATCGCTAACAACTCCTGCTCAAGGTTGGTGGTTTTTTCTGCAGTGACTTCAAGCCTGTATGTGGTTACATTTTCTGCCAACAAGGTACCATTGCGATCATATATCAGCCCCCTGGTTGGCGCGATGCGAGTGATTTTTATTTTATTTTGCTCAGCTTGAATCTTATAAGACTCATGTTTGATGACTTGCAAATAGAAGTAACGACTTAACAACAAAGCAAACACCAGCAATACCACCACAATTGAAAAAACTATTCTCTCGGTGAAAATTCTTTTTTCATGTGAGGGTTGTTTAAGTTGCCTGCCCATACTTATGAATTACGGATTGAGATTTGCACTCGATCCATCAAGTATTTAAGCCAAGGCCAAACCAAAGCTGCTGTCAGTAATGGTAGCAGGTCGGTCATTTTCGGGGTGTAGCGATAACTGATCCAGTCGATGGCGGCTCTGATGATGATGTCATTAAACAACCAAATCAAAACCATCATCAACAACTGCCAAAATGAAGTCATGCGTAATTTCTTGGCTGATTTGGTGACCAAGAATGACAAGGCCACCAATGACATGCCGTGTTTGCCTAATAAACTGCCCATCAAAACATCCAATAACAAGCCATATGCAAAAGCCACATACATCACCCGACTGTTGGCCGCGTACAAGGACCAATAGGCAATCAATAAAGCCGCCCAATGTGGCTGGAATAATTGAACCGTTTCCGACCATGGCATCATTGTCAGTAACAGGGCGCATAACACAGACAGGTGCATGAATGCTTTGTTGTTGTCAGGATTATTCATTACCAGTTGTTAAATCGTTGGCTGGATTGTTAGAGCCTTGGTTGGCATCAGCAGGTATTTGAAGTTGATTTTCAGAGCCTGGCTGGTCATTTTCAAATACAGCCAAAGGCCCTTCGACTGCTGCACCATTTGGCCAAATCAAGAACACCTCTGTCAACCGATCCAACATAGCAAATGGTTGCGCTACCGCAGTTTTAAAGGTTCGGTCTGCGCTGACTGAAATGGCTTCAACTTCAGCCAATTTAAGCCCCCTAGGAAAACGGTTCCCAAACCCTGAAGTGACCAGCACATCGCCTTTGCGTATGTCCGCACTGGTGGGCATTTCAGTCAGTACAATGTCAGCACCATTGCCATAAGCTATGGTCCGCATACCTGTTCTGAGTACTTCTATCGGAATGGCATGACTGGTATCGGTCACCATGATGACATGGGCATAATGTCGACCCAACACATCAACTTGACCAATTACACCTGCCAAGTTCAATACCGCTTGTCCAATGTACAAACCATCGGCACTGCCCTGATCAATCACCACCAGTTGTTTTTTATTTGCTTGGGTAATGTTAGATACAAAAGCCACACTGGTGGTCAAGGGAGAAATTTGGCTGGCAGACAACATTTCTCGCAAGCGCTGATTCTCTGCCACCAAAGAAAAGTTTTGCTGAACTTTAAGTTCTGCATCGAGCAGCTGTTCTTTGAGCTGTTTATTTTCATCCAATAAGTTGGCTTGACGAGACAGTGCTATTTCAGCACTCTGGTAGACATTTTGTGGCCAATCGATGATTTTAATCAACGGCAAAGCCACCATCGACAAGGCATCTCGAATGGGTTGAGCAAGTTGGTTGTTTTTATCAGAAACCATCATCACCATACAGATGAATTCCAATATTAAAAATTTAAACAGTGGTGATTGGGTTATCTTCTGGTTGCTCTTTAACGATTCCATTGAAAATACAACAACACTGTTGAGTTATCTGAATGGTGCAAAAAAATCAGAACCTTCTTGGTCAATGATTTCCAGAGCCTTACCACCACCTCGTGCGACACAAGTCAAAGGATCTTCGGCAACAAATACTGGCAACCCAGTTTCTTCCATCAGTAACTTATCTAAATCTTTAAGCAATGCACCACCGCCAGTCAGAACAATGCCTTGCTCAGCCACATCAGCACAAAGCTCAGGCGGAGTCTGCTCAAGTGCTGTTTTAACAGCTGCCACAATACCTGACAAAGGTTCATGCAAGGCTTCCAAGGCTTCATTGTTGGTCATGGTAAATTTACGCGGCACCCCTTCAGCTAAGTTACGACCAGAGACTTCCAGTGAAATTTCTTCGGCGGCTGGATAAGCACAACCAATTTCATGTTTGATTCTTTCGGCTGTAGATTCACCAATCAAGGTACCGTAACTGCGGCGTACATAAGAAATCAATGAGTCATCGAATTTATCCCCACCAATTTTCACTGAAGCAGAATACACAATACCATTCAGTGATAAAACTGCAACTTCAGAAGTACCACCACCAATGTCCAAGACCATGCTACCCCGGGCTTCATGAATTGGGATACCGGCACCTATGGCAGCAGCCATCGGCTCTTCAATCAAAAACACTTCAGCAGCACCCGCGCCTGAAGCCGATTCTTCAATCGCACGTTTCTCTACTTGAGTGGAACCACAAGGCACACATATCAACACCCGACACGAAGGTTTTAACCAACGATTAGAATGTACTTTGCGAATAAAATGTTGCAACATGGCGGAGGTCATATCGAAATCTGCAATCACACCGTCTTTCAAAGGTCTGATGGTTTTGATGTTTCCAGGCGTTCTACCCAACATCATTTTCGCATCGCCACCTACCGATGCAATTATGGCATGGCCACCCTTGTTTTGATCCATTCGTACCGCCACCACTGAGGGTTCGTTTAAAACGATACCGTGATCACGCATGTAAATGAGGGTGTTGGCAGTGCCTAAATCTATGGATAAATCGTTGGAAAAGAGGCTTCTGAATTTTTTAAACATGTATTAATTGTTGTAACATTTGAGTGATAAATAATGGCATAATGTCCCGCGGCGCTGTGTTGATGCAGACCAATCTGCGAATTATATATGAATCCAATGATCTAAATGTCAATTAATCGTAAAGAATTAGAAGAAATTGCCAGCTTGGCACAATTAAACATCCCTGAACAGCAGGTCAATGAAATCACCGCTTCATTGAACCAAGTGATGGCCATGATTGAACACATCAATCAAGCCGATACAGCTGCTGTTGAACCCATGTCTCACCCCAATGACGGTCATCAAATCACTCGCCAAGATGTGGTGACTGACCACTCACACAAAAGCACACTGCTGGCCTTGGCTGCTCATGCAGATGCAGACCATTATCTGGTACCCAAAGTCATCGAGTGAGACAAGCAACATGATTAATTTAACCATCCGACAAATGGCCGGTTTACTGGCCGAAAAAAGTATCAGCGTGCAAGAGCTCAACGGTGTCTTTTATGACCGTTGCCGAGCCCACAACGCCTCGACCAATGCTTTAATTACCCTCAATGACGAACTGAATGCCGCTGAAATCCTGCATGCACAACAAGCCATTGATGTTGGTAACCATTGGTTGGCTGGTATTCCATTGGTGCACAAGGATTTATTTTGTACCCAAGGCATAAAAACCACCTGTGGTTCAAATATGCTGGCCAATTTCATTTCGCCCTACAATGCAACGGTGGTTGATCGATTGGGTCAAGCTGGCATGGTCTCATTAGGCAAAGCCAACATGGATGAATTTGCCATGGGCTCATCCAATGAACATTCAGCGTTTGGCCCAGTAGGCAACCCTTGGGATTTGACTCGGGTGCCAGGCGGTTCATCAGGCGGCTCCGCTGCTGCAGTTGCTGCCAGAATGGTACCAGTGGCAACTGGCTCGGATACCGGCGGCTCGATTCGCCAACCCGCTGCCTTGTGCGGCATCACCGGCATTAAACCCAGCTATGGCCGAGTTTCTCGCTATGGCATGGTGGCTTTTGCATCCTCGCTGGATCAAGCTGGTGTGATGGCCGTATCTGCTGATGACTGTGCACTGGTACTCTCTGCCATGAGTGGCCATGACCCTTTGGATTCAACCTCCGCACATGCTTCGACCTGGGCCTGGGAAAAACCTCAAGACACGGAGCTCAAAGATTTAAAAGTGGGTGTTACACGAGCTTGGATTGATGCTTTGGAAGACCCAGACATCAAACAAAGAACCTGGCAAGCCATCGAGCAATTGCAAGACCAAGGCGCGCAAATCATAGACATCGAATTGCCCCATGCCGACTTGGCCGTTTCAGCCTATTATGTTTTGGCTCCTGCTGAATGCTCATCTAATTTATCGCGATTTGATGGTGTCAGGTTTGGCCATCAGGCCGAAGGGGTGAATGATTTAGAGTCACTGTACCGTCAGAGTCGCACAGAAGGCTTTGGCGAAGAGGTTAAAAAACGCATCATGATTGGCGCATGGGCGCTGTCATCAGGTTACTATGACGCCTATTATTTACAAGCCCAAAAAGTTCGGCGTTTAATCAGTAATGATTTCAAACAAGCGTTTGCTCAGGTGGACGTGATTGCCTGCCCAGTGTCACCTGAAACTGCTTTTGAACATGGCGCCAAAGCCGACGGGGTCAGCATGTACCAGGCCGACCAATTCACCCTACCCGCCTCATTGGCTGGTTTACCTTGTTTATCGATGCCCATTGGTTTCAGTCAAGGGCAAAATGGGCGTTTGCCGATAGGTTTACAGTTGGTTGGTCGTTATTTCGATGAACAAACTATTTTATCAGTGGCTGATAAGTACCAACAAACCACCGACCACCATTTACAATTGCCGGAGGCGTTCCAATGAAACAAGATTGGGAAATGGTCATCGGCTTAGAAATCCATGTGCGACTGGACACCGAAAGCAAGTTATTTTCAGGCATGAAAGCCAGTTATGGGTCCTCACCAAACAGCCAAGTGAGTTTTCTGGATGCCGGTCTGCCTGGCACCTTACCGGTAATCAATCAAAAAGCCTTAGAGTATGCCATTCGATTCGGTTTATCAGTTGACGCAACCATACCACCGGTCACAATATTCGCCCGGAAAAACTATTTTTATCCTGATTTACCCAAAGGCTACCAAATCAGTCAAATGGACCACCCCATAGTTGGCAAAGGCCACCTGATGATTCAAACTGATGCAGGTGAAAAACGCATAGACATCACTCGCGCCCACTTAGAAGAAGATGCCGGCAAATCAATTCATGATAAATACGATCAATATTCAGCCATCGACCTCAATCGTGCAGGCACACCATTGATTGAAGTGGTTTCAGAACCACAGATGTCAAACGCCAAAGAAGCAGTGGCTTTTATGCGTGAAATCTACACCAGAGTGACGCACTTGGGCATTTGTGATGGCAACTTACAAGAAGGTTCATTCAGGTGTGATGCCAATGTCTCGGTGCGTCCCAAAGGCCAAACAACTCTTGGTACCCGGGCTGAGATTAAAAACTTAAATTCATTTCGGTTCATTGAAAAGGCCATCAACCACGAAGCAAAGCGGCAAATCAAACGGCTCGAAGCCGGTGAAAAAGTGGTTCAAGAAACCCGTCTTTACGATGCAGACAAAGACCAAACTCGCTCTATGCGCAGCAAGGAAGATGCCAATGATTACCGTTATTTTCCTGACCCAGACCAGTTACCGATTACTATATCGGCGGCCATGATTGAAGCCCAAAAGGCTCACTTACCTGAGTTTCCTGCCAGCAAAATCAAGCGTTATACCACTGAACTGGGAATCAAAGCCGATGATGCAACCATCATCGCCAATGACATAGCAATGGTAAAATTCTTTGAATACAGCTTGGCTCATTCAAAGGCTGCTCCGGACTTGAATGCCAAGTTTTTACTTGGTGAGTTCAGCGCATTGTTGAATGCCCACAGTCAATCCATCGACAACAGCCAAATTGATGCCGATGCCTATTCCGGCTTGTTGGATGAGTTGCAAGCTGGTACCGTCTCACGTAAAGTGGCTAAACAAATTCTGGATGACATGTGGGCCAGCGGTAAAAGTGCTGCGCAAATCATCGACGAACAAGACTTGGGTCAAATTTCAGACTCATCGGCATTGACTGCATTGATTGATGAATTGATTAACGACCACCCAGAACAGGTGGCCAGCTACCGAAGTGGCAATGATAAAATGTTCAACTTTTTTGTTGGGCAGATTATGAAAAAAACCAAAGGACAGGCCAACCCTGTACAAACCAAACAACTTTTAGAGGATAAATTAAACAATGAGTAGAGCACTGATCTGTGGGTCTTTGGCCTTTGACAACATCATGGTATTTGAAGATGAATTTGCCAATCATATATTGCCTGACCAAATTCACAAGTTGAATATTTCATTCATGGTGCCTACCTTGAGTCGTGTGTTCGGTGGAGTGGCTGGTAACATTGCTTACAACTTAAAAATGATTGGTGGCGTACCGGTACCTATGGGAGTGGTTGGCAGTGATTTCGATGTCTATGAGCAGCGCCTACAAGGTTTAGGCATTTCATTGGAAGCCATCAAAACCAAAGAGGGTCATTTCACCCCACAAGCGTACATCACCACTGATTTGAAAAACAACCAAATCACTGCTTTTCACCCAGGTGCAATGAATTTTTCTCATGAAAATCATGTCAAAGACTATGCTGACATTGGTATTGGCATAGTTGGTCCCGATGGCCGCGACGGCATGATACAACACGCCGATGAATTTGCTGAGTCCGGCATCCCATTTATATTTGATCCGGGTCAGGCGATGCCATTATTTGATGGAAATGACCTGAAAAAATTCATTCAACAAGCCACCTGGATGGCAGTCAATGATTACGAATATGAACTGGTACATAACCGCACTGGCATGGACGCCAAAGAAATAGCCTCTCATTTGGATGCACTGATTGTCACCAAAGGCAGCAAAGGTTCTGAAATATACGCCGATGGTACCATGTACCATATCCCCGTAGTTAAAGCTGAAAAAGTGGTTGATCCCACTGGATGTGGTGATGCCTACAGAGCAGGTTTATTGTATGGATTGACCAACGGCTTAGACTACCAAACCACTGGCCGCATTGCCTCATTATTAGGCAGCATCAAAATTGCCACAGCAGGCACCCAAAATCATTACATTTCTAAAAAGGACTTCCGCCAAAAGTTTCTGGACGAGTTTGGTTACGCCTTTTGATGACCAATTAGGTAAATAGATTAGTTAGCTTCTGAGCCTTGGTGAGCTGTAGCCACCAGGGCTTTTTTATGCTTAACAAATAAGTCCTGTTATTTTGACAAATAATCAATTGCACCCTGCAATCCATTTAAATTCAATGGGTACATCTGCTGCTTCATCAGTTGTTGTAACATTTGGGTGGAATGGGTGTATGACCAATATTCTTCGGGCACAGGGTTGAGCCAAACCATTTTAGACCACTGTTCTTGCAAACGCTGCATCCAGGTGAGGCCAGCCTCCTCATTCATGTGCTCAACACTGCCAAAGCGTTCAGTGATTTCGTACGGTGACATGGCAGCATCCCCAACAATCAACACATGGTAATCACTGCCATAGGTGTTGATCACATCCCAGGTGCTGATGTTTTCTTGCCAGCGGCGGTTGTTGTCGCGCCACAGTTTTTCGTAAATACAGTTATGGAAGTAAAAATACTCCAGGTGTTTGAATTCAGCTTTGACTGCAGTGAACAGCTCCTCACACCGCTGGATGTGATAATCCATTGAGCCACCCACATCAAAAAACACCAATAATTTAACCGCATTGTGACGTTCTGGTCGCATTTTTAAATCCAGCAGACCTGCATTGTCAGCGGTTGACTTGATGGTGCTGGCCAAGTCCAATTCATCGGCCGCACCAGTGCGCGCAAATTTACGTAACTTGCGCAGTGCCATTTTCATTGAACGTGTGTTCAGCTCTGCTTGACCTGATAAATTTTTGAACTGGCGTTTTTCCCAAACCTTGGTGGCCCGTTGATGACGACCCTCACCACCGATGCGTACACCCTCAGGGTTATAGCCCCCGTGACCAAAAGGAGAAGTGCCGCCGGTGCCAATCCATTTGTTACCGCCTTGGTGTTTCTTTTGTTGTTCTTCCAGGCGCTGTTTTAAAGTTTCCATCAACTTTTCAAAACCACCCAGGGCTTCTATTTGCGCTTTTTCCTCGGCTGACAGTTGTTTAATCCAATCAGGTTTAAGCCAATCATGTGGAATCAAAAAAGATTCAAAATCATCAATCATTGCCAAGTCATGAAAATAATGACCAAAGGCCAAGTCAAATCGATCAAAGTGTTTTTCATCTTTGATCATACACAACTTAGCCAGTTGGTAAAAATCATCAATTGAAGCAAACACCACCTGTTTTTCCAGTGCTTCCAACAACACCAATAGCTCCTTCACTGTGACCGGCAGTTGGGCTTTTTTTAAGGTATAGAAGAAATCAATTAACATGCAAGTGGCTTTAACTTTGGCGGCGCATCATGAAGGCCAGTTTTTGCAACATCTCAACATCTTGCTCATTTTTCAATAAAGCACCATACAAAGGTGGTATGGCTTCTTTGATGTTTTTGTTTTGTAAAGCTTCTAGCGGAATGTCATCTGCCACCAACAATTTAATCCAGTCTATCAATTCAGAAGTCGACGGTTTCTTTTTTAAACCTGGTACTTCGCGCACTTCAAAAAACACTTCCAAAGCCGCATTGAGCATGTTTTTTTTCAAATCAGGGTGGTGTACCTTGATGATTTGCTGCATGGTGTTTTTGTCTGGAAAATTGATGTAATGAAAGAAACAACGGCGCAAAAATGCATCAGGCAGTTCTTTTTCATTGTTGCTGGTGATGATGATAATGGGCCGATGTTTGGCCGCTATGGTTTCCCCAGTTTCATACACAGAAAACTGCATCTTATCCAACTCAACCAGCAAATCATTGGGGAACTCAATGTCGGCTTTGTCTATCTCATCAATCAATAACACCACTTGCTCATCGGCAGTGAACGCTTGCCACAACATGCCCTGCTTGATGTAGTTTTTAATGTCATGAACTTTTTCATCACCCAATTGTGAATCTCGCAACCGCGAGACTGCATCGTATTCATACAATCCTTGTTGTGCCTTGGTGGTTGATTTAACGTGCCAGCTGATGAGCTTTTTGCCCATCGCCGCAGCCACTTCTTCAGCCAACATGGTTTTACCTGTTCCAGGTTCACCTTTGATGAGCAATGGCCTTTGCAAGGTAACAGCTGCATTGACTGCCAGCTGTAAATCATCGGTGGCCACATAATTTTCTGAGCCAGTGAATTTTGTCATGGGTATCTTATTTAGGTTAAACGACCGGTCATTTTAACCCTTGCTGCACAATAGTGCCAATCGCAGTTTTAGGGTGATTCAAAACCAGTTTTGAAAAACACATCACTTAATACCCTTAATATACCGACTTGCCCGTTGTGCGATGGATTCGCACAGTGGTAGGGAAATTCGCCCACCTGATTTAAGCGCAAATAAAATTCCCATGGAAACCCAGTCGGGCTGGTGTCCACATTCATGCCATCACCCATGCAACCATCGGCACACAGGATGCTGCTGTCATCAGTGGTGAAATTATGTACCCCGCCTTGGTTGTTAACCAACAACACATCACCAGCCAACAAAGTTAAGTCATCAGGGTCAAAAGTGTTATCAACATGGGCTGTCAGCTGGTAAGTGGTGCCTGAGACTGGGGCTTGAACCACCACTGTTCCCACCATCCCGAAACCCACGTGGGGCTGGCATTCATAAGGCACGGTATCAGGCAACCTGAAAGTCACCTCCGACACCCAAGGGCCACTTGATGGCGTGCCATCACCTCCTTCGGCTTCACAGCCATCAGCACAGCGAAATCTGCCGACAGAATAGATGTTATGTGCGCCAGGCCCCTCATTCACCCAACGCACGGTATCTCCCGCTTCTATAACCACAGTGGCCGGATTGAATGAATTGTCACGCACAATCACCACGTGGGTTTTGGCTGATAATGTGGTCGCAGCATGCAAACTCACTGCAAGTAGCATCACTGTATTGCGGTATTTTGACTGAAGCATGTTGTGCATAATGGCTAAAGAAGTTGCTATTCTATGAAAATCAACCCAATAAAAAGTTAATTTTTAGCTAAATCCAACTGAATGCTGAGGTTATTGAAGCCGTTGTGTGAACTGAATCCCACTATTGACTGCCTTTTAGGCATAAGTTGGGAAAATCAATCAGAGAAATTACGATGAATATATTCGCCAGAAAGTACTTCAACCGCAATCAAATCAACAAAGCGCCACAATCCAAACCACCTTTTGATGCGCTGAACACCCGAGTAAAACATGCCAAATCAACTGCCTCCCTCAGTTCCACAAAAACCACATTTCGCGGCAGCACGGCCACACCTAATCTGACTCACCGGGTATTAAGTAAGATGACATTTGGTCCAAATCGGGCCACTTTGGCCCACATCCAAAACTTGCCCGGTGGCAGCGAAATGCAACAGCTTTTAAGTTACATCGATGAACAGTTAAACCCACAAAACATCAATGATGATGTGGTTGATACCATGCTAACTCAAGGCTTTGAGACCCTTAATAAAAGTCAACAACAACTGTTTCAGCAGCATCAGCACATTCCAGGGGATGAAGAAATTCCATGGGATGTACACATCCGACCTGGACGAGAAACCAGTTATGCAGCGTTCATCAGGGCTGGCCACAGCCAGCGCCAACTGTTCGAAATGATGGTTGATTTTTGGCACAACCATTTCAATGTTTACATCGAAGGTGATCGGGTGCCATCGATGTTTGTTCACTATGACCGTGATGTTATTAGACCCAATGCCTTGGGTAACTTTCGACAAATGATGTACCAAGTGGCTCGTTCAAATTGTATGTTGGATTACTTAGGCAATGGTGTCAACGAACAATCAGCGCCCAACGAGAACTATGCCAGAGAGCTGTTAGAACTGCACACCATCAGTGCCAAAAATTACTATGGCCACATGGCATGGCAAGACGTACCAACCGACAACCAAGGCCGAAGATTAGGCTATGTAGAAGCCGATGTACTGGAACTGGCTCGTGCTTTGACCGGTTGGTCTTATGATGGTGGCAGCTGGCAAGACTACCAGTACCTGTACCCCAACCCACCCAGCGCTCCCATCGACCTGAGTCTGGCACCCAAAGGGTTGTTTAAGTTCAGACCGGACTGGCATGACCAAGGGGTGAAACGGGTGATGGGTGTGGATTTTGCTTTTTTAGCAAATAACCCTGAAAAAGATGTTAACGACATTCTGGATATGTTGGCAGAACACCCGGCAACTGCAGAATTTTTGGCCACAAAATTATGTCGCAGATTCATCGCCGACAACCCCACACAAAACATCGTCGATCAAGTGGCCAATACTTTACATAACAATTGGCAAGCCAACGACCAAATCAAGCTGGCCATGGAAGTGCTGTTAAAGTCACCTGAATTTCTCAACACCTGGGGAGAAAAAATCAAACGCCCATTCGAGCGTACAATTGCTGCGATGCGTCAGATTGAATATGCTTTTCCATTCAACCCCAACGACGATCACTCAAGTTGGCATTTTTGGGGTTTTATTGATTCAGGCCAACCACCCTTCAGCTGGACTTCACCGAACGGTTACCCTGACAACAAAGCACATTGGTTAGGAGCCTCTAGCACCATGGCCACTTGGAAATACATGCAATGGATCACCCGCTTCAGGCAAAGCAACAACAGTGACATGCCAGCATGGAACCAAATTCTGGCCATCACCGCCGAGGGGATACCCAATGCCAATGACCGAACCCCCAATAACATTGTAAATTTTTGGTATGAAAAAGCCTGTGGCTTTGCCCCAGACACCCTCAGCCAAAACAAACTGGCGGAATTCATGTCCTATCAGGACTACCAAGACCCTGTTGCCTCCGACCTCAACACAGCAATTGATATATACAACATGGACTGGCCAGCTTACAACGAGGAACGGCTGTATGCGGTGGTGTCTACAATTTTTCTGACTGCAGAGTTCAACTACCGATAAGGAGCATATGATGAAAAAAATCAACCGAAGAAATTTCCTGAAAGGCAGTGGCTTAGTCAGTGTAGCAAGTTTAGGTGGCATGCAATTGGGTTTCGCCAAGCAACTACTCAAAGGTGGCACTGGTGATTCCAATCGGGATTTATTGGTCTACGTGTTCCTCAATGGCGGCATGGATGGTCTGAATCTGGTGCCTCCCAGAGCGGGCAATGATTACACCCAATACAGTACGGTACTGCGGCCTAATTTACACATTCCAAACACCATGTCACTGCCGTTGAATGGGCAAAATGCGTTTGGCTTGCACCCTTCAGCCACAGGCATGGCCTCTTTGTTCAACAGCGGCAAAATGGCCATTGTTCAAGCCACTGGTTTGGTTGAGTCTAACCGCTCGCATTTTGAAGCCACCCGTTACTTGGAATTGGGTACCCAAGGAGCCAGCAATTCAGGCACCGGCTGGTTGACTCGATACTTCAACTCATCTCTACACACGCCCGATGATGCAGTAATGCCTTCCATAGTACCCTCGTATAACAACACCGATGCGGTGTTGGGTGATCCCACTGCTTTGGTGATGGCAGATCCACAAGGCTTCAGCCTGTCAGATGGCCATTGGGCATGGGGCAATGTGATGCAAGACGTGTTGGCTGAAATCAATGCAACACCCAATTCCCTGGCACAACTGGTGGCCCACCAAGTCCTGAATGCCTCAGACATCATTCAAGGCATCGACTGGGAAAATTACACGCCTGGCAACAACGCCGAATACCCACTGGGATTCTTTGGTGAACAAATGCGCACTGTCGCCCAACTGTATAAAAGTGACGTGAATCTAGAGGTTGCATATGTCCCCACTGGTGGTTGGGACACCCATGTGGGTCAAGGCACAGGTACCACTGGACAATTTGCAGACTTAGTCAGTGAGTTATCCGCCGGATTGTACGCCTTATACCAAGATTTAAGTGCCAGCCACAACGGTAAATTCACCCTCATTGTGCAATCGGAGTTTGGTCGCAGGGCTTATGAAAACAGTGACCAAAGCACCGATCATGGTTATGGTAACCCGATGTTTGTGATCGGCGACAACGTCAACGGCGGCTTTTATGGTCAGTTTCCAGGCTTGGCAGCCAATCAATTGTTTGAAGATGGCGATGTTGAGGCCACCGTAGACTACCGTGATGTGGTCAGTGAAGTGTTACTCAAACGCCAAAAAAACCGATTTTTAGGTTACATCTTCCCTGACTATTCAGACTATACACCACTGGGACTAATCAATGGTGCCGACCTATCCCCGGTCTATGAAGTTGATTATGACCCTATATTTGCAGCAGGCTTTGATTGAATACAGTCACTTAAACACAACGGCTGCTTAGTGCAACTTCCAAGCATCTATCCACTGGGTAGTAACTGGCACCATATCAAAATCATCAACCAATCGCCGATGAAAGTCTGGTAAATGTGCCGCCCCATAAAAGATAGCGAAAGAATGGTGCTGTTTGTTTTGCATGGCTGTTTTGAGCACTTGTAAGGCTTTCTTGTTGCGCTCGGCAACCAAAGTTGAACCTTCACTGCCCTCCAATACCTGCATCACTCCTTCTGAATTGGCCAACTCTTTTGCCATCAAGGTTTTCAGTGCATTTTGACGGTCAGTGGCCATCAGGGCCATGATTAAATCAAAATCAGTGGATGAGGCTTGACCTGATAATTGCTGTGCCATGCCAGCACGCCACAAA
This sequence comes from uncultured Marinicella sp., assembly GCA_947502595.1. GTDB lineage: Bacteria > Pseudomonadota > Gammaproteobacteria > Xanthomonadales > Marinicellaceae > Marinicella. The sequence goes on along the minus strand of CANNAM010000009.1, from coordinate 118,073 downwards.
TTAAAAATCATGCTGAATATTGACTCACCCTTGGCGTCCATACTGGCTTTGAACTCAGCTGGACTGAAGTCAGCATGCACAAAATGTTTGGGGGTGTAATCCACTTCTTCCATTTGAAACGACAAACCCAACACATCTTTCATCCCCATTTGAATGCTTGAAAGCATGCTTTTGTTATCGCTTTGCATCCCTCCTTTAGGAATGGTTGTGCCCTCTGGTGCGACCAGTTCATACAACACCGCATCATAGTTTTTAAACAACTCATTCAAGTCTTGGTAATACTGTTTATCACCAACGTGCACGGCACCAACCAAATCGACATATTGTTCACCGCCAAGTCTTGGCTGATAACGCACGATGGAAACTTGCAGCGCTTTGTTGTCCGCATCATCAATATACTGGATAAAAGTGGGCTCACCCGCGGCTGACTGTAAAGCCACAGCCTCACTGATCACAAATGAACCGAGGGTGGCTAAGAAAATTAATTGCAGGGATTTAAATGACATCATAATAAAGTTGGGTATCGGTTGGTGTACAGAGCAGATATGTGGCCAAAAGTTCAAGCGTCAATGTCTGGGATCAACATATTCTCAAAGCAAATTAACATGTCTTTAATCAGCAACTTGCGCTTTTTTAAGCGCTTGATTTTTAATTCATCCAACGTGCCAGTTTCTATCAACTGCGCAATGTTTTCATCCAGTTCCCGGTGCTCGGCTTCTAGTTCTGCGATCTTTTGAATGATTTCTTGCTGACTGAGACTCATTGATAAATTGAAATAATGGTTGAATGTCTTAAAATTTTACCCTATCGTTCACCACATTTCTTGTTTAATCAACAATATGCCGAAAGACAATTCAGAATTTCATAAACTTGAGCACAAGCTCAGGCGACAAATGGCCAAAGCCTCTGGTGATTTTGGCTTGCTGGAACCAGGTGATCGCATCATGGTTTGCTTGTCCGGTGGCAAAGATTCTTACGCCATGTTGTCATTGTTGCAATTAATTCAGAAAAAAGCGCCATTCAAATTTGACTTGGTGGCAGTCAACCTGGACCAAAAACAACCCGGCTTTCCAGAACATGTGCTGCCCACATACTTAAAAGCGCAAGACCTTGAATATAAAATCATCGAAGAAGACACTTATTCGATAGTCACTGAAATCATTCCTGCGGGTAAAACCACCTGTGGTCTGTGTTCGCGTTTGCGTCGTGGGATTTTATACCGTGTCGCCGATGAATTAAACTGCAATAAAATTGCCCTGGGCCACCACCAAGATGACATGGTAGAAACCCTGTTTTTAAATATGTTTTTTGGTGGCAGCCTGAAAACCATGCCACCCAAACTACTCAGTGATGACGGTCGCAACGTGGTGATTCGACCGTTGGCCTATGTGCGTGAAAAAGATTTAATTAAATACGCTGAGTTCAAAGACTACCCCATCATTCCCTGTAACTTGTGTGGCTCTCAAGAAAACCTCCAAAGACAAGCCATCAAACACATGCTGATGCAATGGGACCAAATCCAACCCGGCCGCGTTGATAACATCGCCAAAGCCATGACCAGTGTGGTGCCTTCACACCTGTGCGATGCTGAGTTGTTTGATTTCAAGGGTTTAAGCCAAACTGAACTGCCTGAAGTGCTAGAAATTAATCGCACAGTTTAGAACTAACTGTTTTAGTTACTGGGAACGCTGGCGGCCCGCCGGCATTTTTTATTTCAAAATTAACAGAGTTTTTTATTAAGATAGATAGTAATTTAAGTTAATTTATTTCTACAAGCTTAAGTGCCTGCGAGCCGCCGGCGTTCCCACTGAAAGGACATTGATCTACTAACCCATTCATATCAGCGGGGAGGTCCACTGACTTTTTTGATAGGTCCACTCAAGTCATAATCATATCGGCTCCAAATCCCATATCTGGCATGACATGCCAGATAATGACGCTCATTTTCAGCATTCCAAAAATTACAGTTTTTATTAAGGTATGGCAGATCTTCAGGAGTTCCATAATAGTAAAAATAGACCAATGCAGAATCAAGGTCACCGTAATCTTTATCCAATGTCATTTCCCTTAAATAAGGCAATATCTCTTTTTCTGCCAATCTAGCATAGACGGTGATGGCAGTCGTTCTGACCCATTTTTTTGGGTGAGTGAATAACCCCAACATGGCTTTTGCCACAATGGCTTTTTTTGCGGCCTCTCCTCCAATAGAAATTAAGGCAGGTTGGTAAATATAAGACCGATCGTCATTTTCTGCTAAAAAATTGACTAATAAAGGGATGCCTTGCTCGTCTTTAAGGTAACTCAGCCGTCGGGTAACCCACAAGTTTACTTCAGGATGAATGTCAGCTTGGTTTATTAAGGCATCGTGCATAAAACCAGCTTCGTTGGCTGCCAAGCTCACAGCAGCAATGTTTTTGATTTGACCATAAAACCTGTCTGAAAACATTTCCACATGCGGTTGTTCGACTTTTTCAGAATTAAGCCACAACAGCGCCAATAAAAACTTTAAATCCCTACAACATGTCGAAATATGTTCCTTATACTTACTTTTTAGCCTGTTAAGAATCACAGCCTCGCCTTGTTCAATTGCTTCCATACCCAGGTCGTTAATAGCAAAAACTGCAGCAAGCAAAGCTTCTTCGTGGCTGAGCTGAGTGAAATGCATGCTCAACACTTTTAACAACAAAGGCAAAGTAGCAGGGTGTTTTAAATCACTTAGAACTTCAACCATATCATCCACTGTTAAACTGATGCCTTTGTTCAATTCAGTCTCAATTTCAGGCAAAAGGTTTTTGATGATAAACTCCCTGTCATCGTTATCAGCAATTGATAACAGCTTATTAGCTGTGAATAACCTGTCTGAGAAAGTGGCCTTTTTTGTCAACAGTTGTTGATGTAGAATTGCTTTGGCGGCATTCAATTGTTTGCTCTTAATCAATTGATTGGCCGTGTACCACGGATGTGGCGTTCTTGGCTTTGGGTTGTTGTAATTGAACCTTTCACCCAAATAGTTTGCTGCCATCTCATGAACACCCGCGGTGTTTCGATATTTAATAAAAGCTTCCGTAACACCTGGGACGCCTGGGAACTTAAAATACAGCGTATCTGAAACGTGGCTTCGCACGGCTTCTGAACTTGAGTTCAGAGCTTTGATCAATTCTGGCACGGTACGCGTGTCAGCAATTTCCTCAAGTAATTGAATTAAATCAACAATATAATCCTCTGCCAACTTAACTTTTTCAATAGGTGTTTCTTTATTCAATAACTTTTCAAAATGCTCTAGTGTCTGTTCGAAATACTTCAACACCACAGCTAAACTTTCAGGATTTTTTAAATTTTTAGTTTCAGCCAAAAAATGTTGCTGCATCTGAGTATTTCCCAGCGGTTCACGCAATGCATACTTCATTATTTTTTTTAGTCTTTTACTTTCATCTTTTATAGCAGAAATGGATATGATGTGTTTAAGCGCTTTAATATCCTTTGACTCAGTGTAATACTTTATATATCTGTCGGTATCCGACGTTTGTTTCCAGTCATCTGTTAAAAACAACGCTATATTTTTTTCCCCAACTGGTGGATAACCATCGCTACAAGAAATAACGATTTTGCCCTTATGCATCGAATTGTCATTGAGATGGATAGTCTTGCCTTTGAAACGCTTATTGCCTTTGAGCACTTTACGAACAATCATATATTCCTGATTGACTTTGGCATAGGTATCACCAACAACAATCAATTCAGACAGCTCGATATATTCCTGCATAGAAAGTCGCTTGATTCGACAGGCAGAACTGTTTTCTATCCATGAAAAAAGTAGCACCAATAATAGAAGTTTACTCAAGTAATTATTTGATGGCATTTTAAGTAAAACAATCACAAGCGCTCCAGATAAGCCTCGTTGCCCAGTTGTATGACTTGTTGTTGGATCCAACGCGCACGCTTTTTCATGTAATCTGAGGGTGGTTGAATGGCATAGTTTTTCGGCGACGGTAAGCGCGCGGCCAACAAAGCAGACTGTTGGCTGCTCAAGGCTGCTGCTGGCACCCCAAAAATTGTTTGGGCGGCCGCTTCAGCCCCATAAACACCATCACCAAACTCTGCCACATTCAGATACAGTTCAAGGATTCGTCGTTTCGGCAGCATGACCTCGGTGGCAGCGGTGAAATAAACTTCCAGCCCTTTGCGCACCCAGCTGCGGCCCGACCAGAGAAATAAATTCTTGGCCAGTTGTTGACTGATGGTGCTGGCACCGCGCATTTTTTTGCCGGCTTGACCGTCTTCAATGACTTGTTGGATGGCGTCCACATCGAAGCCCCAATGGTCGGCAAACTTTTGATCCTCAGAGGCAATCACCGACACCGCCAATGAGGGTGAAATCTGGCTCAAATCACGCCACTCATGTTGTAGCTCTATGGGCTTATATTCATCACTGTAAAGCCGTTGCAACATGAAAGCAGTGGTTGGTGGATTGATCCAGCGCATCAGCAGGACCAACGTCAGGCTTATAAGAAGCCACAAAGCCATCAGCCACAGAATCAACCGCCTGAGTTTTGCGAATACACTGCGTTTTTTAGTATTCTTCATCGACTGTTTTTAAGCGTTGATGCGACCAATCAGGGCTTTTCCGGAATAATTAACTGCGGATCCAAGCGCAATGAAGTACCAATATTCAAGCGCCAATCTAAATGTGGGCCAGTGGCTCGGCCTGTCGCACCAATCTCCCCAATTTTTTGTCCTTGTTCCAGCACTTGGCCTTCACTGACATTGACTTGACTGAGGTGCAAGTAAGTGCTGTTCAAGCCATAACCGTGATCAATGATGATGGTGCCGCCGGTGTAATAATGGTCATTGACAGCCATGGTAACCACACCACTGGCAGGCGCGATCACTGGTGAACCGGTGACATTGGCGATGTCCATGCCGTAATGAGGGCGTTTCGGTTCGCCATTAAGGATGCGACGTGAACCATAAACCCCACTGACGCGACCTTCAGCTGGCCAAATGAACGATTCTAAAAAGGCTTTTTGTTCTGACCACACGGCTCTGGCATTTTTAACTTGAGCCGATTCCTTGCTGATCCGTGCCAAGGTTGAAGCCGGCGGATTGACTTTATTGGCCGGCAAACCATCAATTCGCTCGGTAGGAAAATCTCGTGTTTGAACAGGCACGGTGGTTTTATAGGTATGCCCTTGGTGGGTGATGGCGATGGTTTTATCCTGCTCATCAAACCGCCCAAAGCCAAATATAAAGTAACCCTCTTCGGTCACAGCCGTGGCGCTGTTATCCACTTTAACTTCAGCCTGAGGATTGGTTTTTGCAATGATCAATGCACCTTGTACTGGCGTGCCTTTGAGTTGTAGAAAATAATCACTGGCATCGGCCACAAAAACCGTAAAAATCAAACCGACAAACATCACATATTGCATGGCATTAACATATAATTAAAACCTCATTCTAACACTGATGACTTGTCAGCATAACCATGAACCTGATCGGCATAGAGACTTCTACAGAAAATTGTTCGGTGGCCTTATCTCAGGCAGGAAAGATTACCCACAGAACAACCGTTGCACCACAAAAGCATGCAGAGCTGGTGCTTGGCTACTTGGATGAGTTACTCGACGAACAAGGCTTCCGTAAATCCCAAATAGATGGCATCGTGTTTGGTCAAGGACCTGGGGCTTTCACAGGTGTGAGGATAGCCATGTCAATTGTACAGGGCTTGGCCTTGGCGCTGGACGTGCCGGTGATGGCTGTTTCCACCCTGGAAAATATGGCTGATCAAATAAACCGAAATACCACTGATTCGAGCAGCAAGATTATAATTGCCAATGATGCCCGCATGGGGGAGGTTTATTGGGCTGCATTCAAATCAGTAAATGGCCAGTTACAAAGGCTGACTGATGATGCCTTGAGTGCGCCCGAAGAGGTTGCAACCCAAGGTTTCGATGTGTGTGCTGGCAGCGCGTTTCAATCCATGCTGATCGCCAATGAAATGGCGGCGCTGCATGCAGATGCTTTACCCGATGCCGTTAATTTACTGCACATGGCACAGCAAAACTTCAGTGAACAAGCAGCAAACATCGTTGACATCATGCCAACTTACATCCGCGAAAAGGTGGTTTTTAATTAAGTCCTGCTGAATTTTAAACGATTAAAATCCAAGTACCAAAGGCCAAGAACGATACATAACCCACAATATCGGTGACTGTGGTCAACACCACCCCACCGGCAATCGCTGGATCAATACTCATGCGCCGCAGCATCACCGGAATCAGGACACCAGCCAGTGCACCAGCCACCAAATTAACCGCCAACGCCATGGCTATCACCAAGCCCATGTCCCAATCTCTGAACCAGAAAGTGGTTAAACCAGCCAGTACCACAGCCCACAGTACGCTGTTAATTACCCCAATCATGAATTCACGATTGAGCAGATCCTTGATGTTACCGCTGCCCACTTGGCCAGTTGCCATACCCCGAATCATCAACGTCAATGTCTGTGAGCCTGCGATGCCACCCATCGATGCCACCACCGGCATTAAAATCGCCAAAGCAGTCACTTGTTTAATGGTTTCTTCAAAAAAGCCAATCGCAAAAGCCGCCAACAACACAGTTAAAAGGTTGATTCCCAACCACACTGCACGGCGTTTGGATGAAGTCATGATAGGGGCAAACATATCACCTTCTTCATTCAAACCAGCCATCCGCATCACCGAACGTTCGGCCTCTTCACGGATCACATCAACCACATCATCAATGGTGATGCGCCCAATCAAAATATTTTTATCATTCACCACGGGTGCGGTAATCCAGTCATTGTGTTCAAAGTCCTGTGCCACTTCACTGGCCGGTGTGGTGTCTAAGATGGCCGGCGCATCTTCATCAATGATGTCTCGAATAAAAGTTTTGGAGTCACAAGTCAACAAGGTTTCAATTGGGATCCTGCCTTTGTAATGACCCTTACGACCAACTGCAAATAAATCACCCAACGGTGCAGGTAAACTGCCTCTGAACTGAAAATAGCGCTTCACCACTTCAACCGTCACATCGGTTCTGACAGTCACCACCTCTGGATTCATCAAACCACCAGCTGAATCCTCGTCATAAGACAACACCTGGTTCAACAAGTCTCTGGACGCCTTGTCCATCGACAGGATCAGTTGATTGGATACCTCTTCAGGCAAATCAACAATGATGTCTGCCATGTCGTCCAAATCCAGGTCACGCGTGGCTTCAACCAGCTGTTCCGTGTCCATGCCTTCAATCAGGCTATCACGTACCTCATCACGCAAAGACACCAACACTTCACCTTGACTGGACTCATCAACCACTTCCCAAACCGCTTGGCGTTTATCACCTGGCAATGATTCCAAAAACAGCGCCACTTCAGCGCCAGGGATGCCGTTAACAATCCGCATAACTGCGCCCATGCGCTCCTCATTAAGCGCATCGTTGAGTGCTGAAATGTCTTTTTCTGTGGCCTCATTAGGCACTGATTCAACCATGTAATCTCCTGTACCGATGTTGCGTGTTATTCAATCTGGCTTTTATTGTAAAGTATAGACCTTCAGTGTGTAAGTAGGTTAAATAAAAAACCTTCTGAAGCAAAAGGACTACACCATTGCTTTTCTATAACCACAGTTGGCTGTAGATTATGCATGTGCTTGACCTGTAGAAGGGGTGTATCCAATGTCACTCAAACTGCGTATAATCGCAGCCTAATGAAGACCCAACTTTGACTGAACAAGACCAACAAAATTTTGAAACAAGAACTTATTTTTAGCCCAATGCAAACAACTGATTTGCCTCAAATCATGCACATCGAAAAGCAGATTTACCCCAACCCTTGGCCGATCAAACTGATGCAGGATTGTATGAACGAGGGCTATCAGTGCATCAAAGGCAACTTCAAAGACCAAGCCGATGAAGTGGTTTGTTACGCCTTGATGATGATTGGTTACCGTGAGTCAAATTTGCTGAACATCAGCGTCAACCCAAAATTTCAGCGCCAATCCATTGCCACACAATTGATGGAGCAGTTGTTATTAATCAGTCGCATTAACCATGCCCAACAAATTTGGTTGGAGGTCAGAGAAAGTAATCAAGCCGCGATTAAGTTGTATGAAAAATTCAACTTTATCAAAGTTGGGTTGAGAAAAAACTACTATAAATACACCAATTCAGAGGGTAAAAACATTGCCGAACATGCGATATTAATGTCCAGACCTGTGCAGTTACCAACAGCAGATCAGTGAAGCAGCTTTTCCCCCACCATGCCCAACAAAAAGCCCAAGGTTGCACCCAAGGAGGTTAAATAGCTTTTCTCCAGTTTACTTTCTGGAATGATGTCCTGCACCAGTAAATACAAAATGCCACCACTGGCAAATGTCATTAAATGCGCGGTCAATTCTGGGTGCTCACTCAACACCAAGTGGCCGAGCAGTGCCCCAGCAATGCCAAAAAAGCTCAAGACGAAAAAGATCAACAGCGTCAACTTTTCAGAAAAACCACTTTGCACCAAGTCTCGGAATGAGTTGAAAGCCTCAGGTAAATTTTGCACACCGATAAACAATGCCAGTAACATGGCCATTTTAGGTTCAACCACAAACACCGCTCCCAACGCAATCGATTCTGGAATGAAATCCATTAACATGGCCATCAAAGTGGCTGACTGGCTGTTGCTTTTAGCCAAACGCAGATCCAACCACATAAACACCAAGGCCCCAGCCAGGAAAGAACCCATTAAACCAAACAAGCTCAACTGCTCCAAACCTTTCGGAACCAACACCAAGGCCACTGCGGCGAAGATGATCCCAGCACCAAAGGTCATCATGGTATGAGTGACCTCATATTTAACTGGGCTCTCTTTGACATGGTGATTGAAAACCATGGCCAATACGCCGCCAAAAAACACAGTTACACCAGCAAACCCAGCATATAAAATTACATCAGTCGTCATGGCAGGTCACCCTTTGTTTAATTAATCAGTTTATCTTAACGCATAAAAAAACCCATGTAAAAACATGGGTTTCTTAACTTATATGCTGACACAGTTATTCAAAACCATGTTTGTATATCAAGTCATTGTTACCCTTGATGTACAGCAGCAAAGCGTCGTGATCAGTTGAACGCAATGAGCTGCTGTTATCATCTTCGAAGTTGATGTTGGCATCAGCCTGCCCACGCACAAACTGCACATCATTCAACCCCATCAGACCTGCATCATTCATGATGGCATTGTCCAATACTTGAGCGCTGCCACGGTAAACAAATGAATACTGCTGATCAGTCGGCAAGGTTTGAACGGCTTGAGTTAAAGGCGAATCAGCGAACAGCGGCTCAGACCAGACTAAATTATCCGTTGCAACGGCCTGTCCAGTGATTTGACCCACCACATCTACATAGCCGTCGGTGAATTGGAATGCATTGAAATCGCCAACCACATACAAAGCAGTGTTCGGTTCACCGGTCAAAATACCACTGACCATAGCGGCCACTGAATTGGCTTGCTGTAAGCGCTTGCTGCGCACCCTTTCGCCATCGGCATTGTCATCAATTCCCCCTCTGGAACGCATGTGTACAACCAAAACATTGACAGCAAAGGCCTCACTCCCAACAGCAACATCTGCAGCCAGCCTCAACGGTGGACGGTCATGCAACAAAGAGCCATCAAAGGTATTCAGCTCTGTAGCACCCAATTGTGTGACGGTGACATTACTCAATAAATCAGTTTGGTACAAATAAGCCACATCAATACCCCCTTGGTCATTGCCATCCATCAACTCGGCATTGTAAGCAGGGCCACCTGCCGCAGTCACAGCAGCAATTAAGTCATTCAGTACATTCAAGTTTTCAATTTCTTGTAAGGCAATGATGGTTGGAGACTGCATGTCATTAACCACATATTCAGCCAACTTCAGCATGCGATTGGCATACACCACTGGGTCTTCAATTTGATCATCATCTTCAGCGCCCGGGTCATCAATTGGGTCAAACAGCCTTTGAATATTGGCTGAAGCAATTGTGAACTCATCAATGCTGGCGGCTCTGACCTGTGCAGGAATGATGTTTTCATTGATCATGGTTAACTCAGTAGGTTGTAATTCATAATCACCAAAGCCAAAACTGATAACGCCCTTTAAAGCGATTTCAGAACCAGCAGATAATGGCTGGTAGGGCAACGCCAGTGCATCAATACTCATTTCAATCAACTCTGGATTACCATCAAATACCGGTAACCCAGGTAACCCAGGGTATTCAATACCAGGTTCTCTGAATGCCCTAGAAGCACCCGCTTTCACATACACATCGTAACCATCACTGCCAGCAAAAAATGTCGCAACCGATGCCGCAGAAACGAAACCCTGAGGCATTTCAAAGTACATGCCTTCAAAACATTCCAGTTGCAAAGCAGCATCGCCACAGTCAAATACAGCTGGGTCTGTTGATGGGAAATTTTCATCTAACAGCAAAGCGGTAGGCAAGGGGTTACCTTGACTGTTCACCACGATGGTCTGACTGCTTGGGTTGGCAAACTCAGTTAAATTAAAAAATTCAACCACATCACCTGTGACGTTGACTGAATCACCGGCCACAACGGTTGGCGCACCACCGGTATAGACATAGATGCCATTTGAAGTAGCCAATACCCCATCATCTCGAGCATCCGGTGTTTGCATATAAAAGCCAGCGCTGCCAACTGCGGTTACGATGTTATCCTGCGTGGCAACGGTGGTGCCTGCCATTGGGCTGCTCATACCACTGCCTTGTATGGTAAATATTTCTACCACTGGGTAGCCGACAGTGAATGAAACCAGCACATCTTCAGCCATATTATCTGCCGTACCATCCGTATCAGACACCGCTGCGGCCACTATGCCTAAGTCACAAGTTTCGGCATCAATTAAATCGTTGTTCGGATTGATGGTGATGAAGTTGTTGGCATTGACCGGTAAGCCAGCAAAGCCAACTGTGCCGGACTGGCTACAATTCAAGGTAACAGCTGCTGAAGTGGCATTAATTGCTTCTGAGAATTCGATGATTAAATCTGCGGATTTATCAAAACCAACAGAACCCTCTGCTGGTGTGGTTGCTACCACCACAGGTGGCAAATCAGGCTCCACAGTGAAACTGAAAACATAATCATCACCACCAATGCCATCTGCATTGCCATCAAGTTGATCGTTATTACCATCAACATCAGTTATCAATGATGCCGTTAAAGTAAAGGTACAGGTCTCACCTGCAATGAAATCACTGGGGTTCAGGTCAATGGTTGATGTACCACTGAACTGTGGCCAAGATGTTGCACCACTGAGGGTGCAAGATTGGGTGATGCCGTTAAAATCAACAAACACCTCCTCATTGAAAACAATTTGAACATTGGCATCAATGGCTACGCCAGTCGCCATATCTGCTGGCGTGGTAGAAACCACTTGCGGCGGGTTATCAACCCCGCTTAAATCACCAGTCAGTTTAATGTCATCAAACGCAATTTCTTCTTTGGCACTTTCCATATTGACCAGCACCCTGAGATCCAGCAGGTTACCAGTTACCGCTAAATCAATACCAAACTCCTGTAAGTTGGTGGTCAATTGGTTGCTGCCCAGTACATCTGCCGTGCCATCACAGTCTGCATCCAAGCCGATTGGTTCATTAGATGTATCACCATGATTTTCATAGTTAAAACACAAGGCATCAACAAAATCCAATGGATCACTGCTGTCTACTCGGTATTGCACAATCAGGTAATCATTGGCGTCATAACCACCGTCAGCTGCTGTACCACTGCCACTGTTGTTTCCAGCACCAAATAAACCAGATAACCTGAGGTTGGTGTAACCAGTGATACTGATGGCGTTGATTTCAAGACTTTGTTCTGCAAGGCCATTCCCACCATTGTCATCGGTGTCTTCAGCGGCCCAAAAATACCCACCCCCAAAGCCAGTGTATGGGCCAGAAATATTGGATATATCAGTACCGTCCGTGCGGTTCCAATGGTCATTGACACCATCATTGAAAGGGGTCGATGCGGTATACCGCGTTCCCTGTCCATCCGTTTCAAAAGTTTCCAACCACAGCTCGTCAGCTTGTGCCACACCCACCATTCCCGCTGCCATCAGCGTGGCTTTAAGTATTGATTTAAATTTTATATGCATGTTACCTAGTCCTCTTTTCAGTTGTATTTAATGACCACACTCAAGAAAAAATACAATAATCTATGACCGGTGTAAATCTGGTTTACCCAAGCCCCGAGCATTGCTCATATGCAGTTATCAGTTAATCGCGGCAATCTTAGCACCTGAATGTGACAGGTGGCTTACAAATTTAAATATTTTCTGCAAATTAAAACCGTTGCTGTCAGTCAAACTAAGGGTGATTTAAGCTACAGCAATTAGCCAATTTAACAGCACACATTTTTCAGCCTAATTACACAGTGATGCACAAAAAGGAGATGTTGCTTAGCGGGTTCAAAATCAATGGCCAAACTCAGCTTCTGCTGCAACGCCATGCTGAAGTGCATGCTCAGAATTACCTGCTATGCCACCCCAACAAACAACGAAAATACCATTTCAGCAGAATAGCCGATGCCACAGGAATAAGCAGTTGAAAGAAGCCATTACTTGAGTTGACTTACCATATCTTGCTGGCCTCAACCGGTGGTGCGTGGCATGCACCAGGTCCTGGTGGAATTAAAAACGAGCACAAAAAAACCACTCAATAGTGAGTGGTTTTTCTGTTCAAACCAAGTTGATCAGCTTGTTATCACTGTAGTTTTTGTTTGATGGTATCCAGTTCAGCATACAATTCTTGGGGTACACGATCACCGTATTCAGCCAAGTACTTTTTCACTGACGCTGATTCAGCTTGCCAGCCTTCACTGTCAACCGACAACAACTGATCCAATACTTGCATATCCATATCCAGATCTTTGGTATTGATGTCAGCTGCTGAAGGCAAATGACCAATGGCTGTTTCAGTGGCACCTAGGGTGCCTTGACAACGGCCAATAATCCATTCTAATACACGCATGTTTTCACCAAAGCCAGGCCACATGAATTTACCTTGTGCGTCTTTACGGAACCAGTTAACTGTGAATACTTTAGGTAAATGGTCGGCTTGTTCCTGCATACCAATCCAATGTCCCCAGTAATCACCAAAATGATAACCACAGAATGGTTTCATGGCCATCGGATCACGTCTGACCACGCCCACAGCACCAGTGGCTGCTGCAGTGGTTTCAGAGGCAACTGTGGCACCCATCAACACACCATGGTCCCAATTACGGGCCTCTGCGACCAGTGGTACCAAATTGGCTCGACGACCGCCGAAAATAATGGCATCTAAAGGCACACCAGCTGCAGCTTCTGACTCTGGCGAATAACTGGGACAGCGCTTGGCTGAAACAGTGAATCTTGAGTTCGGGTGTGCTGCAGGACCATTGGCAGGATCATAAGGCCGTCCTTGCCAGTCAGTAACAGGTGTGCGATCATCCAGACCTTCCCACCAAGGCTGTCCGTCTTCAGTTTCCGCCACATTGGTGAAAATGGTGTCTTGATACAACATCGCCAGCGCATTGGGGTTGGTGTCTTTGGCAGTACCAGGTGCCACGCCGAAAAAGCCAGCTTCAGGGTTGATGGCCCATAAACGACCATCTTCACCAGGTCGCATCCAACAAATGTCATCACCTACGGTGCTGATTTCCCAACCATCTTTGACATAACCTTCAGGTGGAATCAACATGGCCAAGTTGGTTTTACCACAAGCTGATGGAAACGCTGCGGCCACATAGTGTTGTTTACCTGCTGGGGTTTTGATGCCCAGAATCAACATATGCTCAGCCAACCAACCTTCATTCTTGGCTTGGTATGAAGCAATTCGCAGGGCATGACACTTTTTGCCTAATAATGCATTACCGCCATAACCAGAACCATAACTCTTGATTGCCAGCTCTTCAGGAAAATGCATGATAAACCGACGATCAGGATCTAATTCACCAGTCGAGTGCAACCCTTTGACAAAGCCACCCTCACGTTCAATTCTTTGTAAAGCAGCTTGACCCATGCGCGTCATCAAGCGCATGTTTTGTACCACGTATGCGCTGTCGGTGATTTCCACCCCACAACGTGAAATAGGTGAGTCGATAGGTCCCATGCAGTAAGGAATGACGTACATGGTTCTGCCTTGCATACAGCCGGCGAACAGTGCATCAATTTTGTCATGCGCCACATCTGGAGCCATCCAATGGTTATTGGGTCCAGCATCGGCTTCTTTTTCAGTACAAATAAAGGTTAAATGCTCCACCCGTGCGACGTCTTGTGGATCTGATAAGTGTAAGAAACAGTTGGGATGAGTCTCAGGATTGAGTTGCTTGTAGCTGCCATCATCCAACAACAGTTGATTGATTCTTTGCTCTTCTGCTGCAGTGCCATCACACCAGTATATTTGGTCAGGCTGGGTAAGTTCGGCAACTTTTTTGACCCAATCGGCCAAGGCTTGGTTCGTTGTGCTCATGCGAATTTTATCCAAGTTAAAAATGGTGCCAAACCTTAACCCTTCGAGACCATAAAATCAAGCAAAACAGCCCTATGCAGCGCAATAATCAAGAAAAACCGACGGCTTTGAATAAAAGCGATTTTTATCTCACTTGATGCGGTTTAAAATGCCTTCCAGTTCATCTGCACCATGGTAATGAATGACCAACTTACTTTTACCTTTGGCCTTGTGTTGAATATCAACTTGAGCACCCAACTGTTCAGACAATTTTTGCTCTAAGCTGGTGATGTCAGCACCTTTATTTTGACTCGGTGATGGCTGTGGCGGCAATTTCATGGCTTTAACCAAAGCCTCGGCTTGACGCACTGAAAGTTTTTTAGTGATGATTTGATTGGCCGCTTGTAACTGGTCTTTAGCATCTAATGACAATAAACAGCGAGCATGTCCCATTTCAATCAAACCATCGTTCAACAATGTTTTTACCTTGTCAGACAACTCTAATAAGCGCAGCAAGTTGCTTACTGCAACTCGTGAGCGACCAACAGCTTGCGCTGCTTCTGCATGAGTCAGTGTGAATTCATCAATCAAACGCTGTAAGGCCAAAGCCTCTTCCAACGGGTTCAAGTCTTCTCGCTGAATATTTTCAATCAGCGCCATGGCGATGGTTTGCTGGTCATTGACTTGTTTAACCAACACGGGTACTTCAGACAACTGTGCCAACTGTGCAGCTCGCCACCTGCGTTCACCAGCTATGATTTCGTACTTGTTCGCAGTCAATTTTCTGACCACTATGGGCTGCACAATGCCTTGTGATTGAATCGAGTCTGCCAATTCTTGCAGCTTGGTTTGGTCCATGATGCTGCGTGGTTGGTATTGACCTGGTTGCAACTGTTCAATGCCTAAGGTTTGTAACTCGCTTTTTGCATCATTTGACCCATCATTCGACTGAGTTCGACTGCCCAACAACGCATCCAAACCTCTACCCAAACCACTTTTTCGGCCAACCTTCTTTTTACTGGTTTTTTTGGTTAATTTCTTTTTTGACAAAATTTTCTTATTTGACTCTTCAGACATGGTTCCTCCTTAACAACTCACTGGCCAGTCCTTTGTATGCAACTGCGCCACGGGACAGGTGATCATATTCGATCGCAGATTGTCCAAAACTGGGTGCTTCTGCCACTTTGACATTGCGTGGCACCACCGTCATAAAAACCTTGTCGCCAAAATGTTCGCTGATTTGTGCAGCCACATCATTGGCCAAATTATTGCGACCATCAAACATGGTGCGCAATAACCCCTCAATCTCTAATTTAGGGTTGGTGGTTTGTTTCACCCGATCAATGGTATCCAGTAAAGAAGTCAAACCCTCCAGTGCATAATATTCACACTGCATCGGAATCAACACACTGTCTGCAGCGGTCAACGCATTGACCGTCAAAATACTCAATGACGGCGGACAATCAATCAGAATAAAATCATAGTCGGCCACAATTGGTTCCAACTGCTGACGTAAAATAGTCTGCGGCTCTTCATATTCCATCATTTGTAGCTCAGCTGCGGTCAGATCAGTGTTTGAACCTATCACGTGTAACAATTCAAACTTCATGATGGCATCACTGGCTTGACATTCGTCCATTAACAATTCACAAGCCGAATAGGGTAAATCGCGAGAGTCAGCTCCACTGGCCATGGTTGCGTTGCCTTGGGGGTCCAAATCAATCAACAACACCTTTTTACCCAACTGCGCCAAGCCAATAGATAAATTCACCGCAGTGGTGGTTTTGCCCACACCACCTTTTTGGTTGGCTATCGCTATGATTTTATGTGTTTTATTTACCATATATATTATTTGATGTGGTTTAAACTTTTTTAAACTGATACAGCTTCCTTGCCCCAACTAAATAAGGCACGTTGATTTCCCAACATGCCATTTGTTTGAAGGCCAAATCATCGCCGATTGTTTCTGTTTTAGGCCCTTTCATCGCTAAATACTGGCATTGATCATGCCCCAAATGTTCGGTCAACTGCAAAAACAGACTTAATTCTGAAAAAGCCCGTGATGTTACCACATCAAATTTTTCCTCTGGAAAATAATTTTCCACTCTTGAGTGAACCACCTCGGTGTTTTCAAGCTTGAGTTCACGCTTTACCTGACGCATGAACCGTGCCTTTTTACCCACTGCATCCAATAACACCACATGTTTATCAGGACACATGATGGCAATCAAAAAACCAGGGATGCCACCACCAGTACCAACATCAATGATGCGCTGCCCGGTAAAGTATTTAAGTACAGCCAAAGCATCCAGTGCATGATGCGTCACCATTTGTTCGAGTTGATCTATTGCTGTGAGGTTATAAGCTTTGTTCCATTTTTGCAACAGCCCTAAATACGCCATGATTATCGGCGCCTTGCCGACATCTAATTCAAGCGTTTTCATGCCACTTATCAGCTTATTTGTTTGTAACTTTGTATAATTGGCTTCGTTCATTGATGAAAATATCATAAAATGTGACTTTTAACCCATGATATGGCGCTGAGAATCAGTAAGCTAACAAATACAACTGTTAGGCTAAACAGTCTGAATCACAGTTGGTTCACTCTTGGATCAGACAGTCACATCATAACAAAAAAGGCGAAATAATACATGAATTTTGATACAGCAAGACACAACATGGTCAAGCAGCAAGTGCGCTCTTGGGATGTGATTAACAAGGACATTTTAAATGCCATGTTAAATGTGCAAAGAGAAGAATTTGTTCAAGTTCCACAAAGAAAATTGGCTTTCGCTGATTTAACTTTACCCATAAGCCACGGACAAAACATGATGAAACCAGTGGTTGAGGGACGAATGCTGCAAGCATTGGAACTAGATGCTGCTCATTCGGTGTTAGAAGTTGGTACTGGCAGCGCTTACGTCACTGCACTATTAAGCCAGCTGGTTAAGCATGTACACAGCATTGACATTCACCCCGACTTCACCACTGCCGCAGTTAAAAAACTGCAAGAAAACGACATAGACAATGTAACTTGTGAAACTGCAGATTTTTTCAGTTTCGAACCAGTACAAAAATACGATCGAGTGGTAATCACTGGCTCGCTTGATGAAGTCCCAGCACAAGTTTTTAATTGGCTGACTGCCAGCGGGCAAGTATTTGCCGTGATTGGAGATGAACCTATTATGGAGGCCAGGGTCTATAGCTCGGCAGCCTCTTATTCGTCTCATTTTGACACAGTGGTTGCCAAACTGATTAATTCAAACCAACAACAAACATTTAAACTCTGAACCCACTATGAAAAAAATAATTTTACTCAGCGCCCTGTTTGCAGGCCATGCAACCGCAGAAGACCTGGTTGATGTGCTAAACACTGCGCTGGAAAAAGACCCACAACTGCGCGCAGCAAAATACAACCAAGAAGCCACATTAGAAAACCGCAAACAAGCGATGGCTAATTTTTTACCACAAATTTCTGGCTCTTGGACTAAATCACAATCAGATTCAAAAACAGAGTTTGACGGCGGCGGGGTCAATAACCCGCCAAAAGCAGAATCCGATGGCTGGGGACTCAGTCTCAACCAAACTGTTTATGACCACAGTAATTTTGTGCGTCTGAAACAAGCCGATTTAGAGGGCGCACGCGGTTATGCCAATTATGGCGCTGCTGCACAAGACTTTTTAGTTCGTGTTGCACAAAGTTACTTCAATGTTTTAACCAATATCGATGTGGTTAAATTCGCTGAATCCGAAGAAAAGGCCATTCAAAGACAACTTGACCAAGCTGAGCAACGCTACGACGTGGGCTTGGCAGCCATAACTGATGTACATGAAGCCCGCGCGCAATACGATGGCTCAAGAGCCAGTGTGATTAATGCCAAAAACTTATTAGATGACAGCAAAGAAGCCTTGTATGAAATCACCCTGAATTATTACCCACAATTAAACTCCTTGCCTGATGATTTCTCGCAATATGAATTGCCCAGCTATGAGTTAAGTTACTGGGAAGACTTGGCTTTGAACAACAACCCCAATCTGGCTGCAGCTAAAATTGACGCAGAAATTGCCGAAAAAACCATCAGATTGCAACAGTCTGATCACCTGCCCACAGTCAGCCTTTCCGCCAGAAAAGGACGTAACAATGACGAAGGCCGTTCGTTTCAAGATTTGGTCGATGGCGAGTTAATTATCAATCAAATTCCAAACAGCACCACCGATTCAGATTCAATCAGTCTAACCGTCAACGTACCCATCTTCTCAGGTGGCAGAACCTCATCATTAAGTCGCCAAGCCAAGTTAAGGTACCGTGCTGCAATGGAAGATTTAGACCGCATCACCTTTTCAACTGTCAGAAATGTACGCAACGCGCTGCACAATGTTGAAGCTGGCTGGAGCTCAGTACAAGCCCGACAATTGGCCGTAGTGTCAGCCAAAAGTGCGGAACAAGCCACAGCAGCAGGCTTTGAAGTAGGCACCAGAAATATTGTTGAAGTACTGAACTCACAAAGAAGTCTGTACCAAGCACAACGTGATTACTCACGTGCCAAGCATGACTATTTAATGAATGTATTGAATTTGAAAAGGGCGGCTGGTATCTTAGAGCAATCAGATGTAGTAGCAATCAATTCGCTGTTAACTGTTCAATGATTTTAGATAATCGTTCGTAGTCCTCAGCAGCTATATCAATGATTTGAAACCCAGCAAAGGTTAAGCCGCTGGTCTGCAAATCTGACCAAATACATTCTGCGCCCACTTTAATGTGGGCGTCTTTATTTTCAGACAAGGCCAAGACCAGCTGAAAAATCATACCTGAATTAATCTTCACCCTGCCAGCCAACAAAAACCCTGAAGCAGACAAATCCACGATTCTGCCCATCTTGGTAGCATTAACCTGATTGATCACAGTTGAACCTTCTGGGGGTGTGACCCGAGTATTTGCTCTTTTTTCTACCATAGTATTCTCATTTCGTATCCGGTTTATTAAGCCGCCATTTTTTTCAAACGTTTCATTATTTTATTCAGTGCGGTTTTGAAATATCCACCTTGCTGTAATTCTACACGAACAATGCTCTTGCGGTGCATATCAATGGCCAATCTCGGTAATTTCATTTTGTGTGGATGCCTACCTACCAGGTCAACAAACAACACCGTTTCACTCATGGTGCTGACCCAACTGAGCTTACGACGCAAGGTTTCATTTTGCTGATTAATAACGAAGTCAAACAACGAGCCATAAGGCATGTTAATAACCTGCTCCATCAGTAACTTTTCAGCATCGCTCAATTCTCTGATTTCTTCGATTTTTTTGTTGGCGGATTCAATTTCTTGGGTCTTAACCGCCTCATCAATAGACAGTACTTTTTTTAATTTAGGGGCATCTTTTGGCTTTTCCTCTTCTTCGATTTCTTGCCAACCTAAACAGGTATGGATATTGTCTTTGGTTGCAATTCGGTCGCGTTTAGAAAAGCCCAGTTCATCCATGGTTTGGTCAAGGTGGTGCATGGCTGCCAATTTATCAGGACCACTGAGTTTCATGAACTCTTTTTTATTGCCAATTTGAGATATGATTTTTGCCGACTTGGTCTTTTTCTCCCATTGTTCTGAATCTTTTCCTTCTCTGAGTAAGGTCAGGGTCAATGAATCCTTCCAAACATGATGAATGATGTCGCGGATAAATTTAACTTCACAGCCTTCGAGAATTTCATTCAAATGTGCTTCAACTTGCGACTTGGTAAGGTCCATTTTTTCCTTACCTTGAGCCGCACTGACCCATTTTTGTTCAGCTTTTTGGGCCCTGTTCTCAGTCACTTCAAGGTATTGACTCAGGTCGTTCAGTGCATTGACAAAAGAATGTGCCGACCCATCAAATGATTTAGCTGCTGAATCACTGTATTGATGAATCTTCTTAATGACATTGGTGCCGTGCCATTTTTGTGATGATTCAACCAACAGCTCCATAAACTTTCTGGCTGGATGAGCGGCATCTGAAAAAAAGTTTTCATCATTGACTGCCATACGCAACAAGGGGACATTGATGGCATTAAAGGAAGACCTGATGTGGGAATCAATGCTGTCATCCTTTTCTATCTCATCATATACCATGCCCATCAGATCCAAAGTTTTGTTCTGCTTGGGTGTCAGCTCAGGGTAGTAATTACCAGTGTTGTTTTTTACCTGATCAGCCAACATTTCTTTTAGATTATGGATGTTTTTACTGGTTGCCACTACGCCAGATTCTTGTGCAATCTGAGCCAATGCTTGATCAAATTCATTGTCGGCTATTCGCTGTTTTTGACTGGGCTGATTTGTTGCCTGACTAGGGTTTCCACCAGCCGACCCATCTGATGGGGCTTGGCTGTTATGAGCCATTGAACTTCTGGGTGGTGATAAAAGATCAAATATTGACTCCACCAATTGTTGGGTTTGCGGATCGTATTGTCTGGTAGCTGACTGGTACTCACCACCATCTATCCCACCAGATCGTTGTTGATCTGTACCTGAATACCCTTGCCTTACTCCGCCTTGCTGAAAGCCCTGCTGTGCGCTTTGGTTGTGACGAACAGACTCAGGCTGATTTTCACTGTACTCAGCCCCTTGTTGAACTGATGCTTCCTCCGAATTATGCACCTCATCATGAGCATCAGTGGTTTCGCCGGATTTATTTTGACTGGCGCGCTTACTGACTTCTGGCTGTATATTAGGCAAAATACCCGCGTCAATAAACACTTGATTTATCTCATGGTACGCTTGATTGATGTGCTGGCTGAATTCTTTGGTTAAGAAGTCTAAAATCATGGTCTTGACCTGTACCGTCAGCTCAATAGACTTGAATGCGTGACTGAACAACCAAACTATGGATGCAGGAGAAAAAGGCATGTTTGTTTTGTCAATCAGCTCATTGCCAAATATTACATTCATGCGCTTTTCTAGGGTATACAGTTCACCATGACTGACAACCTCCAAGGTAGAATCTAACTGGGTCAGCGACAATGAAATAGACAGCTCTTCATCCTCTACCAGCGACAAAGACATTTTTTTATCTGACTTATTCACTTCGGCTGAGATGAAATCAGGCATTGTTTTGACTTTAGACCTGATTTGATTGGATAAAAGTTTTGCGCCTGATTTAAGCTGACGGTACTGATTGAACATTTCCTGTTCTTGCTGGTTTGATGTTGCATTTTCTGCCAAGCTGAACAGTTTCTTTAAGCTCAAGGTCATGGCAGCTTTTAGGTTAACCTGTAAATGCTTATCGAAAATTACAATACATTCGCTTAATATCTTATTTTTATTCATGAGTACCGTTACATTGTTATATGGCTGGCTTTCATTATGGCAAACAGCAGACCTTGGAATAAAAAGTAATTAATCTTGTCCCCATCTTACACACAACGCTTAGCAACAAAATACAAGATAACACCCTGATTTGCAAGACTTATGACAACCAGAAAAGCAATCTGGTTGCCATTTTCAATAGAATAATTTGTGATTATCTTTTGAAAAATCCAGACAATAAACCTGAGCCTTGTTTTAATACATCAGACAAATCAACCTCACCATCGCCATCACTGTCCAAGGCTTTTTCCAAAAAACCAAGGTTTGGCTGCTGTTTTTTGATGCTTTTACGTTCCTGTTTCAATAAATCTTGTAGACCTGAGACGCCTAAATTATTTTGCTTTTTGGCTTGCCCTACTGCGCCCAGTACGACTGGTGCCAGGTTGGCTAAAATTTTATTCACATCGGCCGAACCCAAGCCAGTGGCTTTGCCTAATTGATTGGCCACATTGTTTTGTCGATTACCCAACACATGACCTAAAATTTGCTCACCGGTTGACTGGTAACTTGATTGGCCAAACAAAGCGCCCAAGTTGCCTAATACCCCGCCATCATGGTCTTTCTCAAGCGCATTGGCTAAAGAGGCAGCACCACTTTTAGATTTTGCATTTTTTTGTAAAGCCGACAACAACAAGGGTATGCCGGCAGCGATGGCTCGTTGTGTGGCTTCTTGATTACCACCCACTTGTTGTGCCACTTGATCGGCAGCCTGTTGGCCTATACTGCTTTTAATTAAATCTAATACACCTGACATAGTTATCTCCTAAATCAAATTAAGATACCTTGAGAGTTCGGTATTTACAAGTCAGCAAATGCAAACCTTTGTCTCATGTCTACTTTGTTAATTAAAATCTAAATAAAGCAAGCCTAGTATTCAAACACCG
Source organism: uncultured Marinicella sp. (assembly GCA_947502595.1). GTDB lineage: Bacteria > Pseudomonadota > Gammaproteobacteria > Xanthomonadales > Marinicellaceae > Marinicella. The sequence goes on along the minus strand of CANNAM010000009.1, from coordinate 95,358 downwards.
AACAAAAAACCAAATCATTCAAATCTGGGCCAGTTTGATTCAATTGTATGGTGTAACTTTGAGTCAGGTCATTCCACACCCCCAGGTCAAGGCGACAATCACCATTGAAGTCATGTGAAATCACTGCAGCAGGTAAGCCTAATGCAGGAATAACACCCAGTAAATCTTCCAAGACTTGACCAACCAACTCAAATAGACCACCTAAGCCATCACCAATCAAGACATTGATGCTGTTATCGCCAATATTAACCACAGCTAAATCCGTATTCCCATCCAAATTCAAATCAACTGCCACAACATCAGTTGGCGTTAAGCCTACGGATATTGCTACACCATTAAGAAAACTGCCATCGCCATTACCCAACCTGATGGTCAGCAAACCAAGTAGCTCATCCAACACAACCATGTCTGGGGTTTGGTCATTATTGAAGTCGGCAAAATAGATACTGCCAGTGGGCAGCACGCCAGCCAAGGTTGATGGTAACTGATAACCACCCATACCATCGGACAACAGCAAATGCACTGTTCCCAAAACATCTTTAACCAGCACATCAACAGTGCCATCTGTATTCAGATCACTTAAACTTAAACCCGTAGCTGCGACAATCAAAGCATTGATTTCAAGGTTCACCAAAGGTGCAAAGCCTCCTTGACCATCACCGTGCAAGAGGATAACTCGACCATGCAACAAGCCATCAATCAATACAGCTACATCTAGAAAACCGTCGCCATTTAAGTCTGCCACATCAATGGCGATGATGCTCTCTAGAGCTTGCAATCCCACAGGTAAAATGACTTCATTTAAAAACCCACTGGTATTGTCATGCAATGAAAGTGACAACTGGCCATTGTCATCCAATGCAATTATATCTTTGAATCCATCTGCATTAAAATCGCCCAACTCAATACTGACCGGATTGATGTTTAGGTTGATTGACACAGGAGCAGCAAAGCCGCCCACGCCATCACCGGTTTCTGTCATCAACTGATTGCTGCTACTGATATGTAGTAAATCAACAGCTGCATCACCGTTCACACGATCGGCTAAATACTTAACTGCACTCACCGGTAAAACAAATACCAAACCCAGAAATACCAAAGCCATACCTTTTGAACGTTTTATCAAATACCGCATAAACACCTCGCTGAATCAGTTAATCAAACTCTCACCAGTTTGCATATAGAAAACAAACATCCTATACATATAAACATAAATTATTTTTTTCGTCAAGCGAGATTTATGTGCTACGAGAATTACAATAATTCTTCATATAAATTGGTTTAGTTACTTTCAGAGTGTGTCTTTAATGTGCTGATTTAACTCATTAATTGACATTTTCAGGCGCAAAAAAAAGCGCCCAAAAGGACGCTTCAAATAATTTAAACGAGGGCGCTTATTTACTGGGGTAAGTCGGCCAATTAACACCTGCAAACTTCTCTAAACAACGCACCACTTGGCATGAATAACCAAACTCATTGTCATACCAACAATACAACACCACATGATTACCCTCGACAATAGTGGCTTGCGAATCTATCACACAAGCCTGTCTTGATCCGACAAAGTCAGTGGACACGGCCTCGGTAGAAATGGTGTAACCAATTTGTTGTTGCAAACGTGAATGCAATGATTTGCGGCGTAAAAATTCATTCAGTTGCTCTAGGTCAGTTTCTTTGCCCAGTTGAACGTTCAGTATTGCCATAGAAACGTTCGGCGTTGGTACCCTTATGGCATTCCCAGTTAACTTACCAGCCAACTCAGGCAGCACTTTAGCCACTGCCTTGGCTGCGCCTGTTGAAGTCAACACCATATTCAATGCAGCACTTCTGCCACGGCGGTCTTTGTTGTGGTAATTGTCAATCAGATTTTGGTCATTGGTGTAAGCATGCACCGTTTCAATGTGGCCGTGTTGAATGCCGTATTCATCATTCAAACATTTGAGTACCGGCACGATTGCATTGGTGGTACAAGACGCGGCGCAAATAACTTCTTTTTCTGGGGTGATTAAATCATGGTTGATGCCATAGACGATATTTGGAATATCACCCTGTGCTGGTGCTGTCAGTAAGACTTTGGCTGCCCCTGGTCGCAAGTGACCACGCAAACCAGCATCATCCTTCCAAACACCTGTATTATCAACAATCAATGCATTGTTGATACCATATTCAGTGTAATCAATGTCTGCAGGTGAGTTGGCATAAATGACTTGTACTTCATTGCCATTGATAACAATTTTATTTTGCTCTTGCAACACCCTGATGGTGCCATTGAATTTGCCATGTACAGAATCTTTACGCAACAAAGCCGCGCGTTTTTCTAAGTCATTATCAGCAGAACTTTTTCTGATCACAATGGCTTTCAAAACCAACACATCTCCACCACCGGTTTTATCCACCAACAAACGGGCCACAAGACGACCGATGCGACCAAAACCATACAGTACGACATCTTGAGGTTTATCCAAAGGCTTGGCTTCGGAATCAATCAAATGGGCCAGTTCTTGCCTGACATAAGCATCAACATCGGCTTGTTCTATGTCTTCGTAACTGTTGGTTTTAAAGTAACGATAAACCATTTTACCTACATCAATGTGGGCAGGCCCTAATGGTAATTCAGCAATTGATTTGATGAACGGGAAGGTTTCGTATTCGCTGAGCTCACTGGCTTCAACTTGACGCACAAAACGGTGGGCTTTCATCAAGTCAGTCACCGACTGATTGATCATGCGCTTTCCATACATATACAAAGATACATTGCGGCGACGGTACAACCTGCCAATCAACGGAATCATGCCTTCTGCCAAGGCTTCTCTTTCTTTCCAATCAGCAAAAAATTCGGTGGGTAAAGGTCTGTTTTCTTCAGTCATGACATCTCCAGCCTGGCGGCCATTAAATCAAATAAAGGTGATCAGTAATTGGGCGCATATTCTACCATTGAATAGCCGTTCTTGACAGCTGGTGATGGTTTTAATTTATTGCAGAAAAAAAACTACACAAATAATTTGTTTTAGATTAGAATGCGCGTCCTCAGCTTATTGAGTTGAACCACCACTGCGGAGCGGTAGTTCAGTTGGTTAGAATACCGGCCTGTCACGCCGGGGGTCGCGGGTTCGAGTCCCGTCCGCTCCGCCATTCATTGCAGTACAGTCCATTCACCTACTTGGTAATTCAACGCATTTCAGTTACTATAATGATTTTGCAATCTACCCAAGTTAACCATGCGCCTAACCACTTCAGTTTTTATCCTGTCATGCCTTTGCTTACTCACGGCTTGTCACCAACAAAACCCACCAAAACCCTTTCAAACCAGTACCGAAGCAGCCCAATCTCGGCCCGACCCGCACTCTTTTTCCAGACATGATCAAGTCATAATCACCCACCTTGAACTTGATTTAACGGTTAAGTTTAAACACCAAGTTTTGGATGGTTACGCCGTCATCACCTACCAACGACTGGATCCATCAATCAAACAACTGGTGTTGGATACCCGCGAGTTAAAAATCAAGGGCGTTGAGGCGATTAACAGCGGCAAAAACACCAAATTGTTGTGGCGCAAAGGGCAAGCCATTGAAGGGCTGGGAACACCATTGATTATTGATATTCCCTCAGAAAATACACCGATAAAAATCCACTACCAAACCTCCTCTAACGCCTCAGGACTGCAATGGCTGTCGCCACAGCAAACCAGTGGCAAAAAACAACCTTTTTTGTTCTCCCAGTCTCAAGCCATCCATGCCCGCAGTTGGATCCCAATACAAGACACCCCATCAGTCAGAGTGACTTACAATGCCACCATTCGGGTTAAACCAGAAGTCAAAGCCGTACTCAGCGCAGATAACAACCACCAACAAGCCATCGATGGCGTGCATACATTCACTATGCAACAACCGATTCCTGCCTATTTAATTGCCATAGCGGTGGGTGACCTGGCAATGCAACAAATCAGTGAACATGTGGCCATTTATGCTGAACCTGCAGTACTTGAAGCAGCTGCCTATGAGTTTGCCGCTACCGAAAACATGATCACTGCCACAGAAGCTTTGTACGGACCTTATCGCTGGGGCCAATATGACTTGTTGGTTTTACCGCCCAGTTTTCCTTTTGGCGGCATGGAAAACCCCAAATTATCTCACATCACACCGACCATCATTGCTGGTGATCGATCACTGGACTCCTTGATTGCCCATGAGCTCGCACATTCCTGGTCCGGCAACTTGGTCACCAATGCCTTGTGGCGAGATGCTTGGTTGAACGAGGGCTTCACCTCATACATTGAAGCCCGCATCATTGATGCCATCTATGGCAAAGAGCGCATGCTGATGGAGGCCACTCTGGTGCACCAAGCTTTACTCAATGAAATGCAAGACTTAACAGCAGACCAACAAAAACTGGTGAACCCACAAGCCAGTGCTGATCCCGATGATTACTTCAGTGGTGTGGCTTACGACAAAGGCCGCTTCTTTTTGGAATGGATGGAACAACAAGTCGGTCGCCAAATATTCGACCAATTTTTAAACAGTTATTTTACACAGCATGCCTTTCAAAGCATCGAGACAAAGGACTTTGTCAACTACTTGAACCAGCATTTACTGCTTAATAATACCGGCAAAATCACCCTGAATCAGGTCAACACTTGGCTGCACCAACCGGGCTTACCAGATTTTTTCACCCCACCAAGCACCAGCCGATTCAAGCAAATTGAACAACAAGTCAAAGCTTGGGCTGCTGGCCAGTTGCCAACCACTGAAATCGCCACGCAAAACTGGACCACCCAGGAATGGCTGTATTTTTTGCGGGCTTTACCAACTCAATTAACCACCCAACAGCTGCAACAACTGGATCAAAACTTCGCCCTCACGGCGCGGCAAAACAGTGAAATCGCCCATGATTGGCTGCTGATCAGTATCAACAACCAATACCAAGCAGCCTACCCCAGACTGATCGAATACTTGTCCAGCATTGGTCGCGTTAAATTAATCAAACCACTGTACGAAGCTTTGATGGAAAATCCAGATTTACACAACTTGGCTGCCAATATTTACCGCAAATCCAGGCCTGGATACCACAACATTGCCAGCCAACAAATTGATGCCATAGTTGGCTCCATAGAAGGTGCTGATGGCTGAATGATGTATGTAGCAAGTGAAGCTGGTTGGCCTTACCTTTGCAGTCCGAGGACCTCAGTGCAAATCATGCAAACCAGCTCCAGTATAAAAATTAAGTACCTGAACCCAAAACCAAAACTGAAAGTAACCAGCTAAGTTCACTGTGATTCTAATCTATTCATCCATGCCTAAAAAATTGACCCTGGTGGCTTCCAAAGTGAACCCGGTTTCTGCAAATCCCGGTTCTTTGAATTCTGCAGTGAAGCTAAAAGCACCTAAATCGCCTATAGGAACAATCATTTCTTGATCTATGTAATCATTGCCCAATGCCCACCACGGAAAATTCCTTAAGATGCAGATTACTTGTCTATTTCCAGTTTCTTGATTCATTGGATTACTACACTCTAAACCGCCAATGCCTAAAATCTCAAAAGGTGGGTAATGATAAAGTTTATCAATACCAAATCTAACGGTTTTGGTGCCATTTTCATCAATTGTGTCTGGATATCTTTGTAAAGCATAAATATCACTGAAATACAAAGATTCTTGGGTGATCACATCAGGGAAATTCCTTTTATAAACGAAGGTCCATAAGCCAGTTAAATCTGGAAACTGTAGCTTGGACTCTGTGAACTCCTGCTGGGTCGGCACGCCGTAAACCAGTGGCTGAATATTTTGTACCGCCTGGCCATTCACCGATACCCGTGCATAATGTTTAAAGATAAACTCAATTTTAATTTCATCAGTGGTTTCCTCGGCAGTCGGTGAATGATAATCCTGATTGATGGCATTACCGTCGCTGAATGTGATGAATTTGGTTTGTAACCGCCACAGCACATCACCATCAGCTTCGCCAGGCACCAACGGCCCTTGAAAATTCAACCACTTTTGTTGTCCTTGTTCATCATAACCAAAATAAAACCCGGACAAAAAGCCGTTCTGGATGTCCATGATGTAACCTGAACCTGACTGTTCTCGGTTGTACCAATTACCGCTCACTGGATAAGGCTTATTGATTGTATCATCACAATTAAAACATGCCACTGTGGGGCCTGGTTGTGCCATAACAGCACTGAGCTGTAAACAACACAAAATAATCATCATCAGTTTTTTCATGGTCATTCTCCTATGCAATAAACGTAAAGCACTGCTGTTTACAAATAAACTATTCATCCATGCCCAGAAAGTTAACTCGGGTGGCTTCCAAAGTGAGCCCGGTTTCTTCAAACCCCGGTTCTTTGAATTCTGCCGAGAAGCTGAAAGCACCTAAATCGCCTATGGGTACAATCATTTCTTGATCCCTGTAAACGCCTCCTCCCAGTGGCCAAGAGGGAAACCCTTCTAATATACAGACTACTTGTCGTTTTCCATTGTCTGGATTAAGCGGATTACTACATTCTAAATCACCAATGACCAGTATCTCATAAGGTGGATAGTGATAAATTTTATCAATACCATATACTACTGTTTTCGTTCCATCCTCATCTATTTCATCTACCGTTTTCCAGATAGCATAAATATCACTGAAATACAAAGATTCCTGGGTGATCACATCAGGGAAATTCCTTTTATAAACGAAGGTCCATAAGCCAGTTAAATCTGGAAACTGTAACTTGGACTCTGTGAACTCCTGCTGGGTCGGCACGCCGTAAACCAGTGGCTGAATATTTTGTATCGCCTGGCCATTCACCGATACCCGCGCATAATGCTTAAAGATAAACTCAATTTTAATTTCATCAGTGGTTTCCTCGGCGGTGGGTGACTGATAATCCTGATTAATGGCATTACCGTCGCTGAATGTGATGAACTTGGTTTCTAGTTGCCATAGCACATCACTATCAGCCTCGCCAGGAATTAATGGTCCTTGGAAGTTCAACCATTTTTGTTGTCCCTGTCCATCATAACCAAAATAAAACCCTGACAAAAAGCCATTCTGGATGTCCATGATGTAGCCAGAACCTGACTGTTCTCGATTGTACCAGTTACCACTGACTGGATAAGGTTTATTGATTGTACCATCACAGTTATAACATTCTACTGTGGGCCCTGGCTGTGCCACAACTACACTGAGCTGCAAACCACATAAAATAATCATCATCAGTTTTTTCATGGTCATTCTCCTTACATACAATAGTTAAGACGCACAGCGCTTTTTTGGCTGCTAAGTGCACTGCAACCACCTGCATATTTTGTCTGGTGGGACCTAAGCAGCCAACTCTCTATGTTAAACTTAAATGATTGATTTGTAAACCTGGACAACAAATTCTTTGGACATAATTGAACATATACCAACATCAAGTGACTACCACTTTGTAGGTATTTATATCTATTGAACACAACCCATATGCAATACCTTTACCAGTAATAGTCATTAATAAATGACACGTCTTTGGTTAAATTCTTATTTTACTGGAGTCTTATCTAACTCCGACATTTCTACAGACAGTTCTTCAGTGGGGTGATGACGAAAGTAATACACCAAGGTAAATGCAACCAATGAAGTGATGAAAAATCCCAGCATGATGGGGGTCAGTGTTTGTTCAAGTTGTTGTGAGATGAAAATGCCAATGCTGGCGGCCAAAATGGTTGAGATGGTGCCAATCACTGAGGCAGCCATGCCAGCGATATGCCCCAGAGGCAGCATCGCAATGGCCATTAAATTTCCATAAGCCAAACCAATGCACACATTGATGCTGGCCATCATCAGCACAAACAACCACAGTGGTGGTATGCCAGCAAAAACCATCACCAATGAAAAGCTCACAATATTAGCCAGTAACAACACCAGCATGCCATAGTAGGTCACTTTCATGGCGCCAAAGCGCATCACGATTTTGGCGTTGATAAAAGCGGCCAAGCCAAAAAACAAGGCAATACCACCGAACAGGTAGGGGAATTGTTGTTTGGCATCATAAATCTGTGAATATATTTGTTCAGCGGCATTTAAGTAAGCCATGAAACCAGCAAAAATTACCCCGCTGATCACCGCAAATGTCATGGACAGTGGTTCTGAAATCACTTGCTTGAAGGCCACTTTTATCTGCTTCAACCGCAGTGGCTTTTTGTTTTTAGCAGCCAGTGATTCAGGTAATCTGATAAGACTCCAAAGCATCACCAGCAAGCCAAAACACACATACACCCACAGGATTAAATGCCACTCACCCAACAGCAGCAAGCCACTGCCCAATACCGGCGCAAACACCGGTACCATAATAAAAATCAGCATCACCAAAGAGGTGACTTTGGCCATTTCATTGCCTTGAAAAAAGTCTCTTGTGATGGCATTAACCATGATTCTTGCCGCTGCTGCACCGATGCCCTGCATGCCCCTGGCCAGTAGAAACTGCCAGTATGAATCGGCCATTAAACAAGCCACCGAAGCCAACACATAGACACTCAAGCCAAACACCAACACCGGCTTTCTACCAAAACTGTCTGAAATAGGTCCGTAGAATATTTGTGCGCCGGCAAAGCCAAACATATAAGCGGTAATCATCCACTGCTGTTGATTGGCATCGGTTAAACCAAAAGACTGTAAAATCAGCGGCATGGCAGGCAACTGCAAATCGATGGTCAGCGCCCCCAAAGAGGTCATCAAGGCCAGTAAAACAATCAGTTCACCATATGACAACTTGCGGTTATTTAAAGTGGGCATTGGGCAACAACCTAAAGTTTGTTAAAAACTTAATTATACTGGCAGCTGCCGAACAAAGTTCCACCAAAGCCGGAATTTATGCAAATCAACTTACTGCAACAGTATTTAATCGACTTGACAATCAGTGGCAGCAAACACCACACAATCTCGGCCACGACTTTTAGCAGTGAACAGCGCTTTATCAGCTTGGTACAAAGCCCTGGTCCAGGCCGAATTACTTGAATCATGGACTTTACTGACCCCAACTGAAGCGGTGAGGCTGATTGTGGCTTTATTGGTTTTAATTTGAGTTTGTCTGATGGTGTTCAATAATAATTGGGAGAACTCATCTTGTTGACCTGTCGCCAAATCATCAGTAATCAGCACAAATTCTTCACCTCCCCATCGACCCAGTACACGATCACTGTTCACCAATTCACTCAAGGCGTCAGCAATGCGCTGCAAGCAGAAGTCTCCGACATCATGGTCATGCAGCTGGTTGATCGACTTAAAATTATCTAAATCGATCAACCACAACAAACGACAACGGTCTTGGTTAGGGACGGTATGGGCTGCCATCCAGTCCATGATGGCCCGGCGGTTACCTGTTTGAGTTAACGGATCGGTCTTGGCCATTCTTTTCAATTTTCGGTTGACCAAAAGCTGCCAAAACATGAACAACAAAAATATCACCAAGGCAGTCACACTCACCAACAACCACATTTTTCGTTGGTACTCAATTTCAGCCAACCTCACTTGGTTATTGGCTTGGTTGTTGATGCGTTCACTTTTTAACAAAGCCACCGCTTCTCGTTCTTGGCTGTCCTGCAACCTGACTTGCATTTGAACCATCACTTCCTTATTGAACGTTGCTTGCAGCTCCTGCTCAAATTCCTGTCCAGCTTTATGCATTTGAATGGCTTGCGCTAATAAGCCCAAACGCTCATATGTTGCTGCCATTAAAAACAACGGCTGGGTGCTGCCCAATATTTCAGTTTTGTGTTGCGGATTTAGGTAGTATTCGGCAGCCTCGTTGACGTATTCAGTTGCTAATGCAGCCTCACCTTGCTGGGCGTAAATGTTCGCCAAAAGACTTTTTAAATGATAATAAGCTATGTTTATATGATTATTTTCAATCAACAGCTGCAACCCTTTTTCAGCATATTCTCTGGCCAATGACAAATGCCCCAACTCTGAATGGGCGGCTGCTAAACCATGGAAAGTTTGCGAAACCCGAAACGGCGGCCATTGGTCATCAATCATGGCCGCCACTTGTTGGTACACGCTCAAGGCTTCTTTGAACCTTTTTTTACCACCTAGTGTAGCAGCCAAATTAAACAGCACGGGCGGCTGGTACTTGAAATCTTTTGCCTCCTTCATTAACCTCAGCGCTTGATAAAAATTATCTATTGCTTGCTCTTCTTCTCTTAACTCGGCATTTAAAACCCCCAAATTAGCCAATCCAGCAATTTGTTCAGACACCACCTCCAGCTTCACTGCCTGTTGCAAGGCCAAATTATAATTTTCCACAGCACTGATGCGGTCGCCCAAACGATGGAATATACTGCCAGCGCGGCGGCCAATTTGAATGCTGTCAATACTGGCCTCGCCTAAATCAACAACTAACTGCTCAGCATCCAATGCAGCAGTTCGAGCCGCCTCCTGATCATTCAAGCTCGCATAAGACCAGCCCAGACAGCCAAGCACATGACCAAAGTGAAAAGGTTCTTTTTGACGGTCAATCTTAGCCAATAAATCTTTGCCTAACACAATGGCAGCTGCTGGATCTCGATCTTCAAGCTGTTTGCACTCAGCAATTGATTCGGCTACATTGAGGGGATTTGCCGCACTTGGCAAAACCCACAACAGCAAGCACAGTACAGCTAATTTTAGCAATCCAGTTGCTTGTATCTTTACGTCACAGAATTCAGTAGAAGCCAGGCAGTTTGTCATAGTTTGGAGCGCACGTTTCATCTCAGCTATTATTATAACTGATTATATTCAGCCTATGACTGTTGAAATTAATTTTGCCGCAGTAATTAAATCTTGCTCTCAAAAAAAGTTCAGGCGCCTTATTGAGTAACACAATAAAGTACAGTGACTGACAAAATTTACACTTAAAACACCTTTTTATGACCTTCAAGGCATGGGTGCCCCGTTCACCGTAGTTTACTTCAACAACAATACCAAGCCGGTGACCACCGAAGCCATGACACCCAACAACGCAAAAATGTAGGCCGATCTTAACAATCGGTATTTGTACTGTAATACTTTGCCTATTTGGTATATGTCATTAATGATCAGCTCACGCGCAGTCTTATTATCCACCATCAAATCTTGCATGTATTGACTGTACTGTTGTTGCGAATACTGGGTAAAAAAACCAAAAAACAGTGGGTTGCTGATTTCACTGATGGACTTGCTTTGGTCGCCATTGATGTTTTTTGGAATCAAAACCAACACCGTCAAAACCAATGGTACCAATTCCAACAACACAAACACCGTCAATACCAGCATAGCCGTTTGTTCACCTTCACCAAGGGCCAAAATACGGGTTAATACCACCGTGAACATCAAGACCAAAGTACCAATTAAAATATTGGCCTTTTGGTCAGCCATCAAATTCAATTGAGTTTGGTTTTGGTGCGCTGTTCGCAGCGTTTGAATCACATCATTGGCTGTCGAGTTATTTGAAGAATTGACCATATAAACCCCTTACACTGTAGTTTTCAGTGATTACTTCAATCAAACCATCACTGTAAATCAACAGCATGGGACTTAAGCAATTTAATCTCAATGATTTCCAAACTGCGCTTGTGGGTGCTTCTGATATACACTTTCGGTGCGACACCTGCTTGGTAGGCTTGTAACCAACGTGCGGCACATAAACACCATCGATCACCGGCTTTAAGACCTGGAAAGTCAAGCTCAGGATGAGGCGTGCTTAAATCATTGCCCATGCGTTTGGAAAATGCCAAAAACGCATCACTTAAAAGCACACACACTGTATGCATGCCTAAGTCTTCTTCGGCTGTATTACAACAACCATCTCGAAAAAAGCCGGTAACTGGCGCCTCACAACATGGCTCCAACGGTTCATCATAAACATTTATACTGGCCAATTTAATCATGTTGAGTCCTCTTTAAATGCCATTATTTTAACTCATAAAAGCCTGAAAATACGTTATGATAATCAACATAAATTGCCAACTCCAAATGACCATAAACACCAGGCAAACTTTAATTAACAGTAACGGAGGCTTTTTTATGATTCAACAACAAATCTTTTTTGAAGGCAGCCAAGGCCAACTATCAGGGTTGCTGGAACAACCAGAAAAAGGCAACCAAACCATGGTGGTTTTTGCCCACTGTTTTACTTGTGGTAAAGACTTCATTGCCGCTTCGCACATAAGCAAAGCATTGGTTAAACAGGGATTTGCAGTGTTTCGCTTTGATTTCACCGGTCTGGGCAATTCTGATGGTGATTTTGCTAACACCAATTTCAGTTCAAATGTGGAGGACTTGATTGCAGCTGCCAATTATTTAGAGCAGCATTTCACCGCACCGAGTATCTTGATAGGTCATTCACTGGGCGGTGCAGCGGTACTGAAAGCTGCAGCCAAAATTCCCTGTGCCAGAGCAGTGGTTACCATTGCCGCGCCTTTTGATGCTGCACACATCAAACAATTATTTGCCTGCGAATTACCCACCATCGATCAACACGGCGAAGCGGAAGTCAATCTGGCCGGACGCCCCTTTAAAATCAAAAAACAGTTCATCGATGATCTAGACTCACAAGAAATTGACCACATCAGCAATTTAAAAAAGGCACTGTTGGTTATGCATTCGCCGATTGACACAACGGTATCTATTGATGAAGCTGAAAAAATCTACAGTGCCGCAAAACACCCCAAAAGTTTTGTCAGTTTGGACGATGCCAACCATTTGTTAACCAATAAAAAAGACGCCTCCTATGCCGCCAATGTGATAGCCACCTGGGCAGAAAAGTTCATCGACACACCCTCAGAGTCATTGCCCGAAAAAGTCTCAGTACCTGCAGGTCATGTCAGAGTCAGTGAAATTGACAAAGTGTTTCAATGCGATGTGCAAACCGACAGTCACCAATGGCTTGCTGATGAACCAGTTAAGGTTGGTGGCCGTAACACCGGGCCAGACCCGTACCAACATTTACTTGCTGGTCTAGGCGCCTGCACCGTGATGACTTTGCGCATGTATGCCAAACTAAAAAAAATGCCAATGACACATGTTACGGTTACCTTGTCACACAGCCGCGAACATGGGCCAGACTGTCTGGCTTGTGATGAACAAAATCCCAAAATTGACGTGATTGATCGGCAGATTGAATTCAGCGGTGAGCTCAGTGAAGAGCAAATAAACAAGTTACTGGTGATTGCTGACAAGTGTCCAGTCCATCGCACCTTACACAATAAAATTGATATAAGGACGGTGACTCAGGCAGCACAAAAAAGCTGAAGTTTGGCATGAAATATCAGCTTGTCTCATATATCATACCGCCAAAATTATTCACTGTGCTGCTTGTACTATCAATAACAGAGTCATCAACATGAAACATAAAATATTATCGACCACACTGCTGTTCACAATGGCTGCTGCTGGAGCCACTTCAACTCAAGATGAAATTGCGCTACTCAAAGAACAATTGAAACTATTGAGCCAAAAAATTGAACAACTGGAAGCCAAGACTAAGCAGCATGAAGTCAAGCAAGACACCCCAGTTAAAACCGTTGAAACTACACCGGCCATAGAACCTTGGAGTAATCGCATCCAATTGTCTGGCGATTTCAGGTACCGCCAAGAATACATTGACCAACGTCAACAGGTGACCAGAAACAGGCACCGCATGCGCATGCGCTTGGCCGCTAAAGCGCAAATCAATGACCGACTTGATGTGTATCTGCGATTGGGTACTGGTGTCGATGACCCCGCATCAGGCAACCAAACCTTTGATGGTGGTTTCAACACCAAAGACTTCGGTTTAGATCGTGCATATTTCAACTACCAACTGTCTGATGCGCTGACCTTAAGCGGTGGAAAAATAGCCAACCCAGCTTACAAAGCCGGAAACAACCAAATGATTTGGGACAATGACGTGAACCCAGAAGGCATGGCCCTCAAACTTGACTTAAATAACTGGCAAGGGAATTTAATCGCTTACGCTGTTGAGGAATTCAGCGGAGGTGATGACATCTTGTTATTTGGTGGTCAATTGAATAAAGGCATGGCACTGGGCCGTGGTGAGTTAACCGCCGGCATCAGCTATTATGATTACCGCAACCTTCAAGGCAACCTGCCAATTTATGATGGCAAACCCCGTGCTGCTTCTGTAGACACCTCTGGTCGGTTAATCCATGATTACAATTTATTTGAAGGCTCATTGGAATATGCCACTCTAGTGGCTGAAAAGCCTTTTACTGTGTTTGCCAGTTATGTTGAAAACACCGCAGCCGATGACCTGAACAGCGGTTATGCCTGGGGTGCTCAGTGGGGCAAAGTCAGCGGCCCTGGGACATGGAAATTAGGTTACGCCTTTATGGATATTGATGCCGATGCTGTGGTTGGTGCACTCAACGATTCCAGCTTTGGAGGTGGTACACCAGATGCCAAAGGCCACATCCTTAGCGGTGGTTATGGCTTGTACAAAAATACCTCATTGGCCTTCACCTATTACAGCAATGAGCGCTACAAAGACCAAGACAGTCCGGTGGATTACGACCGCTTACTTTTGGATTTTGTTTTAAAATTTAAATAATTGATTCAGTCTAGCAGTGGTGCTACACCGTGCCACTGCTTGGGTTTGGCAAAACATTCACCTTATTGCGCTTCACTGATTAATTCCTTAAAGGCGGCTTCAATCTGCTGCTGAGTGGTTAAGTCTAAAGCCTGTTGGTTGCGCGACAACCAAAACACATCTTCTGCACGGTGACCAAAGGTTCCAATTTTTGCGGCATGTATATCGATGCCCTGATTAAAAAATATCTGTGTGGTATTGACCAACAGGCCTGCATAGTCAATACACTTGATTTCAACCCGACTCTCAAAGGCCGTGCGGCCGGGAGAAAAAATCAATTCTGGTGGTTCAATGAATAACTTTTCTCTGCGACTGGCAATCAATTCTCGATTTTTCACCTGGTAATGCGGTAAATCCATAACCATTTTGATGGCTTCTGTCAGGTCATTAAGTTGATGTTGGTCATAGTCAGCCAAGCAATGAAAATAGTCCAACACATAACCATTGGAACCACTGTAAATTCGGGCATTGGCCACACTGACATCAAACTCAGCAAAAACTTCCACAACATGGTGAAACAAACCGATTTGGTCTTTGCCATACAACATAATTTCAAAACCATCTTGGTGCAAATCAGTGACACAAACTGTTGGCTGAAAATTATTTTCTGCAATCGCCTGGCTGATTTGGACAATTTGCTCAGGACTGGAATAATCAAAAAATCGATCCGGAATGTGTTGCCACAAATCCACCACTTCTTGGCGGTGTTTTTTGTCCAACAAACCCATGGCATCGGCCTTGGTTTGGGCCACCAAATCATCTTTTTTGGCGGCCAAATAATCACTGGTACGGGCATACAGCTCTTGCAACAAAGCATCTTTATAAGAATTCCATAATTTTGGATCGGTGCCAGAAATATCAGCCACCGTCAGTACATACAGGTGATCCAAATATGCTTGGCGACCAATTAACTGGGCAAACTGGGCAATCACTTGAATGTCACTGAGGTCCTGTTTTTGTGCCACCACCGACATGATTAAATGGTGCTTAACCAGCCACACCAACAGCTCACCATCGGCTTCAGGTAAAGCAAATGAAGCAGCAAAATGCTGTGCCTCAACAGCGCCTAACTCCGCATGGTCTCCCCCTCGACCCTTGGCAATGTCATGGTAAAAACCTGCCAAGTTAAGCACATAAGGCGTCTGGATTTGTTGTGCAACCGAGTGCGCGTGCGGGTGCTTGCCAGGCGCAAGGAATATCTTACGGATGTTACGCAACACAAACAATGTATGTTGGTCCACCGTATACATATGGAATAAATCATATTGCATGCGACCAACAATGCGACCAAAAACCGGTAAATAAGCACCCAAAACCCCCAATGCATTCATCAACCGCATTTGTCTGAAGACTAAATTTTTATGTTTAAAAATGCCTAAAAATATTTGCTTGATGGCCGCATCCGCCCTGAATGCATCATCAATCAAATAAATACTTTGACTGATTAAGCGCAAAGTACTGGCTCTGATACCATGCACTTGTGGATTCTGTTGGTATTGGTGAAACACTTCAAACAAAGCCGCAGGTCGGTCGACGAATACTTGGTCATTATTCACTTCTAAATAATGGTTAATGATGCGAAACTCATCGTTCAGCACAGTTACCTGCTTGTCTTCATGACTTTGCAGTATATTTTCCTGAAACAATTGCAATAAGCGCATGTTCAACTGTTCCAGTTGCATGGCATTGCGGTAATGGCTTTGCATGAATTTTTCAACGGCCAAAGACTCCTCATCATCCTCGTAACCAAAAATTTTGGCCAGTTCTTTTTGGTGTTCAAACAACAAGCGATCTTCTTTGCGACCAGCCAGTAAATGCAGGGCGTAACGTATCTTCCATAATTTTCGCATGCCTTTTTGTAATTGAATGTATTCATCTGGATGCAAAAAACCCACATCCACCAGTCCATGCATGGCATTGACGTGAAAATGCCTTTGTGCCACCCAGGTAACCATCTGTATGTCGCGCAAACCACCTTCACCTTCCTTGATGTTGGGCTCTAAGTTGTAAGCGGTTCCACCACATTTTTCATGGCGGTTTTTTTGTTCTTGAAATTTAGCCTGAAAGAAATCTCGACCTGACCACATGTGTCGGTCATTGGTGCGCTCAAACATGTCGTTGTACAGCTGATGCTCACCTTGTATAAAACGACTTTCCATGAGGTTGGTGGCCACAGTGATGTCTTGTTCGGCCAATTGTATTGATTCATTTACGGTGCGCACAGCATGGCCGACATCCAAGCCCAGGTCCCATAAGTTTTGAATGAATGCACTGACCTCATCCTCTGGCAATGTTTCATGGAACAGAATAAGTAAGTCAACATCTGAATGAGGCTGTAAATCACCCCGGCCAAAACCACCAACTGCAACCAATGTCAATTGCTGTTGGTGTAAGTTGTTGCGTTGCCACAATTGCAAAATCAACTGCTCAACAATCCAGGCCCGGGTTCTGACCAAGCGTGAAATGTTTTGCCACTGATAAAAAGCTGCATTTAACTTAGCATCAGAAGCCTGCAACATGCGTTTATAGGCAGCAATGCCCTGATCTTTGATGGCTGCCAGCTCTATCAGATCAAAGTAGTCATCGGCATGATCTGGAGGTGCCAGCAGCGCCATATTACAAAGGAAATTTAGGCGATTCAGTCAACACATCGTAGCCGTCATCAGTCACTGCTATGGTGTGTTCAAATTGGGCCGATAAGCTGCGGTCTTTGGTCACTACGGTCCAGCCATCAGCCAATAACTTACTGTGCCTTTTGCCTAAATTAATCATCGGCTCAATGGTAAAAGTCATGCCCTTTTCCAGCACCAAGCCGGTTCCTGGGCGGCCATAATGCAAAACCTGTGGGTCTTCATGAAAAGTCTGTCCTATGCCATGGCCACAGTATTCATACACCACTGAGTAACGGTTTTTGTAGGCCAGGGCTTGAATCGCTGCACCTATATCACCCAAACGCACACCAGGTTTAACCATTTGAATGCCTTTTTTCATGGCCTCATAAGTCACTTCTACCAACCGCTTGGCACGGGGCTTGGGTTCACCAACAAAATACATGCGAGATGTGTCACCATGCCAACCGTCCTTGATCACAGTCACGTCAATATTAATGATATCGCCGTCTTTCAATACCTTTTTTTCATCAGGAATGCCATGGCAAATGACCTGATTGACAGAAGTACAAATTGATTTTGGAAAACCACGGTAGTTGAGTGGTGCTGGAATGCACTTTTGCACCTCAACGATGTGGTGATGACAAATGTCATCCAACTCCAAAGTGGACACCCCTGGCTTAACGTATTCGCCAATCAAATCCAATACTTCGGCGGCGTTTTTACCGGCTGCACGCATTTTTTCGATTTCTTCAGGTGTTTTGATGATAACGGCCATAATTTGTTATGTGGTAAATGTGAGTTTAGGGGTGAAATTTTAGCTTATTTTAACTAAACTATCACCTATTCTTCCCCTAGTTAAATGATTCTGTATGGAATACCCCTTTACCCGCAAAAGAAGACTGCGCTCATCGCAAGCAATCAGAAACCTCAGCCAAGAACATAACTTGACGGTGAATGACTTGATCTGGCCCGTATTTGTACTGGATGGATTCAATCGAACCGAAGCCATTGAATCCATGCCTGGTGTGCAGCGCATGAGCGCCGATGTGTTGCTGGATCACTTGATCCCGCTACATGAAAAAGGTTTGAATGCCATCGCTATTTTTCCCGTGGTTGATGCAGCCTTTAAATCTGATGATGCTGCAGAAGCCTGGAACCCAGAAGGCTTGGTGCAAAGAACCGTCAAAACCATCAAATCAGCCTTACCAGAACTGTCAGTCATCACCGACGTGGCCTTAGACCCTTACACCTCACATGGGCAAGATGGCATCATCAATGAGCGTGGCGACATCCTCAATGATGTGACCATCAAAGCCTTGGTTATGCAGGCCTTGTCGCACGCCAAAGCCGGTGCAGATGTGGTGGCACCTTCAGACATGATGGATGGCCGCATCGGTGCCATTCGTGAAGCCCTGGAGTTAAAAAAACACCACAATACCCTCATTTTGGCCTATTCAGCCAAGTATGCATCGGTTTTTTATGGCCCTTTCAGAGACGCCGTAGGGTCTGCGGGTAACTTAGGCAAAAGCTCCAAAGCCACTTATCAAATGAATCCAGCCAATGCTGCAGAAGCCATTGATGAAATTGCCCTTGATATTGATGAAGGTGCCGACATGGTAATGGTCAAACCTGGCATGCCTTACTTGGACATCATCAAATCGGCCAAAGACAACTTCAACGTGCCTATTTGCGCCTACCAAGTATCAGGTGAATACGCGATGTTGCAAAGTGCCATTGACAATGGTTTTCTGCAACAGCAAAAGGCTGTCATGGAAGCGTTGTTGTGTTTCAAACGCGCTGGCACCGATGCCATCCTGACTTATTATGCGGATCGCGTCACTGCATGGCTGAACGACTAAAACACCACCAACTGGGCCTGTTTGGCCACCCGGTTAAGCACAGCCGCTCGCCACAAATTCATGCGGCATTTGCGAAGCAGTTTGGTATTGACCTGGACTATCAGCTGATTGACGCCAGCACTGCAACTTTGCCGCAACAATTCAAGGATTGGATGCAACATGCGCATGGCTGCAACATCACAGTACCGCACAAAAACAACATCATGCCTTTATTGGACCATTACACCGAACGAGCCCATTTGAGCCAAGCGGTGAATACGGTTTACTGGCAAGCCGGGGAGTTATGGGGAGACAACACCGATGGCGACGGTTTGGTTTTGGACTTACAACAGAAAAACACCACCCTTAAAGGTGCGCGGGTGCTGATCATTGGCGCAGGTGGCGCCACACAGGGAATCATTCCCAGTCTATTGAATCACGGCGTAACACACATCAGCATCAAAAATCGAGACCTCAACAAAGCAGATAAACTGGCCGCACAGTTCGACCGTTGTGCTACTTATGACCCCAGTGATACCAGCGGTTTTGATTTGTTGATTCATGCCACTTCGATGGGCCATAAAGGCTTATGCCCCAGCCTTGAAAGCACTTGGTTTAATGCCAACACCACAGCTTATGACTTGAGTTATGGCCGTGCTGCCGAAGCCTTCTTAAAAGCCGCTCAAGCACAGGGTGCAAGCCGAGTTTTTGATGGTTTAGGCATGCTGTATGGGCAAGCGGCCTTGGCCTTTGAAATTTGGTTTGGACACAGACCAGTGGTTTCCTTACCACCTGGCAGTTAAATTTGACCCAACAAAGGCCTTTAATTTCAACCTGCTTTCTTTAGGTACACCAACAACAAAGAAACAGCCGCCGGTGTCATGCCTTGGATGCGCGAAGCTTGGCCAATGGTGGCAGGCTTGATGGTGTTGAGTTTTTCGGTGAGTTCACCACTCAGACCATTGATTTGGCGGTAATCCAAGTCCAAAGGCAAGGCTTTGTCTGCATGGTTTTTGGCTTTGTCAATTTCTTGTTGTTGACGCTCAAGGTAACCTGCATACTGGGTGTGGATTTCAACTTGCTCAAGCACTTTCTCAGCTTGGGATGGCAAACTGATTTCATCCAATTCATTGAGCATGCTGATATTGACTTCGGGCCGGCGCAATAAATCATAAGCACTGGTTTCTTTACTTAACTCAATGCCTGTTTGGGTGATGAATTTTTTACCCATGGCATTATTTGGACTGAGCCAAATTGACTTCAAGTGCTCTAATGAACCTTCCACGTGACGGCGTTTTTCCGAAAAAGCCGACCAACGCTGTTCATTCACTAAGCCCAATTCATGGCCTTTTTCAGTCAGCCTGAAATCGGCATTGTCCTCACGCAACATCAGTCGGTATTCAGCCCGTGAAGTGAACATGCGGTAAGGCTCATTGGTGCCTTGGGTGATCAAATCATCTATCAACACGCCCATATAAGCTTCGTTACGGGCTGGCGTCCATGATGGCTTGCCTGCCACTTGTAAGGCCGCGTTCATGCCGGCAATCAGACCTTGCGCACCGGCTTCTTCATAACCGGTGGTGCCGTTGATTTGACCAGCGAAAAACAGCCCTTCCACATACTTGGTTTCCAATGAGGCTTTTAAACCACGCGGATCGAAGAAATCATACTCAATGGCATAACCGGGCCGGGTGATGTGGGCATTTTCAAAGCCCTTAATCGACCGCACCAACTTCATCTGAATATCAAACGGCAACGATGTAGAGATGCCATTGGGGTACAACTCATGGGTGTTCAAACCTTCTGGCTCCACAAATATTTGATGAGAGTCTTTGTCAGCAAAGCGCATGATTTTGTCTTCAATAGATGGACAATAGCGTGGACCTTTGCCCTCAATTTCACCTGAATACATGGGTGAACGATCCAAACCTGAGCGAATGTGGTCATGGGTTTGTAAATTGGTGTGGGTGATGAAACAACTGACTTGCTCTGGGTGCTGATCCAGCGAACCCATATAGGAGAAAACCGGCCTTGGCGTGTCACCAGGCTGTTCTTCCATCACTGAAAAATCAACGGTTTTACCGTCTATCCGCGGTGGTGTGCCAGTTTTTAACCGCGCTACGGCAAATGGCAATGCCCGCAATTTTTGCGCCAACACGGTTGCTGGCGGATCACCGGCACGTCCGCCGGAGTAATTGGACATACCAATGTGAATTTTACCAGCCAAGAACGTGCCGACAGTCAGCACCACAGTTTTGGCCATATACACCAGACCCATTTGTGTGACACAGCCTTTGACTTGATCATTTTCGATGATCAAATCCTCAACGCCTTGCTGAAACATGAATAAATTTTGCTGGTTTTCAACCACGGTACGGATGTGATTGCGGTACAAAGTGCGGTCACATTGAGCCCGTGTTGCACGAACGGCAGCACCTTTGCGTGCATTCAAAGTACGCCACTGGATACCAGCATGATCAGTAGCAGTAGCCATAACGCCACCCAAAGCATCAATTTCTTTGACCAAATGACCTTTGCCAATCCCACCTATGGCTGGATTGCAACTCATCTGACCGATGGTTTCTATGTTGTGAGTCAGCAACAAGGTTTTAGCACCCATGCGCGCAGCAGCCAAAGCAGCCTCGGTTCCAGCATGGCCACCACCCACCACAATCACATCAAAAACTTGGTCGTAATTCATTTCATTCACAAAAATTATCTCAACCCCCTATTCTAACTCAATTTAATTTCCAATCCGAGCAATCTCGTTTATATACACAGCTTTGAACCAAAATCAGACCTAATTACCTCGTCATCAGCTAAAATGAACTGGATACACATGTAAACTGAAAGCCAATGTCTGTACACAAAACCATAACCACATTCATGCTGTTGAGTGCAATGTCCATCAGCTTGGCTGAAGTTTTCACCCCTCAACCCAGTGACGATGTGCTTGACAACCCTCATCGTGGATTCATGCTCTGGGGCAGCAGTGTATTGGCTGATGGCGGCCTGCCAGACAACCACCACGGCGCCAACATTTACCACGTCTACCTACCTTGGCGAATGATTGAAACTGCAGACCAGGTATTTGCTTGGTCACAGATTGAACAGACCTATATCAACCCTATCCTCAATACCCTACCTGAATCCACTTTAGTACTGCGTATAGTGGCTGACTACCCTGATGGACCTGGCTCTGGAATGAATGCACACTACACCGGCGGTGATGATGATCGCGACTACCCTATATTTTTAGAGCAACCACCTCTGAACATTGCGCGCAATGCCTACACCAGTTGTAATGGTGACGGACCAGGTATTGCACCTGACTGGAACAACCCCGCATTCCAAACTCAAGCAACCGAATTGGTCAGCGCCTTTGGCGCACATTTTGATGGCGACCCAAGAATCACCGCGGTGCAAGTGGGCCTTTTAGGATTATGGGGTGAATGGCACCAGTCCGGTTGTGCTGATATTGCGCCTAATAACGCCATCAAAAATGCCATGAAGCTGGCCTATAACAATGCATTCACTCTCACCCCGCTACAAACCCGCTATGCACGTGAACCTGATGTAAGCAATGTAAACTTTGGCTTCCACGAAGATTACTTTCCCTCGTTCACCGGTCCGTGTATTTATGACCTGCCACAGTGTGATGACAGCGGCGACTGGAATTTAGAATATGGTTTTGCCAATAGGGTGCCTGCAGCACGCAATAATTGGCAAGTCAGTCCAATTTCAGGTGAAAGTCCGTTGCATTCACAACAAAACGCCTGGCTTACCGATGAAGCCGACGTAACCACCTTGATCAATGACTACCACTTCAGCTTTTTAGGCCCAGCCGGTCAACATGAAAACAGCGGTCAAGTGGCTGCAATGCAACGCCTTGCCAATCAATTGGGCTACCGCTTTCAAGTCAACCATCTCAGCATAAACAACCCAATTACCAGCAACAGCAGCCTCGTCCAAGTGTCTCTCAGTAACGTTGGTTCAGCACCGATATACTTTAAATACCAATTGGCCATCGATTGGGTAGACGCAGCCAACAACACCCTTTTAACCTGGGAATTTGCTGATGATTTAAGCCAACTATTAGCGGCTGAGTCAAACACCTTACAACACACCTTTAACCATCAATTAGCTGCCGGCGAATACAGCCTGCGCCTGTATTTAAAACCAGGTCACCCAACAGCGCGCACCATTGTGTTAGCCAATCAGCATCATGACGCCACTGGGCGTCTAATAATCGGCCCAATAACAATCAATCTGAGTGATTTAATATTCGCTGATGATTTTGAATGATGCAATGTCATTGATCAGGTGGCATAATAGTTACCCCGAGCTCAAGACACTGATTTTAAATTAAAACTTAATATGGACGCTGTACTTAACCAAGAAATCTACCAACAACTTAAGTCCATTGCCAACAAACTGATGCAAGCTGAACGCCAAGGACACACCCTGTCACCAACCGATTTAGTGCATGAGGCTTATTTAAAAATCAATTTACCTGATGACAGCAGCATCAAAGGCCAACAATACCTGTTTGTTTTGGCCCGCCAGATGCGGCGTTTGTTGGTCGATTATGGCCGCCGAAACAGTGCTTTAAAAAGA
Source organism: uncultured Marinicella sp. (assembly GCA_947502595.1). Classification (GTDB taxonomy): domain Bacteria; phylum Pseudomonadota; class Gammaproteobacteria; order Xanthomonadales; family Marinicellaceae; genus Marinicella. Next base: position 71,722 of record CANNAM010000009.1, on the reverse strand, counting down.
GGTGGAGAAAGACAGCGGGTGGTGTACACCGATGCGCTGGGCATCAACGACAACAGCATCACCAATTTTCAGGTCATCAGTGACGCCATTGACGGCTTAGAATCATTGGATGAACGTGCCGCCAAAGCCATAGATTTACTCTACTTCACCCAAGTAAAAAAACACCAAGCGGCAGATATTTTGAATATTTCAGTGGCTACTTTGGAACGGGACCTGCGTTTTGCCAAAGCCCATATTTGCAATTACCTCAGTGAACATGCCGAATGAGCAACGAAGATGCAAATAACCCAGGCCCAACCATCAAGCAATTGTTCGACGCTTGCTGCGACCTCAGCCCTGCGGCACAAAATAAAAAAATCAATTCAGCTGCAGTTTCTGATGAAATCAAAGCCCATGTACGCAAACTGCTACAACACACCAACAGCGACATTGAGATGACCCAGGCGGTGGTTGATTCCATGCAAGTCAGCTTGGACATCAAACCCATCAGCCAAGGGATGAAAATCGGGGCTTATGAACTACAACACCAACTCGGTGAAGGCGGACAAGGCGAAGTGTGGTTGGCAGAGCGCACTGACGGTGACTTCAACCACCAAGTGGCAATCAAATTCCTCAAGCCAATCCATGATCAGCGTGAACTCAATCGATTCAGAACCGAGCGTGAGTTATTGGCACAATTAAAACACCGCAACATCGCCCAATTATTAGATGGCGGTGAGATTGGTGAACAGCGCCCCTACATGGTATTGGAGTTGATTGAAGGCTTACCGTTACTGGAGTATGCCGCGCAGCAAAATTTCAGCCTAAAACAATACCTGACATGTTTCTTGCAGATTTGTGATGCCGTCAGCTACGCCCATTCTTTGTCAGTGATACATCGCGACATCAAGCCCTTGAACATTTTTGTCACCCACGATGGGACGGTTAAATTACTGGACTTTGGCATTGCCAAATACCTTGACCAAGAGTCAATCAAAACCGAAACTTTGCCGATGATGACTCTGGCTTATTCCAGCCCCGAACAGGTCACTGGAGCGCCAGTTTCAACTGCCACTGACATCTATACCCTCGGCCTGCTGTTGTATGAAATGCTCACCGGCCAGCGCGCCCAGGCTTACCACACTGATGTCCCCGCTGAGTTGATTCATGAAATCACGCAAGGCACCCCCATCCCACCCAGCCACTTGATCCAAACCATTGACTTCAATCGAGCCTACGGCAATAAACAGCTGAAGGGCGATTTAGATAATTTGATTTTGATGGCGATACGCAAAGAACCCGAAAGGCGTTATGCCACAGTCAAGGACATGGCCAATGACGTTAAAAACTATTTAGACGGCAAACCTTTGGTTGCCGTTGGTGACAGTTGGCTGTACCGCAGTAAAAAATTCATCACCCGCAACCCGCTTGCTACCGTGCTGACTACAGCTGTACTGGTGTTTTTAACCGTTTTACCACTGATTTTATTGAGCAATCAACAACAACTCACTGCCGAACGTGACAAGGCTTTGGCGGCTCAACAACAGGCACAACAACAATCCACCATCGCCAATCGCACCACCGATTTTCTGGTCAGCATCCTGGAATCAGCATCACCGCTGGGCAGCAAGGGGGAAGCAATCGATTTAGACGATGTCTTAAAAAGTGCAGAAAGGCAACTGTCTGCAGGGCTGGATGATCAACCAGTCATCAAAGCCACCTTAATGGGCAAATTAGCAAGCATCCAACACCATTTGGGCCACCATGACCAAGCGATAGATTATTACCTAAAAGTATTGGCCTTATACAAACAAGCGCACAACATTCCTGGCCAGGCCACTGCGCTGGGGCAACTGGGTATCATGGCGTATTTTGCCAATGATGAAGCCGGCGCCCTTAAATACAAACAATTGGCATTGGCATTGACCGATGAATTGCATGATCCCAAAGATCTGGCTTGGCACCACATTCGCATCGCCACCATTGACGGCTTTCTTGGTAAGGATGCCCTGGTTAACGAGCGGTTGCAGCAGACACTGAAAAACCTTCAGGACCTCGGGGTTGAGGATGACCGTATACTGGGTCGAATTTACAATGAATTAGGCAACGCAACTGCAGACGATGAATTGGCCTTAAATTACATCACTTTAGCGGCTGATTATGCGGCCCGCTTAAGCGGCAAAATGCACCCCTTGTTCTTGATCCGCCAACAAACCCAAGGCAGAATACTTAAAGACTTAGAACGCTATACAGAAGCTGAAGCTATCTTCATCGAAAACCGAGAAAATACCCGCAAGCTGTTTACCAATGAACACCCTAATTACTCAAGTGTAATCGCAGAACTAGGCGCCCTGTACCATGACAAAGGGCGCTTCAAAGCAGTCGAAGAAATCTATCAGGAAGCCATTCAAATCAGTCTGCGCGCTGCGGGCAAGGACAGCCTAGATTATGTTCTCCAAATTAACAACCTGGCCTACCTGTATGAAGACATGGGCCGTTACGACCTAGCAGAGGTACTGTTCAGAGAGTCCATACAATTAAGACAAGCACACCATGCAATCAACCCTTATCGCGTAGCCAGCAGTCGCGGCAATTTGGCCCGCTTATTGGCAAAAATGGGACACCACCAAGAGTCACAAAACATCTTGGATGAAATCATGCCTGTCTTTACCGCCAACAACAAATCCAATCGACAAAACCACATCACCGCGATCGCTAATTTAATTGGTCAAAATCCAAACCAAAGCACGTGCCAAGCCGCCTTAAAAAAAATTGAGGCGTTGTTACCAGCGATTGAGAAAGTCTCCAGCAAAAGCTGGCGACGGATGTGGAATGAATTGCAATTGGGAGAACTGGCCTTCAAGTGCAACAACCACGAACTGGCTGAAACCTTGCTAACGGCAGCCGCTGAAAAATCTAAAATTATTTATACCGAACAATCTGACGGCCAAAAGATCATCCTGTCTAAAACAGCAGCATTGCTGGCACAAATGGCCCAATATTAACAACCAGCCATTGTATTCGACAGCACAGGTCGTAGAGTGGCCCTGAGTATCGTGTTGGGCTGCGAGGGCGTAGGTTGGCGCAGAGCGAAGCGAAGCCCAACATCGGATCTTCAATTCATAGTTTATTTTGGAGTGATTGTGGTTGGTTTTGAATTGAGATTTTTGGTGAAATTGATGTTTTGGTGTAGGGCAACTTATCTAGTAGTTATTTAATTGATCACTATGACATTGATACTGCGCTCTTCTTTCAAGCTGCCACGAAACAGTTTTTGTACCGTAATCACTGTTGATCCCGCCTTATGCGCTTTGAAGATAAAAGTTCTCTCACCAGCATCGCCACCTGTTTTCCCTTTAATCATGGGTTTGAAATAGCTAAAGCGCGTCCTAACTGTGCTGATAATTGAATCATCTTCCGATTTCGCAACAGTTTCTTTGCCAACGGACAAGTGTTGCTTTAATGAGATATAAGTTTCCTGACCCACGTAAAAAGTATTCGTCTCAAATAATTTAATTTCAACCATAATTGCGTATTCTACACCCTCATCGACATAATAGATCAGCGACCCTTGAATTAATCCGGGTATTAATAATGCCACCCCACTTGAATGAATCAGTAATGTTATATTTTAGGCACAAAAAGTCGAATGCTTAATGCATCGAAGTTTATTTTGGATTGATTGCAGTTGGTTTTTAATTGAAAATTTTGCTTTGATTGAAGGTATCGTACCAGGCTGCACGAGAAATCCCCCTGATGCCCCCACATTATGTACTGTCGCAATGTGGGCGCATTATTTTTCAATGCTTATTGATTTCAGCGATTTAGGCTTGTATCAGGATTTGGTGCAAGATTCTGTGGTTGCACCGGTGGTGCCATCAGCATTGGATTTAAACAGCGTGCCCTCAGCCCCATATTTTGAACCTTTGGTCCACCATTCATAGCCACCACCCACATAACGCGCACCGCTGGCAGAAACGGCGATTTGCATCTTGTAGTCAGTGCCTTGGTATTGAACCATGGCTGAATCAGTGGTGGGATAGACCACAACAACCATTGCACCACTCTCACATTGGTAATTATGCACATTAGACTGAACCGCCGCTTTGTCTTGCGGCGTGCTTGTGCAAGCAGCAAGGAACAGCATGGAAGTGATTGCCAAGGGTTGTAAAATTTTCATGTATTGCTCTCTATGGTTGATTTTGGTTAATAAATTTTGCCGGTTATTTTAAGGCCTATGATCATTGTATCTATGCATGAATCATTCTTTATCAAGCCAATTGAATACTCATTGTTGATAACTTGAATCTAAAACCCACTGCCTTTCATAACCTCGCTGCAGTCACTTGGTAGCGCAAACTGCCGCCTGTTTGTAAGGCGTTGAATGGATAACAAGTGGTCAGAATCAATTCATCTTGTTGGTTAATTACGACCTGTTGTTGCTTGGAATCAACCACCCTTAAATCAGTGACTTGGTAAGTGAATTGACCGGTGGTGGTTTCAACTTGAATCAATTCCTGTAGCTTGACCTGGCCTAAAAATTTAAAGTGCGAGTCATTGTGGGCACTGATGATGGTTGAAATGGCATCCCCAGGCATCCCGGCAGACACTGTTCTGGCTGGGCCAAATGCCATGTTCCGCCCGCTGGCTCCTTCCAATACATAAGTGCTTTCAGACAAACTGGGAAACGTCAGCTTAGCCACTGGATGGGTGTCGGCCCAATCCCATGGTTTGTGCTGGCCACCGTCTTGCAATGTGGCTTGCCAAGCATCGGCAATCAAATATTGAGCCAAATGGGCTTTCGCCAGCAAGTAGACGGAGGAACCTACCTGCCAGCTGCCCACGGTTAATAATACAGCCAAGATGATTTTGTACCCTGTTTTGCTCCTTGCTTTGCGACTTGCCTTATAGCTGCCTTTGGCCTGTGACCCGAAAGACACGGTACGAGAGTTAGAATTGATCATCATGGACTCCATCATTAAATGTTTGGTTGATTTGATTGGTTTAAAACCTTCTGTTTAATAACAAGGCCATTGACAGCAACAACAAGCCAATCAACAAGTTCCAACGCCACCCCAAAGAACCTTGAGGAAAAGGCACTTGTTGAGCCGCCTTGGCCTGCGCCATGCGACTGGCATCTGGGTTTCTATCGACTGCGACCATGGCGGTGAATTCGGTGATTAAGCTGTGCTCTAGGGCCAAATCAATGATTGCACTTTTCAACAACGCATGGTCGCCACCCAGCATCAAATCATCGGTCATTTCTTCAACCTTATTTCTGGCCCATAATCTGGCAATGCCAGTGGTGCGACCGTCATTATTAAGTTTTATTTGTTCTGACCAGGTTTTTTGGTTGTGACTGTCACCAGTTAAACCACTGACTACAAAGGACGGTGCACCGATGCTTTTATTCAATGGCGTTTTGCTGGTGATGATCAACGGTTGATCCATATACAAGTCGGCAATCACACTCGGACTTTGCACCACATCAGCCGTGTTCCAAGTGACTGCCACATCAGTCAAAGCAGGTCGTGACAACTGCGAAAATAAATGACTCATTGACTCATTGACCTGATCTAATGCAGCAATGTGGGTGTAGGTACCTCGACCAAACATGGCGGCTTTACTCATGAAGTAGTTATTCGGCGCTGGACCAATGGCAACAGTGAATAACCGAGCAGCGCCGATGTCTTGTGCTATCTGGTCAAAAATTTCAGCTTCATTGCCAACAGAACCATCAGTCATAAAGATGATTTGATTCAAATAACCGGATTTGAAGTTTTCTCGTTGCATGGCAATTTGCAGTGCTGGGGCCATGTTGGTACCACCATCCGAACTGAAGGCGTCAACAAAATCCAATGCCAAACCGATGTTATCTGGGGTGGCTGGTTGCGAGGCTGTAAACAAAGCTTTGGCCGATGAATCAAAATCAATGACATTGAAATAATTACTGGCATCCAACTCAGACAGTGCAAATAACAAGGCATCTTTGGCTTGTTGCAAGGCCATACCATGCATGGATCCTGAGGTGTCCATGATGTAGGTCATGTTTCTTGGTTGGCTGGATTGTTCCACACGCTTAGGCGGCATCACCATCAATAAGGCGTACTCATAACCGTCTTTTTGTTCCGAAAAATAGGCGGCTTTGGGGGTTTGTTCCAATGTTGGGTACCAGCGCAACACAAAATCATTGCGATCATACAACTGTTGGTCCTTTAAGCTGATCAAGTGTTGATCGAAGCTTTGGGATATGTCTACATTGTGGTGTAAAGATCGCAAGGCTTCCAGATCAAACCCAGCATCTAAATTAATTTCAATCTGACGGTAATTATGGTCTTCTACCGCAAACGTTACAGGCAAATCAGCCATTGGCGATGCCGGAATGTACCGCTCTTTGATCGCCATTGGTAAGCGCAACTCATAATAATCCTTTACATAGCGCAAACTCATTTGGTAAGTGAGCTCGACACTGATGACTTCTTGTGGACCAATGTTGCTGATTTCTGACGTAAAGATATTGGGTCGGTATTGTTTGACCATGGTAGCGGTTAAACCATCGGCTTTGGCTTGTTGGTAGATTTGTTCGGCCTGTTGCTTTTCGTGAATCTCACCTTCAATGACCCGCTCTCCCAAAATCATTTTCAACTGATAAACAGCCGATTTATCGGCCATTGGGAAAGCATAAACACCTTCAGTAATCCAATCATCACGGTCATTATAAAAAGTTTGTTTCAAGGTTATGGTAGCCAGCAAACCATAGACATCAACCGCATAATCAGTTTCTACCAATTTAAGACTGTGGTATTCACCATTGGATTTATTGAAGGCCATCATCATGCCACTGCTGATGTCATCAAAATCAACCGCAGCAGAATCAGCTGATGACATCTGTCCAGTTTGGGCGTGCGCATTGACTTGATACAAAGCGGTGTAAAACAACACCAACGACAAAACCAACACGCCTTTCCAGTTCAAGGCTGGCTCTTTCTTTGCTTTGATGGGTCGACTTGGTTCATTGGCCAACTGCTGTTGCGCCAATTGTTCCAATTGCCAACGGATTGACTTAGGGTGTTGCCTTGCTTGTTTCATGGTTTACCTCAATTCATTAACTTGAGGACCATTTAAACCTATCAATGTGGATACTTTAGGCTCAACTAATGATGAATTATGGCAAGTTATGACTGAGTTATGCCAGCAGCTGCTGACTCAAGTTGCCAGTACAAAAAAAGCCGGTACAAAGGTGCCGGCTTGATTGACAGTATGGTGGCTTTTTTACTCTAGAATGAAGGACATAAAGGTGGTTCTGGATCACCCTCAAAACCGTTGGCAAAAATCAAATCGCCTTCAAAACCATTGCGAAAAATACTGTCCCCAACACCTGCTGGCTTGTAGGTTGATGCCCTGCGTGGCAAGCCAAAAGGCAAGCTACTGCCATCACCAAACGGATAAGGGTCTATGCTGTCAGCCAAAGTACTGATCACACCAGTACTGACATCAATCCATCGACCGGTATTTTCCCCAGCGAAAACAGCCACCAATTTATTTTGTTCGCTGAACATCAAACTGGTCAACACACCGGTATCACTGCCCGCATCGGCATAGTTGGTACAGCTGGCTTGCATGGTGACGGCATTAACTTCAATCAAAACATCAGTGGCATCAAAAGATGTCGAGTCTAATGCATAGTAATTACCATTAACCGGGCTGACAGCAAAATCATGAATGCCATAATCTAAAACTGCGGTGCTGACCAAGCAACTTTGCACGGCAGCATCGGCATCGCCATTGGCAATAAAGTCATCAACCACACATTCAGAAAAAATATTGGTGCGATGACTGAATTGATTCATCACCGCCGCACAGGTGGCATCTGTGGTGGTGTCTGCTTGTTGCCAAATGGCAGGAATCACGCCACCGTTGGCAGCGCTCAGTGTTGCACTGCCGACTTGTCCGATCATGATGTTCGGCGCTTGGTAAAGCACCTGTCCAGTGCCAGCCATGACATCGGCACTGGATTGGTAGTTGGTTTTATAAGCCAATACATACAAGCTTCCAGATGGGTCGAAAGAAGCGGCTGAATGAACAATTGGAATGACTTGATCTGTGTCTGGTGGCAACACGACATCTTCTGCCGGTGGCTCAATTGAACCAATTTTTTGGTACCCACCATCATTACCTATGCGGTACACATCCACCGCATCTGCCTTCATCATATCGCCTGGTTTTCCGGGTGCTGGAAAAGGCACGGTTAACTCCAAATGGGTACCAATGCCTAAGGCATCAGTTGGCATCAAACCATACAGGAAATTATCCACTGGACTCAAACCCAGACCATCAATCGGGTGTGACAATGGATCACAAGCATTCATGGTGTTGATGAATTGTTGGTTCGACATATTGGTGCATTGACGGTACAAGCGTGCATCTCCAACCGCATCATAAGCAACAGTAAAGGCTTGATTTTGGTAATCTGTAAAAGCGGTTCCAGCATTTGGAATACAAACGGGCAACCCAGCTTGCACACAGGCACTAGAAAACAACAATACAAACAAATATTTTTTCATAAATCCCCTGATTTTTTAATCTCACACATTAGATATTATGTACCAACCTTGTAAACCAGTGGTCATTAAATCTTAAATTAGTGAGGTATTCAGATCAAAATTATATCTATTGCAAAGACTCAATACCAACTCTTGCTGATTGTGACAAATTTTGTTCATGTGACAGATTGTAAAAACGTGCTTTGCTGGATTGACCTGCACCAAATTCATTGCTATGCTCAAAACATTCAAAACATTAAAAGAGGCATATTATGGGATTTTTTGATTTTTTAGCCGATGCAGGCTCTAAAGTTTTTGGTAAAGACGAGGCAGAACCTGAAGTGACCATGCCGGTCATCAAACACATTGAGAACAGTGGTGTAGACATCAGTAACCTTAAAACCGCATTTGCCAATGGTGTAGTTACTTTATCTGGCTATGTACCCAATCAAGAACAAAAAGAAAAAGCAGTGATTACCGCTGGAAACATTGCGGGCGTTTCAAGGGTCCAAGATAATTTGATATTAGGCCAAAAACCAGCTGATGTGGCTGAAGCTGAAAAAGCCGAAGCCGAAGCAGCCAAAGCCGAAGCCGACAAACCAGGTGAGGCTGCTTGGGAATCTAAAACTTACACAGTTAAATCTGGTGATACTTTGGGCAAAATTGCCAAACAATTTTATGGCAATGCCATGGAATACCCTAAAATCTTTGAAGCCAACAAACCCATGTTGTCAGATCCTGATAAGATTTACCCAGGCCAAGTATTAAGAATACCAGAGTAACTGCTCAGCACACAAGAAAAGCCACATAACTTAATCAAGTTTGTGGCTTTTTTATTGGCTATTATAACTGCCAAAAAGCATCAATCAATGCCTGGGTAATCAGCTCAATGCCTTGGTTATTAAAGTGCAATGGGTCAGCAAAAACCTCACAATCTGCCACCTCCTCAAACAAACCCCTAAGATCAATCAACTTGAATGATGGATTGCCCTTCAGTTGTTGCAAAATAGCTTCGGTTATCTCATGCGCGTTACTGGGTTTAATCATGTAATCATGCATTTCATGTTCAGGTAACAGCACCAAAGTGATGGCTTTGTCTTTACTGATAATATGTTCAAACAACTTCACCCAATTTTCAGTCAAACGGTCAGCTTCTGATGTTGGCGCCACTGGCAATGATTTATTGAGTCTATAATGTGTTGATTTTTTACTACACAATCGTTTTGGCAACTCAAATCCTTCGACACCTCCTGGTGTTTTCTGAACAATTTCAGCAGCAGCAACACAGGCCGCTAAATCATTAAGTGGCAAAGCACATATGTCATTTGCTCGGTGTCTTTTAAACTTTAACACTTTAATTACATTACTTTTATTGGCATGCTCTATTCGTCTGTTGCGTCCAATTGGATCTGTAATATAGTGTTTTAAATCAATGGCAAAATTCACCACAGCCAATTGATAAAAATACCTCAACCATCCTTGCCTTGGAGCCAAAACTTGGTAGTTTTGATAATCTAAAGCACTTCTGAATGGCCAAATAATTTTATACAACTTAGTTAAATAGCTGTACTGTGCCAAATTAGTTTCAGTGATCCCCACCATAATACCTTGCAGATTAGGCATGTTATTAATAGACCAATCCATGACTGCTTGGATGGCCAAGAAATTAGAGCTCTCTATAGACAACCGAATATGTTTTAAACCCATTTTCTTTCTTGCTTTGGCTAAGGCATGGTGGTCAATTCCCCAATCAATTTTTGAGTTTCCAACGGTTATCCAGTCTATATTTTCTTTACCAAAATTGTCGATAGCTTGTTGCCGTTGCATGGCATTTCCTAAGTAAGAATTAGGCTCAACATAAGCATCATATGCACCTGTCCTGAGCAAACACTCCAAGACAACAAACAGCAAAGCTACAACCAGTAAAGGCAGCCAAAATTTCTTGTGTTTAAAAAAGTTCAACATATCAGAATTGGAAGTACATGAACGATTCAGACTGCTGCGTGCTGAACACCATCAGCGTTAATATCAATAACGTCTGTATCAGTACATAACTTTTTGTGCCCATAACTTCTGCCTTGCTGGTGATGTCATAACGTGCGCTTAACCAGTGCAGAACTGGGCACATGGCTATAAATATGGCGAAGTACCATTGGCTGAGCGATAAATGTCCGCCTGATTTCCACCACAGTATATTTTGAATGACAGTGGTGCTGTCTGACAAGTCACCAGCCCGAAAAAATACCCAAGCAAAACACACCAAATGAAACACCCAAAACCACAGAACTAATTTAACCCACAACAAGCTGTCGTTAAGCTTGATAATACGCCAATGGCTGTTGATGCGCTCTACTCCCAAGTAGACGCCATGTAAAACACCCCAAATAGCAAAGTTCCATGAAGCGCCATGCCATAAGCCACCAAGGAACATGGTCAAAAATAAATTTCTGGTGGTTTTGTATGTGCCTTCGCGGTTACCGCCCAAGCTGATGTATAGATAATCTCTTAACCACCTTGAAAGTGTCATGTGCCAACGTCGCCAGAAATCTTGAATTGACAACGAAACATAGGGATGCATGAAGTTTCTGGGAAAGTTAAACCCCAATAATTTAGCCACCCCAATGGCTATGTCTGTATAGCCCGAGAAGTCAAAGTAAATTTGAAAAGCGAAACCATAAACGGCCAATAAGGTGAGCAGTCCAGAATATGCTTCAGGTTGATTAAACACGGGATCGACAAACAAGGCCAGATTGTCTGCAAACACCACTTTTTTTACCAAACCAACCATAATCAGCATCACCCCAGCTTGCGCCATGCTGAAATCAAAATGGCGCTTTTCATCAAGCTGTTTAAAAAACTCGCTGGCCCTGACTATCGGCCCTGCAACCAACTGCGGAAAAAAAGACACAAACAAAGCATAGTCCACAAATTGGGTTCTGGGTTTAAGGGATTTTCTGTGTATGTCTATCATGTAGCTCATACTTTGAAAGGTATAAAATGAAATACCTACAGGAAGTAACAATTCTAAAGATGAAAAGTGATAATCAAAGCCACTGTATACCAACAGCTGATTGGTAGAATCTAAAAGAAAATTAAAGTATTTAAACAGCCCCAAGATACCTAAATTAACCCACAAACTAATGAGTAAATATTTATGCGGCCGCTCACTGTTGTGGTAGCGCAAGCCAAGTAGGTAATCCACACAAATGGTGGTGTATATCAACAACAGGTATTTCCAGCTCCATTGCCCATAAAAATATGCACTGGCCAATACCAAGAACCATAATTCAGCTTTTCTGGAGTATTTCCTTAACACCGCACTCATTACCAAGACCACGGCCAGAAAAATAAAAAAAGCCAAACTATTGAATAACATAAGCTTAAACAGTCAGCCTTTTGCTGATTATTAGTAACTTGGTACGCAAAAGTTGCAGCAATTTACACCTGGTATCTGAACTGAATTTTAAGTTTACCATACATTTATTTTGCGCAGTTTTTGACTATTGAATACTTAAATTTCTTATCAATTTATTAACCACCAGATCCGCAGCTCGAATACCAAAACTACTGATTACCATGGGGCTGGTGCCATAACCAGAATCACAGTCTAATTTGCGACTGGTTGCTGTATTTACGTCACAAAAAGGCAACAGCATTTCTTGGTCTGAATAAACTGCTTGGATATTGAATTTTTTGCGGTTTTTTAAACCGTGGTGTTTTCGCAGTTCATACCGAACTTTTCTTAACAAGCGATCACCACTGGTTTTGGCCAAATCTGTGGTTTTAATTTTGCTTGGATCGGTTTTTCCTCCGGCACCACCACAAGTCACCACGGGTATTTTCCTTTGACGACATTCAGCCAACAACAACACTTTGTGCTTAATTGAATCGATGGCATCGATTAAATAATCATAAGCTATCAACAACTCATTGGCATTGTTGGCCATAAAAAACACGTCATGGCAAACCACCTGACAATTCGGGTTGATGTCATGAATCCTGTTGGCCATGGTTTGTACTTTGCCTTTACCAACCGTACTGTCTAAAGCATGAATCTGGCGGTTGATATTGGTCACACACAATTCATCGGCATCAATCAAAGTAATTTGACCCACTCCTGAACGTGCCAACATTTCAGCCGCCCAACAACCGACACCACCAAGCCCAACAATGGCCACATGGCTGTCATGTAATTGATTCAATTGTGCCGCACCAAAGAGTCTCTCAATGCCGCCAAATCTAGCTTTCATAAATTGAATAGTTGTTGTGTGTTTTTGGTGGTTTGATGTGCCAGCTTAGCGCCTTCTATGCCTTTAATCTTGGCAATTTCTTGATTCACACGCAGTAAGTCTATGGGTAAATTACGTTTGTCAGCACGGTCAAAAAATGGCTGGTCGGGTGCATCAGTTTCCAACACCATGTGTTCAATGGGTACCGCTTCAACCAGCGCTTTGAGCTTGGTTGCTTTGGGGTTACATGCAGCAGGGCCAAAACCCAAATAAATGCCCTGTTCTGTGATTTGTCTGGCTTGCTCAATTGAACCGTTAAAACTGTGCATCACGGCTTTATAATAGTCATGTTTTTTCAATGTTTTGAACACGTCATCAACCGCCCCCCGAACATGTAACACCAATGGCAAGTTAAAGTGTTTGGCCAGCACCACTTGGGCTTCAAATATCAGCTGTTGTTTGTTGCGATCTAAATTTTTCAGGTGGTAATCTAATCCACATTCGCCGATGCCTACAGCCCCAGAACCCTGTAATGAACGTGCCAAAAACTCCAAATCAGTGGCCTTGTGCTCATCAATATAATAAGGGTGCAAACCCAAAGTATAAGAAACCAATGCCTGCTCTTGGGCCAACTTCAAGACAGCAGGGAATCTATTGACTGTAACTGCTGGCACGATAAAACGACCGATACCAACCTGCTGCGCAGCAGCGATCAGTTGTTCTCGATCAAAATCAAATCGGGCATCATCCAGGTGTATGTGAGAGTCAATCAACACAGTCAAATGACTGGCTCCTGAAAGATGCGGGGCATCACATCGCCAATGTGCACATAATGATCAATCAGTAAAAATGCAAACAACAACATCAAATACCAGATGGAGTATTTAAATGTTTGCCAGGCCAGTAATGGCGATTGGGTTTTTTTCAACTCAAAGGTCATCCACAAGAATTTACCACCTAACAACAAAGCACCAGTTAAGTAAATCAGACCACTCATACCAGTTAAGAAAGGAAAAATGGTCACAATAATTAAAATTATGGTGTATAAGATGATGTGTAATTGAGTGAACTCAACGCCATGGGTTACTGGCAACATTGGTATATCGGCTTTGGCATAATCTTCCTTGCGGTATATAGCCAGAGCCCAAAAATGTGGCGGCGTCCAAGCAAAAATAATGCCAAATAATATCAACGCATCAGCCGTCACATGGCCGGTCATGGTGGTCCAACCCAATACCGGTGGTGTGGCACCTGCAGCACCACCGATTACAATGTTCTGCGGGGTGGCTCGTTTCAAATAAAAGGTGTAAACAAAGGCATAGCCAATCAATGACAAAAAAGTCAGTACCGCAGTCAATACATTGACAAAATACACCAACACTGCCATCCCAATTAGAGTCAGAGTCGAAGCAAACAACAACACTTTACCTGCACTGAGTTCACCGCTGGGTAACGGCCTGTGTTGTGTTCTGAGCATGATGGCATCGGCTTTTTGGTCAGCCCAATGGTTGATTGCCGCGGCCGCACCAGATGATAAACCGATCCCTACCATGCCCCAAAAAACCAAAACCCACTCAGAGCTAGGAAAGTTGCGCATAGAAAGCAGCATGCCGACCAAAGCGGTGAACAAAATCAGTAGCACCACTTTGGGTTTAGTCAGTTCCAGGTATTGTTTGAATTGGCTCATAATTGTTGCGTTTTCCGTGTTTTATAAAGTAACACGACCACATTGGTCAATAACAAAGCCGCCACACCATTGTGCATGGTAGCCACCACCAGAGGCAATGAAAAACTCACATTGATGACGCCCAATATAATTTGCAACACCAACAGTGTCAACAAGCTCAAGCCCAAGGGCATCAGCTCACGGTTGCGCGTCAGTTTAAATGCCAACCATGAGAAATACAGCGTCACTATAACAAAGCCCATGCGGTGCATCATTTGAATGGCCACTCTGGCAGGTCCATCTTTCACCCCAAATTCATAATTTGGCCCATACTGTTTAAATAGGTCCATGGCTTGTACAAAGTCCATATCAGGCCACCAAACACCATTGCATTGTGGGAACCCGACACAGGCCAGTGCAGCATAATTGGCACTGGTCCAGCCGCCCAAGGCAATCTGTAACAGCAACAACACCAATGCCACCACCACCATCCATTGCTTCACATGACCTGCATAGCGGTATGGCGTGATACTGGGGGTTCGTGAACAGGCCAACCACACCAACAGCGATAATGTGGTTAAACCACCCAATAAATGACTCATCACTATACTGGGGTGTAATTTGAGGGTTACGGTCCACATGCCCAGTGCTGCCTGAAACAGTATCACAAAACATATAATCAGTGGCAAACTGTAGGATGCCAGCTTGCGCTGTCTAAAAGACCATATAAATAATGCCAATACAGTTAAAGACAACACACCTGCTAAATAGCGATGCGCCATTTCTTTCCAAGCTTTATGGACTTCAACAGTGCGCTCACTGAAGTTTTGATTGGCTTGTTCGATTTCATGCACTTCAGTGGGCCATGCCAAATGACCATAGCACCCTGGCCAATCAGGACAGCCCAAACCAGCATCAGATAACCGCACATATGCGCCCAATACGACGACACACAATGTCAAAAAAACTGCAAACCATGCCAAATGTCTGAATTTCATGTTACTCACCTTTTCTCTTAACCAACAAAGACAGGTCTCTGATGATTTCAGTTGAAGTATTTTTAGGGGTAAAGGCCATCATTAAAAATCCTTCTGGAGCCACCACGTACATGCCATGACCACCTTGTAAAGACTGCGCTGATAACTGATCAAAAACGGACCCCAGTGCTTGATTATCACCAATAGCAACTTTTTTAACCAATGGGTAATGATCTGGTGACTCTGAATTGAAGCCATCTGCCAGTAGGATTAAATTCAACTTGTCAGCGCGATGTCCCAGGGTCAAACGGTATTTATGTAAATCCAGTTCCAAGCTTTGACATTGTTGTGCACAAACCTCGGGGATTCTGTGGATCAAAGTCCAGTGACCATTCAATCCAGCCACCCAATCAGCGTCTGAGTAATCCGCCACTTTAACCAATGGGGACACAAAATGACCGTTGTTTTTTGTATCATCCGGATGAAAATCAATTAAACCAGAACTTAATAAATAGGCCACCACCACCGGTGAAGTGAATAACAATACAGTGGCAATGATGGTTAATCTGTTTTTAGTTTTTGTTTGCATAGGTTTTTCTGATGAATACCATATAAATAAAACACAACACCAGCGACATGGTAAACCATTGTGTTGCATAAGCCCGGTGTTTTTCAACCGTCATTTTTGGCAGTTGCCAGAGCCTTTTAAAAGCAGGGTCCACTGCTGTTTTTAATTTGAGCACTCGAGGTAATATCTTGCAGCTCTCAGTATCCAAGGACTGACAGTGACGCTGTTTAAGCAATGCTGTAATGGGCTGTTGCTCTAAATAAGTCAAATGTTGTAGTGCTTGGTTGTTGGTTTCTTGTTCACCCAGTTGAATACCCGGTCTTGGCCAATCTGCTAACAGCGCACTGATGCGCATTGGTTCAACTTGTAGATCAAACTGCTGTTGGTCATCGTCAGTCCAACCGCGGTTGACCAGTAGCAACACCCCATCTACGGTTCTGAAAGCAGTGAACACAAAAAAACCAACTTGACCTTCCATGATTTGGTTGTCCAATAAGAAATGGGTGTTGGCAAATTGTCCTTTGATTTGTACTTCATCAAAAGCATGCAACGCTTGCCAATCGTTTAATGTTTGAGGGCTGTTGATATAACCCGCTGCCATTCTGTCATTGATCAGTTGCTTTTCATCGGCACGACTTAATTGCCAGAATCCGGCTCGGATCATGACCATTAATATAACTAACCACAACAGGCTGAAAACCCATGGGAATTTTCGTGTTGCCCATGTCATGACACTACACCCCTGTTTATGGCTTTAAAAAAACAGGTTGATTGGGTTCAATCCAACCCATTTTAGCAGCCAACAAAATGAACAAAAACAGCACCACGCTTAAAGCCACCCTAACGGTCAAAAACCGTACGGTATTCGAGCTTTGTCCCTTCCCTTTAATCATATAAAACATTGCTGATCCAAGACTGAAAACTATGAACAACAAGATGAGAATAATGAGGTATTTCATAAGTGTGTAGGTCTTTAATTATTGCGCCTTATTTTAAATGATTTAACGGCAAAAGCCCATCAATGTGATGGGCTTTTGTAGGATATTGGGGCTGAACAGCCTTAAATCAGAGTATATATACAAAGATAAACAGACCCAACCAAACCACATCAACAAAATGCCAGTACCAAGCCACTGCCTCAAAGCCAAAATGACTTTCAGGTTTGAAATGGCCTTTTATCACTCTGATGGTGATGATACTGATCATGATGGCACCCAAGGTCACATGCACACCGTGGAAACCAGTGAGCATGAAGAACGTGGAACCATAAATACCCGATGACAGTTTCAAATTAAACTCTTGGTATGCCAACACATACTCTTCTGCTTGGAAGAAGATGAACACAGCACCCAGAATTACCGTAGCAATCAACCAAAAAATAGTTTGAGAGCGGTTGCCTGCACGCAATGCATGGTGTGCAATGGTGATGGTCACCGAACTGGCAATTAACAACAATGTATTGACCAATGGTAAGTGATAGGGATCGATGATTTCAAAACGACCATTCAGTTCACCCGGGCCATTACTGGGCCATACACCTTCAAAACCATTCCACAGTACTTCGTTGGTTGCAAGGCCTGTGCCCTCACCACCCAACCAAGGAATAGATAAGGTACGGGCATAAAATAATGCGCCAAAGAATGCTGCGAAAAACATCACTTCAGAAAATATAAACCAAATCATGCCCATTCGGAATGAGCCATCCACTTGTTTGTTATACAGATTGTCTTCACTTTCCTTGATGACTTCACTGAACCAACCAAAGAACATGGTTAAAATGATGGCTATACCAGCATACATCACCCATGGTGTAGTTGAAGTTTGACTGTTCATGGCAAGAGTGGCACCCACAAAAGTAACCGTCATACCAACAGTACCAACAATTGGCCATTTAGCTAAATGTGGAACATAGTATTGATCTTTGCTTGTTTCTGACATGTTTATTGCCTCTAAATTTCTATTTCTTCATGCGATGCATTGCCTGCAACTTGTTGTTCTGCAGTCATGCGATTTTTATTAAAAAATGTGTATGACAAAGTCAACACATCAATGTCTTTAGGAATGTCTGGACTGACGATGAAAGTCACTGGCATTTGTTTCTTTTCACCAGCTGTCAACAGCTGTTCAGTGAAACAAAAACACTCTGTTTTACTGAAATATATGGACGCTTTGGCTGGCGCAACACTGGGTATCGCCTGACCGGTTACATCAGCTTTAGATTGGTTCAAAGCAACGTACTCTGTATGGTACAACTTACCTGGAACCACTTCCATAGAAAACTGTTCAGGTTTGAATGACCACGGTAAATCACTGTTCACCGTTCCATCAAACTGCACCACCACTGTGTGGTCAATGTTTTGCTCTGTTACATTTTCAGCAGCCAAAACGCCGGTTTTTCCGTTCAATCCGGTGATGTCACAAATAACATCATACAGAGGCACCAATGCGAAGCCAAAACCAACCATCAACACTGAAGCCAGTACACCCCGCCGCAGAATTTTATGGTTGTTGTTTTTAACTGTTTGCTTATTTTGTTGCATGATCTATCACCGTATAAACTGACCACGCAAAGAAGCAAAAAGCCACCACCGCAAGAATAACTGCTGTTTTTTTCGCGGCTTGGCGATTTTTCATCATTTGCTGATCAGTGGCTGAATCAGTTGTTACCTTTTTTGTAGACTCGTGTTTCATGGCTTGAATCATCAATCAATGAATTTTACCGTGAGCCATTTTATCTAAGTCTACTGGGCCAAATTCTTCAAATGTGTGGTAAGGAGCAGGCGAAGGCACTGTCCACTCTAAACCTTTGGCATCATCCCAAACTTGGTCAGTGGCTTTTTCACCACCACGTACAGTTTTCCATACGATGTATACAAAGAACACTTGGGCTAAACCAAAGGCAAAACCACCGATTGAAGACATCATATTAAACTCAGCAAACTGGGTTGAGTAGTCTGGAATACGACGTGGCATTCCAGCCAAGCCTAAAAAGTGTTGTGGGAAAAACAGCACATTCACAGAAATGGTTGACCACCAAAAGTGAATTTTGCCTAGACGCTCGCTGTACATGTGGCCTGACCATTTAGGCAACCAATAGTAAACCCCAGCAATGATACCGTAGACCGCACCCGTAACCAATACATAATGGAAATGCGCCACAATGAAGTAAGTGTCATGGTACTGTAAATCAACTGGAGCCAAGGCCATCATAACACCAGAGAAGCCGCCAATTGAGAACAACACCACAAATGCCAAAGACCAAAGCATGGGTGTTTCAAAGGTCATCGACCCTTTCCACATGGTTGCCACCCAGTTAAAAATCTTAACCCCGGTAGGAACCGCAATCATCATGGTGGCATACATAAAGTAAAGCTCACCACCCAATGGCATACCCACTGAGAACATGTGATGTGCCCATACAATGAATGACAAAAATGCAATGGCTGCAGTTGCGTACACCATTGACACGTAGCCAAACAATGGCTTACGGGCAAAGGTCGGTATGATTTCTGAAACGATACCAAAAGCCGGTAGAATCATGATGTAAACTTCAGGGTGTCCGAAGAACCAGAACAGGTGTTGGAATAACACCGGATCACCACCACCGGCAGCATTAAAGAAGCTGGTAGCGAAGTAACGATCAGTTAACACCATGGTCACAGCACCTGCCAGAACGGGCATCACAGCAATCAATAAAAACGCCGTAATCAACCAAGTCCAAACAAACAAGGGCATATTCAAATAGCCCACATTAGGTGCGCGCATGTTCATGATGGTAGCAATCACGTTGATTGCACCCATGATTGAGGAAATACCCATCATATGCACAGCAAACACCAAGAAACCGACATTGTGTCCACCTTGTAAAACCAAAGGTGGGTACATGGTCCAGCCGCCTGCAGGGGCACCACCATCCATAAAGAATGTTGCCAGCAGCATGGTGAAAGCAAATGGCAGAATCCAGAAAGACCAGTTATTCATTCTTGGCAATGCCATATCAGGCGCACCAATCATCAGTGGTATCATCCAGTTTGCCAAGCCAACAAAAGCCGGCATCACTGCACCAAAAATCATCACCAATGCATGCATGGTGGTCATCTGGTTAAAAAAGTGTGGCTCAATGAATTGCAAGCCAGGCTGAAACAGTTCCAGGCGAATTACCATCGCCATAGCCCCACCCAAAATGAACATGGCTAAAGCAAAAACTAAATACAAAGTACCTATGTCTTTGTGGTTGGTAGTCATCAACCATCTTTTCACGAAACCTTTGGGTTTGTGGTCATGATGATCGTGGCCTATCTCATTATGTGTGATATCGTGACTCATAATAAATCCTCTAACTTATTGTTTCATGCTTTTGACAGTGGCTGGCTGAACGACGTCGCCGGCTGTGTTGCCAAAAGAATTTCTGGTATAGGTAATGGCAGCAGCAATGTCAGTTTCTGACAAGATGTTACCGAAGGCTTGCATGGCAGTTCCAGGTTTGCCATTGAGGACTAAGTCAATTTGATCCGTTGCGGGCCCATTGACAAATTCACTGCCGGCCAAAGCGGGGAATGCCGGCGGCATTCCAGCACCGGAGGCTTGGTGACATGTGCCACATTGCGCGTTATAAACTTCCTCACCTTTGGCCATCAGTTGTTCTTTGGTCCATTCAGTTTGAACCAATTCAGCTTCTTCAGCTTGCTCACCTTTTTGTTCTGCTAACCATTGAGCATAGTCTTCTTTGCTCAGGGCCTCAACCACAATAGGCATGAACCCATGGTCTTTACCACACAACTCAGCACATTGGCCGCGGTAGATACCGGGCGTTTTGACATTGGTCCAAGCTTCATTGATGTAACCAGGTATGGCATCACGTTTCCAGCCAAAATCTGGTACCCACCAAGAATGAATTACATCATCTGCAGTCAATAAAAAGCGGATATTGGTATCCACTGGAATGACCAATGGGTTGTCCACTTCTAACAAATAATTTTCAATGGTATTTACATCAATGTTTGAACCTTTTTGACGTGCGATGTTATGGTCTCTGTCCAATGTACTTAAGAAACTGATGCCATCTTCCATGTAATCATATTTCCATTTCCATTGGTAACCTGTCACTTTAATGGTCAAATCCATCTTCATGCGCTTACCACTGTCATCAGTTGGGTTCTCCATCTGAATCAATGCCTTGGTTGCCGGAATCGCAATCACCACCAAGATGATGATCGGGATGATGGTCCAAATCACTTCGGCAACGGTGCTGTGACTGAACTGTTCAGCTTTATAACCTTTGGATTTACGGTGCGTAAATATGGACACAATCATTGCGCCAAACACCAATACCCCAATCACAATACATATCCACAATGTGAGGGTATGTAACCCATAAGCCGTTTGACTGTATTCAGTAACGCCTCTCCTTAAATTCAACCCATATTCAGCGACCGCCATGGACGATGCCAATAAGCCGGTGATCAGCATCATGAATTTCATTTGTGCTTTTTTCATAAATTTATACCTTAATGAATTTTTGAAAACCAAAACCTATGAACGTGTCGCTATGATTGCTTATCTGCTGTATGCCACACATACCCGCAAACAAGGTTTCATCACATCTGTGACTCTAACCAATCATAAACCCAAGTTTTAACTGAACTTAAAAAGTTACAATCAATGCGACTCAATGTCGCACAGGCCAATCGGCGCAATTCTACCATTGTAGAAACAAAATATCCGCAAACAATATTATTATTTTGTTAATTGCTTGCTGAAATCAGACACTCAACTGGTAATTATGCAGACATTGATTGAGCGCATATTAATTTGGAATAATTGCTTAACATTCTTTATAATCCAGCCTGCTTATCATTATTCTATGGAAACCGCCATGACTCACCAAGCTTTGCCATTTTCTGCCCATTATTTAATTGATGAAGAAACTTGGGTTAATCAACTTCTGGATTATGCCAACCCTGGTGCACCTAAACGCCAACAAATTAAACAGTTAGCCACCCAGTTGGTGGAAAATGTTCGGTCCAAAATTGATGACATGGATGGGGTTGATGCTTTCATGAAAGAGTATGACCTGTCATCTAAAGAAGGTATTTTACTGATGTGCTTGGCCGAAGCATTGCTGCGAATTCCTGATAAGGACACCGCTGACAAACTGATCAAAGACAAAATATCTGAAGCCGATTGGGAATCACATTTAGGCAAAAGTGAGTCATTGTTTGTTAACGCCTCTACTTGGGGGCTGATGTTAACCGGCAAGATAATAGACATCGATGAAAGCAAAAGAGGCATGAAGCGTGCCCTGGATAAATTCATCAATAAAACTGGTGAACCAGTGATTCGCAAAGGCATTCACCGCGCCATGCAAGTGATGGGCAAACAATTTGTTATGGGTCGAAACATCAAAGAAGCCATCAAACGCTCAGGTAAAAAAGGCTTTAAAGATTACCGCTATTCTTATGACATGTTGGGTGAAGCAGCTTTGACCCAGAGTGATGCCGACCGCTATTATGATGCTTACATGTCATCGATAGCCAGCATTGCTGAGGCCAATAAAAAACGTCACATCAATGATGCATCCAGTATTTCGATAAAATTATCGGCATTGCACCCGCGCTATGAAGTGGCACAAGCTGAACGTGTATTGGCAGAGTTGGCACCTCGGGTATTGGCGATTGCCAACCATGCCAAAGAACTCAATGTTGCAGTCACCATCGATGCCGAAGAAGCCGACCGTTTAGAGATTTCATTACAAATTTTTGCCGAAGTTTACGCACAACTGGAAGATTACCAAGGCTTTGGCTTGGTGGTCCAAGCCTATCAAAAACGCGCACTTAAAGTTCTGGAATGGCTGGCTGATTTGTATGACCAACACCAACGTCTGATCCCGCTGCGCTTGGTTAAAGGCGCCTATTGGGACACCGAAGTCAAACGCGCTCAAGAACAAGGCTTAAGCCACTACCCTGTATTCACCCGCAAAGTGAATACCGACGTATCCTATTTAGCCTGTGCCCAATTCTTATTGTCCAACCGTTCTCGATTTTACCCGCAATTTGCCACCCACAACGCCAATTCAGTGGCCGCCATTCATGTTTTGGCTGGTGAAAGTGGCGGTTATGAATTTCAGCGCCTACATGGCATGGGACAGGCTTTGCACGAACAAACCATCAGTGACAAAGGTTTGAATAGACCTTGCCGTATTTATGCACCCGTAGGTTCTCACGAAGACCTGCTGCCTTACTTGGTCAGAAGGTTATTGGAAAATGGCGCCAACACCTCTTTTGTTAATCGGCTCACCGATTTGACTTTAGACATTGATGACATCACTCAAGACCCGATTGAAAAGGTCAGGAAACACAAAACCCATAAGCACCCTAAATTACCGTTGCCGGCAGATATATATGGTGAACAACGCATCAACTCCAAAGGCTTTAATCTGGGTGACATACAAACCGTAGATCATTTACTCAATCAAGTGGCGACTGAATCAGCCTTGAAAATTCATGCCACATCTTTGGTCCCTGATGTTGCGGCCAATGCAGCAACTGATGAGCCACTGATAGAAGTCCACTCACCGGCCAACTTAGACATGTTGGTGGGCACATACAACCGAGCCAGCACAGCCACTGTTGAACAAGCCATCAGCAATGCACAACAAGCATTTCCTGCATGGCGTGACCAAAATGTTGAGCTCAAGGCTGACTGCTTATTGAAACTGGCAGATTTGCTGGAGCAGCACAGCCATACCTTGATTCACTTGTTACAAAATGAAGCTGGAAAAACCTTGGGCGACTGCATCGCTGAATTGCGTGAAGCCGTGGATTTTTGTCGCTATTATGCCTACCAAGCAGATGAGTTGTGCGCCACCGGTGAAAAAATGCCTGGACCCACCGGTGAGAGCAACTATTTATTCCATCAAGGCAAAGGCGTGTTTGTTTGCATCAGTCCATGGAACTTTCCTTTGGCCATATATGCCGGACAAATCGTTGCTGCACTGGTCACCGGCAACTGTGTGATTGCCAAACCAGCTGAACAAACCAGCCTGATTGGTCATTTCACTGCTGAATTGATTCACCAAGCTGGCATCCCTCAATCGGTGTTCCAATTGGTACTCGGTTCGGGCAGTCAAATCGGCAACCAACTGTGTCAAGACAATCGCATCACTGGTGTGGTCTTCACTGGTTCAACCCAAACAGCGCAAATCATCAACCTCAATTTAGCCAACCGCAAAAACGCTTCAATTGCCACTTTGATCGCTGAAACAGGTGGCCAAAATTGCATGATTGCTGATTCATCTTGTTTACCAGAACAGCTCGTCAAAGATGTGATTAATTCAGCGTTCTTCAGTGCTGGCCAGCGCTGTTCTGCATTGCGGGTCCTTTTCATCCAAGATGATGTGGCCGATAAAGTCATCCACATGCTCAAAGGCGCCATGGATGAATTGTCGGTTGGTAAACCACAGTTATTCTCAACTGACCTGGGACCTGTGATAGATGAGAAAGCTTTGACTATATTACAGCAGCATAAAACCCGCATGCAGGCAGCTGCCAAACCAATCAAATCATTGGCTGAGCCCAAGCTCAATGGTCATTATTTTGCCCCTCAGGCGGTTGAAATCAGCGACATCGGCGTACTGGAACAGGAAATATTTGGGCCTTTTTTACATGTAATAAGGTACAAAGCCAGTGAATTGGACCAAGTAATCGATGCCATCAACAGCACAGGTTACGGTCTGACCGCAGGCATTCATTCCAGAATTGATGACACCATTGAATACGTGATGTCCAAAATTCAAGCCGGCAACTGCTACATCAACCGCAACATGACCGGCGCAGTGGTTGGCGTACAACCGTTTGGTGGCATGGGCTTATCTGGCACTGGCCCCAAAGCCGGCGGCCCTGGTTACTTAAGACAGTTCCTCACCGAAAAAACCGTTACCAACAACATCTCAGCGGTCGGGGGCAATGCAGACTTGTTGGAACTGTCAGATGATGATTGATTATACAGCTGCCAAACCAAACAAAACCAGTTGAGCGACAAGACTTAGCAAAATCAGCTGCTGATATCAGATTGTAGTTTGGGTGCGGCCAACCCAAACTACACACCCAAGTGGTCTTGGGTGAAGCTTTTAACGGTTCAAAGTTTAATTTCCTGGGTCACCTCACCTTTGATGTGGTAATTCTCAAACGTTTGCGTTTTATTGCCAAACACTTTGATGGTATAAATGCCAGCGGGCAACTGCAATGGCTGACCATTAACCACACCTTCTTGTACCAACTCACCTGCGGGTGAGAACACTGAGAAAGGTGTTTTTAAGGCATGACTGACCGATTGTTTCAGTGATTCTGGGTCATTGCTGTCAAAGTACTTGCCACCACCTTGAACTGACCACTGATTGAATTGTGCTTTTAATTCTTCGTCATTGATGGCAAAACCAACTATATTCAAGCGCACGTCTATACCCTGATCTATTAACTGTGCAATCACCTGTTCTGGATCACCATCACAAGTTTCTTCACCATCGGTGACCAAAATAACTATTTTTTTGCCTTGGTGGGATTTTAAATCATTGGCAACTTGAGCCAATGAATCAGCTATCGGGGTTTTGGCTAAGTTCTTGGCATTGATCTGACTGATTACCTTTTTGGCTTGACTCCGGTTCAATGGGTTGAGCTTGATGGCCAGATCTGTGCGGCATGCATTGGCTTGTTTATCGCCAAATACCCGCAAAGCAAGTGGCGTGTTTTCAGGGATGATGGTTGTCACTGCATCAATCAACACACCTTTAGCAATGTTGATCCTGCGCTCACCATTGAGGCGTTTTAACATACTACCAGAAGCATCTAATATCAACTCCACTGCAGTGGCTTGAGTATCAGCCGCTTGACTGATAAACAGTTCCCCAGGACCTGGCGCTTTGATGTATTCACTGCTGACCTGAATACTGTAATCAGCTGGCTGACGCAGCTTCACAGCAGCGCGATCAAAAGCATGTTCAACTTGGGTGGCATTAACCACTCGCTGAAAATCTCCGTTGTTTACCCGTGACCATGTTTGCATTAAGTCAACTTGTTGATCAGGGTTACCGCCAAAAGCACTTTGTACAATTCCAATGGCAAATATTCTGGGCTGGGTAGTCCTGAAGGCTTCCCACATAGGTGTGTACTTCGATGTGATGGCATCGGTAATGATGACGATGGCTTTCGAACCCTGTCTTTGCGCCAGTGCCCGCGTCGCCTTATAAAGGGATTCTTCAGCACTGCTTGAATTGTCCTTCCTGGGGTAGTTGTTTAAAATGGTTTTCAGGTAATGTGGATTGCCATACCAATCTTGCATCAGCAGCTGGCCACCAAAAGGTAAAAAATTAACCACATCACGGTCAGCTTTGACAGCATTGCTGTAACTGCCAATGGCGTTATAAATCATTGGTTGATACGCCAGCGTACTGCCACTGGTGTCCCAGACAAACACCACTGACCTGGGTGGCTCAGTGATTTTGATGAAATAATCTTGGTTGGGATTGACTGACAGGTGGTATTCAATTTCATTACTGGTTTTTTTATGGGTGATCAGAGGCATTTTGTTGCCTTGATCATCTTCAACCTCAAGCACTGTTTCAATGCTTTGTTTACCAGACAAATTAATTTTCAAAGTGTTGTCAGTTGCTTGGGTTTTGATTTTGTACCAATCTGGTTTATCGGCATGTTCAAGCTGAACCTGTCCAGTGGCTTTTTGCAACCTGGTGAGGTCAATCGCAGTTGATTTACTGTGGTTGTTGCTGTCTTGAAGACTGGGTTTGATGCTGTTAAAGTGCTGTAATTCATACACTGCCTGCTCAGAAAGCTCACCCCATTCGCCCAAAATGCTTTGATAGTCGCTGCCACTGGGGGCCTCAAAAACACGCGTGGTTTCAGGAAAATAGGCGGTGGTAGATGCACCGTCATTGCCTATAGAAAACTTAATGTACCTGGCCCAAATCGGTTGCGCAAAAACGACTTCATCCATGTCTTGCAGGTTTTTAAATTGATGTGTTGCTACCACAGTCCATGGACCAACATTGCTGCCCAATGAGGTCATCACTTTTACCTCTTTAAACTTCGGCAGTTTAGCGGCACTTATTGTGGCGTGTTGCCATTGGATTTTGTTGATTTTTGCTGCCCTTTGATTATGAAAACCCACCACCCACTGCCAATCTTCATTGGCTTTAGAGCGGATTAAATTGTTCGCTTGCTTCTCAGTGAGCAAACGTTGATTCCAACTGTTTGATGGCTCAGGCGAGGCCCACACCACATGACCGCCCAGTTCTGGATTGGCAAGATTAAAACCACTGCCAATTGACTGGGATGGACTGGCAACAACCTTCCACTCCCCCAATGTGGTTTGTGGTCGGTCAATGTCATGGTAGCTGTTTAAAATGTACAGTCTGGCAAATTTAGCAGGCACCGGTTGCGGCAGTACAAAGGACTGTTCTGCAAGGACAGGCTTTATCTGACCTGTTAACACCGAATTAAAATTGATGCCATCAACTGACAAGTGTAAATCAAAATCTTTAGCAGCAACTTGCGGCTTACCCCGAGACAACGGGTTCAATAGAATGCCTTGTATATTGACAAGCTCATCACCAGCCAAGTCAACGGTGATGTGGTCATGATCAGCTTTTCTGCCGCCCCGATACTGCAAGCCCACGCCCTCTGCTGTGATGCCATCAAACAACTCATCAAAACCAAAACCATTGGCACTGGTATTGATCACTCGGTCTTCAGCAGTTCTTTGCGCACCCATTGCTGTGGCTGCTACGTTGATGCCACCTAACAATTGTTCGTCAATTGACCAATACTGTTTAGGCTGAATTAATGGCACATCCACAGCTGCTCGCAAATCATGCCAAATTTGTGAGACATGACCTTGGGTGTTTTTAACCGCGAAGCTGAGCCTAACTTGCTGATTTCTGATCAGTTCATTGGGTACATTTATGCTGATGGGAATTTGCATACGGTCATTGGCTTTGATGGCAATTGCTTGGTTTTGGGATGCAAAGTCAATGCGCCAACGGTGGTCATTGACCGCCGCCTCAATGTCCACAACCTGGTCAAGGAGACCGGTGTTTTCAATGTTAAGCTGTGTTTGAATCACTTGCGCATAAGGGCTGTAGGCCGTTACTGTTTGAGGTAATTTTTGCAGCTCCAGTTTAAGGTCTTTGTACTGGGTTGGCGCCTCAAGCACTTGATTGTTAATCAGCACTTGGTACTGGTATTGGTTGACCTGTTGATGGATTTGATAAAAACTGGCTTGCTTGGCTGGCACCACAAAACTCAGCTGGTTTTTTTCTGGGTTTAATTGCTTACTGAGTTTTTTATCATAGTTAATATACCCATCCAAATCATGACTGATCTGACCAGAATCTTTAATGAATGTGACGGTAGTTTCCGTGGTGAACGGGGGCAGTCTATACCAATCATCATCTTCATGTGTACCTGTCTCGCCCGCTAACTTCAATGATGGCTCAATTAAATTGGCTTGATGCGCACTGTCATTGGGCTCACAATCTAATTGGCAAGCCATCAAATTGGCTGGCTGCAACTCAAGTTGGTACACATCATCACTGGGGGATTTCCCAGCCTTAAGACTGACTGAATAATCACCTGCTTGTAACATGCCTTTGAAACCTACTTTTTCACCTGGAGCCGATTTTTTCTTTGCCACCAACACTTTGTCCCAATAAATGTTGTAACTGATGTCTGCATCAGCTGCTGGCTGAATTTCTAAATTGACGCCTTGTTCACTGCTCAAATGAAAACGATAAACGTCTTCATCAGCGGTGTTTTGTAGCAAGCCTTTTTTTGGCTGATCAAAAGCAATCAATTGTGCATTTTTCACCTCATCATTGGGTTCTGCTTCGAATGAAGCGTCGGCTGGACCCGTAGCAAAGGCCCTGAATATATACTGACTGTCCTCACCATGCAGTTGCACGATGTGCTTTCCCGGTTGTAAATTTAAATTGCTGATTCGAGCTCTTTTGGTGCCTTTTGCATAGCGATGAGACTGAACTTTCTGGTTGGCTGCATTGTATAAGTGCATTTGACTGATGCCTTCACCGATGGCTTGAAGCGTCCACATCTGAGCCTCCTCGCCCACTTCAAATACAAAAAAATCATCTTCCTTTCCATTGAAATTGCCCTTCACCACTCGCTTTTGATTCAACATTATTGCCTCTTCAAATCGATCATTGGGTTCGGCTTCCATAAGGCTTTTTTGGATGCCATTATTGACCACTTCGATGCTGTATTTGGTATTGAGTTTGCCATTTGAAATACCAAGGGTGTATTCACCTTGATTCAGCAGCAGTTGCGACAGCAGCATGTCACTTTGGCCTTGTTTGCACTGAAGTTTGTTTTGATTCAAGCCATACAAGCACAGGGTCAGTGGTGAATGATCATGATTGATGAGTTTGATATCGAAATGATAGACAGCCTGTTCCTCAGTGATTACAAACTTAAAAAAATCTTTGTCTTTGGTTTGGTCCACCAGTCCAGAAATGCCAGCATCAATCGAAAAATGATTGGCCGTTTTGATGGCATCATTGGGCTCAAACTCATTGCCATCGATGTATTCTCCCATTGATTGAATTTCAATTTCAGCCAATGCATTGTTGGCGCTGCCAATGGCCAACATATAACCTCCGGCAGGTAGTTTAAGGTTATTGAGCTTGAATGCCCCCAGAGACTCAGCGCTGGTGGTGGCTAACTTATCCCCTTGTGCATTATACAAATCCAATTGAATTGAATGACCCAAATTAACTTGGCCACTGATACGCCAAATTTCAGCCGCATCTTTGGTTGTAAGATTGAATTCCAACCAAATGATTTGCTGGTCAAAAAACAAACGCCCTTTGCTGTTGGTTCTTAACTTGCCGGGACGGTCTTGGCTGTTTTTTGAAGTATTGATGGTGGTTGCTTTAGAATGTTGACTGATACTCAATTGATAACCGTTCAATGGCTTGGTGTTCATTGTCTCAATGACTTGGTTTTCCTGAACAAACGCCTCACCCAAGTCCGCCAGTAACTGATCACCCAATAAGCTTGATTTTGTGACATCCGCACCACCTGCATACGACAAGCCGAAATAGTATGTACCTGGCGCAAACACCAAACCTGTTTTACTGATTGCAGTGGCTCCGCGGTTATGTAAAGCCAACAGTTTATTTACTTTAGTGACACCTTTGCCATCTTCAGTGAAATGCAATTGCATGACATCTAGCCGGGTTAAGCGGTCTGGAATGCCCTGTAATTCAAGGTCCCATGAATACCCAGCAGCTTCATCTGAAACCTCCCAAACGAACATGTCTTGATCATTATTTTCCATGCTGCCCAAGATAACCACTGGTACCTGAATAGGGTTAACGGTGTCGGGCGCATTATTAGGCTCTTGTTCATACATGGTAACTTGCGCTGATAGACTGAAAGCTGTCAGCATCAATATTGAAAATAATAAAGTTTTCATAATCAATCTCATATTTAGTTGCATTTTCAGTCTTTAAAATTCAGGAAAGTCTATTCCAGCACACAATTTTCCACCGGTGCTGGGAGCGATTCCTGTTTCAAGTACCGTTTCTGCAGTGAAATCAACTATGTCAAACAGTGCAGCACCCGATGTTCCCAAGGTAGCACCCAACACGCCACCAAAGGCCAAACCACCCACATTATTAAAGTGTGCTTCAGCCAGACAGCATAACTTTTCTAAATCATTGGTTTTTTTATCACATTTTTTTAAATTATTAACAGCCCTGACCAATGACAAAGCAATTTGGGTATTCTCGATTAAATATTCTGTGACTTCAGAGCCACCGCCATCGCCAATCATACCCAGGGTTTCTCCGCTCTCAGGGTTGATACGCCACCAACCCGTCAGGCTTACACCTTTGGGTTGCTGTGCAGGGATGACAACCGCGTAACCTTGCTTGATGTCCGCTGCAACACGTTCAAGAAGCACCACATGCTTGGCTAAATCTTTATGCAGCTGTATTTGGTCCTGCTCGGTGGGTTGGTAAACTTTAAAGTCAATGCCTTGTTCCACACTGGCTTGGGTGACTTTCAAGGTGTCTATGCTGTTGCCAGAAACCCCTGTCATTTTACTTGGAAGCCACTCACATGCAGTTTCCCAAACACCTTGGGCTAATGCGCTTTGGGGGTCGGTAAAAAATTTCTCACCCTGTTTGCGTATGAACATTTGCTTATTGGCAATCACATCAACGGCTAAAAATGCCGTCTCCGGATTGACATAACCCCGTTTAAAACCCATTAAACTGGCTTGGGAACGAAACTGAATGGTGCTTTTATTTAATTCAGGGTTTTGTTGCATCCAATGGTACTGACTTAGTAATTCAAACTCATTGCCAATGACTTGTTTGGGGAAAGCCACTTGTTGCTCAGGATTAAACACTTTCTTGGCCGATGCATTCAATAACGGCAAGCCAGCTTCAACCAAATCAACAAAAACTTTGGCTAGGTAGGCATTTGATTTTGCGCCACTGCTGGTCAACAAAGTATATTCAGACATGAGTTTGGTTTTTACCGTTAAGTCACTGACTTGTTCTGAACTTGGCGCTTGGTAGAAGTAGCGCTGTTGCACAAACTCAGAACCATCAGGGTAAATAAAGGTGAATTCCAACCATTGACTGATTAATTGCATGGATGCTTTACCATCCCCTTTATCCGCCAACTTATCTGCAGCCGACATAGCTTTATTGCCCAAGGTTTGAAACAAGGCACCGGCTGGAGCAGCCATGGCCTCTGCATCCACCAACCGACCTTTCAAGTCAAATACTTTGCCACCTACTTTATTACCATTAAACACAGGCATGAAATAATTGCTTGCCGCCAATGTATTCGCCAAGTCATAGTCTGCTGCAATATCGACGCCTGAAGGGGCATTGCTGTATGTAATCAGCTGATCTTGCAAATTAGCCACCGGTTTAATCCAAGGTTGCATCAAACGATGAATTTTGTGCTCTTTACCCACCCTTTGTTTGATGAAGACTTCAACTTTTAATTGGTGGTGGTACTTCTCAGGTACCGAACCCTGAAAGTGCGACTGCGCTTTGAGTTCAAATTCAACTGATTGACTGAAAGCCGGGTGTGCAGTATGCCATTCATCGGTTGGGTTTGATCTGTATTGCACCCAAAAGTAAGCCTTGCTGTCTTCAATCAATCGCTGAGTGATATCGGATTCATGTAAAACCGCATGGTGCTTTGCCAAAACTGCTGTTAAATCCTGTAAATTTTTCTTGTATCTGGTAAAGGTTGCTGTTGTTTGCCAATCCACCTGCTCTTGATTCTGGTTGGCAAATGCGCTCAGTGCTCGATCGAAATCAGCACCTTGCCCAATGTGCTGTGGGGTTTTGGCATTGGCCATTCCAGACAACAGCTGCAAAACTTGTTGATCTGACAATTGGGTAGTGGCAATTCGTGCATCAAGACCCGCGTCATTGAGCATTTTGGCCAACAACACCGATTGATCCAAGGCATTGCCAGCACGTGAATTTAAAGTGCCCTGAACACCACGCAACAACCCTTGGTAGGGTTGAAATGCGATTTCACTCTTAACGAATGCGATCAGCTGTTCGGTCTCAAAATCCAATTCAAGCAACAACTCTTGATCTTGAAACACACTGTTATCTATGGTTTGTTTCAGCCGACTCACTTTCTCGGCATAAGCCTTAAGGCCTTTTTCTATGTCTGGGTATAGGTTGTTTTCAGCGACACAAACTGAAGACAACGCGACTAATAAAATCAATAACTTATACATGATCACACTCCCTCAACTGTTTTTATCTCAATGTCACCGCGACATTCTGAGTGGGCATCGAATATATTGTGGTTCAGCCAATGACCCATTAAGCTTTATTTTCAACATTTTCCATGAATCATTGCTTAATGAAATACCATATAAATTTGTGAGGTGCAACCAAGTAGTGTACTTTTCACTTCAGCCTGAATCACAGCATTGCTGGCATAACTCATAAAAAACACCAACAGTTGACCACTCCATGAACTCCGGTGAGCACCCAAAGTAAACAGTTATCGAACACTGAAATTGCCTTGTAATTTATGATTGCCCTTGCCTGTGAACTGAGTCACAATGTTCAAGCAAACTGCCAGTTAGGCTGTTGGGATTGATTTATGAGGTATACACCATGAGAGTTTTGCGCGCAATTGCATTGATATTACTGTCATTAAATTCTTCAGCGGCTGAATATTTTGTTGCCACCAATGGTGATGACAACAATTCCGGCACTATTTCCAGTCCATGGCAGAGCCTGGCCTATGGATTTGACCAGTTGCAAGCGGGCGACACATTAACTATCAGGGGCGGCGTCTATCGACTGATTGAAGAAACCAATTTCAGCACCTTCACCACACCCAATACCACCATTCAGGGCCATGCGGGTGAGGTGGTAGAATTGCTCGGATCATACGGTACGGCGAATAACACTTGGGAAGCTTACAACGCCCAAGTTTGGCGCATCCCAGCAGATCAATTGAACAGCGACCCCAAAGGCATGTTCAATGGCCATCAACGGGTCGACCACCAAAGTGATTTGGATGGCGGCAGGGATCATGACCATGTGAGCAATCTAGTCACGCCCAACCACTGGACCAAAGCCGATGCCAATGGCAGCCAATGTTTTGCTGACAACAGCGGTTGTTTTATTTACCTTTTCCCAGCTGACGGTGAACTGCCCAACACCCAGGTTTATGAATTGTCACAACGCGGCTTGCCACGTTCAGTGGCTGATTACATGACCCTGAAAAACTTACATATATACTACACCCAAAGCAGTCCCATTTTCTTTGAGGGTGCAGATTACGTCACCCTGGAAAACAATGTGTTTGGTCACATTTCAAATGGCAATGACAACGCTTACGCAGTCAGGATTTGGGATTCGCAAGGCAGTGTGGTCAGACACAACACAATCTTTGACTCTGTCTACTGGGGCGGCACCTCTAACAGCAAAGGTGTCAGTTTTATGGTGACTAAAATTGGTGACCCCAATGTGGTTGAGTACAATGAAATATACGACATCCCTGGTCGCTCAGCCGTCGGTACCAAAGGCGGCACTTCGAACTTGATTGTTCGCTACAACTACATCCATGATGTCTACAATGCCTTTGAGCCGGGTGGTTTTCGTTGCGTTTGGTCAGCCACCAACACCGACGGCTGTCAATCCACTGATGTCGAATACCGCCCTGGTGGTGATTGGCAAATTTATGGCAACATCGTCACCAACACAGAAGTTGGCCTCAGACTGCCTGCCTATGACGAAGACAACCACAACAACAACCTCTACAACAATGTGTTCTATAATGTGGCAACGGCCGTGCAAATCGGCTGGGAAGGCAGTTTTGGTACAGTGATTGCCAACAATATTTTTGCCAACAATGAAGTGGGTGTTTACCTGCAAAGTGGAGGCACCACAACCACTGTTAATGACTACCTGGATCAGTTTGAATCACACCATAATTTGTACTTCAACAACAGCCATGCCGATATCCATTTAAGGCCCAATTGGGGTGGTAACTTTTACAGTGGCACACCCTATGGCTTAAGCACTTTTCAAAATGAGTTCAGCCTCAGAGAGGCACAATCAATCAGTGCCGACCCACAATTCACCAACTCCATCGACTTTTACCTGTTAGACAGCAGCCCAGCAAGTCATGCCGGAGATGGTACTTTTTGGAGTGTGCCAACTGTGCATATGGGTGCCCACCCATTCACCACAATGGGCGACTTGATTTTTGCCAATGCATTTGAAGGCCCTTAAGCATACATGGCGTAATAAGTAAGGGCTAAATGCCATTGGTTGCTGGAAACAGTGCCAACCATGCATCGACATCACCAACCAATAACCCGAGGTCTTGAGCCTTGGGCTTGGGGCATGCTTGAGCCCCTTCTACATTGACCGCAGCAGCCAACTGCGGTGATATGTACAGTTTGACCTCGCAGTGCAACCGACCTGCAGATTCATGCCGAATAAATGCTGCCATGTCTGCAGGTTCTCCAGCTTTTTTGTAAGCCGAGAACAACAAAGATTCCAGCTGTTGTTGCTGTTCATAGACCAACATCGCATCACCCAAGTTAATGACCAACCAATCATTCACTTAACTTACAAACCCCGGATAAATTTGTCAGCAGAATAACCATGTTTACTTCAATTAAGGCAGCTCATAACCATCGGCAAAAATGAGGTCACTTGAGGTGAAGTCAACACCCACCCTATCAATCAAAGTAGCCAGATTGGCTTTGACAATGCTTGAACCTAATACTGGGTCAAGATTAACCGCCAAATCTTGGGTTGAATGGTAGCCAAAATAACTAGAGATATTGGGTTGATTGGTGGTAACGGCAGGGATATCAGCTGCCGAAAAACTGACAAAATCAGTACAACACATGTTCAAGTTAACTTGCCAATCAAGATCAGTATATAGATTGCCATTGGTTGCAACTGTATTGGCTAAAGATTGGTATTGAGCGGAGTTGGTGCCTACCACGGCGGTATTCATGTCGGGGGCTCGGTAACTGATCATATCTAGGTTCAACATGGCCTGAACTTTATTGATGTCACCATCAGTGGTTAATTGAGTCACCACATCCTTGGAACCCAATAAACCTGATTCTTCCTCAATAAAACACATGAAAACAATGGATGCCTCAGTATCATATTGAGTGATGACATTGGCCATTTCCAAAACCCCAGAACAACCTGAGGCATTGTCCTCTGCACCAGGTGAAGGCAAATTATCATTCCATGTTGCATTTCTGGAGTCCAAATGCGCACCCACCACATACCAATCATCTGCTCTGGTGCTGCCTTGCTTGAAACCCAGCACATTGAAGCCACGGTAGTGACTGTGCAATGAAACCCTTGAAGTGACCAACCCCAGTGCATTGAATTGTTCCTCTAGCCACTGGCCCGTAGTTTCAAGGTCAACTTCCAACATGCGGTCAAAACCAGCCAAGTATTCTACTTGACTGTACCAACGATTTTGGCTCACCTGATCGACCAAGCCTTGAACCTGGCTGCTGCCAAACTGTTGCTTTTTAAATTCACGGTTTTTGATTTGATAGCTCAGCACTTTATTCTTTTCAAAAGGCAATATTGCATCATGCTGCAGCAATTGACTTTTGTCATGTACGGCAGCAATATTAACTATTCTGGTCGGCTGGCCTGCATAAACCACATTCAGCTTGTCATGCAAAATTTTATCCGTTTCTGAGTGGTCACAATGACCCAACACATGAAAAGCCAGCTGGTCAATATCGACTGCAGACAAAGTGGATTCAAGGACAACACCGCCGGGTAAGTCTTGGTGGCCATTAACACTGCTGGCGACCAACAGTTTTTCACCCACCTCTATCCACCAGTCCACGCCTTCAGACTGTTTAACCTGGGTCAATACACTTGGCCCAACGCCATCAATATTCAGAATCGCTAAATCGACTTTTTCTGCACCAGCGACTGAGAGAAAACATGCGACCATGAATGCGTATATATATTTCATCACTACCAACCTCAATTGTAAGTATTCATGCTATCACAATTATGCGATAAAATTTTGTTGTGATTGGCAAAAGTATAAATTTTGCTTCAATCACAAAAGCAGATTACAATTAGCAATGATTAGCTCTGATTGAACCTTTCTCCAAGCCTTGTGCCTGATAACCCATGTATTTAGAATATTTTGACTTACAACAAGCCCCTTTTTCGATCACGCCTGATCCAGAGTTTGTTTATTTAAGCCAAAAACACCAAGAATCCTTGGCCCATTTAATTTACGGAGTTACCCGCGGTGGTGGCGCAGGATTTGTCCAATTGACTGGCGAAGTGGGCACTGGAAAAACCACCATCAGCCGCTTGTTTTTACAGAAATTACCTACCGACACCCAAGCTGCTTTGATTTTAAACCCCAACATCACCCCAGTTGAGTTATTGGAAAATATATTCAATGAATTTAAATTATCCACTCGAGGGATGAAAGGCAAACTCAATGCAATGGTTGAGAAGCTCAACCAACACTTGCTACAATGGTGGGCAGAAGGCAAAAACACCTTGGTTATCATTGATGAAGCGCAAAATATTCCACGCGATACCTTGGAACAGCTGCGGCTGTTAACCAATTTGGAAACCGACCAGCAAAAACTGTTACAAATTATCCTGATTGGCCAACCTGAATTAAAGCAGCTGATGCAACGCAAAGATTTGCGCCAATTGGCCCAACGCATCACCTCAAGATTTCACTTGCAGCCTCTATCAAAAGCAGAAACTCAGCAATACATCCACCACCGAATTGCCGTCAGCGGTGGTAAACAGGATTTAATTTCCAGTAACGCAATCAAACAAATTTACCAACAAACGCAGGGCGTACCTCGGTTGATTAACATATTATGTGACCGGGCTTTGTTGGTGGCATTTGCCACTGAATCACCCAGCGTTAAACTGAAACATGCCAAACAAGCAATCAAAGAAGTTTACCCTGATCAAAAACCTAAACAACTGAAGTATTGGGCAATGGTAATGACGCCGTTTTTGCTGCTGCTGTTTGGTTGGTTGTGGCATGCTTTTGACAAGCCCTCTCCTCAAACCCTAAGCAAGCCAGTTTCCTCAGTGAAGGTTACGACTGAAGCCAACAACACAGCGAGCCCAACATTGGAACTACCAAGTCCGGCAGTCAGCTGGCAACGTTTACTGGCTTTATGGGGAGAGCCAAGCAGTGTGGTTTGGAACCACAACGAATGCCCACAGATACAATTGATTGGCATGGCCTGCCTACGCAGACAAGGCAACCTCACTCAACTTAAACAACAAAACGTGCCGGTTTTACTGTTATTGGATAACGGCGAATTGGCGTTATTAAAAGGCCTGAAGGACCACCAATTGATTTTAAATACCACCAAAGGAGATCAAGCTTTTTTAACCAGCAACATAGACCAACGGTGGTTTGGACATTATTTCATTCTGTGGCCAATGGCTGTGGAGTTGATTGATGATACAATCAGCAACGCAACCAGCTCTTGGGCATTAAAAATGGCCCAAGTAATAGATAATAACCCAAATATTCAAGCAGCAGATTTAACCGAGTGGATCATTGCATTCCAACAAGCCAACGGTTTATTGGCTGACGGAATCATTGGCAAAGAAACCCAAATGGCGTTGTCATTGAACGCTTATCAAGGACCCAAACTAGTTGAGTAAAATATGTCTTCAATTATTGACGCACTAAAAAAATCTGACCACAACCGCAGCACTGAATCAGTCGCCAACGTCAATCAAATAAAATTCACTGACCAACCAAGCAATGGCCGGCGGCGAAGTTTTTGGTGGCTTCTGGTATTGTTGCTGGTGGTTGCTGCTGGGGTGTTTGCTTGGACTCAAGGTTGGCACCACAGCGCCATCAACCAAGTAAGCAGCTGGCTGGGTGCCGATACCAGCTCCCAAACTGAACCCAAGCCAGTGGTTAAAGACATTGAACCAAGCAGAGAAGCCGAACCACCTGTCAACGACATCAAATCAGTTGCAGCTGATACATCCAACAAATTGACACCGCCAAAACCAGATACAGTCAAATCCAAGGCTGCAAATTTAGCTCAGGTTAAACCCCACAGCGACATTGAGCAAAAAGCCACTACTATGGCAAAGCGTCAAGGTAATCAAGGCCAACAAGCTGACACTGGAGAGGACACCTTACAAGTGGTGCCAAGGGCTGAAAAAGCAGAAAACACTGATAAAAAATTAGCCAACAAAGAACAAGTGAGAGCCACAGCACAACAGCAACGTAAAGACTTGGAGCCCGCGATGAAGCAAGACTTCTTATTGGTTCATCAGATTGACTTTGAAATTCGCAAAAACATCCCGCCAATCAAATTAAATATTCACATTTATGACCCTGAGCCAGAAAATCGAATGGTGATATTGAATGGCGTCAAATACACCACTGGCGACAGTATTGAAGATTTGGTTACTGTCGAAGAAATTAATCAAGACGGTGTGGTTTTGACGTTTGAGGGCGTTAAATTTTTAATTCCCAAGTGATCAATTTTTCCAACCAAAAACCCAAGTATTTCCCGTATGTATCGGTGTTGTTATTAGTGGTGTTTTTGCTGTTTTTGTTCCTGAATAATTATACCCAGTACCAAAATCAGCTGATGGACTTATACGCCATCCATACCAAGCAATATTGGGGTCTGATACAGCAGCAACCTACTGAATTATTTAGACTATTGACCACATTGTTCTTACATGGCAATGTATTACACTGGGTGATTAACATCAGTATTTTTCTGCTGCTGGCCTTTGCAATAGAACAAGTCATTGGTGGCCAAAAATTTCTTACGGTGTTTTTATTATCAGGCATTGTCGGCAATGTGTTTGCCAGTTATTTTTTACAGTCACAAGACAATGTACTGGTCGGTGCCAGTGGTGCTGTATCAGGTTTAATTGGTATGTGGCTGGTACTTTTTCCACGAAAAAAAATCAATTTCATACTGCCCATTGGGCTATACATGCAAAAAACATCGATGCCCTTGGCCGTGGTCATTATCTTATGGCTGTTGGTACAAATCATTTTACAAGTCCAAACCAACCCTTCTTATGACATCGCTTGGATCAGCCACATCATGGGCTTTGCCACTGGATTTTTATTGGCTTGGTTGGTTAAGTAGCCAAGCAATTGAGGTCTAAGAACTTGGTCTTCAGCATTTTAATCACCCAGGCCTGAGGTGTTAACCAATTCTCTGGATATTGAATCAACTGCAATACACTTCAAAGCTGAATCCAATGATGTTAAAGTACCCTATAGAGTCCGATAAACTTCCGATTTACCGTCTGCATGTTTTTTTATATAGCCGGTGTCATAGGGTAAATATCGTGTAAAATCAGGGTATTAAATAATGCCAGTGGAATTTCAAACTTGCCGCTTAAAACAGGATCAAATAAATGAGCCAATCCCATATTTTAATTGTTGATGATGAACCAGACATTCGCAACTTAATCTCTGAGATATTGACTGATGAGGGCTATCAAGTTTCAACCGCTGAAGGCGGGCATGATGCCAATCAACAAATGCAAGACAAAACCCCAGATTTGGTGTTGTTGGATATCTGGATGCCTGACATTGATGGCATCAGTTTATTAAAATCTTGGAACCAAAACCACAACATGCCTTTTGCAGTGGTGATGATGTCTGGTCATGGCACCATAGAAACTGCCATTGAAGCCACCAAAATGGGGGCCCATGATTTTGTTGAAAAACCCATCTCTTTGGCAAAATTATTACAAACCATTGAACAAACCTTGGCCGCCAATCAGGGCGAACTGGGCAGCAATGAAATGAACCAAGAATGGCAGGTATTAGAACCGATAGGCAGTTCAACAGCTATACATGAACTGCGCACCTGTATTGAGAAGCTCAGCAAAACCACCACCAATACCACATTTGTGGGTGACAGCGGCACCGGGAAATTAACTTTGGCACTGTGGTTACACCAACAACGTTACCAAAACCAACAAGCCGCTGTAATCATTGATAGCTTGACACTTAATGATGCCAACATTGATAAAGTATTGGCGGATAATTACCAACAGTTGATACAACACTCACAATCTGGCTCATTCATTTTAACCAACATTGATTGTTTGACTTCAGGACTACAAAATAA
This sequence comes from uncultured Marinicella sp., assembly GCA_947502595.1. GTDB lineage: Bacteria > Pseudomonadota > Gammaproteobacteria > Xanthomonadales > Marinicellaceae > Marinicella. The sequence continues at coordinate 31,049 of CANNAM010000009.1, read as the reverse complement.
ACTGTTGATACACCTCAAGCAATGGCAAAAACCACACCAGCAAAACCCTGTACAGTTGCTTTCAACCACTCATCAAGACATCAAAGTTATGGTCAATAATGATGAGTTTAATCGCGAACTGTATGAATTTGTTGCAGAGTTTACCGTACCCGTTTGCACCCTAAGCGAGCGAGCTGAAGATGTACCTGAACTACTTAACTTCTATGTAAACTTCATGCCCGACCAAGAACAAACACCTTACCGCAAGCTGTCTTTTGCAGCACAAAACCATTTGCGTAATTATGGTTGGCCGGGTAATTTACGTGAACTAAAAAACCTGGTAAGACAACTCCAATTACAGCCAGGAGACGCAGAAATTCAGTTGGATGAAGTGATTGAACTACTGGAACAAACCCAACAAGCCCAATCAAACTCATCACAAAGCACCCGTTATGATTTAGAGCTCAGAGAAGCCAGAGAAGAATTTGAACGCGATTATTTCTTGTACCACCTTCAACAAGTGGAAGGCAAAGTGGGTGATTTGGCCAAAATTTCTGGCATGGAACGTACCAACCTATACCGCAAACTCAGGGCCTTGAACATCAACCCCAAAAGCAAGGACAAATCATGAAAATAATTATCCTTGGCGCCGGACAAGTGGGTTCATCGATAGCTGAACATTTGTCCCATGAAAACAATGACGTAACTGTCGTAGATACAGATGCCGAACGCTTAAACGACATACAGAACAAGTTTGACATCAGAACCGTACATGGCCATGCATCCCACCCATCTGTGCTGATCAGGGCCGGTGCCAATGATGCCGATATGGTGGTGGCACTGACCAATTCAGATGAAGTCAATATGGTGGCTTGCCAAGTGTGCTACAGCTTGTTTAATACGCCCACTAAAATTGCTCGAATACGTGAAGCTGAGTATGCTTCATACCCAGAAATGTTTGAACATGAACATGTGCCGATTGACTTCCATATCTCACCCGAACAATTGGTCACTCGCCACATCAAAGGCCTGATTGAGTACGCTGGCGCCATGCAAGTATTGGATTTTGCTGGCGGCAAGGCACAATTAGTCACCATAAAAATTGTAAAAAATGGCCCATTGGTTGACCAACAACTCAGAGAGTTCAGTCATTTACTGCCTGAAAACGTTGATGCCAGGGTAGCGGCGGTCTTTAGAAAAAATAAATCAGTCATGCCTGATGGCGACACTGTCTTAAAAATCAATGACATAGTTTTTATTTTAGCTGCCCGTAAACACATCACCAAAATCATGGAGGCGTGGCACAAAACCAGCAAGAGCAGTTATAAGATCATCATTGCCGGTGGCGGCAACATAGGCTTCAATCTGGCCAAAGCCCTAGAGCGAGATCATTCAGTCAAAATCATCGAATATGAGAAACTCAGATCGCGTTTCATTGCTGAAGAATTAAACAAAGCTTTGGTGATTCGTGGCGACTGTACGTCTGAAGAATTATTGAATGAAGAAAACATCAACCACACCGATATTTTTTGTGCCGTAACCAATGATGATCAAGCCAACTTATTGTCGGCATTGATGGCCAAGAAAATGGGTGCCAAAAAAGTCATGACTTTAATCAACAAGCAAAACTATGCCCAACTGATTGAAAAAGACACCATCGACATCGTTATTTCACCACAACACATCACCATGGGTGGAATTTTGGCTCATGTCCGTGGTGACTACACTGCACGTGTGCACTCGCTGCAATCAGGTGCCGCTGAAGCCATTGAAATCGAAGTCACTGGTGACAGCAGCTCATCTAAGGTGGTGGGTAAAATGATTCAGGACATCAACTTACCACCAGGTTGCAATATTGGCGGTTTAATCAGAAAGGACCAGGTACTCATGGCGCACAGAAATGTGGTGATTGAAAACCAAGACCATTTAATAGTGTTTGTTACTGATAAACGCAACATCAACGACATGAAACGTTTATTCGAAGTAGACGCTTCGTTCCTGTGACCTTATGAACCCACGTCTGATAGCAAAAATTGTTGGTCTGTTGTTGCTGGTTGCTAGCAGCATGATGTTACCGCCTGCGTTAGTTGGTTACATTTATCAAGACGGTGATATTTATCCATTTTTACAAGGTTTTGGCACATTGGCAGTGATGGGTGCAATCCCTTTTTTCATCTATCGGAACATCCATGCAGAATTAAAAATTCGCAGTGGCTTTTTAGTGGTTGGGGCTTCTTGGCTGATAGTTGGCCTGGCCGGATCATTGCCACTTTTCCTCTCTGAACACATGAACCTTTCATTGACCGATGCTATTTTTGAGTCAATTTCTGGCTTAACCACCACCGGCGCGACCATATTAACCAATATCGACGAATTGCCGCATTCGATAAAATACTACCGCCAGCAGTTACAATGGTTTGGTGGTATGGGTATCATTGTACTGGCGGTGGCTGTGTTACCGATGTTGCGCATTGGTGGCATGCAGATCTTCAAAGCCGAAACCCCAGGCCCTATGAAAGATCAAAAGTTAACCCCCAGAATCACCGAAACCGCCAAAGCTTTGTGGTTCATCTATTTGGGTATTACAGTGATGTGTACCTTAAGCTATTACATGGCTGGCATGAATATGTTTGATGCCATATGTCATGCATTTTCAACCATATCCATAGGTGGTTTTTCAACTTATGATGACTCTATGGGTTATTTTAATAACTCATTGATCGAAATGATTGCAGTGATATTTATGTTGATTGCAGGTATTAATTTTGCCTCGCATTTTTTGGCATGGAAATCAGCTTCAATCAAAACCTACTTAATGGACACCGAGGTCAAAGTATTTTTTGGCTTCATGGCAGCGGCATCCGCCATCACTTCCTTCCAACTTTACACCAGCGGTGTTTCTGACTCACTGTATGAATCAATTCGCCAAGGCACATTCCAAGCCGTATCAGTAGGCTCAACCACTGGCTTCACCACCGAGCCTTTCTATCTGTGGCCCGGCGCCTTACCCCTGTTGTTGATATTATTCAGTGTGATTGGCGGCTGTGCAGGCTCCACAGCTGGTGGCTTCAAAGTCATCCGCATGATCTTATTGTTTAAAATGAGCATGCGAGAACTGTATCGATTGATTCATCCACATGGTAAATACTTGGTTAAAATCAACGGTAAAACAGTTAATTATCGAGTGCTTGACTCAGTTTCAGCCTTCTTTGTGCAGTTTCTGTTTTTATGGTGCGTGTTTACTTTGTTACTGGCTGGATTCGGCGAAAACATCACCACCGCTTTCTCAGCCTCTTTATCCAGCCTTACCAACTTGGGCCCCGCCTTGGGTGATGCCGGCGCGCATTTTGCCAATTTATCCGACGGCGCCAAAACCGTACTTTCATTTGCCATGATTTTTGGCCGTCTGGAATTATTTACATTGTTTATTTTGTTGATTCCTGCTTATTGGGAATTTTAGCGCATTGCATTCAAAACTAGCGGTGATTGGTCACCAACCTGAACGAGCAAATACCACTGCCATGACTTTCTTTACCCCTGCTTGTCGCAGGGATTTGGCCACTGAACGCATGGTTTGGCCGGTAGTCATCACATCATCTAACACCAACACCGTGTCAAAATTAATGACCTTATCAACCTTGAAGGCTGCTCGGACATTTGCGCTGCGTTGTTTTTCATGCAGTTCTGCCTGCATGGCGGTGTGTTTGGTTCTGATTAAGACATCAGTCAGGACTTCGCGATTATGCCGTTTACCAATGATTTTGGCAATTTCATAGGCTTGATTGTAACCCCTCGATTGCAGCCTTTTCGGGTGCAGTGGCACGGGGATAATGGGCACGCTTGATGCCACTGATGCCAGCGGTGCCAACAAGGCTTCGGCCATAATACGCGCACGATCCATGCGCGCACCAAATTTAAGCTGCTGTACCCATAAACTGGCTGGCGGCTCATAAATAGTGGCACAAATGGTGTGAGAAAAGCCCGGTGTATCACTGCGGCATTCACCACATATGCCATGGCTTTGTTGCAACGGTTTGGCACATATTTGGCATGGGTTGATTGGTGCTTGAAGCAACGATTGACAACCGTGGCACAATGCTTGTTGGCTGTGAACTAGACATATTGCACAGCGTTGCATGGTCGTTGAACGCTATTCGGAAGCCAATTGTGCGGCTTCAGCCAAATCCACGCTCACCATGCGTGAAACACCAGGTTCACGCATGGTCACACCCATCAATTGGTTGGCAATTTCCATGGTGACTTTGTTGTGCGACACAAACAAGAATTGAACCTTTTCTGACATTTCAGCAACCATCGCAGAAAAGCGTCCTACATTGGCATCATCCAGAGGCGCATCCACCTCATCCAGCATGCAAAAAGGTGCTGGGTTTAAATTGAATATAGCAAATACCAAAGACACCGCAGTCAATGCTTTTTCCCCACCAGAGAGCAGTTGGATACTCGAAACTCGTTTGCCTGGTGGTCTGGCCATGATGGTCACCCCAGTGGTCAACAAATCATTACCAGTTAACTCTAGATAAGCATGCCCGCCCCCAAACAAACGCGGAAACAGCTGTTTGATGTTACTGTTAACCGCTTCAAAGGTCTCTTTGAATAACGTTCGGGTGTCTTTATCAATGCGCGCAATGGCCAGCTCCAAAGTTTCCAGTGCCTGCTCTAAATCATCGTTTTGTTCATCTAAATATTGCTTGCGTTTGGACTCTTCTTCAAACTCTTCAATCGCCGCCAGATTAACCGGTTCTAAACGCACAATATTGTGGTGTAACCTTTCGGTTTGTTGTTCTTTTTTATCAATCAGTCCAGCTAAATTTTCAGCCGTAATTTCACCCTGAGTTTTTAGCAGCTCAGCAGCTTCAAAACCTTGGTCTAATAATTGTTCAGCAAATCCGTTGGCGCGCAATTCATTGGATTGGTAGGCCAATTTAGCCGCCTCCAATTGGTTGCGGGTTTCATCAATCAAACTTTGATGCTGATGACGCAGTCGCTCCATTTCATCCAATTTTGACTGCGAAGTGGTGACCTGTTGGCGCATCGCATCACGGTCTTTTTCAGTCCGCAAACGTTGGCTGATTAAATCATCCAAGGCTTGTTTTTTGCCTTCGATTGGGTCCATGTCTTCGGTCAATTGTTTCAGCAAGTCATCCTTGCGCGCTACCAGCTCTTGTACCGATTGCTGGGTTCTTTCAATGTTTTGTTGTAAGGATTCAATTTTATTACCGGTCGCTGACAAGCCCATTTTATGTTGGTAATACTGATTCGAAATGTCATTCAACTGCGCTTTGGTCTGTTGGTACTGCTGCTGAAATGACTGTTGTTGATCTAACAACTTAACTTTCAACTGTTCGAACTTGGCCAATTCATTCATGGCTGTTTCAAGCTTGGCCCGCGAACTTTTAACTTGCTTCTCATCTTCCGCCATTTGTTGCTGGATTTGAGCGGTTTCAGCGGCCTTTTCTTGGCTTTGCTGTTGCTCTCTTTCAATCAACTGTTGCTTATTCAATACCAAGCCATTCAGCTCTGATAGCTTACGGTGTGACATGTTGACATCTAATTGCAGTTGTTCAGCACCAGCGGCCAATGACACACGTTCCGATTTACTGGTTTCTAATTGTTCCTGTAAAACTGCCAATTGGGCTTCATCAATGGCTATTTGTTTTTCCAGTTTTTTCAGTTCTTTCTGACGCAATAAAAAGCCTTCAGCTTGTTCACCTCGGTTGATGTGTACCCAGTTTTGTCCAAACCATTCACCCTGTTGGGTAACCACCGATTCTCCAGCAGCCAACTTATCAGTCAGCGCCCTAGCAGCTTCGACGTCCGTACATATCTTGATTTGATTGAACCATTCAAGCACCGCATCTGGGGCTTTGACACATTCTGCCAAAGTGCCAGGCCGGGATTTTATGCCACCCTGGCTTGAATGTACTGCTGTCATGTTGCCAAACAACCAATCCGCAGTCACCGCATAAATATCTTGGTTATTGGTTACCCAAGCCTGTAAGCGCTGCTGCAAAACAGTTTCCACCGCTGTTTCCCAACCCGTATCAACTTCAATCAGTTCTGCCAAACGTTGTTGGCTTAGCTCTTTGTTGTCCTTAATCCACTGTTGTAACTCAGCATTGTCTTGGGCTTGGGCTGCTTGTTGCAATGTCACCAATGAACCACGGCGACCTTTGGCCTGGTGCAACTGCTGTTGTACCTGGTCTATTTGATTGCGTAATTGTTGGCCCCGCTCCACATTCAAATCTACCTGGTCTTTTTGCTCCGCCAACGAAGCCTCAAAAGTGTCATGTTTGGCTTGCTGAGTTTCCAATTGTTCAGCAATACCGGCCAATTCTTGTTGCAATTTATTGACCAATTCATTGTTATCACCTGGTTTGACAGACTTCAGCCGATCGGCCTGGCGCAGCATGTGTGATTCCAATGAAGTGATGCGGGTTTTCTCCACATCAACCGTGCGACTGTGTTCGCCGATCAACGCATTGTTTCTGTCCCATTCAGCACGCCATTGCTCTTGTTGTTCTTCATTGGTTTCGTTCAGCTCTTGGGCCTGTTCCAATTGTAGGGCCAGCTCTTCCTCTTTAGGCTTGGCAGTGGCGTAAAGGTCTTGCTGCTGTTTGAGTTCTTGTTGATCCAGTTCTAATCGAGCCTGAGAATTTGTCAGGTTGGTTTCGGTGTTGCTTAAATCTTTTTGGTGTCTTTCTGATAATGATTTAGAGTGTGCAATGGCTTGTTCAATTTTGCCAATCTCGGCATTGATTTGATACAGTTGTTCCTGTAACTTATTGTTTTCATCACTCAATGTTTGGTGAGCAAGGCGGTGTTGCTCGATGTTTTTCTCACCATCAGTTTGTCCCGCTTTGGCTTTTTCAACTGCGGTTTCTAATTGTTTTACCTCAAGCTGGCCTTGTTCTGCTTGGCTGTTCCATTGTTGCCACCTGAGCGCCAACACTTCGGCTTTAATTAATTTAAACTGACCTTTTAAGTCGGTGTATTTTTCCGCGTTCTTAGCCTGCCTTTGTAAATGTTGGATGTGTTTACCCACTTCGGTACGCAGGTCATCTAAGCGCTCTAAGTTTTCTTTGGTGCGTTTGATTCGTCGTTCGGTTTCACGGCGCCTTTCTCGGTATTTTGAAACCCCAGCAGCCTCTTCAATGTAACCACGTAAATCTTCTGGCTTGGACTCAACTATATTTGAAATCATGCCTTGTTCAATGATGGAGTAACTTCTGGGCCCCAAACCGGTGCCTAAAAATAAATCAACGATGTCTTTCTTGCGACATTTACTGCCATTCAAATAATAAAATGATTGTGCGTCGCGATTGACTTGACGCTTAACGGAAATTTCGTTGTAACTGGCGTACTCGCCTTTGAGTTGTCCATCTGAATTATCAAAGATTAACTCCACCGTTGCCAAACTCACTGGTTTACGCGTGGATGAACCAGAGAATATCACATCTGTCATTGAGGCCCCACGCAACATTTTCGCTGATGTTTCACCCATCACCCAACGCACCGCATCGATGATGTTGGATTTGCCACAACCGTTGGGGCCAACCACACCAATCAGGTTACTGGGCATCAGTACTTCAGTGGGATCAACAAAGGATTTGAATCCCGCAAGCTTTATCTTTGATAATTTCATTTATTGCGTATTGTGTCTGTACTGCTTATTTTTCTTGATAAATAGTCCATTTTTGGGTATTGTTCCGCCCTTGATTGAAATATGAGGTCAGTGCAATGACCTCAGAGTCTTAAATTAACCAGAGAATAACATGTCCACGCACCCCACAAAAGACCTCGAAACATTTGTTAATCCTAATCAAGAAAGGGATTATACCATCATTATCGACATTCCTGAATTCACTTGTTTGTGCCCAAAAACTGGCCAACCTGATTTTGCCACCATCAAAATCGAATATCAACCAGATGAGAAATGCGTAGAATTAAAGGCCCTGAAACTATACATCTGGACCTTCCGCGAACGCGGTGCATTCCATGAAGCGGTTACCAATGAAATTTTAGATGACTTAATCGCAGCCACTGATCCTAAGTGGATGAAAATCACCATGAAATTCAATGTCCGTGGTGGTATCTATACCGACGTGGTCATCGAACATAAAAAATAAGCCATTAACCAAACAACGGCCACCCTTATCGTTTACTCAAACGGTGGCCGTTGCTGTAATACCAGACCAAAGGCTTTATGCTGTTTCACACAGCGCTTTCAAAACATCACGCCTACAACAGAATACCCACACTATATATTTTTGAGCTCCTGCAACTGAGTCTATTCTGAAGCTTGCTTCAGCGCAATTGATTCATTTTTAAACCGAGGCATTAAACTGCCTAACACCATGCCAACTATGGCCATCAATAACCCAACCAATTGCGGCGGCACCAACAAGGCGTCATCATCAGCTGACAGTTGCAAACTGATGATTTCCATGGCCGCCCAACTCAACACCCCCAAAGCAATTGACAACAAAGCCCCGGCATTGTTGGCCCGTTGCCAATACACACCAAATGCCAGCGGCACGAAAGCACCACATAAAGTCACTAAATAAGCGTTTTCTACCATTTCAAAGATACTCAAACCCACTGAACTACTTAAATAGGCATACAACAACACCAGCAATCCAAAACCCAACACTGTTAAACGCAAAGCCACCAGTAATTGTTGATCGTTTAAATTCAGCCATTGCCTAAGGATGTTTTTGGCTAAAATCGCCGAAGGTGCCAACAAGGTTCCAGAAGCGGTCGACATGATGGCAGACAACAACGCACCAAAAAACATCACTTGCACCCAAATAGGCACATCACGCAGAATAAACTCAGGCAGGATTCTTTGTGGGTCACCACCAACGGCCATGTGCGTTTCGGCCAGCACTGGGTCAAGCAAAGAAGCCCCATAAACGATGAATATCGGCACAAAACAAAACAGCAAATACATCACGCCACCTATGATGGTACCGCGCACCGCTACTTTTTCATTCTTGGCAGACATCACCCGCTGAAACACATCTTGTTGTGGAATGGACCCCAACGCCAAGGTAACAAATGCACCAATAAAACCCAACACTGCTGCTGTATTCAGCTCAGGCCAAAAATTGAATTTATCATGTGCTTGGGCATGATCAACTACTTCCATCACCCCACCATCCAAACGCCCAGCCACCAAATATGCCACCACCAATAAACCCGCCAATATGGTCATCATTTGAATAAAGTCCATAATGGCCACTGACCACATACCGCCATAAATGGTGTACAGCATCACCACGGTCAGGCCTATAACCATGCCCCATTCAAACGAAATATACCCCACAGAAATTAAGTTGATGGTCAAACCCAAAGCAACAATTTGAGCGGCCACCCAGCCCAGGTAACTGATACAAACGGCAATAGAAACCAGCACTTCCACTTGTCGACTGTACCGCTGCTGGTAAAAGTCACTGATGGTTAACAGTTTCATCCTGTACAAACGTGCGGCAAAGAACGCACCCACAAAGATCAAACAGAAGGCCGCACCAAAAGGATCTGCAACAATACCCGCCATGCCTTCTCGCATAAAAGTAGCAGGTACGCCTAACACGGCTTCAGAGCCAAACCAGGTTGCAAATACCGTTGCTATGGTGATGTAGACTGGCAAAGAACGTCCTGCCAGGATGTAATCAGTTGAATTATTGACTCGACGAGCGGCCAACAGGCCAAAGCCAATAGAAATACCCACATAAAAGATAACAAACAGCCCCAAAGTACTCATATTAAAACCCATTGATAAATTCAATCAAACCAGCCAAAGCAACACCAAACCTCGTGGGCTTTAACAAATCAACCAATGACCCTGAAGGGACATAATTTGAGGGTATTTTAAAAAGATTTTTATTTTTTACAAATAATTATTTAATCCTGAGATGAAATTACAACAAAAAAAGCACCCAGTACTTGTTACAGTCATTGGATGCTTTGGATAGGGAGTGTTTGACTAGTTACATTTGAGATTGTAAATAATTTTGCTCACCGACTTTTTCGATTAAGCCCAGCTGGGTTTCTAACCAATCAACATGCTCTTCTTCATCGTCCAGGATTTTTTGCATCAGATCACGACTGATGTAATCACGAATACTTTCACAGTATTCAATGCCATCACGTAAATCAGGAATGGCATCATGCTCCAAAGCCAAATCACAGCGCAACATTTCGATGGGTGTTTCCCCAATGCGCAACTTGCCCAACTGTTGCAGATTAGGTAATCCTTCTAAGAACAATATACGTTCCATCAGCGCATCGGCATGATTCATTTCTTCAATCGACTCTTGCTTCGACTTTTCTGCTAATTTGGAAAAGCCCATGTCTTCCAGTATTTTGTAATGCATAAAATACTGATTGATGGCGGTCAGTTCGTTGTACAGAACTTTATTCAAGATTTGGATGGTTTTTGCGTCACCTTTCATAAGTTTTTAATCAATTGTTATTGGGTTAAATTGATTATAAATGATTCGTCGCGAGTTGGGTATGAGAAAGCCAAATATTGCAGCAATGAAAGCACTAGGCCGGAACTTGCCAATCAGAATTAGGTTGCAGAATTTGCAAAAAGTCAGGTGTTGATTTGTTGTGATGGGCTTGCAAAACTTCAGCGGCCAGCTCAACACAAGAACCACAGCCGGTCCCACAACCAGTCATTGACTTAATGTCTTGTAAGGAATTGGCACCTTGCTTGGCTGCTTTTTGGATGTCTTTTTCAGTCACACCGTGACAAATACAAACGTACATAACAATCTAATTAAGAGAACAGCTTAATTTTAAATGCTAATGAGAATGATTGTCAATAGAGTTAATAAAAATAATTGACAGTCCTGGCTTTCTTAGCAAAATAAGTAAACGAGCGTTTCATGCCCTCACTGATCAGCCATTTGACTGATTTGTTGTGCCAAATCTATCAACTCTTGGTTGCGCTTTCTGTAAGCATCCACATCTAATACTTCAATGACACTGGCCGCTTGTTCTGCTGCCACTTCTGGATGATTCAATAATACATTCAACTGCGCCCATCTTAATTTTGCCACCGCTGCATTTTTCGAATGCTCACCGTAAACAATGACCATACGCTGATATGCAGCTGGAATAATGGCATTGGCTTCTTCAGCTCGACCCAATTCTAACAACAGAGGTACATACATAATTTGAAATCTGGCAAATAGACCATGATCTACACCATACTCCTTTTCAATCCGAGCTAAAGCTGAAGCAAAATACTTTTGTGCTTCATCATATTGCTTCAGGTTCAACAAAGATTGTGCTATTCGCACTTCAGTTGTAGCCTCATAAATGACAATTCTGGGTTTTAATTGAGGCCACAGTTTTTGTGCTTGCGTATAGTTTTCTATGGCTGTTTTATCATCTCCCAATGCTTGGTATGCGGTACCCATGTTTAAATAGGCTGCTGGAATTTGATGGCCTTTGATTTCAGTGCCTTTTAAGTTGGCTATTATCTTTTGGTTGATTGTGATGGCTGCTTGTAAATCACCCATACCAGCAAGTGAAACTGCCAACCGCCCCAATTTATCAATGGTTTCCGGGTGGTCCTCACCAAAATGATGACTGAAATACTCAACCAATTCACGGTCAATCTCTGCTGCTTGGATTAACTGACCACTTTCGTAATATGCATCAGATTCTAGAGACAAAATATGGGGGTACAATAAAGGCTCACCTGCAACCCTTAAAGCCATCACTTTGGCCTCTTGCAGCTGTGCTATGGCTGCCTCAAACTGTTGTGCGGAAAGCAACAAATTGGCTTTGACCGCATACAGCGTAGACAGCACAGAATCAGCTGCTGGTAAGGCTTCGATTTGCACGGTTTTACCAACCAAAGTTGTCATCAACTGGCGTGTTTCATCTAGCTCATTGAGACGCAATAAACTGTTGGCCAAGGCCAGACTGGCACGCACAGAAGATTCGGTAAAGTGTGCAGTAATAGGTACCAATTGTAAGGCTTGCCGATAGTGATCAATGGCTTCTACCAGCTTATCTTGAGCTTCCATGATATTGCCAGCCTTGATATGAACCGCCGCCAATTGCGTGTCATCAACCGGCAGTTTTTGCAGCAAATTAATTTGTTCTGTAATCAAGCGTTCAGCAGATTCCACCTCACCTAACTTATATTGAATTTGACTGAGCATACCTAATGAAGTGGTTTTTAACAGCAACTCGCTGTCATCTTCCATAATCTGTTCTGCAGCTTGTGCTGTCAGTTGATTCACGGTGATCGGGTTTTGTTGGTTTTTTACCGGATCTGCATGATCAAATATACTGAGTAAAAATTGATTGGCCCAATTGGCTTTATTGGCTTCAAGTTGGGCCAATTGTGCTTGCTTTATGGCAACCAAGGTAACGCCAATAAGCACCAACAAACCAAACATTGAAAGCACCACTGGCCACTTGTGTTTTAGTACCGATTTTTTACACCTATACAGCCAACTGGTGGCAAAGCTCGGCACTGCAGCGCCTTCAAGGAACAACAACAAATCACGCCGCAACTCAGTGGTATTCTTATACCGTTTGGGCACGGCTATTTGTAGCCCCTTATCAATGATGGCACCCAGCTCTTGAGACAGCGCCTGATCATAAGTTTTATAACTTGGCAATAATGTACCCAATTGGTGATGGCGTTGGTTGTATAAAAAAGTGATATAGGCTGCAGTAATTGGCGCACTGATGTGGGCAATGAATTCAAGCTGCGTAGTTTTTGATTCGCTGTTCCTGGGTGATGAACCAGTACACAACTCATACAACACAGCACACAGGCCAAATACATCACTGGCAGTAGTTAAAACTTGACCTTGCACCTGTTCGGGCGCTGAATAACTGGGGCTGAATTGTGGCAGGTAATTATCTGTTGATTCATCACCTAATGAGCGGGCAATACCAAAATCCACTAATTTCACTTGGCCTGATTCATTGACCAAAATATTGGCTGGCTTGATGTCACCATGAATAATTAAGCTTTGGTGTGCATACTCCACAGCGTCAATTACCTGCAGCAGCAATTTAATGCGCTCAGCCAGTGGCAAGCGTTTGGCGTTGGCATACGCAACAATAGGTACACCATCGACCAATTCCATAACAAAATAAGTGATGCCCTCTTCACTGCTGCCACCATCTATTAAATGGGCAATGTGCGGGTGCTCAAACTGCGCTAAAGTGCGCATTTCATCCATAAACCTTTGTTGACTGTGCGCAGAAAACTGGCCAGACTTGATGATTTTAAGCGCCACCTGTTTTTCAAACTGTCCATCGGCCCGTTCGGCCACAAACACCTGACCCATGCCACCTAAGCCCAAAGCTGAAACCGCTTTCCAAGCACCGAAAGTGCGACCAATGATGTTAGCAGGATTGGCATGCACGCAGATCGCATCTTCACCCAACAACGTTTCCACCAAAGGGTCAATGGTTGTATCCAACACATGCGGCTGATGCTGTGATGCCAGCATTTTTTGCAATAAATTTTTGGCTGTTTGGGACAGTTGCTCCTGGCTTAATCGCTGCACCTGTTCAACTGCAGGTAACTGTGTAAGAACATCAAACAAAGCCAACAACTGCTTCCACTCGTTCGCAGCAATGCCTTTGATTTGCTTGTTGGTTTTATCGTTCATACGTTACATACGCAGTTGATCCCTCTTTTGTGACAACTATTTCAACCAAGCCGCCAAAATCGCTTTTACTTTCAACCACTGTCGATCTATGGTGCGTTTTGAGACGCCCATCAACCCAGCAATTTCAGTCATATTCAAACCCACAAAATAACGCAGGTTAACCAATTCTACCAAGCTTGCATCAAGCTGCTTAAGCTGCTCCAAAGCCTCATCCAATGCCACCAACTCTTGGCACTGATGCTGTACTTCAATGGCCGCTTCATTGTGGTTATCCATAGGCTGTTCGGGTGCGCGCTTTTCAGTCAATCTGCGCCTGGCTTGATCAACCAAAATATGGCGCATGGTTAAAGCCGCGGTGGCATAAAAATGACGGCGATCACTCCATTGGCTGTCTGCAGATTTAGGGTTTAGTTTAAGGAATGCCTCATGTACCAATGCGGTGGTGTTGAGGTCGTTATTTTTGGCGTGGGCATTGAGTTTGGCACGTGCAATGATCCGCAATTCTTGATACAGCATACTTTGCAGCTTTTTGTCTTGTAAGGCTGCCTGCAAAGTTTCACTGTTTAAGACATTAGTAACAGAACCCATAATAGCCCAAAGGTTTTAGTCAATAGATATTACCACATGCACCGCAGCACTGAAAGCAAACAGTAATCAATCAACACCCTGATATAAAGGATGGCTTCAGCTACAAAAAAGGGTTCGCTGTGAACCCTTCATTCATTCACATCACCAGCAAATAACTCAGTCCTTAATCAAGCCCGCATCTGGGTCATCAAACACCGCTTGGTCAAGTTTGTTTTGCGATTTTGCCACAATACAAGTGACCGCAGAATCTCCAGTGATGTTAACTGCGGTGCGAGTCATGTCCAGTAAGCGATCAATGCCTAAAATGATGCCTATGCCTTCAATCGGCAAGCCCACTTGTAACAGCACACCTTGTAACATCACCATGCCAGCACTTGGCACACCGGCGGTGCCAATGGATGCCATGGTGGCCATCAGCACCACCATCAATAATTGTAGGTTAGTCAAATCGACACCATAGGCATTGGCAATGAAAACCGTAGCAACACCTTGCATGATGGCCGTGCCATCCATATTGATGGTGGCACCAAAAGGGATGGTGAATGAGGCCACTGATTTGTCCACACCCATGCGCTCAGTCATGGTACGCATGGTCACAGGAATGGTGGCGTTGGAACTGGAAGTACCGAAAGCAAAGACCACTGCACTTTGCATTTTCTTGATGAAGGTCAAAGGATTCAAGCCTGACAACAGTTTCAATAACAATGGATAAACCACCAATGCGTGAAAAAGCAACAAACCTAACACAGTGAAAAAATAACCCGCCAATGTACTGATGGCCTCAACGCCCAAATCTGCAAACACTTTGGCAAGAATAGCAAACACCGCATAGGGAGCAAAATGCATGATCAACATCACCAACTTCATGATCACTTCATTGAAAGATTTGAACAAACCTATCACCTGTTCACCCGCTTTGCCGGCCATGGTCGCACTCAAGCCCAGCAAAATTGAAAACACTATAACCGCCAAAAGATTGCCCTCAGCCATGGCTTTTATTGGGTTATCGATGACACTTAAAATCACTTCAACGAAAGACCGACTTTCCTTAGGTATGTAATTCACATCAGTTGGAATGTCTGCGCCAACGCCCACTCCAAGCAATGTAGCAACAGTCAAAGCAATGGCTAAGGCTATGGCTGTAGTCACCAAGTAAAACACCAAAGTTCTGCCACCTATCGAACCGAGCATGGCTGGATCACGCAAGGCAGTGGTCCCACAAAACAAGGAAACAAACACCAATGGCACCACCATCATTTTTAATGACAAAATAAATAACTGGCCTACCACATAGAACAAGCCATTGGTTAAATAGGTGTCAACAAACGGGTCTTGGTTCAGTTGGGACAGGTTCAAAGCCAAGCCGACTACTGCACCAACCACCATGAAAACAATGATTTTTTTGGTTAAAGACATAGGTGTATTTTTGAAATAATGATTTTTTATAATAGCCGATTAAAGCGCAGATTGCATCCTTACTGAATAATCTGCGCCCTACTGATCAGCCACTGAACAGCACAAGTTACCAACGATTCACTTGTGCCGCATGCCAATCAGCCGCCCAGGTCTCTGGCCTGGTGGCATCATCTAACAACAAGCCTTTTGGTATGGTTGGGAACATTTCCTCATAAGACTTGATAATGGTCCCTTTAAAACGGTGCTTGATGTGTTCAGGTTTAAGTTCAGCCAATGTTTTAACCCCAGCAGCAGCCAGCAGTTCAGCCAAGTTCTTCATCATTTGACCATGGTACCGTGCCACCCGCTGTGCCTTTTCATTGACCACCAACCCAAGTACCCGCGCTGGGTCTTGTGTGGCAATACCAGTTGGACATAAATCGGTGTTGCACGAACGGGATTGAATACAACCTAAGGCAAACATCATGCCCCTGGCTGAATTCACACTGTCAGCACCCAATGCCAATGCCTTGATGATATGAAATGCGGAAATGATTTTACCCGCAACAATTATTTTAATGTCATTACGTAATCCAGTGCCAATCAATGCATTGTTAATAAAAATTAACGCATCTTTTAACGGCGTACCAACTGAATTGGTGAACTCAATCGGTGCAGCACCGGTACCACCTTCACCACCATCAATGGTAATAAAATCAGGTTTTATACCAGTCTCCAACATGGCCTTACAAATGCCCAAAAACTCACTGCGCTTACCTAAACACATTTTAAAACCAATTGGCTTGCCCTCAGAAAGTTCACGCAACTGTTGCACAAACATCAGCAATTCTTTGGGTGAGTTGAAGGCCGAGTGATTGGCAGGTGACAACACATCCTTTCCCATTGGGACATGCCTGATTTCAGCAATTTCTTCAGTCAACTTGATTGCTGGCAGCATGCCACCATGGCCTGGTTTGGCACCTTGTGATAACTTTATTTCAATCATTTTGACTTGATCAAGTGCGGCCTTTTGTTTGAATAATTGGGGATCAAAATTACCCTCGGCATCGCGACAGCCAAAATAACCTGAGCCAAACTGGAAAATCAAATCACCACCATGCTTGATGTGGTAAGGACTGATACCACCTTCCCCAGTGTTATGAGCAAAGCCACCCATTTGGGCGCCTAAATTCAAGGCTTCAATGGCATTTTTGCTTAAAGAGCCGTAACTCATGGCAGAAATATTTAACGGCGTGGACTGATAAGGTTGTTTACATTCAGTGCCACCAAAAGTAAGGTGCAAATCATCGGCCGTCACATCAGAAGGAGACACTGAATGATTCATCCACTCATAACCATCTTCATTGACTTCTAAGATGGTACCAAATGGCCGGGTGTCTTTCTGGCCTTTGGCGCGCTGATACACCAACGAACGATATTCTCTGGAAACTGGCACACCATTCAAATCTGACTCAATAAAATACTGTTGTAATTCCACCCGTATAGATTCAAGCAGGTAACGAAAATGCCCCAATATTGGGTACAAACGCAGGATGGTTCGCTTGGTTTGCAAAACATCATACAAACCCAAGGCAGCCAATGGTCCAATCAGCAAGAATAACCACCAAGCACCTGACCAAAACTGAGCCCACAATACCACCACCGCAGGCACCACAAACAGTGCCACAAAAAACTTCTGTCTAACTGTCATTTAATCAAAACTCCTTCAACACCCAACGCACTGGATTCACTCCAGAATTAATTAAATCCCGTCCTGAGCCATTCAGGTTTTCACGCTCCAACGGATCAATGAAATAAGGCACACCTTCATGAGGTATGACCTTAACTAAAACCAACTCACCACGTTGTCGGTACTCTTCAATGGTTTGTTTTTTCTCAACAATTACGGTGATATTTGAAGCTTCATCTGCCGCTTGTGTCATTTGAGCCAAAAGTACACCCGCTGGCCTTTGCTCACCATCACCCACTTCTCCCACAGGCGCTTTGTCAGTCTGCGCCATCAATTGTTGAGTCATTAACAGCACACCGAACAGCATTAATTTTTTCATTACCAACTCCTCATTGCTTGAATTGTTGTGCCTAAATCATGGTTAGAAGCATCCATCTGAATAAGCAGACTTTAAATAATCCCTGACCTGACAAAATACTGAGCCAAGTAAGGCAACATGATACAATGACTGGGTGTTTTTTAAAATCGGAATTTAGTCAAAAGTGCCATGCAGCCATTTCTCAAAATATGTACCATTTCACTCATTACCGCACTGTTGGCTGCTTGTTCAGCCGAACCCGAACTGGATAAAAAAACCCAGCTGATCAATACCTTACAAGTCATGGAAACAGCCATTGAAGACAAAAATTTAGATGATTTTATGGCCCATCTCAGCCCAGACTTCAGCAGTGACCAACGTGGCTGGAACAAAACAGACACTGAACGTCTGCTGCGCCTAAGAATGATGCGCAAATCCAGCATCCATATTCACCAACTGCTCAAACGCCTTGATTGGTTAGATGGTGGCGACCAACAAGCTGAAGCGGAAGTTGTGGTGGCGGTGGCTGGCACTGAATTCAGCCTTGAGGAACTGCCTGGATTGCGTGGTGATTTGCTTAAATTCACTGTCACTTTTAAACGCTTTGACAACGCATACTTGGTCACCCAAACAACATGGACAAGAGCCACCCCAGCAGATTTTGTGTTTTGATGTATGCAGGGCATCGTTACAGCTGTTGAAGCTGAATATAAACGTGCTTTGATTGGCTTCAGTTGTTTCTCGCCAAAATACTGACCTATTTGGTTACTGATGCGCCAGCTTGTGGCGGTTTAAAGATTACACTGAGAGCGCATAATAAACCACTTGCATGTCACCCAATGGGTCTTTGTTTAACGCGGTTTTCTGATAGGTCATACCCAGTTTTTTCATGATGTTAATAGAACCTTGATTATCAGGTGTGGCAATGGCTGAAAAGGTTGTAACTTTTTGCTGTGCAACAATTGCAGACATTATATGTTGAGCCGCTTCAGTGGCATAACCAACACCCCAAGCAGTGCGTTTGAAACGCCAGCCTAACTCCAAATTATCCCATTCAGGTTGGGCTGAGAAAAACCCCATGGGACGCACCAATACCCAGCCAATAAATGCCCCATCAGACGTGGTGCTTACTTTCCACAAGCCCCAACCTTTTTCAACATTTCTATAAGCCGCCATTCTGGGCAAAAACACCTCATGCACATCCTGCATAGTGGTTATTTTGCCACCATTGATGTGCCGCATCACTTCCACATCTTGATCTAACTCATACAACAAATCGGCATCCCCTGCACCCATCAATGCAAAGCTTAATCGTTCAGAGTCATTAACTTTTAACATTTTTATTCTGCCCTTAAATCTTGATAAACAACATATTTGTCCATCAAAGCCGCTACAAAAGAGCAACTGGGAATCACTTTTAAATGTTCAACCCGTGCATAGGCCAATGCATACTTAACCAACTCTGTACCCAAGCCTTGGCCACCCAGTTCAGGAGGCACTATGGTGTGCGTGTAATCAATCACGGTGGCTGATTTTTCATATTCAATGTACCCTACGAAACCATTCACATGAACTTCAAATTTTGAATTTTCAGGGTTGTGCTTGATGTTAGTGTTCATAATTATTTACAGCCTTTAATATATATTTACATAGACAACAAATATGTTGCCACCCAAATTGGAGTTATGTGCCCCTGCCCAAGGCCCAAACTTGCCACGCAGCTGGTTCGCCAGTTAAAAAAGTGCCCACCCGAAGCTTAAAACCTGATTGCTGATTGGGTGCCAAATTCTTCACTGTACTGAAAGCATCACCTATGCCAATGGGAACACCAGCTGCATCGTAGGCCACAGCCACCACCCGCACATACTTGACATTGCGATCATGTGAATTCACTACGTCACCAATGATTTCAAACTGACGGCTTTTAATCTTGACAGAAAAATCTCGTACTTCCACCGTAACTTGCTGCAAGCCATATGAAGTCGGCGCTCTGGCCACCGTGGTTATCTGTTGTTCTGCTACATCAGCTGGTACATCGCTTAAAAACACCAAAATCGCTGTTTCTTCACCGGCTGCCAAGATTTCACGCTGTGCCCAACCACCTTGTTCAGCCACTCTTTTACCTGCTGAATTGAATAGGCTGACCATCACAGCAGGACCAGCCAAAGCATCTTCACCACTGTTTTTAACCTGAAAAATCCAATACTTACCACCATTGGTGGTTACCCCACTCACTTGGCTTTGAACCGTCAAATTTTGGCTGATTGAATCTGCCGACAAGGTTTCAGTGGCGTGACTTTCAACATTGGTTATAAGTTTGCCAGAATGCGCATGATTGCCAGCTTCAGTACTGAGCTGACTGGACACCTCAACTGAATTGAATTCATAAGCATCCATGGTGGTGTGCTTGCGGATTTTTTGGAACACCTCCCAAAACACCACCATCAGTGCAATCACTATAATCGGCAGCATCACCAACAAAAGCACCAACTTGGCCGGCTTATAATCCGGCTGTGGCGAGCTGTGTTGAGGTGGATTTTCGCTGAATGCCATCAACGCCCCACAGTACCGACATTCAAGCATTGATTTATCCAAGTGCTTTATAACACTGGACGCACCACATGCGCCACACTGTATGTTTTGACCCATTTTCATGTCCTGTATTATAAGTTAAAAAGCCAATCTACCCAATAGCTCAAAAATCTAACAAAGAAAAGTGCTTACTTACGACCACCATAATAGTTCCTCGGTCATTATCAGTCCCTAAAAAAAAGATATACCTCAGGCCGTGCTCGAATAATATTTTGATTTTACACATTCGGCCCAATAAAAAATTTAAGCCGAATGTGTAGAAAAATCACTCACCTGAAGCAAAACCTCCTTTAAATATAATGGGCCTGAGTTGACCCCGTATTTCACCTGACGGATTGGTTTGGGTGTTGATGTTGATGTATGACAAACCCGCATCTATATAAGCCATATTGCCCAATGTGGCGCTATAGACAGCGCCACTGGATATGGGTGAAGGCTGGTTTGAGCTGGTAATTGTGATAGTTGAAGGACCGGTGACACCTGTTCTGGCAGGTGCATGGACGTGTGCACTGGTGATGTTGCTGGTCAACCCAGAATAACTGACGTTCCAACGCAATACTTTTGTTACGGCATTGAATGTAAGCACAGCCTGTCCCGTGGACATGCTGGTATCGCCTGTCAGTTGACCGGTTATTTGTTCAGGGGTCATGATGGTTTCCCAAGTGTAATTCTGTGCGATGGGATAGATTTGGCCTCGAATTTCCCCCGCGGGATTCTCGGCAGTATGAAGATTGATGTAAGTCAGTCCGTTCCTCATATGATTGACATTGGCTTCTGTGAAAGCACCGGTTCCAGAAACTGGTGAACTTGATACGTCCCCCAAACCCAATAAAACACCACTGTTGACCCCCATATTGGCAGGCCCATGGACATGAGCAGCTGTTGGTAGGCCCGTTAATTGTTCATAATAAAACTGCCAGTTCAATTCTTCCATTTCCGGGTCCCAGCGCAAGGCACCAGCACCTTGAGTAAATTCTGAAGTTCCGGAAGTAGCCTGTGATTCTTGAGCAGTATCTGCAATAAAAAAGAAATCAAGGGCCCCATCCATCACTCTGATGCTGCCAGACATACCTGAACCAACGCCGCCGTGAAGTTCACAATAGTACCCGATTAAGCCCGGGTCGTTAAAAGTCAAAGTGAACTCCCACTGGTCTGTGGTTGGATTGCCATTGCCCCCATTGCCATCACAACCCAAGGCGCAACGGAAGGAATTATCATCTGCCACAACATTGTGGTTACCAGATGATGTTTTGTAGAATCGAACACTGTCACCTACCTGAATGTTCAGTATGGACGGGTTGAAATAATTGTTGCCAACAAAAACATCGTGCGTTGTAGCGTGCGCACTGAAAGACAGCAAAATGATTATGAGCCATTTGAACATGTGAATCCCCCGATTATTTGAAATTAATGAATTGAAAACTCATTCAACAATTTTGAGTGGTTTTCAATGTTTTGTGGCGCCGTGTATCATTTTTTAGAAAGTTATAACTGCACTTCCAATTTTTTTGCACCCATAAACACTTTAATAATTTAACATCAATTATTGGAATTATCCATTTAAATGGTAATTAATCTAGACCCTGAAACCAGACCAGGACAAGCTGAGGTATCACTGTATATAAATTTTTATTCAAAGTAAAAAATGTTAAGGTGGCAGAATCTAACTGGTGTTTAAGAGCGTGAATATCGAGGCTTTAATTTGCGCATCACAAATGTTACCAACTTTGTTACCAACACAAAGTTTTGAACGGCAACACAGGACTTGTTTTATTCAGCTACTGCTAAAATTTGGTTGATTGAATACCTTAATGTCTTCATGTAAATCTTCTTAAATAACATCATAAAAATATTCTGATTTTGACGTCAGTTATTTTCAAGGAAGTTACCAGCGCATGTTCTAGATTAGTATTTCTTGGTTACTGCAGCAGAAATGTTTATAATTACTGTTCGACTTACTGGGGAAACTTTAAAACATCATGAAAAAAAATCAAACTATTCTTAAAAAATCTGTACTGAACAGTGCGCTGCTATGTGCACTTGGATCAGCTCACGCTGCCACAATCACGGTTGACAACAACTGTAGTTTAATTCAAGCCATACAAACCGCTAACAGTGACTTACCTGTTGGGTCCTGTAATGTAGGTAATGGTGATGACATCATTCAAGTGGTCACCGCAAATGACCAAATTTTTATCAACACCATTTTTGAACCTTCTTCAATCACTGGTGACGTGGGTTTACCGATTATCAGCAGTAAAATGACCATTGAGGGTAATGGTCTAACCATCATTGCTGATAACTCAATTGATAATTTTCGATTGTTTGAAGTAGGTGTGGGCGGTGATTTAACCTTACGTGAGACCACCGTTACAAGTGCCGATGATGGCGCTGGCTTGGGCAGTGGTTTACTGGCTTATGGCGGACGCGTTAGCATTGAAAACAGCACCTTTGCTTTAAATACCAATGCAGTCACGATAGCTAATAGCTATAACAATGTGATCAATAACAGTGTCTTTCGGCACAACATCAACAGTGGTTATGGCCCAGGTGGCCTACAAACTTATTTTGCGGAAGTGAGTATCGATAAAACCAGTTTCATAGAAAATGAATTTGATTATTCTGGGGGCCCCATAACTCGAGGTGGCGGATTTACCATAGCTGGTGGCGCAGCCTTGTTTAACTCTGAGGTAACCATCACCGATTCAACTTTCAGTGGCAACAAAAGCATCTATGGTGGCGGATTTATTATTTCCGATGATACGCCACCGGCTTTGGCCTCAAAATCAATTCGATTTGGTAACAGTTCGCTCAGAGGTTTCATTGGCAGCAGCACCCAAATAACCAACAGCACCATCACCAACAACCAAGCCATCATAGCAGGCGGTATTTTAGACGTTGGAAATGGAGCCAACATTACATTGCAAGGCACTATTGTTGCTGGCAACTCAAACATTTGGGGTGGGTTTGCACCAAACATTTACAGTGAAGGTAGCAGCACCATTAATTTAAACGCCAATAACATCATTGGTGATAATGGCTCGACTGGATCAATCAACATCACCTTAGGTGCCAGCGACTCTTCATTCACTAATTATGCAGAAGATAATCTTTATCCATTAAGTTTAAGCAACGGACAATTGGTTCACCCATTAAAAGTTGGTTCATCAGCAATCGATGCCAATGATCTGAGCTGTTACGGTTCAGTGAGTGATCAAGAAGGCAAGGGTCGCGGTAAAGATGGCGATGATGACGGCAGTTTTATTTGTGACATAGGTGCTTTTGAGCACACCTTGCCCATCATTGCTGATGGTGCACCTTGTACCTTTTTAAATGCGTTAGAATCGGCTGAAAATGATGCCAGTGTGGGTGGTTGTCAACCAGGTAATGGTCATGACATCATTGTGTTAGAAGAAAACAGTGTTCAGACTTTTAATTCCATAGCTGGCTATGTTACCACTGGTCCCTACACATTAGGTTTTGGTATAGCAGGCATTGAAACTGCAGTGACCTTAGAAAGTAATGGCAGCACTTTTGAGAGAGATGCAGCTTCCTTGGATGATTTTGATTTGTTTTATGTCGAGCCGGGTGGACAGCTGAATTTGATTGATGCAACAGTGACAGGAGCCAATGGAATGCTGGGTGCAGTAACCACTTGGTATGGTGGCAATGTCAATGTATTGAACTCTGTCATAACCGGCAACCAAAGTGCTGCAATTTTTGATGTCTTTTCAATTAATTCCTCTGTGGTTAATTCTGAAATCAGTCAAAATACCCTGTCAGCAACAAATCTCAACAGTAATTTCAGCCCTTTAACAGCTGTTCGCAGTACAGGTTTTGAAGTAAGCAGGTCTACCGTCAGTGGCAATGTCGGTGTATACGGCGCCGGTGGTGTTGATTTCAGGAGTGTCGCACTGGCTTCATTAGAAAACTCAACCGTCTCAGGAAATACATCAAACAACTATGGCGGCTTGATAATAGCAGCTGGTTACTATGGCCACATACCAGCCGCTGAAATCCGCAATTCAACCATAACTGGCAACTCAGGTTACAACACTGGTGGCGTGTTTGCCAGCTCTTATGGAGGCCTGGATCCAATAAGCATGTCTCATTCTATTGTTTCAGGAAATGAATTGCTTGTTCCTCCAGATAGCTTTAGCAGCAATGTTAACAACAATAATTTTTTAAATGGTAGGTTTATGCTACCTGAAAATAGAGGTGTTGCTACGACAGCCAACGAAATTAATTCACAGACAGCAAATTTTGCCTTGAATGCTTTTAACATCATTGGCCAAAATAATGACAGTGGCTCAGCAGGCGTAACCCTGGGTGCAACCGATGTCATTCCGGTCGGTGCTACTAACACTGTGATTGATGTTTTATTGGCAGATAACGGCGGCGACACATTAACTCATCTGCCAGTTTTAGGCGGAATTGCCATTGATGGTGGTGAATCATTCTGTCAAGTAAATGAAGATCAAACCGGACGCATCAGGCCTTGGGACGGCAATGGTGATGGCGATGATAACTGTGATATAGGCGCGGTTGAACTCGGTTCAATCTACGCCAGCGACATCATCTTCAAAGATGGCTTTGATCCACTTATTATTGTAAGACGCCATCCTGTCACGGACTGATTTTTTGTTATACCCAATGACTTGAATTATTAATTCGGTTGTTGTCATTTTAATCAGGACTAAACCAGCTTAAACTCTTAAGCTGGTTTTTTTATGGATAAAATAGGTAAATCCAGGGTAGGTAATCCCCCCATTTTTAACTGACGCCAAAAGTAGAATTCATGCGGCCATTAAGGGAGGTCGCCCACCGTTTGCTTTATGGGGTCTTTCATGATTATAAAACCAAAGCCACTTTGTTGCATAGTTTTGTACTTGTTCAAGTGAATCAAACAGGTGTTTGCTGACTCAACTAAACCTAATTGTTCGATTGTGTCGTTCAATATAAGCATTCTGAGTTGGCTTTCTTGGCTGGATATAAAGCAAAGTGATTTAATGTTTGTTTGCCCAATCTGTCAGAATCTGGCTGATGTATTCCGTGCCATAGTCACATCTTGTTGCTGTAGGTTTGCCTCGCCATTCAAATAGTTATAAGAATTTTCTACTTTTAACGTCAGCTATTTTTCGGGGGGATTACCGTCTTTCTTCATTATGAAAAATAAATTTATAAAAATTACGATTTAAAATAGCATACTCACCAAGAATAGCTCCAATTCCTATGCCTAATGTTAATGCAGGTAAACTCACATACCCACTAGGATCAATATTATTAACCGGATCCGCATGCGTATACAAATACTTATGCAAGCTCAACGGCTCAAACTGCATCCCCGGGAACGTATCCATATTCTGGAACCGCCCAATACCCGGATTATAATACCTCGCCCTTAAATAATAAAACCCAACATTGTTATCATACTGCTCGCCAGTAAACAGGTAGTTGTTTTCAATGGCACCATACTGATAATCCAATTCACCAAAAGCCTGATAACCATAGGAATTTTGAACTGTTCCATTAACATCAGTTAGGATTCGGGTACTGCCCAAACCATCATAACCAAAAGTGTACACACCCTGGGCATTGGTCTGACTGATCAAGTCATCACCGTAGGTGTAAACCACTTGAGGCATGAACAAGCCATCTTGTTCTTCCAGAACTTGGTGGTAGCTTCTGTTCGGATCAACCAAATAATTTGTAGTAACTCCATCAACTGTCTGTGACCGCCTGATCCCACCGGCATCATAGCTGTAACTGATATTGGATGTGCCAGTATCAGCAGTTAACATGCGGTTGTCTTTTGAATAGGTATACTGAGCATCCAACACGGTATCAACTGACTTACTTAAGGTGTTGCCATTGTCGTCGTAGACATAACTGGTGACCACACCATTTTCAGTCTCGGTTATGAGGTGATCATTGTCGTTGTAGCTGTAAGTCGTCACCACACCATCGATGTTTTGTTGAAGTCTATTTCCCACAGCATCATATGACCACTGGCTGAAATGATTACCATTGATGGGGTCGGTGACGGTTTCAATCAACAAGCGATACAAGTCATCGTAGTCATATTCAACATAACGACCAGTACCTTCGGTCAAACTCAAACGGTTACCATTAGGTCCCAATTCATATGAATAACTGGCAAGGATGGTGTTCAATGCATCGGTGTGTACCAAGTCAGTCAAACGATTCAAATCATCATAGCTGTAGGACGCTACTGTGCCATTGGCATTAACTTGTGTGGCGCGGTTACCCACTGCATCATAGGTGTAAGTCGTGGTTCCTGTGGCATCGGTTACGGTTTTCAAGCGGTTAAGCTGATCAAAGGTGTAATCTACAGTCTGATTGGCGGTTTGGACTTGGGTGCGGTTACCATTCAGGTCATATTGATACTCAATGTAATTACCGCTTGGGTAATCGATTCGGGTCAAACGATCCTGTGTATCATAACTGTAAGTCGTGGTGCCGTTGACTTCAGTGACTGTAGCCATTTGTCCAGTGATGGTATAGGTGTTGGCCACGGTAGTGAAATCGGCATAGATAGTCAGTACCAACTGATTCAAGTCATTGTATTCATAAGTGGTGGTATCACCGTTGAAATCAGTTTTGGTGACTCTGTTTCCTACTGCATCATAAGTGTATGACTCGACTTCACCCATGGGCAATGTTCTGGAAGTGACCCGATTGAGTGCATCATAAGTCCACACTGTGGTGTGGTTATTGGCATCGGTTTGGGTCAACTTGTTACCGCGTTGATCATAGGTATACTCAGTGCGTTGATTCAGGGCGTCGATAACAGCGGTGAGGTTACCGGCGTCATCATACTCATACTCAGTGCGTAACCCAGCCAAATCGGTTTCAGCCACTTTGCGTGACAACTCATCGTATTCAACTGTGATGAATAAGCCGTTGGCGAAATTGGTGCGCTCAAGATTACCCAAAGCATTGTATTCAAACGTGGTCACTCGTCCAAGGGCATCGGTGCTTTGTGTTCTTCTGCCCAAGGCATCATAAACACTCACTGTTTCATTACCTAAGGCATCAATTGTCTTGGTGCGTCTGCCCGCATCATCATACTCATAAGTGGTGGCGTTACCATTGGCATCTGAAACACCAACCAAACGACCCGCAGCATCGTATGAGTTAACCGTCATTGGGTTGTCCGAATCATCCAAAGGCGTTTCATCTGGATAGATCACGGCTTCAGCCCGATTCAAAGCATCGTAGATGGTCTTAGTAACGTGTCCTGCCCGGTCTATTGATTCAATGACATTATTCTCTTCGTCATAAACCATGGTTTCGGTTGAGCCATCTGGATAGCGGGTGAGCACTTGATTACCGCGGTCATCGTATTCCATTTCAGTGCGGCGACCTAATGTATCAATGCTGGCTGAAACTTTATTCAATGCGTTGTATTCAGTACGGGTGATGTTACCTAAGGCGTCTGTTACTGTAACCACATCACCGTTGTCATTGTATTCATAGGTGGTGGTGTATTCAGCGATAACATTATCAAACTCATCGGTAAGGATTTGTTTTTCAGTTAATGGACGGGCTTCATCGTCATAAGTGGTTTCGGTTTTCAGACCATTTAAATCAGTGGTCGCACCTGATAAGCCTGAATTGGTGCCACCATTAATTGGAGTGATGTCGTACTTATTACCCGCAGCATCGGTGTAGCCGGTGTTGGCCATGGTGCCTTGTGAATCGGTCAACCAATGGAACTCTGTGACCCTACCCAGTGCATCCGTTACGGTAGACAACTGACCGGTACCATTGACAGTCGTATCTGGTACATAATCATTGGTGATGACTGGCTGATTCAAAGCGTCCACTTGGGTCAGCAACTCTCCTTTGATGTTATAGGTCGAGGTGGTGATGTGTCCCAATGGGTCTTTTTCGGTCAGTTGGTTACCCTGCCCGTCATAGGTCCATTCGGTGCGATGGCCTAGGTGGTTGGTGCTGGATGTTTCTAACCTTATGTCATTGTACTCATAGGTGGTTGTTTCACCATGGGCATTGGTCTGAGCAATGATATTACCGGCATTATCAAAGGCATTGATGGTTACGTTACCGCGACGATCCGTAATGGTTGAGGTCATGTTGACTAAGTCATTGTCATACTCAATGCGATTACCATCGGCATCGATGTGTGCTTCCAAACGACCATCGCTGTCATAGACATTGCGAGCCACGCGGATACCACGCGGATCGATGATGTCTTCCAGGTAATGATCCTGGATGTAGGTGAAGGTGGTGGTGTTACCATTCAAGTCAGTAAATGAAATCAAATCACCATTGGTGTCATAAGCATAATCCACACCATCACCGTCTTGTTTCTCAATGCGTGTGATGCGACCTTCGGTGTCACGAATGAAACTCACCGCCAAACCACCTGAATGCTCAATACCATTTTCGGTAAAGGTCAAGGTATAACCGGTAGTGGTTTCGATTTCACGAACATTAAACCCTTGATCTAATTGATAAGTCGTGCCATCCAAGGTAGTCAAAGTGTAGACGTTTGGATCCACAGGGTCGAATTCGGCAAACGGAATGAGGTTGCCGCCTTGCACGCCCAATCCGTTGAAGCCTGTATTAGATTCCAAATTGGAATTGGTGTCGCCTTGCGGAATAAATTCTATTCCGAACAATTGTGGTGGAGCGAAATCCTGACAGTTGGTTTTTTCAGGTTCATCTGGCGTGGGGTTATCGGTTCTGGCTTTGA
Source organism: uncultured Marinicella sp. (assembly GCA_947502595.1). GTDB lineage: Bacteria > Pseudomonadota > Gammaproteobacteria > Xanthomonadales > Marinicellaceae > Marinicella. Next base: position 2,031 of record CANNAM010000009.1, on the reverse strand, counting down.
CATCAAACTTCTCAACCGAACCATCAGGCATCCTGACAGATACCAAAGGTTGCCCAACCGGCTCAATACAATACCTAGGGAATGCCACCGGTGAATTGGGTGGGTAAAAGTATTCAACTTGTTGGTACCAACCAACACCAGGAACACGACTTTCTTGCAAGCGTAAAGACTGGTAACCAATCGACCAGCCTTTACCAAAAGCGCGGTCTCTGTTTCTTTCACGTGTATCATAGCCACGGGTGATGGTAATAGGGATACCGGCCACAGGGATGTTCATGTCTTCGAAAGCAATGGAGAAATGACCTAACTTCAAGTCACCCTCTAAGAACAGTGAGTGCGCAATGCTGCTGTATAAACCTGTATCATCAATGGCTTCAATCACCAACACATAAATGCCATTCATCAACAATGAAGTATCCCAATTAGCGACCACTTCGCTTGGTACATTATCGGTACCTTCTGCTATGGTAATGCGTGGGATTTGGGTTGGATCGTCTTCTGCGTAACGGTAAGACAGCTTCCAAGAGGCTAAGTTATCATCTTCAACCAAAACCCGAATGTCATTGAAACCTGTGATGATGCCGCCATTTTCAGGGCTGAGGATATCAACCACAGGCGGTGTTAATACCGTTTCTTCTATCACTTCAAAATCGGCTGTCAAATCAATCGAGTCGTATTCATCAGTGATGGTGACATCAATGGTATGTGTACCCAGTACATCTGCCGGGATGGTGGCTTGGTAGTTGGTATCTAAGGCCAATGGTTGACCATCCAAAGTGGCCACTACAGTGGTGTTACCAATGTTACCAGTCGGTATCACGGTGACATTCACTGTGGTGTTAATAATCACAGTGGTGGCAGACAATTCTATGTTTCCACCTAAAGGTGCACCTGGATCAATTACTGTAATGGTCCAACCTTGTTGAATATAGAATTCACCATCATCAACTTGCATCAACACATCAAAATCACCGACTATCGATGGCGTCCAACTGATCATTCCGGCTTGATCAATCTGCATGCCGGTAGGCGCAGTAAGTAATTGGTAATTCAATACCGGACTGTCATCAATGACATTCAATTGATACAGGTATACCCTACCGACTGCAGCCACAAAAGATGGCGTTGAGTCTAACGTTGGTGGGGTGTTAACTGTCACATCTGACACGGTCACTGTGAATGACTGATCGGCCAACCATTCAAGGACATGCATCCCAATCTATAAATTCTTACATGCCAATCAGATAATTGCTACAGATTTTTCTGAACACATTGCTCAAAATAGTCTTTTTAAAAGGAATTTATTATGACAGTTGCTCGAAATCAACAAATTTGTGTTGAAGAAACGCCCTATTATCACGTCGTTTCAAGATGCGTAAGACGAGCCTTTCTTTGCGGGGAGGATAAGCTCACTGGGAAGTCTTTTGAGCATCGCCGTCAATGGCTCATAGATCGAATCAAACAAGTCACTTCTGTGTTCGCTATTGATGTGTGTTCATATGCCATCATGAATAACCATTTCCACATCGTTTTAAAAGTCAACTCGACCAAAGAATGGAACGCTACTCAGGTGCTCATGACCTGGTGTTCGATGTACTCATTGCCAGTTCTTTGTGATCGTTATTTGAAAGGCAAGATAGATACTGAAGCTGAGCTAAGGCGGGTTAAGGAATATGTGGCTGAATATCGTGCTAGATTAGCCTCTGTCTCTTGGTACATGAAAGCGATTAATGAGTATGTTGCACGCATGGCTAACGATGAAGATAAATGTACAGGGCACTTCTGGGAAAGTAGGTTCAAGAGCCAAGCATTACTCGATGAACGCGCCCTTTTAACCTGTATGGCTTACGTTGATTTGAATCCAATCAGAGCAGCCATTGCTAAGGATTTGAAGAGTTCTGATTTCACCTCGATTAAAGAGCGCATTGAGAACGGTAGTACATGGTTATCAGGCTTTGGAAAAGGTGATAATGACCTCCCCTTTTACCTATCAAGCTACATCAGTTTAGTTGATGAAACTGGGCGATGCAT
>CANNAM010000008.1 GCA_947502595.1 uncultured Marinicella sp. | reverse complement strand
CGTTTCGTGATAGAATTTGAAGATCGCTTAAGCGATTATATTTGAGATGGCAGATACACAGAATTATTTACAGGGTCACCAAGCGAAAATGGGCACTTGGAATCAAGCTTACACCTGCTCTGGAATAGCTCAATAACTCACAACAGTTAATCAGCAGATCATGTCTGCAACCACCCAACTCATCTTAAATCTAGCTAAATCACCAAAAGCCCAAATCAAAAGTCAAAATACACAACTAAACCTATAAATCAACAAGGCTTTCATTAGAAAATCGATTAAGAATCAGGCAAAAGAACAGGTTTTACTTTCTTAACTTATGCATGTCCTGTATTAGTTATCCTGTATTAGTTACCAATTTTCAGCCAACTCACGTTTTAAAGATGCAACATCATCTTTACTTTTAGAGGGTCTTCCGCTACCTGGAAAGGCATTTGGACCTTTGGCTTGGAGTTCTTCTTGCCACCGATAAAGCATTTCTCTTTTTACACCTAACTCTCGTGCCAAATCCGTGCCCGTGCTTTCTTTGCTTTCTAGTAGTCTAACGGCTTCTCGTTTAAATTCTTTTGTATATTTACTCATGGTACACCTCTTGGGATATTATAGTCCCTTATCTGGGTGTCCGTTTTATCGGGTATACCTCAATATGTCCTAGATTAGTTTTATTAGTTGTTATTCCCATTTTTTCATAATTAACCCATATTCGTTTGGTGATTCTGCCAGGCCTTTAATATCATGTAGGAGTTTTTTCACCTCAATTTTTGATGTTGTGAGCAAATAAGAACTACATTTTTTTGGTTCAACTCTTTCTATTGTACAATTGATTGAATCAACACCCCATATCGAAACTTTTATCCAATACTTTTTTTCAGTTGGTATTTCTATACATATTTCATCATTCGGGTCTGTAAGAAATCCACAATGCTCTGCAACAGAAGCAACATCAAATAACTTAGCATCTTTGTATGCTAAAAACTTCCCTACAGATGGAATATCATAATGCCATACAACTTGACTCGTTTTCTTTAGTAAATTTTTAAACCAGCTCATATTTTAATTTTCCACGTCATGAACAGTAGTACAAGCATCACAATATGGTGCTATATTTCCTCTTTCTGTAAAGCCATTAGAACCCTTATTAACAAAATATGCAAAAGTAAACCTTATGTCTTTAACTTTTGCGCCAAACCTTGCCAGGGTGTTAGCTGACCTAAACTCTGCACATCTACCAAGGGTATTTCCACTACCAAAAGCATTTTCTTGTCCAACACATGCACCAAATTTTCTTAGATGAGCTTTCATTTTGTTACTTATACTAGTAGTAGGTGCGGGGCCATTAAATTTTGAAACGGCTGCTAAAGAACGCATATCCCAAGCAGCTGCAACAACATAAACCCTATTATTCTTTCTATTTCTGACTGAGTTTGGCGTTTTAGCCAGCAATTGTTTCATTTTCAATCTGGCTTTAACCCAGCCAATCGCATATCTACACTTGTTATCCTTTTTTCCTTTGTTTTTACAAATTCTAGCCAATGGCTTCAAAAATTTCCCACCCAGGGCATTAAGCAAAAATGCGCCACCTGCTGCTGCTAGTCCATCACGTGCAGCTATATCAGCTAAAGACTGAAAATCGGTAGTAGCAAATGTGGCTATTATTGCAGCAACTCTTAGGGCTGACATTACTTGTCCTAATGTAATATACCCACTAGGATCAATATTATTAATCGGATCTGCATGCGTATACAAATACTTATGCAAAGACTTCGGCTCAAACTGCATCCCCGGGAACACATCCATATTATGAAAACGCCCAATACCCGGATTATAATACCTAGCCCTCAAATAATAAAACCCAACATTGTTATCATACTGCTCGCCAGTAAACAGGTAGTTGTTTTCAATGGCACCATACTGATAATCCAATTCACCAAAAGCTTGATAACCATAGGAGTTCTGAACCACACCACTTGCATCGGTCAAGATGCGAGTCGAACCCAAACCATCATAACCAAAAGTGTACACACCCTGGGCATTGGTCTGACTGATCAAGTCATCTCCGTAGGTGTAAACCACTTGAGGCATGAACAAGTCATCTTGTTCTTCCAGCACTTGGTGGTAGCTTCTGTTGGGGTCGACCAAATAGTTAATGGTTTGACCGTTTACAGTCTGACTTTGGCGTATGCCACCGGCATCATAGCTGTAACTGATGCTCGAGGTGCTGGTATCAGCGGTGAGCATGCGGTTATCTTTGGAGTAGCTGTAAGTGGTATCAATGACTGTATCGATTGTCTTGGTTAATGTATTGCCATTGTCGTCATAATCATAGCGGGTAACGATTGAGTTTTTCGTCTCTGTCAACAAATGATCATTGTCGTTGTAGGTATACAGCGTGATGATCCCATCTATTTCCTGCTGTAACCATTCAAGGACCATTCAAGGACATGCATCCCAATCCCACCGAACTTAATCAGGCAATAAACCAACAGTCAGAATGCAGGTGGTTGTTTAAGACAAAAAAACTTTTTAGAAGTGATAAATGGTGCCCGGTGGCGGAATCACGGTTTTAGATATGTTACTGTTTTTAAATTGAATTATTTGTGGACTAAAACTGTTACCAACAAATCTACCAACAATACTTCTTATGGCATTTATAAAAATCTTTAATCAAAAAAAGTGGCAAATTATCTAAGATTAATCAGATTAATTTGCAGTCTCAATTTTTTATTACATTGAAATATTTTATAATCTTCAACGTATTCATCAATCATTAGGCTATAAAACGCCTAATGATTTTGAGCAATGCGTCATTTAATTAACTGTCCGTGAAAACGGGTATATCTCAGCATGTCCTGTATTAGTTCCTGCTCTGGAATAGTTAAATAACATTCAAAACTACATCCGCAGATTCTGTCTGCATCAGTCCAACTCGTTTAAAATCCAGCAAAACAACTTAAAAACCACTCAATACCAACCCAAACCACCAGTACACCAATGTTCACAACAAACCTAACTGTATTTCTAGTCGAATTAAACTATAAGCCAGCTTAAAACTCAAGCCAGCTTCTTTTAAAAGTGTGTGTCCCTGTTATTTCGCTCTTTGATACCGTCCTGGGGGCGTTCATCACATCAGGCATCCCTTTCAATTAATTCTTACAAGCTCTTCAGTGATTTGCTACAGATAATTATCCACAAATTGCTGAATTTGAATCTCTTAATTGATGCCTGTCCTAGCTTGGTTGGCCACAGCCCAACTCGTTTCAATTCAAGCCAATTCCGCAATCTAAGTTCAGCCAGTCCATCAGCGGCACACTTTCAACAATTTCCAGCAGTAAATCAATCGAAAATAACTCAAAATCCAATCTGAATTTTTCAAGTTGGCTTCTCTATTTAGTGACTGTCCTTGATTACTTTTTTTAAAAATCACCCAAAATCGTTGGAATCAATAGATTGGACGGTTGGACAGGACAAATGCATGTCCTTGATTAGTTCTTGATTAGTTGTTGATTAGTTCTAACGTTTAAGCATCACAATCATTCCATCATGCTCTGCAAAACCAATGGGAATATTATTGATTTCGTTTTCATTGATGATTTTTAAGCATGAACGAATGAAATGTGCTTGTACATACTGTTTAGCTATACTATCTAAAGCAGGTTCAAAATCGAATTCCGGGTCATAATCTAAAAATTGATTAACCTCAGGCCCCTCTATAAAACCCTCTTCACCAAAATAGGCAGCCCACGACTCATCTTCATCGGGATGTTTCTCGCATAGAAATAAATTCAATTCACAGCTGTCACCTCCGTCATAAAAATACTCACAATAAATTGATTTTAAGCCTCTATCTGCTTTGAATTTTTCATGTGCTTGAGTGAAGGCATCAGACAGAATTTGATTGAAGGCGGACATCTCGGTAGGCTTAATTTTTAAGAGTTGTTCATCCGTTGAAACTGATTTCAAAGCTTCATCATAAAAATTCAGCATTGAAATCATATCGCCAGAATCAATAAGCTTTTGCATGATTCCATTGTTCACGTCACTGAGCCTATGCCAATCTTGGTTTTCTGCAAGTTTTTTTACTTGGTTGACCCAATTAATAGGGTTAGGAAGTGAAACTTGTTTCTGCTCAGATGCTTTTTTCTTTTTGGTTAGGTTTTTATTAACGTAAAAAGCATCTCCATCAGCTCCTTTAAAACAAAAACCAGTTAATCCATTTTTCTCGACTGCATCAATAAATTTTTTTGTTACATTTTTTTTATATGGTAATTTATCATCTATGTAAAAAATATCCATATTTTCTCCCTCTTCATATAAAGCGGGTACAACCATATAAAATTTTTCAGAGGTTCCTATTATATTAACTGGATATAACTTGACTCTGCTATTTCTGAAATAATCATTCAGTACTATTTTAGCATGTTCGCTCACAAATTCTATTACTGAGCTATTGATACAATCAGCAAATTCAATTTTTTTTGTACACTTCTTAACTAATTTAATATTTGGAGCATTCCACTCATCGATAGATGGAAGCGGATTCCCTAAATCACAAATTGCCATATGCCATTGAATATCTCTATCATCACTTTCAGTTTCTCCCTCAAACTCGGGAAACTTTCCTATCGAGTCATACCAAACATAACTATTTTCTAATATCATTTAATCGCTCTTTTGTTTAACGGTTTAAAAGTGTTATTGAGTAATTCATTTCTAATTTCTGTTAATGCATTTATCACAGACTCTTTGCTATGCGAAGCAGCAAATATTCTTTCGAATACTGCATCTTCATATTCTTTTGTGTGTCGTCCACAATGAATCATACCAATTGCCTTGCTATTCTTGCAACCTGGCAAAAATACACCATTCATAGTGGAATTTAAATCTATTTCATGCCTTTTTAGAATTCTTTGAGTATCTTTTCCGACTTTAGTTGATTGACCAACAATGTGATGAGCCTGAGAACCGCTTGGCTTCTTTATCTTTAAAGCATTTAGGTTATGAGTAAGCACTGACGAACTTGGGTCCTTGCCCAATTTTAATTTACCTACGCCACGCTTAAATATCCTATAGTATAAACCCAAAGCACGTTCTCCAAGTTTCGAAACCCTTTTTCCATATGCGCCACCAAACTTAGCGTAAACCACTTCCAAAACAATATCTTTTGCAACAGCTCCTGGACCACCAACATAGAGCCTAAATCCAATATCAGCTACAGCATAAGCATTTGAAATAGCATTAACTCTTTGTGCAGTTAGTAGACTTCCTAAACTCATATACCCACTAGGATCCACATTATTAATCGGATCAGCATGCGTATACAAATACTTATGCAAAGTCTTCGGCTCAAACTGCATCCCCGGGAACGTATCCATATTCTGGAACCGCCCAATACCCGGATTATAGTACCTCGCCCTCAGATAATAAAACCCAACATTATTGTCATACTGCTCGCCGGTAAACAGGTAGTTGTTTTCAATGGCACCATATTGATAATCCAATTCACCAAAAGCCTGATAACCATAGGAATTTTGAACTGTTCCATTAACATCAGTTAGGATTCGGGTACTGCCCAAACCATCATAACCAAAAGTGTACACACCCTGGGCATTGGTCTGACTGATCAAGTCATCACCGTAGGTGTAAACCACTTGAGGCATGAACAAGTCATCTTGTTCTTCCAGCACTTGGTGGTAGCTTCTGTTGGGGTCGACCAAATAGTTAATGGTTTGACCGTTTACAGTCTGACTTTGGCGTATGCCACCGGCATCATAGCTGTAACTGATGCTCGAGGTGCTGGTATCAGCGGTGAGCATGCGGTTGTCTTTGGAGTAGCTGTAAGTGGTATCAATGACTGTATCGATTGTCTTGGTTAATGTATTGCCATTGTCGTCATAATCATAGCGGGTAACGATTGAGTTTTTCGTCTCTGTCAACAGATGGTCATTGTCGTTGTAGGTATACAGCGTGATGATCCCATCTATTTCCTGCTGTAAACGGTTGCCTACCGCATCATAAGCCCATTGGGAAAAATGATCGCCGTTGATAGGATCGGTTACAGTTTCGCTCAACAAGCGATACAAGTCATCGTAATCATATTCAACATAACGACCAGTACCTTCGGTCAAACTCAAACAACCATTCAAGAACAACCATTCAAGGACAGGCATCCCAATCGTTCACCAATCGGCATCCCAATCAATAAATTCTTACAAGTTCATCAGAAAATTGCCCCACGTTATTAGTGCTATTTTGAGCAGCGTACAAGTTTCCCATGGTCATAAACTAAGGTGGTATATGCTTTTAGCGGAAGTTGCCAATGAAAAATTTGCGCTCTAAACAACACCGCAATACCACCGAACTTAATCAGGCAATAAACCAACAGTCAGAATGCAGGTGGTTGTTTAAGACAAAAAAAACTTTTTAGAAGTGATAAATGGTGCCCGGTGGCGGAATCGAACCACCGACACGGGGATTTTCAATCCCCTGCTCTACCGACTGAGCTAACCGGGCGTACCATGTTGAGATTGGACATCTCATAAGGAAGGCGAATTATAATAATGACCTTGGTTACTGTCAAACCTTTAATTCAATGTTTAACGAAAATATCGGTGCTTGGTTGGTCTCAATCGGCTTCATCTGGCGCAAAACCTTGCGGTGTGACGTCTTTGCCTTCAAATAAAAATTCAACCATCTTTTGTTCAATGATCTTGCGATGATCAGGATCGATGGGGGAAAAATGATTTTCATTGATGATCATGGTTTGCTGTGCCAACCAATCTTGCCAGAATTTTAAGCTGACTTGTTGGTGGATTTTTTTGCCCAACTCGCCTGGGTATGGGGTGTATGGGATTGGCTGTTGATCAGCGCCGTATTTAATACAATTAATGGTTGTCATTTTGGTTCAATATGTGGATCAGTGCTTTTGGATGCGGCCGTGTTGGCAACTCATCACGACTGACCATGTTAAATTCAGAGCCTGTCTCTGTCGAATGAATCTGATAAACGTGGATGTGCAATATACGATGGGTTAGCTTGTGGGTCAAGCTGAAATGGCTTTGGGCGGTTGGATGCTTGGTTTGTAGCTCATCAACACTTAGAAACAGGGGTAAAAACCACAGGTTTGGCCAAATGCCTTGTTCATCCCTTTGTTGCAACCCCACATGGCTGTCCGAAACTTTTAAGGCTGCGAACAAATCAACTTCAGGCTGTTTGACCTTGCGCTTTTTGGTTGGGTAATCGGCTATCAGGTTGTGTTTTCTGGCCGCACAACTGCTGCTCACCGGACAACGCTGACATTGGGGCTGGTGTTTGGTACAGACGGTTGCGCCCAAATCCATCAAGCCTTGGGTGTATGCCGCCGGTTGTTGCAGCGCTCGATGGGTTTCGGCCAATTGCCAAAACTGTTTCATGGTACTGCTTTTATTGGGCTCACCAGCCACCAAAAATTGGCGGGCGAAAACGCGCTTGACGTTACCATCCATGATGGGCTCTGGCTGGTCATAGGCCAAGGACATGATGGCTGCTGCTGTGGAACGACCAATGCCTGGTAATTCAATCAGCTGGGCGAGGTTCTGCGGTAATTGGCTGTGGTGGTTTAATTGGCACAGCTGTGCTGTTTTGTGTAAATTTCTGGCCCGGTTGTAATAGCCTAAACCTGACCACAGTGCCAACACTTGCTGCTCATCGGCATTGGCCAAATCATCTAAATCAGGAAAGGCCTGGATAAAACGGTCAAAATATTCAATGACTTTAACCACCTGGGTTTGTTGCAACATGATTTCGGACAACCACACATGGTAAGGTTTATCCGCTGTCGCGCTTAATTGCCAAGGCAGCTGCTTTCTGCCATGTTGGTGGTACCAAGCGATGACTTGCTGGCTGAAAGTGCTGTCAGACTGCAGCTGGCTCATTCAGTTAATGATTGCTTCGACAAACTCTGCTGCATGGTAGGTTTTTAAATCACTGGATTTCTCACCGACACCAATGAACCTAACCGGAATCCCAAATTCAGCAGCCAAATTAAACAACACCCCACCTTTGGGCGTGCCGTCCAATTTGGTGATCACCACACCGCTTAGTTTGTTGGCCTTGTTGAACTCACGCACTTGTGAAATGGCATTTTGACCAGTACCACCATCAATCACTATCAATGTTTCGTGCGGCGCTGAAGGGTCATTTTTATGGATTACCCGAGAAATTTTCTCCAATTCTTGCATCAAATTGGCTTGGGTATGTAAACGACCAGCCGTGTCGGCTATCAGCACATCTATATTGCGGGCTTTGGCGGAAGTCATGGCATCGAAAATCACCGAAGCTGAATCGGCCCCAGTTTTTTGTGCCATCACCGGAATGTCTTCACGTTCACCCCAGGTTTTCAACTGTTCAACGGCAGCAGCACGGAAAGTATCACCGGCAGCCAGCATGACCTTTTTACCCATGCCTTTGTATTTTCGAGCCAGCTTGGCAATGGTGGTGGTCTTGCCCACGCCATTGACGCCCACCACCAAAATCACAAATGGTTGTTTGGATTCATCAATCACCAATGGTTGCTCAACCAGTTTCGCTAAATCAGTCAGTTGTTCTTGTAACGCATCAAATACCGCATCAGAATCCGAAAGGTTGCTGCGTTTCAGTGATTTCCTGACCTTTTCTATCACATCCATGGTGGCTGTTGCACCGACATCAGCCATTAACAAAGTGGTTTCCAATTCTTCAAACAATTCCTCATCAATTTTTTTCTTCAAAGAAAAAAGTTGTTTCATCTTTTTGCCAAAATTGTCATTGGTTTTGGCTAATTGCTGTCCTAACTGATGGGCCTCAACACCTTGGGCCAATAACTCTGGCGGCACTTCAATTTCTGGCGCAACAACTTGTGCTTTGACTTCGTTTGGCTTCGCTGCCAGCTGTTGATCGGTTACCAGCCCATGCTCATTTGACTGCTCACCAGCTTGTACCGAGCTGGATGACCCTGGTTGCTGCTGATCAATAACGCCTGATTGGACTGCATGGTCTGGCTCAACTTTGGTCTGTTGGTCATTCTCGCCTGGGGTATTTTTGTTTTTACGTTTAAAAAACTTAATCATGAGTTTATCGGTTGGGAATTACGTTAAAATATGGCGCATATTCTAACAAATACAAGCCTTTGGCTGAAAAGTATAATCAAAATCATGGGACAAATTCGCATCACTGGTGGCACCCACCGCTCCAGAAAAATAACCGTTGAGGACCAGCCAGGCTTAAGACCCACAGGTGATCGAATTCGTGAGACTTTATTTAACTGGTTAGGCAACAACTTATACGGGCAACAGGTACTGGACTTGTATGCCGGTTCTGGCATCTTGGCTTTTGAGGCGGCATCAAGAAGCGCTGCAAGCGTGGTGTGTATCGACAACAACAGCAAGACTGTCATTCAAATGCGCAAAAACCTACAGGCCTTGCAATTTGAGCAAGTCAGCATCAGTCAGCAAAGTGCGCAAAAATTCATCCAAAATTGTGTAGACACTTTTGATTTGATCTTTATCGATCCACCGTTTGACAGTGATGAAATACACACAATCAATGGTATAATCTCGCCATTGTGCAAAACCGGCGGTTTTGTCTACCGAGAATATGGTGTTTCGCAAGCAGTCGCCCCTTTAGATGATGCTGTTTGGCGTCTGAGCAAACAAAAGCAGGCAGGCCAAGTTCGTTTTGAGCTGTGGCAAAAACGATAAGCACAATCAACACTGGACTTATTTAAAAAAACTATACGCTGATATGAGTAAAACTAACCCCACAATCGCCATCTACCCAGGCACTTTTGATCCCATCACCAATGGCCATGAAGATTTGGTTAAACGTGGCGCCAAAATTTTTGATCAACTGGTGGTTGCCATCGCTGACTCAAAACGCAAAGGGCCATTGTTCAGCTTGGATGAACGCATAGACATGGCTGCAGAAATCCTGGCACCTTTGGACAATGTAAAGGTGGTGGGCTTTGATATTTTGTTGGCAGATTTTGCCACTGAAATCAATGCCAATGTGATACTGCGAGGCTTACGAGCGGTGTCAGATTTCGAGTATGAGTTCCAATTGGCCAGCATGAATCGCCATTTGATTCCGAACATTGAAACCATGTTCCTGACTCCGGCTGAACAGTTCAGCTTCATATCATCATCACTGATCAAAGAAATTGCGATGTTGGATGGCGATGTATCTGAATTCGCGCACCCCATAGTTCAACAAGCCTTGAAACACAAATTCGGTAGTTGACATGGCATTAATCATCACTGAAGAATGTATCAACTGCGATGTTTGCGAGCCAGTTTGTCCCAATGAAGCCATTTACATGGGGCCTGAAATTTTCGAAATCAATCCCGACCTTTGCACCGAATGTGTGGGGCATTTCGATGAACCGCAGTGTGCTGAAATATGTCCTGTTGAATGCATACCCAAAGATCCAGACCACGAAGAAACCGAAGCAGAGCTGCTGCTCAAATACCAAAGATTGACCGAGGATTTATGAAATATTTTTTATCAGCTGTATTGTTCAGTGGTTTGGCATGGGCCGAATCACCTAAACAAGCTGCAATTGCCAGCGCACACCCTATGGCAACCGAAGCCGGACACCGAATTTTGGCCCAAGGGGGCAACGCTTTTGATGCCGCCATTGCGGTCAGTGCAACGCTGGCAGTGGTTGAACAACAAAGTTCTGGTATTGGTGGTGGCGCTTTTTGGTTGTTACACCGAGCCAAAGACGGTAAAAATGTGATGCTTGATGGCCGCGAACAAGCGCCGGCCAAAGCCCATGCTGACATGTACTTAGACGAAAACGGCGACGTCAATCGCGACTTGGCCTTGAATGGCCCATTGGCAGCAGCCATTCCTGGTGAAATTGCTGGCATGGAACATTTGGCCAAGCATTACGGCAAATTACCTTTGTCAGTGTCTTTACAACCCGCCATCGAAGCCGCTGAACAAGGTTTTCCAGCCTACCCCCGCATCATTAGCAGCATTGAACGCAAAGCCAAAATATTGAAAAGATACCCAGCATCTACAGCGGTGTACTTTCCTGATGGCCGAGTGCCCACCGAAGGACAGTTAATCATTCAGCAGGACTTGGCCAATACCTTAAAAGCCGTAGCCAAACACGGCAAAGCCGGATTCTATGAAGGCGAAGTGGCGAAAAAAATGGTGCAGTCTGTACAACAGCACGGCGGTATTTGGACACTGGAAGATTTAAAGAATTACACCGTCAAAGAACGTGAGCCCATCACCACCAATTACCGTGGCCACCAACTGGTCACCGCCTCACCACCTTCATCAGGCGGAATCGCCATTGCCACCATATTGAACATCCTGTCGGCTTGGGATTTAACCCAAATGGACCTCGAGCAAGACCGTGCTCAACGCATCCACTTGGTTGCCGAAGCCATGCGCCGCGCCTACCGTGACCGCAGCATTTATTTAGGCGACACTGATTTTGTTGATGTGCCGATTCAATTATTAACCCATCCATATTATGCGGCCGGCTTAAGGGCCAGTATCAGTCCACACAAAGCGCTGCCTTCAGAATTATTACCCGGCATCAGCGACAACCCCAAAGGCGAAGACACCACGCATTTTTCCATCATTGATACGATGGGCAATATGGTTTCAGCAACCTTAACGGTTAACACCGGCTTGGCCTCGGGTTTTATCGCAGAAGGCACTGGGGTGCTATTAAACAATGAAATGGACGATTTTTCTGCCAAACCAGGCGTGCCCAATGCTTTTGGCCTGACCGGTGATGATGCCAATAAAATCGAGCCCGGTAAGCGACCTTTGTCCAGCATGGCACCTACTTTTGTATTTTCTGAAGACCAAGTAGCGGTGCTGGGAACCCCCGGTGGCAGCCGCATCATCACCATGGTGTTGTTAGGCCTGCTGGATTATTTCGACGGTCATGATGTCCATTCCTGGGTCAGCAAACCCCGTTACCACCACCAGTATTTACCTGATCGCTTGTACACTGAAAAGGGTGCTTTTGATCAAGCCACCATTGATGCATTGACGGCAAAAGGCCACGAAGTGGTCGAACACAAAGGCCAATGGGGCAATATGCACGCGGTATCATGGAACAAGAAAACCGGCGCAGTCGATGCCGCCAGTGACCCCAGAACCACCACTGGTTCGGCAGTGGTGAAGTAAGAACAATGAATTAATATAAAACCCAATCACAAGGAGTTCGTAAACAGTGAGTTTTGATTTAATGGTTTTAATTAACCAGACTGACGCTAACACCCAAAAAAAATGGGCGGAAAAGCTAAAAGCAGTTGGCATAGCATGTCAGTTCCCCAAGGAGTTTTCTTTAGCTGAAATTTTAGCTGATGAGAATGATTCCAATGAAACCACAATTCAATATCAATTCACGCCGCCCTTAGTTAAAACAGCCACTCCAGAACATACATCCGAAATTAACCTTGAGCCTTGGCCACTTGATGATGATTCCAAAAATGAACTGATTGAATCTATTGAAGATAAATCATTACAGCATAAAATCGCCGCAATGAAATTTGAGTTACAGCTATCCAGTTCTGCTGGCAGGGATGACCATGCATTGATTCTACAATGTTTTGCTGCTGCCACATTGGCTGATGCCTGTGATGGTCTACTCGTAGACCCCCAAGAGTTTGGCACTGTCGACCATGCACAAATTTATGCTGTGGTACAGCATCATTGTCAATATGAAATCAACAAACTGAATGGCCATCACTCCCCCTTAAAGGCTGGCACCATAACTAAACCTATCCATAGTTCAATAGCTAAACCCACAAATATGTGGGCAAAATTGTGCGAATTATTTAAGAGGTTTAGTCGACCCTGGACGACTTTCAACTCAAACGCCATTTCTGTGAACCGCATATGGGAAAAAGAAATATATGCTCAGCTTCCTAATGCTATAAACCAGTTCTGTGCCTTAGACCAACAAAAAAACAAAGAACAAGTTTCGGCATACTTGAATAAAAGTCATCAGGATAAAGGTGCCTCTTTGGCCTTGCAAAATGGATTGATGTTATCCTTAATAAAAAATGGCCACCCAGATACCCAATTTTATATCAAAGCTGTCACAGAAATCGGCAAAAAGGTTTATCTTCATGTAGACAAGCACAATGCCAACCTTGAGGCACATCCTGATACACTCGCAAATTTAGCAGGTTTTCGCCTAAAAACATATGTTTCCATGGCCTGCGCGAAAACATTCCAATCCCCTTCACTGCCTTGTGAAAGCACATTGATAGACGGCATAGAACAATACCACAACAGCATCATTAAATTAGCTGACAAACCCGTTTATAAAAGCGGGCATGGCATCCAAGCTAACATACTGTTCGTAGTCATGGCTTTATTGGCCAATAAAAATAAACTGGCCTTGTTCCACTTAAAACGTAATCAAGCAATTAAAAGCATGTGCCATCATCGCCGCATTCTATTAAACTTAACCACAGCAATAACTCAACTTGACGAACATAAAGTGATCCAGAATGCAAATGTAGAAAAAGATTTCTTTATCTTATTCAATGGTTACAGAATGCCTTCTGAAGCGCTTACCGGAAAATCGTTTCATGAAATGCCTATATTGCCCAATCCAATAGGTGGTTATGTATTCACTTGGCTGTACTTAAAACTGTTCAAAGGCCAAACTGAAACCACTTGGAAAGAACTCAGAAATATCATGATGTGGTAAGTTTTCCAGTTATCAATTAATGTAGGATAACAATTGAATTATATTCCTTAAAAGGTGAAACTTTACTCCATACAAGGCAACCGCCAGAAACTCTATGCTCAAGCATCCGTCATTCTGTGGCTCGCCTAAAGCGCCTTGTTGGACGACCACAGAATCCAGGCTTTCGAACTTTCAGATTACGAATCATCTGAGTAAACTGACTAATTACTCGCCTGGGTTCCTGCGCTCGCTTCAGGCTCGGCTGGAATGACAGCAGTGAGGGGATTCATCAGTGACTGAAAATTCCTGTGTACTTAATTATTACCATCCAATAGCAGTTGGGTTAAAATCAAGGCATGAAATTTTATTCGATAGAAGGCAACCGCCAAAAACTTGATGCAGGAGCGATGTTTGGCAATGCGCCCAAAGCCCTGTGGTCACGTTGGGTGGAGGTGGATGAACACAATCGCATGGAACTGGCTTGTCGTGGATTGTTGGTAACAGGCTTGAATGGTAAAAATGTGCTGTTTGAAACCGGTATAGGCAACTTCTTTGAACCGAAACTCAAACAGCGTTTTGGCATTTATGAGGACAACCATGTTCTGATTGAGTCATTGAATGCACTGGGCTTCAAGCCTGAAGACATTGATGTGGTGGTGTTAAGCCACTTACATTTTGATCATGCTGGTGGCATGCTTACCGCTTGGCAGGATGGTAAAACACCAGACCTGATTTTTAATCATGCCGAGTATTTAGTTGGCTCAGATCATTGGGAAAGAGCCATTAATCCACACCCAAGAGACAAAGCCTCTTTTATTCCAGAATTACATGATTTACTGCAACAGTCTGGACGTTTGCGCTTGGTCAGTGGTGCTTTTCATGAATCATTAGGCCCTGATGTTGTTTTTAGTTACACCGATGGTCACACCCCCGGATTAATGCATGCGCAGGTAGGTGATTTGGTATTTGCCACCGATTTAATTCCAGGCTCAGCCTGGGTTCACGTACCTATATCGATGGGCTACGACCGCTTTCCAGAACAGCTCATTGATGAAAAAACTGAATTCTTAAAGCATGTTGTGGACCATAAACTGAGGTTGTTTTTCACTCATGACCCTGATTACTCTGTCGCCAGTATCAAACAGACCGATGGTCGTTACAGCGTCGACAATCCAATCAAACAACTCAAAGAGGAGTACCGCAAATGCTGATCACTACTGGCTTGTATGCCGCCATCTTGACCCTAATTATTCTATTTTTGTGTTTCAAAGTAGTCACATTCAGGCGCAACAAGCGAGTGGATATTGGCGATGGTGGTGATGCTGCAGGGTCCCGCCTGATCCGTGCCCAACAGAATGCAGTTGAATACATACCAATTGCACTGATTTTGATGGCCGCTTACGAACTCAACAACGGCAACCAGCTGATTTTACATGGCACAGGCATCGCCTTGGTCCTGGCTCGAGTGCTCCACCCTTGGGGCTTTGTCAACAAACGCGGCATTACATTTGGTCGTTTTTATGGCACCTTAATCACTTGGTTGGTTTTGCTTTTCTTGGCAGGACTGAATACCGGTAAATACATCAAACTACTGCTGTAGCAGCACAGACAAAATCCATGAATGAACTCATCCAATTATTACCCAAAGCCGAATTGCACATGCACATCGAGGGCAGCCTTGAACCAGAACTGATGTTCAAGTTAGCGGCACGGAATGGCATAGATTTACCTTACAAATCAGTAGATGAATTGCGCGCTCAATACGATTTCAACAACCTACAAGAATTCCTCGACATCTATTATCAAGGTTGTGCAGTGCTACAGACTGAACAAGATTTTTATGACTTGGCATGGGCTTATTTGGAAAAAGCCAAGCAGGATCATGTGGTGCACACTGAAATTTTCTACGACCCACAATCACACACTGATCGTGGTATCCCATTCGAGGTAGCTATCAATGGTTTGTACCGCGCTTTTGATGACGCGCAAGAAAAATTAGGCATCAGTTTTCACATCATTGCCTGTTTTTTACGCCACTTACCTGAACAGGATGCTTTGGATTTATACCCTGAAATACTGAAACATCAGGATAAAATCTTAGGCATAGGCTTGGATTCATCTGAGTTAGGCCATCCACCTGAGAAGTACCAACAAGTATTTGCCCAAGCCAAAAAAGATGGTTTCAAGGTGGTGGCACATGCGGGCGAAGAAGGCCCTGCTGATTATGTCAAACAAGCCATCGATTTATTACAAGTGGATCGCATTGACCACGGTAACCGCTGTCTTGATGATGACATTCTGACTGCCCAAATTGCCCACAAAGGCATAGCACTGACAGTTTGTCCCTTGTCGAATTTAAAGCTCAAAGTGGTTGAGGACTTGCAAGACCACCCTATAAAACAGATGCTAAAAAAAGGCCTGATGGCAACCATCAATTCTGATGATCCGGCCTATTTTGGCGGCTACATCAACGACAATTTTTATCAGCTTGCGGCGGCCGTTGATTTATCTGATGATGACATATTTACTTTGGTTGAAAACTCTTTCAAAGCCAGCTTTTTACCCGATAGCATCAAAGAAATTCACCTCAAAGCTTTGAATTCATTTGGCTGAAACCAACTTGTGGCTGATTTCGTTTGTATTTTTGCCAATAAGTTTTGCCCAAAATGATTTAAACAAAAACATTTTTTAATGGCGAGCAGTTTTACCTTCAACCAAAAGTTTGTGACGCAATTTACTAAAAATAATGATCATGGTTTATTGCCTGGCCTCTAATAAAGTTTCAACTTCACCCTTCATGGCTTGAGTATCTGCCTTCAGTGACTCATAGGAAGCGATGTGATTTAAAGCAACGGTCACTCTTTGTTGTAAAACATTGAACACATGCAATTCATTTTCTGGCAATTCCAATTGCAGCTTCGTTGTTGCATGCAGATCATTCAAAGCAATCTGACCAAATATTTTTTGATTCACTTGGTTACTGACTTGGTCGCCGTGCTGATACAGGGTGATGACATGCTTCAAGATTTCAGGTTGATAGATGCCATCAATGATATGGATGTTGTTATAACCAACCACCAGTGTCACCCGCTGCAGTTCATGGTAATAATTGGTTACATTTATTTTAGTGGCTTCATTGGAGATTAATTCAATGTTGCCAGTGGCAATCAACTCCTGGAAGGTGTTCATGATGGGGTTGAATGTTCTTCTTTCGGTTAACTTACTGAGTTTTGGTAAGGTTTCATGAGATTCATAGAATGTTTTATTTGTCGCATAGAACCGCAACACATCCTGCCCCATGGTTGAATAATCATGCTCATAACCCAAATGTTCATCCAACAGCTGATCTTGCTGCTCTAGGTCGCTGACCAGTCTTTTCAAATACACACGCTCCTTGTAGCGGTTGTTAAGTTCTTGATTCCAATTATTGATTTGCAAGGCTATCAGAATACCTATCACCACCAACAATATTTCACCAATTGCATATTTTAAATAGCGGCCAATTTTGCCTTCATTAAGCAGGTTTTTGCGAATTTTTCGAAACAAATTGATCATGGTTTTATTAACAACCAACCCACCAAATAAGAGATGGTCACTCGGAATACATTGCGGCGTTTATGTTCTTTTATCAAACTCATGGTTGGTGCTCTTTGATGGAGGCCATTAATTTTTTGCTCTCATTAACAAATTGCTGATAATTAAATACCTTGGTGTCATTGACTGCAATTTGGAACTGTAGATTAAACTTCATTTGTGGCAGCGAACGAAGTAAATTTGCAGCCTCATGTATATCTTGATCAGCTACATCCAAATCACACGTTGATGGGAGTATAGCTGAGAAAGCATTGGCCACTTCGAAAACCTCATCACCACATTGAGCCTTGATGGCATCTTGGATGGCTACCGGTAAATGACCTCGAATGAATTCTCGATAAGGTGCAATTTTGACAACTAGATTAACTGTGGAAAAATCAACAGCAAAATAACCAAAAATTTGAGCCTTTAAAGCTTCATCTTTGATTAAATTGATTTGTCCCGTACTGAGCATTTCATTGTAGGTTGCTCGGTTACTCCAAGCAGTGTTTATTTGAGTGGCTTGATAAGCACCAATGACAAATTGCTCATCGCTGATTGATGGGTCACCATTCAAGGCTTCGATCGCTGTCATGGCATAATTTCGAACCACTGCCTGATAATCGAGTTCTGCATTGATTGAAAGGATGTCATTATTTAAATCGTGTTGAATACGTTTGAGCAAGACTTTGGCCTGTTTTTCACCAGCGAGTTCCACATTCCAATTGGACACTTGGATACCGATAAATACCCCAAAGACCACAATAAGCAAGTCGAGGAATACGGCAAACCAATTTTGATCTTTGACATGTTTGGCAACGCTGCGCAGGATCATGGTTGGCGCTCTTTAATGGCAACCTTGATCACATTACACCGCTTAAATTGGTCGAATTCGTTCATTGACTTTTCTCCTGATGACTCAATTCAACTTGAATCAAGTCAATTAATTTCTGTGCATTTAATATCTGCGCACGACTGATCAATGTGGCAATATTCATTGTTGATATCCAATAACGCAATTGCCTTATTAATTCCACCTCAGTGACAATTTCACTCAGTATTTCAATGGTTTTTTCTTCAGATATCGGTGATTGACATGGCAGCAATGTTTGAATACTTTCTGTGTCGGTGCTGTAGCAATTCATCCAAATATAATTCTGCACATCAATAGGAATAAATCCTCGAATATTTTCTCGGTATTTTGGACGTTCAGTCAGTACGAAATTGCCATAAGCACTGTAATACTTAGCAATCATATTTCTGATCGCTACATTTTCAATCAAACCGAGTTCTCCTGCACTGGTTAGCTCAGAATAGGTGGTGTTTTCAATATAAAACTCAGCCGTTTGACTGGCCTGAAAAAAGGATAGTAACAGATCCCAACCGGACAAATTCGATTGTTCTTGGTTCTCAGCAAAACTGAGTGAAACCAGACCAAAGTCTGTTACTTGCTTCCAAAAGTCCATGCGGCTATTGTAAGTTTTTACATCCGTTTTGAGGTTGGTACTGATACGCTCCAAATAATCATTGGCACGATTATGTTCGGTGCGAGTCTGATTCCAGTTAGATACTTGAATACCCACAAAAACACCAACCACAACAATTAAAAAGTCCAAGAATACCGCAAACCAATTCTGGTCTTTAACATGCTTGGTGATGCTGCGCAGTATCATTGAAGGCGCACTTTGATGTGAGTTGAATGTAAATTCAAATCGTTTTTTTCACAATCACACAGTTCAAGACTGATGGATGTGTGTAGCTCACTGCCAATTGGCATGAAATCTCCCCTTTTCTTACGCTTTTATAATAAGCGGAATCCGAACATGATTCAATCAGATAACTGTGCACAAGCTGGAAATTTACTTCAATTTAGTGGTGTTTTTACAGAAATAAGGGATTTCAGGTGAATTACTGAATCTGAGCCTACGTACTCAGATTCAGTATAAGAAAAGAATTTAGCTTTTAACCAGCTGTGATAAATCTGCTATTGAACTGGTTAACAAGTTAACTTGTACCAGCTGGGTCAAACGATTTATTTTTACTTTGTCATCATCGGCGTTGACCATAACGTGATCAAAATATTGATCCAGAGGTTCAGCAAGTGATGTCAAAAGCTCATAGGCCTTGGCGTACTCAAATTGCGTCACCAATTCACCCAATTGTGGCTCAATACCATTCAACTGATTATAAACTTCATGCTCAAACTCAGATTCAAATAATTCGGTATCGACTTTGTTGACATAAATATCAACAGGCAAATTTGCCTTAGACTTTTTGGTGATGTTCAATGCACGTTTGTTGGCTTCAATCAGTGACTTGGCAAAATCCTGTTGCTTAAACGTTTGAGTGGCTTGTACCCGTTGATCGAAATCTACCAAATTTTTCGGTGATTTCGCAATCACAGCGCTGACCACATCATAAGCAATGCCTTGAGCCTGGTACTGGTTTTTCAATCGCTCATTAAAGAAACTCAATACCTCGTTTTTAGCCTCGTCATCAGCTTCTACTGGCAAGTTAGCAAAAGCCGTCCAAATCAATTCTTGATGGTTGACCATAAGTTGCTTGTCAATCAGAATATTGATGATGCTTAAAGTGGCTCGCCTTAAAGCAAAGGGGTCTTTAGAGCCAGATGGTTTTTTACCCACCGCAAAAATACCACACAAGGTGTCCATCTTATCAGCAATCGAAAGCGCCTGGCCCAATGTGGTTTCCGGTAATTGATCACCGACAAATTTAGGTAAGTACTGATCACGAATGGCTTTGGCCACTTCATCGGATTCGCCTTGAGCCGCTGCATAGTATCCACCCATCAAACCCTGTAGATCTGGAAATTCGTCAACCATGTCTGACATCAAATCAGATTTCATCAGTTCGGCTGCTCGCTTGGCTACATTGTTATTGAAGTCTAGTGGTGTAGCCATCCATGCCATTAATTTTGCAATGCGACTGGTTTTGTCTGCAAGGGTGCCCAAAGATTTTTCAAACACCATCTTTTCAAGCAAAGGAAGGTTATCAGCCAATGGCCTTTTCTTGTCTTTTTCCCAGAAAAAACGCGCATCGGCCAATCTTGGGGTGATGACTTTTTCAAAGCCTTTTTTCACTGCAGCTGGGTTGTTTGAATCAATGTTAGCCAAGGCCACAAAATAGGGCATCAATTGGCCATTTTTATCCTCAACTGGGAAGTACTTTTGATGCTTCTCCATTGAGGAGATCAAAGCCTCTTTGGGTACAGTCAGAAAATCCTCACTGAATTCTCCCAACACAGCCACTGGCTTTTCTACAATGCTGGATACTTCTTGTAACAGGCTGGCACCAATCTTGGCCACACCATTGACTGCAGCGGCGGCTTGTTTGACTTGTTCGGCGATCAAGGCTTCACGTTGGTCTTGATCAACCATGATTTGCGCATCTTTCAACACCTGCACATAATCCCGCGCATGGCCAATGGTGACATATTCATTGTGGTGAAAACGATGGCCTAAACTCTGGTTACCAGTTTGCAAGCCAAACATCTCCATTGCAATCACTTCACTGTCTTTTAACAACACCATCCAATGCACAGGTCTGATAAAGCTGTAGTCGTTGTTGCCCCAGCGCATTGGTTTAGGAATGGGTAATTGCTTAATGGATTTCTCAATATAATCTGGCAAAACCTGTTCTATACTCATGCCTTTTTCCAACACTTCATACACCAGGTACTCACCTTTGTCGGTGTCAACTCGACTCAAATCAGCCACTTCCACACCCAAAGAACGGGCAAAACCCATGGCTGCCGGCTTGGCATTGCCATCGGCATCAAAAGCAGCCGCCACTGCTGGACCCCGTTTTTCAATTTTTTGATCGGCCAACTGTTCATTGATGTTGTTCAGCTGAAAAGCCAATCGACGTGGTGAGGCGTACCACCTTGAGCTTTCAGCATAAGTAAAACCAGCTGCTGTCAATTGTTGGTACACACCATCAAATAAGGCTTTCGACAACCCATACAAAGCTTTTGGCGGTAACTCTTCACAACCCAGTTCAAATAAAATATCAGCCATGATTATTGCGCCTCCTTTTTAACACTGTTTTTGCAGCCTGGAAAACCCAAGGCTTCTCGCGATTGGTAATACATTTGCGCCACTTGTTTCGACATGTTCCTGACTTTCAAAATAAACTGCTGACGCTCAGTCACACTGATGGCTTTGCGCGCGTCCAATAAATTAAACAAATGCGAAGCTTTCAGGGCTTTTTCATATGCCGGTAAAGGCAATTCTTTTTCAATCAAAGTCAAACAGGCCTTTTCAGCTTCATCAAATGCATTGAATAAAGCCGGCACATCGGCATGTTCAAAATTATATGCCGACTGCTCGACTTCATTTTGATGGTAAACATCTCCATATGTGACGGTGCCATTGGGGGTTTCGGCCCAAATCAAATCATAGATGCTGTCCTTGTTCTGTAAATACATTGCCAAGCGCTCCAAACCATAGGTGATCTCACCCATAACTGGCTTACACTCCAAACCACCGACTTGCTGAAAATAAGTGAATTGTGTGACTTCCATGCCATTCAACCACACTTCCCAACCCAGACCCCAGGCACCTAAAGTCGGTGATTCCCAGTTGTCTTCTAAAAACCTGACATCATGTTCTAAAGTATCCACACCGATGGTCTGCAATGACTTTAAATACAGCTCTTGGATATTTTTCGGTGAAGGTTTCAGCACCACTTGAAACTGGTAATAATGTTGCAACCTGTTGGGATTTTCACCATAACGACCATCGGTTGGACGGCGGCAGGGCTGGACATAAGCACTGTTCCAAGGCTCAGGACCAATTGAACGCAAAAACGTGGCAGGATGAAAAGTACCAGCACCCACTTCCAAGTCCAATGGTTGGATGATCACGCAACCATGCGCGGCCCAAAATTCTTGTAATTTGAGGATTAATTCCTGAAATGTAAGGAACTCGTGTTTGTTATTTTCCATAGAACTATTCAAGGATTCAGCAAAACCCTGCATTATACTTGACCTGCTACCACAATCACTACGGTTCAGCAGAAATAGCCAGCAATTTATCTGCATCAATACTTCAATTGTTGGCTGATTTGATACCAGTTCAAGCCAGCAAGAACCCAGCAACTAGCCAGATACTACCACTGCACCATTAGTATATGGCGACTTTGACAGCCACGCGGTTACTCAAAACCATCAGCAAAAATCAAGTCAATAAATTCGTCAAAGCCGTCCTTGAAAATTACATCCAAAACAGCATCAGCTACTTTACAGTTATAACAAACCAAGGCAAAATCTTGTTGCGGTGCTGTTGCTGCGTGTGGATTGAGTGCGTCACCTGTTATGTTACTGGCCACGACCTGTACGGCAATGTTTTGTCCTTGGTGTTGATCGGCCTTTAAAAACACCCCTTCCATGTTGTTTTTGCTGTCGGCACTGCCACCTGTTGTTGAATAAGCATCATTGCCAAACTGGTTGCCCCAATAACTTTGTTCTGCGGAAACCTGCAAATCCAAATCATTCACCCAAGCTGGGTTGGTACCACCCAAACCCAAACCCGGTGCATCGGTCCAAACCAACATCATGCGCATGGGCTTTGCTGGATCGACTGCGGCCAGGCTGACTTGCCAGTTTTGGCCAGTTTCAGTGAACACATGTTGTTGATCATAATAGTAAACTGGCAACAATGGCTTGATGACGTTTTCTAAATTCAGCCGCCCCCAACCTTGTTGCCTGTTGGGCGCATGACTTAACACCATACCATCGGCATCATTGTTGCCCACTAAATCATCAGCAACTGCAGTAAAAGCAGCCTTAACCAATGCTGGGCTAGGGTCAACCATATGCTGTTGCTTATACTGCTGCCAAAATAAAGCCACCGATCCAGACACCACTGGTGACGCCATAGAAGTTCCACACATGGTGCCATAGCCGTTATTGCTGTTGGGCGCATCGGTCAAACAACCTGGCGCTACAATGTGTGGCACCAAGCGACCATCACATGCCGGCCCATGACCACTGTTAGCCGATACATTGAATACGTTGGCTACTTGGCTTAAATTACTGGCTTGAGAGCTGGTTGAACCAACTGCAAATAGATTTTTGGCTTCATCTGGCGAACCCAGCGATGATGGTGCACAAGTACCGAAATTACGGTCTCCATTTCCATTCATCACTGACCAAACCGCCAACACCGGTTGATTGCCCGGCAGATCAGGGTTGGCATCGCGACTGATCATATCAAGTTCCATGGTTGGGATGTCATAGCCTTGCGGTGTGCCGGTTGGGCCCCATGAATTATTGGTTAACAACACCTGATTAATGGCAGAATCTTTATAAATAGACAACATACCACCAGCCACCATCCCACCAGAGCCACCGCCCAGTAATGGGCCATAACGCTGTTCTACTATGCGCACGCCTGGCGCCACACCCAAGCCTCTGTTGAAGCCGACTGGGTCCAACACCCCATTTATTCCAGTGCCACCAATGGCGCCGGCCACATGCGTGCCATGCGCATCATTGCCATCTGAACAACTTGGACCGGTGCCTGCACCAGTACATTGCACCACATTATTTAAATCAGGGTGGTTTTGATAGATACCACCATCAACCACACCAACGACCACACCACTGCCGTCAACACCCGCATCATCCAACCAACTTTGATAACCAGGTACCGCATCCACACTGCCGTCGTATTGATCAACCAGGGTTTGTTGACTCAACTCAGACCGAGCGCCACCATCGGTATGCACTTGTTGTAAAGTAACGACGCCAGGCAGTTGTGCAGCTTGGAAATAGTGTGCACCATCCAGCTGTAAATTAACCACTGATAACACTTGGTTGAATGGGCTGTGGAATTCAATGAAGGCACCCATTTGGGTGAGTGCATGCAAGCTCTGGTTTAATTCACTGCTTAATACCAACAGCATGCTGGGCACCGATGAAAGCTGCAAATTTCGATTGGCAGCCTGCACCCTCAAGGCCGGATAAAAATACTGAGATTGTCTGACTGCAGGCAGTTGGTTGATGGCTGACAGTTGTTGGTCATTGACCCAAACCAACCATGAAAATGGAGCCAACGGTGAGACCAGAACTGCGCCTTGTTGTTTTAACTCAGTTAACCAAACGGACTTGATAGGGCCTTTGAACTGAACCAATTGTAAGTTTTTTACTGCCGAGGTATTAACATTGAACCATGGGTCACTGGGGACTTGTTCAGATTTGAAATCCATCAGTTCATTATCAACACGGAAATGAAATGCTTGGTCTATTTGCACCACCTGAGTTGAAGATCTGTTGACTAAACCACTTGCCAAGGCACCGTCTTGTGTCCACAGAAAATTTTCATAGTGGATGGCTTCGGCACCTAATGCACTGACAACATCATTGCCGGGGTTATTGATTCGTAACCAAGTTGAATTATTTGCTGCAATCGACTGACTGAACAACATGAACAACACCCAAAAATGCTTTAATTTAATAACTGTCATCGACTAATCTATGTATCAGAAACAAGGCATTGTAATTCACCCCAGTTGAATATACAGCCACCTATTACTGTTTCATTAACATCGGTCTTAAAATCACCCAATCTATGCTGAATTTTTTAACGGTATAGTTTGTAATTTTGCACCATAAAGCCAATAATACGCACTTGAGTTGGTTGGGCAATCGCGGGTTGATTTATTTCAATTCGAGGAAAGTCCGGGCTCCAACAGGGCAAGGTGCCGGATAACGTCCGGGAGGCGCGAGCCTACGGCCAGTGCAGCAGAAAAGATACCGCCACCTTTCGAGGTGGTAAGGGTGAAATGGTGCGGTAAGAGCGCACCGCGACTTTGGTAACAAAGGCGGCATGGTAAACCCCACCTGGAGCAAGATCAAATAGGGAAACTATAGGTGTGTGCCCACACTGTTTCCGGGTAGATTGCTTGAGGCTGGCAGCAATGTCAGACCCAGATGAATGATTGCCACGTATTTATACGAACAGAACCCGGCTTACAGACCAACTCATTTTATTTCTTATTTCGAGCTTCTTCCTTAAAGGGGTCAGTACCCTTTAATAATTGGAGCTAAATACAGACACAATTGAGGTACATCTAAAGGGTACTGACCCCTTTAAAAAAAAGTGTGACCAATCCTGAGCAACAATCCAATGATATCTTGTGGTTAGATGATAAGCACTGCTCTGAGGCACACCAGAGTAAAACCACAGAAGTCCTTAAGTCGTTACAAGCCGATGCTGAAATCATTCAAATATATGCATGGTTTCATGCCATTCGCAGTGAACAACTGAGCTTAGAAGAGTTGTCAGCTCAAACTGAGCCAGCCATCTCTGAAAAACAGTTGGCCACCCTTACTGATTTAATCAAAATCCACCAAGCCGATTGGTTACTGAAACCCAAATCCAACAACGCCGAAGGCCTGCGACGTTTGTTGTTTGCCATGATCAATGATGTGCGTTTGGTATTGATATTATTGGCAGAACAATTGGTGCTGATGCGCGCGGCCCTTGAGTTTGATGAGGACACGCAAAAACAACTGGCCACTTCCACCATGACCTACCATGCCGCTTTGGCCAACCGCCTGGGTGTCTGGCAAATCAAGTGGGAACTGGAAGACTTGTCTTTCAGGTTTTTGCAACCTGACCAATACAAAAAAATTGCCGACAAACTGGCAGAAAAACGCAATGACAGGGAACAATTCATTGACGCCTGCTCACAACAATTGACCCGCATTCTGGCAGACAACAACATCAAAGCCGACATTGCCGGACGGCCCAAGCACATCTTCAGCATTTATAAAAAAATGCAGCTTAAAAATTTGGAGTTTGATGGTTTGTTTGATATCCGTGCGATACGTGTTTTGGTCGATTCATTGGCCGATTGTTATGCCACACTGGGTATCGTGCATGGCACTTGGACACACATCCCCAAAGAGTTTGATGATTACATCGCACAGCCCAAAGGCAATAATTACCAATCATTACACACCGTGGTGGTGGTTGATGGCAAAACCCTTGAAGTGCAAATCAGAACCCATGAAATGCACGAACATGCAGAACTGGGTGTGGCAGCCCACTGGCGCTACAAAGACGGTTCTAAGCAAGACCAAAGCTATGACAATAAGGTCAACTGGATGCGCCAATTGCTGTCTGAAAATGCAGGGGCTGATGATTTATTGGGCGCCTTCCAATCCGACACCCAAGAGGAACGGGTTTATGTCTTCACACCCACCGGCGACGTCATAGATCTACCCTACGGCTCAACACCAGTCGATTTTGCTTATCAAGTACACACCGAAGTTGGTCACCGCTGTCGTGGTGCCAAAATCAATGGCTCAATCGTGCCATTAACTCGTGCTTTAAAAACCGGTGACCGGGTTAATATCCTGACCGCAAAACTGGCTAAACCTTCCAGGGATTGGCTGCATGAACAGTCAGGGTATTTACAAAGCGCTGGCGCTCGCGCCAAAGTCAGGCATTGGTTCAGGGAAAATGACTTTGATAAAAATTTATTGATAGGCAAAGAGTTGCTTGAGGCTGAGCTGAATAAATTTGCGCTGCAAAATGCCGATTTAGTGAAACTGTTAGAGTCATTCAATCTGCAAAATATCGACAAGCTGTACGCCATGATTGCCACTGGTGACATCACCGTCAACCAAGTCATCAGACGTGCCGATGCACAGCTGAATCCAGCAAAAAAACACACACAAAAACACATCCCCACTAAAATCAGCCCGAAAAAGTTTTCCGGCAATTTAATCGTTGAGGGCGTGGATTCGTTAAAAACCACTTTGGCCAGTTGTTGTACACCCGTCCAAGGTGACGCCATCGGTGGGTACATCACTCGCACCCGCGGCATCAGTGTACACCAAGCCAGTTGTGATAATTATTTACACATGATATCTGAATCACCCAATCGCTTGGTTAATGTAAAGTGGAATGAAGATGACGCTGAAAGCACCGTGGCCGCACTGCGGATCACTGCCAATAACCGCAAACATGTGATCAAAGACATCAGCGCCTTATTGGCTCATTTAAAAGTTGAAATCATGGCCTTACATGCCGAACCAGATGAAGAAGCAGGGTTGGTGAACATCAGCATATCTATACAAATCCGCGACTTTGATCATTTGAGCGAAGTGATGAATCGCCTTTCAAGTTTAGAGCACATCAACCACATCCAAAGAAAGACAGGCTGACAGTCAATCAATAAACACATTGCAGACTTTCAGTTTCATCGTATTGATGGATTTCAGATATGATCAGCTCAGGTATCGGGTGTGGCCACATCTCAAAAGTACCGCCACCTGCCACAATTGGACAACTGGATGTAGGGTGTAAATTTCCAGCAAAATCCACCATGTCTATTTTTAGTTTAATCGCAAAATCGTATGGATTTTTAACCACCAACAGCATACCTAAATCATCTTCATTTTGAGTCAACTCAAAGGAAATGGCATTTTCATCTTCACTGCTGGCTTCGGATAAGTTAATAATTGATGAGTCATTGAGTTCGCCGGTGATATAGAGTTTTTCCCCAGCCAACAGAGAAATCGAATGGTCTGCCTGAATGACCGGCCAGTATAGTTCAGCGCTTTCATCGATCAAGCCGTTGTCGGTTTGTAGGTAAAATTCAACGTTCTGTCGACATTGATTGCTTGCACAGTAAGTCAGTAAATCCACTTCCTCTTGAGCGCCTGGTTCTTCACTCAACTGAACAGGCTCAGCTGGCTTAACAGTTTGTTGCATGACAGGTTTGCTACAGGCGAATAAACACAGACTTAAAAAGATGAAAGCAATTCTCAAAACATACTCCAGTTCAATAAAACTTATATAGTACCAAAGTTCAGACACAAAAAAACCGGCCTTTAAGCCGGTTTTCTTAAGCTTACTGGGTTATTATTTGGATTAATTCAGACCCATTGCGTTTAACTCTTGAGCAACCAAGTATTGAGTTACCTCAATGACACCGTCTCTGGTTTTGAAGGCTTTGTTATTTGGCGCATATTTACCGTTGGTGATTAAGGTTGGTGTTGATGTAACACCCATGGCTTGCAACATTTGCATGCCTTTGCGTACTTGACCATCGATCATGAAAGATTTTGCTGTTGATAAAAACTTGTCTTTATCCACACCAAATGAACTGGCAGCCCAAGCCGCAATCTCTTCTATGCTTCTGAATTGTTTTCTGTGTTGGTGTATGGCGCTGAACATAGGACCGTGAGCTTGGTCAGTGATGCCCATGGCTTCAAAGGTATAATACGCTTGTGCAAATGGCTCCCATTGCTTACCAAAAACCACTGGTACACGAACGATTTTGGCGTTGTCAGGTAATTGACTTTGCAGTTTGTTCATATAAGGCTCGAATGTAGCACAATGCGGACAAGTGTAACCAAAAAACTCATAAACAATCACAGCATCTTTGCTGTTGGTGTCATATGCAGGACTGATCACTTGGTAATGAATACCGGCTTGGTAGTCAGCTGTTTGAGAGGCCACAGCAATGGCTTTTTCGGTTGCTTCAGCTTTAACTGCATCGACTTGTTTGGTAACTGCAGTTTTGGCTTGATCTTTCACTGCATCAGTTGTGCTGGCTTGGTCTTGAGCCTGTGAACAGCCCCAAATAAGTAAAATAGATAACAACAGGGTTATTTTTTTCATTTTTATTCCTCGTAAAATTTCAATGTTTGACTGAACTGACAGACAAAAGTTTCAACTCAGTCAATATATTTGGTACCGATGTTATTGAGCAGCTTTTAAACCTTGAATGTAGCTGGACACCGCATCAATTTCTTCTTCAGTCATATAACGGGCTACATCTGCCATAACTTGACCATTCACATCGTCTTTATTTTTAACCGTGAATCCCGCTTTATATGCACGCAATTGAATGGCGGTATAAGCTGCGTGCTGATTGGCCACAACTGGATAGCCGGACAATGGATTACCTTTTCCTGTGGGACCATGACATGCCATACATGCTGGAATGTTGCGTTGTTGATCACCGCCTTGGTAAATCTTTTTACCCAACTCAACTTGCTCAGGGTTGGCCGCTTGCATTTTCAGTTTTTGCGCTGAAAAATAAGCCGCTAAATCAGCTGCATCTTGATCAGAAAGGCCTGCAACCATTGGTGTCATTAAAGCATTTTCTCGCTCACCATCTCTGAACAATTTAATTTGACGGTCTAAATAAACTTCATGCTGACCTGCCAAGCTAGGCCAAATCGGATTGATACTGTTACCGTCCATGCCATGACAAGCTGCACAAGTGGCAGACAAAGCCTGGCCTTTTTCAGCATCCCCAGCAGCCATAAGGTTGCCCGATATCAACAGCAGTGCTGGCATTATTAATTTAATCATATTTAGTTGCATAAAAACCTCTGATGGTTTGGTTTCTTCAAAAACGCAGTATTATAACGTATTGACCCATTCCAAGCATATCAAATTTAGTCCAACTCCTTTAAAATACCCTTTTTTAATTGAACACGTGCATGTCTAATCTGTTTTCTCACTGCGAGTTTTTAATCAGTGCTTACAAAACCAGCCAACTGCCTGATGATGACGGCATGGAAATTGCTTTTGCTGGCCGTTCAAACTCTGGTAAATCAACCACCATCAACGCTTTGACCAACCACCGAGGCTTGGCCAAGGTTTCGAAAACACCGGGGCGCACCCAACTGTTCAATTGTTTCGAATTCAAACCCAATAAGCGCTTGGTGGACTTACCTGGTTATGGCTATGCCAAAGTGCCGATTAAAATGAAGCAGCATTGGGAGAAGGAAATAGACTTTTACTTGATGAACCGTGAAAGTTTAATTGGAGTGGTCATAATTATGGACATCAGGCACCCAATGAAAAAATTTGATGAACAAATGCTGAGTTGGGCAGATCAATCCGGCCTGCATTCGCATGTACTGCTGAATAAAGCCGACAAGTTGAATAACAATGACACCAAAAAAACTTTAATGAGTGTTAAAAAATCGATTGCTCAGTTCAGCGCTTCAACCACGTGTCAGGTCTTTTCTGCACTGCGTAAAACTGGGGCCGATGAACTCTCACAAGTGATCACCCCGTGGTTCAAAGATCGCCACGTTGAAGCAAGCCACGATGAACCCAACTGAAGCAGCGCGATGAAGTATCCATACACCTGCGATGGCATGTTAACCATAGAATGCCAAGACTCAATTTCACCCACACTGAATAAATCCCAAGCCAGTGACTTAACCGCATTGGTCGCCAGGGACTTGAATGCCGTCTTGAAAGTCACGCAACAGTCGGCGTTGGTTTTTTGTGGTGCTGCTTTTGCCTCTGAACAACTGCTGCAACCTAAGTTCCCGATTCAACAAAGCATCACTCAATACGCCTCAGCTGCCTTACAAGGCCAACTCAATGCCGACCAAGTGCTGTCGATTGGTGCCAATGCAGGCAAGATGCCAGAAGGCTTACAACCACAGCCCACCACCCAAAACCTGTTGCACTTACCATTTTGCTTGTACACCCACGATTTGGATTTGGCCGAGAGGTTTGAAGCAGAATTGATGCACAAAGGCATGGTATCTCCACCCACCTATGCCGAATTGACTGACACATTTAAATCCACCATCAAGCACGCCAACTACATGACCTACCTAGATTTGGTGGCGATGATGCACAACCATTACCAGCAATTGGGCTTGTCACACTTGTGGCAAGTAATTGAAATGGCCTTGGTCAACAAACAGCCGAAAACCGCGGTACAAACCCAAACCAACAACCACTTTTACCTGGTCGATCATCTGCTGTTTACACCCTTCTTCTCATGGTCACAATTCAGTCAATATTTTGCCACCAATAACAGTGAAGATTACATCAACTGGCTGATGGCACAACGGCTGTCCTTAGGTGCTTTCAGTGTTCATGGACTCGAAATCAAACCATTCAAAGCCAACACTTGGCCGTTTGGACAAGACAAAATATGTTTGGGTGAATTTGAAAAAAACCTGATTAAAAACAGTTACTGGACTGCAACCACCACCCAGGCAAGTCACACTGAGCAACCTGCAATCACCCACTACACACACCCGCAGGCTGGTGTGGTCGCCATCAGCGTGCAAAAGGGCGATCAGCCAATAGCTATCCACTACCCCATCAATCCACAAGGTCTAACAACTATTGAACAAGACTTACGCCATCAGTTAGGCCAGGATTGCGTTACAATTGAACGTGATTTTGCCACCCACGCGCAACAATTACTTTGATCCTAAAATGACAATCAACCGCAAGTTTTAACCCTTTTCATATGACATTAAACACCGAAGACATACTCAAAAACCTCAATGAGATTCAAGCCGAAGCAGTAACCACGGACGCACAGCATGCACTGGTTTTGGCCGGTGCAGGCAGCGGTAAAACTCGGGTGTTGGTGCATCGCATCGCATGGTTGATTTCGGCTGAATTCGTTTCACCTTACAGTATTTTAGCCGTCACCTTCACCAACAAAGCTGCGGCTGAAATGCGTAACCGCATCGCTTTCATGCTGAAACGTGAAATTCGGGACATGTGGATTGGTACTTTTCATGGCATTGCTTTGAAATTATTACAAATCAACACCGAAGCTGCGGGTTTACCTAAAAACTTTCAGATCCTTGATTCAGATGACCAGTACCGATTGATTCGTCGTTGTTTGAGTGATTTAGAACTGGACGAAAAACAATGGCCACCGAGAACCGTCCAAGGCTTCATCAATGACATGAAGAATGACGGTCTGCGGGCTCATGAGGTTGAGGACTTTGGTGACTTTAACAACCAAACGCTGATCAAAGTCTTTGGCCACTACGACGACCATTGTCAACGCGCAGGATTGGTGGACTTTTCTGAAATGCTGCTGCGCGCCCATGAGCTGTTACTTAATGATGAAGATGTTTTAAAAAAATACCGCCAGCGTTTTTCACATATTTTGGTCGATGAGTTTCAAGACACCAACGCCATTCAATCGGCGTTCATTCAATTGTTGGCCGGTAAGCACAACAAAGTTCTGGTGGTGGGCGATGATGACCAATCTATCTATGCGTGGCGTGGGGCCAAGGTAGAACATATTTTAGATTTTCAAAGCCTGTACCCCAACACGGCCATGTATAAATTAGAGCAAAATTACCGGTCGACGCAAAACATCCTTGATGCAGCCAACGGGGTGATAGCCAACAACAAAAAACGCTTGGGCAAAAACCTTTGGTCAGCCCAAGAAAAAGGTGAGTTATTGGGTGTTTACGGTTCTCACTCTGAGTTTGATGAAGCTTTTTTTGTCGGCGAAACCATCGACAGCTTATTGTCGGAAACCACACAAGCCGATGAAATTGCCATCCTCTATCGCTCAAATGCACAATCAAGATTACTTGAAGAAGCTTTGCTTAAACGCAGCATCCCGTATCAAATTTACGGTGGCTTGCGGTTCTTTGAACGGCTGGAAATCAAAGATGTGTTGGCCTATGCACGGTTGGTGAACAACCGCCATGATGACATTGGTTTTGAACGTGTGATTAACACCCCAACCCGGGGTATGGGTTTAAAAACCATTAACATGATTCGCAACTATGCACAGATGCAACAAAGCAGTTTGTGGGAAGCTGGACAAAATTTAGTTAAAGCCGGCAAGCTCAGCAACCGTGCAGCCACTTCATTGGCGGCTTTCGTTAACCTGATTGATGACCTTGAGCACAATAACCTTGAGTCCAATGAGCAAACGCAGAACTTGGCTCAACTGTTCACAGACATCATTGAACGCACTGCTTTGAAAGACCACTACCTCAAAGAGCCACCAGAAAAGGCTCAGACCAGGCTGGAGAACTTGGACGAGTTAATTAACGCTGCGGAAATGTTTGAAATTTCTGATGAAGACTTGGCCTTGGGCTTAACACCATTGAGTTCGTTCTTGGCCCAGGTCAGCCTGGATGCCGGTGACAGCACCAAAGTTGATGAGCCGCACGTTCAATTGATGACCCTGCACTCAGCCAAAGGTTTGGAATTCCCAGTGGTGTTTATGGTGGGCATGGAGCAAGGCCTGTTCCCGCACCAAAACTCCATGGAAGATTTTAACAAGTTACAAGAAGAACGCCGCTTGGCTTATGTGGGTATCACCCGCGCTGAACAAAAACTGTTCCTCAGTTATGCAACTTCACGGCGCATGCGCGGTAAAATCAATGCCTGCCAACCGTCACAATTCCTGCGAGAAATCCCCAAAGAACTGGTCAAACAATTGCGCGGTAACATCCACCCCACAACTTACAGCGGCCAATCCAACATCCAAACGCCGTATCGAACACAATCCAAACCCAGCAATGATTCACCCTATCAAATGGGTCAAAGTGTGCGGCATAACAGTTTTGGCGAGGGTGTCATCACCGATATGAGCGGCAAGGGTGACTACTTACAAGTACTGGTTAATTTCAAAGACATTGGACCAAAAGTGTTGGCGGTTAAGTTTGCTAAATTAGAAATACTGTAATCCACGCTGGCAGTGCGGTTGATTGATTGTGGTAAATATTCTGCCATAAAAAAAGGCCGCTTTCGCGGCCTTTAAAACACTGTATGGTGAGCTGATCAATTAAAACCATTTTTGAAAATGAAATCTGGTTTCAGATTGAAGTCTCTGTTCACCAATGTTTCAGTACCACTGATAACCAATGGTTCAGCATCCAAGGGATCACAGCTTTGATCAAAACAATAATCATCACCGAACTTCACATCGATTAATGCACCATTATTTGATGTGGTCAAATAATAACTGCCTGGCGGAAAGCCCACTGTCATGTAATAACCACTGTTGTCACTTTCGTAACTACCAAAATAATCACCACTGCTGT
Source organism: uncultured Marinicella sp. (assembly GCA_947502595.1). Taxonomy (GTDB): domain Bacteria; phylum Pseudomonadota; class Gammaproteobacteria; order Xanthomonadales; family Marinicellaceae; genus Marinicella. The sequence continues at coordinate 115,241 of CANNAM010000008.1, read as the reverse complement.
TAAACACATTGACATTGACGCCACCTGCTGGCAGCTGATTGCTGGCGTTGCGAATTTGACCACTGATGGACCCACCTGTCTGCATACCAAAATTAAATTCAGCGCCTCCCAAGGCTACTGCTCCGTCTCCAGCCAATCCACCACCTAACACGATGGGATCACCGGTGGTCACATCACAAGCCGAACCAGGACAAGGTGTGCCATCGAATAAGATATCAATCCAACCACCTGAGGCCGTTTGATTTACACCCATAAACGGTAAATTCGAACCATTATTGGTCAACGCGAAATAAGTGCCTGCCGGTAAACCATTCACCGTAAAATCACCTGCTGAATCCGTAGTGGCCCAGTTGGCAAAATTACCACTGTTATCATATACCAATACATGTACATCAGGAATGGGAGCCGATGAACTCAGTTCTGTGATGGTGCCTGAAAAGCTGAAACCCGGTGACAGAGCAAAATCTATACCCGTCGTTGTTGCAGCTGCTGCTTCAGCTGTAGGGTCTCTTGGGTCCAATCTAGAATAGGCACTGACCGTAACGTTTCCTGCGGTTAAATCACAGGTCACACCGGGACAATCGATGTTGCCACCTGGCGCATATTTCTGCATCACATAAGGACTGTAAAACTCACCGCTGAACATACTGCCGGTTCTAACTGAATAGGTACCTGGTGGCAAGGCCCTGGCCGAAATGTATGTGCCATCTGCCTGGATGAAACCACCACCTGCCACTTCGGCTGCTGAATTGTAAAATTGTACATACAGGTTTTGATTTGATGGGCTGATTGGGTTTCCAGTGGTCGCATCGCTGATGGTGCCACTGATTTTGCCGCCATAATTCAATAAAAAGTTCACGCCCAAGCGCTGTTCATTGGCTCCCAACACCACTGGATCACCGCCAGCGCCCCGATCACAGCCACTCCAAGGACAGGCGATGTTTTCAAATAATTCACGTTGGAAAAACTCTCGGCCCAAATCACCCCCTTGAACAAAATACATGCCTGGCAATAAGCCACCCACTTTATACTGCCCATCAAACGAGGGGTCGAAGTCTGTGCCATACAAGAATGCTGTAGCCAATATGCGATTAGAGTCATTGAATAAATACACCAAACCATATTGCGCCACCGTTTCTGTTGGGTAGTCATTATTCAACAAAATTCCTGAAACACTGGCGCCTTGCTCGACCAAAAAATCAATGTTGGCAGTATTGACACCATTGACCAATGTCACCGTATTGCCTGCACCGTCATACAGCAACGTGGCACAAGCATTGCACTGGATGTTGTTATAAATTTCTGGAATGTGCATATTGTTTTCAATACCAGGTTCCAGATAAAACTTGTAATCACCAGCCGGTATACCCGAAACACTGTAATTCCCAAAGCCATCAAAGGTGGTGGCCACATACCAATAGTTATACAAATCATTGGGGTCATACAAAGCAATGGTTAAGGTCTCCACTGGCGCTGCTGTGGTTTGATCAACCAATAAACCAGATAATGAGGCGCCAATCACTAAATCAAAATCAACACCATTGATGACATCACCTGGCACCACTGAAAGTGTGCTGTTAACATCAGGTACACAATTGGAGCATTGCACAGTGCCCGCAGTTGAATACATGGCATCAATATAGATGTCACTTGCATCTTGAGCCCTTAAATAATAATCTCCAGCTGGAACGCCTTTGATGCTGTAATTGCCTGCAGCATCAGTCTGGCCATTGGCGTAGTAACTTTGGTTATTAATGTGCCTGAAATTAACGTACATCCCGACCACAGGATTGACGCCTTCTAGAACTTGACCATTGAAACTTGCCCCAACAACCAGGTCCATGGGCGCTATACCGTAATTGGTTGAATCAACAACCGAAATGATGCTACTGGCATCAGGTGAACAAGCCTGACATTGAATGGCACCTGCATTTGACCACATGGCATTGATGTAATCATCCTGGTTATCATTGGCCAACACATAATAGTCGCCAGCTGCCAGTCCACTAAAGGTGAATTCACCAGCAGCATCGGTGGTGTCAGAAGTCACATAGACTTGACCCGCCACACTCAATAAATAAACATTAACTCCGGCTTGCACCGCACCACCAACCATCACAGTACCTAAAATGGATGAGGTGCCACCAGAACCTTCTGCATGGAAACTTCGATTAAGTTGCTGACTGAGAGACGCCTCTTCTAGCCGTTGTAACTTGGCTGACCGTTGGTTGAATTCGAGTGGTGTGATGTGTTTTTCCACCAACAATTCTTGTAAAACTTCTTTCTGCAGTTCAATTTTCTGTGCGTGGGCATCAATTTGTGCCCCTACTGGCAGTGCCAACATCAGCACACCAATCATAGTCAAGTATTTCATCATGTTCTCCCTCTGAGATTATTGAGTTTTTATACTTAAATAATACGCTTGTGATTTAAAAATGTCCGTTAAAATTTATATTTTTTGACTATTTATTGAAAAAAAGTGATGGGTTTCACAGATTTTGGGGGAATTAGAGGCTATGCAACCTCAAATGTTTTTGGGCTCAAACTTGGCTGATTAGGGCAAAACAACAGCTATAGGTATGCAAAGACGGGCATTGCAACCGAAGAACTCATGGTTAAGCACTGCTTCACTGTGAAGTTCAGTGCTTAACCACATTACTAATTTTTTAGTGCCAGTTATTTTTACCGCTTGGCTTTCTTAAAAGCATCAGCCAAGGCACCAGCAAATGCACCTTGACTGCTCTGGTTTTGGCGTTTTTGTGACTTATTGACTGGCGGTTTTGATTGTTTGGGTTTGCCTGCCACTTTACTTTGTTGACTGCCATCACCTGATTTAGCACTCAAAGAAATTCTTTTGCGCTGCGCATCCACTTCTAAGACACGGACTTTAATCACCTGACCGGCTTTAACCACATCAGCTGGGTCTTTAACGTATTGGTCAGCCAATTCAGAAATGTGCACCAAACCATCTTGATGGACCCCAATATCAACGAATGCACCGAATGCAGTGACATTGGTCACCACACCTTCAAGTCGCATACCGACCTTTAGGTCTTTGATTTCATGGACTTGGTCATCGAAAGTGGCGGTCTTGAACTCACCACGCGGATCGCGACCAGGTTTCTTCAGCTCTTCAATCACGTCTTTGATGGTGGCCACACCGTATTGATCATTGGCGAAGTCACTGGGATTCAATTGACTCAAAGGCCCCATCTGGCCAATCACTTGTGAAATTTGGCTGTTCATGTGCACCAACATATTTTCCACCAATGGATAAGCTTCTGGGTGTACAGCTGATTGATCCAAAGGCTGATCACCACCACGGATGCGTAAAAACCCAGCACACTGCTGAAACATTTTTTCGCCCAACCGAGCCACTTTAAGCAACTGCTTGCGGTTTTTGAAACTGCCATTGGCATCACGGTATTTAACAATTTCTTGGGCCACTGAGTCAGACACACCTGCCACGTACTTCAGCAAAGGTGCTGAAGCTGTGTTGACATCCACACCGACTTTATTCACACAATCTTCAACACAATCACCCAAGGCTTTGCTGAGTTGTGCTTGATTGACATCATGCTGGTACTGGCCTACACCAATTGATTTGGGGTCAATTTTTACCAATTCAGCCAACGGATCTTGTAAGCGCCTAGCAATGGACACGGCACCCCGGAATGACACGTCCAAATCTGGAAATTCAGCAGCTGCCAAAGCCGACGCCGAATACACCGATGCACCTGCTTCTGAGACCATGATTTTTTGGGCTTGAATGGCACCTTTACCTGAGCTGTTTTGTTTGATGATTTCTGCAGCCAGCTGATCGGTCTCTCGCGAGGCCGTGCCATTGCCGATGGCGATCAGTTTAACCCCATGTTTTTGACACAGTTTAAGCAACGTTTGTTTGGCTTGCTCCCATTGTTTTTGTGGTGCATGCGGATAAATCACCGCCGTGTCCAATAATTTACCATTGCCATCAACCACCACAGTTTTAACCCCAGTCCGGAACCCAGGGTCCAAGCCCAAAGTCACCTGACCACCAGCAGGGGCTGCCAACAGCAGGTCTTTTAAATTGCGGTTAAAAATTTGAATCGCCGCCTCATCAGACTGTTCGCGTAATTGTCCCAGCAGTTGTAAGTTCAATTTAAGTTGCAACTTGGCTTTCCACGCCAACTCAATGGTGCGTCTCAGCCACTCTGATTGCTCAGTGTCCCAACCCGTGTGTTGTACCAAGCGACCAATTGCTGGGTGCGTCAACATATTATCATCCAACACATCAGCATGATCAATATTGATCGACAACACGCCTTCATTGCGGCCCCGCAACAAAGCCAACATGCGATGTGAAGGGATTTTATTGACGGCTTCAGAAAAATCAAAATAATCTTTGAATCTGGCGGCTTTGTTATCAGTTTCTTGGCCACTCATGACTTTCGCAATCACCACCCCTTGCCCCCACAGCCAATCACGCAAAGCTTGAATCAAATCGGCATCTTCTGACAAGTCTTCCAAAGCAATTTGACGGGCACCATCCAAAGCAGCTGTGGTGTCTTTGACATGCAAAGACTCATCATCACCATCGCTGTGAATAAAGGCTTCAGCCAAAGCCTCAATATCAGCTGCGGGGTTATCAATGATTTTTTGTAACAGCGGTTCCAAACCGGCCAACCGTGCTTTTTGCGCCTTGGTTTGGCGTTTCTTTTTATACGGTAAATACAAATCTTCCAGCCGTGTTTTGGTGTCGGCGTCCATGATGGATTGCTGCAGCGATTCAGTCAATTTACCCTGTTCCTCAATGGCTTTGATGATGGTCAAGCGCCGTTCATCCAATTCACGCAAATACCCCAAACGCTCTTCCAATTGGCGCAGTTGGGTGTCATCCAAACCACCAGTGGCTTCTTTGCGGTAACGGGCAATAAAAGGCACAGTATCTCCACCATCTAACAATTCGATGGCACTTTGGATTTGATTGCTTTTGGCCTTGATTTCGCCAGCAATGATGCTGATGTGTTTGGCTGTTTGATTTGCTTGATTGGACACAGTTTGACTCATTAATTAATTACAAAAAGTGGCGCATTTTAACACGAAGACCAATCCATTGGGATTGATTAAATCTGTCACTGTTTGGTCACCGGTTCGGTTGGCATGTACATACTGATGGTATTTCTTAAACCACACTGAAGTCATTTTTATAATCCAACTACCTGCCTAAGCCAGTAATATTTTTCTATATTACGTCTGCTTATTTTCATGACCAATGGGGTTAGATATTTAAGTAAAAATGTGGCATGATAATTGACCCTAATTAGCTGTTTACAAGCCCATGAAAAACTTTCTGCTTAAACCATTGTTAAAAGGCTCTTTGGTGGTCTTTCCTATTTTGATCACTGCTTGGGTGGTATGGAGTCTGGTCAGATGGATTGATGAACTGGGACAAAAAACCTTAGAACCGTTTTTTTTAGATCATTTGATATTTCCAGGCAGCGGTCTAATTATTGTGGTGCTGATTTTGATTTCAGTGGGCTTGTTGTTTCAATTCAACTACATCAATTGGGTGTTCACCAAGATAGAAAAATACCTGATGAAATTTCCCCTGATCAAAACCGTATACAGTGCCATGAAAGATCTGGCAGGCATGTTTGATAACAACCAAAACAACGACCAACAAGTGGTGTTGGTTGACATGCAGTCATCAGGATTGGGCTATTTAGTCGGTATGATCACCAACCAGTCCTTACCAGCATCTATCAACAACTCATTAAGCCAAGCCAATGAAGCCAGTACAGCCAACAATTCTGAAGCACCACAACTGGTGGCTGTGTACCTGCCGATGAGTTATATGGTTGGTGGTTACACGATCTTGATTGAACGCAATAAAGTGCAAACCATAGACTGGTCGTTTGAAGAAGCCATGCGTTTTGCCTTAACCGCTGGCGTGTCACAAAAGCCCGAAACTTTTGCAGAGAAAATCACCCAGAAATAGTGTCAAGACTGATGCCCACATTATGTGTTTGTAGATAGACAGTGCTGTGGCCATCTTGTATCATGGGCGTTTTGAATAGTTACTGTAAAAACAATGGCTGAATACATCTATACCATGATGGGCGTGAGTAAAACTGTGCCGCCCAATCGTGAAATCATTAAGGACATTTCCTTGTCATTTTTTCCTGGCGCCAAAATCGGTGTGCTGGGCCTGAATGGTTCAGGTAAATCCACTGTGTTGCGGATTATGGCCGGTATTGACCAAGAGTACTCAGGAGAAGCACGACCACAACCGGGCATAAAAATTGGCTACTTACCACAAGAACCACAATTGGAAGACGACAAAACAGTGCGTGAAAACGTCGAAGCTGGTATGGGTGAAGTCAAGCAGCTGCTGACTGATTTCGATGCAGTCAACATGCAATTTGCTGAGCCAATGAGTGATGACGAAATGAACGAATTATTGGCCAAACAAGCCGATTTACAAGAACAGATTGATGCTGCCAATGGTTGGGATTTAGACCGCACCATGAACATGGCCGCTGAAGCTTTGCGCTTACCACCTTGGGACGCGGAAGTTAAACATTTATCCGGTGGTGAAAAACGTCGGGTGGCGTTGTGCCAACTGCTGCTGTCCTCACCTGATATGTTGTTATTGGATGAGCCCACCAACCATTTAGATGCTGAAACGGTGGCATGGTTAGAACGTTATTTACATGACTTCACTGGCACCATTGTGGCGGTCACCCATGACCGGTACTTTCTGGACAATGCGGCTGAGTGGATTCTGGAGCTGGACCGCGGCCATGGCATACCTTGGAAAGGCAATTATTCGTCTTGGCTGGAACAAAAAGAACAGCGCCTGAAGCAGGAATCCAAACAAGAACAAGCGCACATGAAAACCATTCAGCAAGAACTTGAGTGGGTGCGTTCTAACGCCAAAGGACGCCGCACCAAGTCCAAAGCCCGCTTGAAACAGTTCGAAGAACTGCAGTCCAAAGAATTCCAAAAACGCAACGAAACGGCACAAATATATATCCCACCAGGACCACGTTTAGGTGACTCAGTGATTGAGTTTAAAAACGTGTCCAAGGCTTTTGGTGACAAGTACTTGATTGATGACTTGTCTTTTAAAGTGCCGCAAGGTGCCATAGTTGGTATCATCGGCCCCAACGGTGCGGGTAAATCAACTTTGTTCAATATGATTGCTGGTACCGAGCAAGCCGACTCCGGTGACATCACCATCGGCCCCACAGTTGAACTGGCTTATGTCTCACAAAGTCGTGAAGATTTGGGTCATGACCGGCCTTTATTTGAAGAAGTGGGTGACGGCGAGGAAGTCATTAAAATTGGCAATTACTCATTACCTGCCAGGGCTTGGTTGAGCCGCTTTAACTTCAAAGGCGCTGACCAGCAAAAACTGGTTAAACACTTATCTGGTGGTGAGCGCAACCGTTTGCAGTTGGCCAAAGTGTTGAAACTGGGTGGCAATGTCTTGTTACTCGATGAACCCACCAACGACTTGGATGTAGAAACATTGCGTGCTTTGGAAGAGGCGCTGTTGAACTTTGCTGGCTGTGTGATGGTTATTTCGCATGACCGCTGGTTCTTGGACCGCATAGCCACCCACATATTGGCGTATGAGAACAATTCACATGTGGAGTTCTTTGAGGGCAATTACACTGAGTATGAGCAAGACTATAAAAACCGCCATGGTAAAGCATTACAACCTGAACGCATTAAATATCGCCCACTGAAGAATAACTAAAAGTTAGGGGCTGAAAAATATATTCAGCCTCAAATTTCATTATCAAGTAAATTCAGCGCATTACAATTCCTGGTTTACTTTAATCTCCTTAGCTGATAGCTTGATATTGGATATGATTGTTCAGCCAATAGGCAAGACCTCGGCACCTAACTTAAAATCGAGCTGCGTCAAGTCAATAACGCAGAGGTGCAGCGTGCTGAATTTTTTAACCCCCACCATTGTCTAAATAGTCGTAAAGACCAGTATTGATGCAGTTTTCAGGATTATTAGTGCTGGGACAAGAGTCTGAACTTAGTTTAATCATTTCTATACGGTCGCCATTTTCCGATTCTCCGTAAATTCGGGTGCCAGTGATATTAGCCAGATCAATATCATAGTCAGGGAAATAGGGGTTGTTTGCGAATTCGCATTTGGTTTGGTTTACGCCACTAGCTACTGAATTCCTACATTTAATATTACCGATAGGAATGATTTCAGGCGCACCAGCATATAAAAGCATAGAGAAAACCAGTTCATCAAAACGTCCAATTCTACCTTTTCTAATATGCACCATGTAGTTGTTGTATGTCCAAATATCGGGCAAGCCTGAAGTCGAGTCTTCTTCATTATCAAACACCGTCCACCAACCTTCTAAATCAGGGATGCGGTAGGCCGGTGTTTGGTCGGCATAGTCCAACAAGGCATAACCAAAGTACAGCGGTACGATGTTTTGCACCTCACCGCCATCGATGGAAAAACTGGCATGTGCCAAGCGATTGAATACGATATCAAGTTCACCGTAACTGCCCACCACCTCAGGTGCCTGGTAATCACAGTTGATACAAGCCCCGCCCTGGTACTTATACAAAGCGGCCTGAATCTGCCACAGCCCACCTCGCTCAGAACCATCCTCTAATCTGGCGCTGAAATAAGACCATATGGGCGCTCCTGCTTCGTCATAACCAAAATAGTAGCCAGCCAAGATGTTATTCTGAATATCGAATAAAAACCCCGTGCCCGATTGTTGTGGGTTATACCAGGAACCAGCATGCGGTGTGACTATGGTGTTGGTAAATTCCTGCGTACAGTCTGGACAAGGCATGGCAGGGCCCTGCAAAGCCGACTGAGCTTCAGTGGAATTGAGCTTAATTGAGGGTGGTGTTAACAGTTGAGCTTGGGCTGATTGCAACACTATCAGTAGCCACAGGAGGTATTGATTGATTTTTTTCATATTACTGACATCCATTTATATAAGTGGCTGTGACAACATTAGAATAACCACTACAACCGCCTTCATTACAAGCTTTCACTCTGTAATATACGGTTGAACCATGGTTGGTAAATAAACTTTGATTCATACCATTATATACCCTTACTGGGTTTTGAAAATTTATTTGGTCATCCCGATAGACTTGATAGGAGTTGGCTAAATTAACCACATTCCAACTTAACTCATTCATCCCAAAACAATTATGATTTAAATTGGTTAGAACAGGAGCTGTATTAGGTGCAGGCGGATCAGGACGAAAACCAGCTATATCAGCCAGTGTGGTGTTATTAAAGTATTCAGCATTGTTTCGAGTGCTGGTACCTACAGGTGACAGGTCAGTAAACTGTGTTTTAGTGGTTGTGTGAGAAAAATATTCTTTCCTGATACAATCCTGTTGTGGTACGCCGTTGATTGGAGGTTCAAAATCACATGGAAAACTGTGTCCTACTCCCCCAACTACAGTTTGTTCTGTCACATCAGTCGATACTATGGCCTGATTATTTGCCCATGCAGTAACTCCATTAAATAGTACATCATGCAAGCCACCAAAAACATGGCCCATTTCATGGATGGCGGTTAAATCGCCTAAGGCGTAATTATCAGAAAAAGTAGCGAATCTGTTGTTGCTGTTACCACCGTATTGGTCGTAAACATTGGCTATCCCCCCTACTCTTCCAGTGAAGCCTCCACACGCAAATGGCACATCACCTTTGGCTATCACGACCACCATATCAGCATAGGTGTTAGTAACTTTAGTATCAATATCAGAGAAAGGCGGATTTCTGTTATCCATATCATCTCTAATCTCGACTCTACATTTAATCCCAAAATCAGTGTTCATAATATCTATATCAGCCACTGAAACCGTGTAATTATAAATGCCGCTGTTATTGAATACAGTATTTATTTTTCCAACAATTTGAGAAGTTAATGATGTTGGGTTAGACACATCTGAGCCATACATAAATAAAACTCGTACCACACCGCCGTTACTACCAGACTTACCGTTATTATTTTGAGTCTTCTCAACATCAGTGTCCCTGCCTTCAACAATATAGGCATCATCACTGAAATGGCTGCTGTCTATCAGCCTGCGGTCTATCCAAGTTAAAGTCTGAACTGGACCAAGCTCGGTGCTTATGTGATTTATGGTGTGCAGTTGCTGCTCAACCACAATCTGTCCATCCATGACATCCTCGTGTAGTGTGATAACAAAGCTCGAATGGTTGGCATCTTTTATCGTGCCTGAATATGTGAATAGGGTTTCGTCGATATTTTGTTCCAGGTTATTAACTTGAAGTATCGCCGCATTTGTTTCACCAGGCAGTAAAACTTGAATCTCTTGACCCACATATAAATACTTATCAATTTCAGCATTCCCAATGTAGCTAAAGGCTTCGGCATTTATGGACAGTGGAAACACATCTCCCACTGCGGCTGCAAAACCATCCACTGATTCAACCAGCACTGGCTCTGGAAGCGTTTCAACCCAATTTACTGCAAATAAATGGGGGGGGTGAACTCATCATTTGCTGTAACTTGACTACTTATAAATATTACAATGATTGTTGATAAGACTTTCATATACATACTCGCAACTTTATTAGTAAACTTCAAAATAACTCAGATTTACGAGTATGTACATTCAAAAATACAATAATTCAATACATTGGCTGTTTAATTGATACTGTTACTCCTTAATCCCTGCTAACTTAAACAAAAAGGCATAATCCGCTGCGGTTTCTTTGTAGTATGAAAATCGTCCAGATGCGCCGCCATGACCGGTATCCATATTGGTTCTGAGTAACACCAAATTATCATCGGTTTTTAACTCACGTAATTTAGCTGCCCACTTAGCAGGTTCCCAATACTGTACTTGAGAATCATGTAAGCCGGTGGTGATCAAAATATTTGGGTAGTCCTGGGCTTTGACCTGATCATAAGGTGAATAGGACAACATGTAATCATATGAGTCCTGGTTTTTTGGATTACCCCATTCATCGAATTCACCGGTAGTTAATGGAATGTCTTCATCTAACATGGTGGTCACCACATCAACAAACGGCACCGCAGCAATCATGCCGTCATATAACATGCCATCCATGTTAGCCACGGCACCCATCAATAAGCCACCAGCACTGCCACCCCAGGCATACACCCGGTCTTTATCACCAATGTCTTTGGCCAACAAGGCTTTGGTGGCATCAATGTAGTCAGTGAAGGTGTTGATTTTATTGAACATCTTACCGTCTTCATACCACTGCCGACCTTTGGCTTGTGAGCCACGAATGTGGGGAATGGCATAAATAAAGCCACGGTCTAGCAGCGACAAGCGACTCAAAGAGAAGCGCGGATCAATAGATGAACCATACGAGCCATAGGCATAAACCAACAAGGGCCGCTGATTCAACTCGCCCAAGCTTTTTTTATACACCATTGAAACCGGAACCATGGCACCATCACGGGCTTGAATCTCCATGCGCTGTGATTGGTAATCAGCGGCATTGTATTCGCCGTTGATTTTGTCTTGTTTGAGTTGTTTTTTCTCATCCGTAGCTAAATCAATCTCCATCACGCTGCCCAATTGGGTTAATGAATCGTAGTCATAGCGCAGGATGTTTTGGTCTTGCTCAGGATTGTAGGCGACGCTCATGGTGTAAGCGGCCTCATCCGATTGAATCAACTTACTCTCACCCGTTTGCCAGTGCATGGCTTTGATGTGTCGAATGCCCTCTTTTCTTTGCTCCAGTACCAACCAATCCTTGAAGGTTTCTATATCATAAATCAAGGTTTCATTATCATGTGGCACCACTTCTTGCCACTGGCTTTTATCCGTTGATTGACCTATGGGTGCTTTCATGACCCTGGAGTTAAGCGCATCCCAGTTGGTTTTGATGATCCAGTCACCTTGGAAGTCTTCAACCGTGTATTCATGTTTAGGCTCACGTGGCAAAATGGACTGGAACTCACCTTTGGGCTCATTGGCATCCAGGTACAGCATTTCAGTCAAAGTGGTCGCACCGGTATAAATCATGATGTAATCATTTGATCTCGAGGTGTAACACGCTACATAAAAAGTGTTGTCTTGCTCTTCATATACCAACACATCGTCGGCAACCGAGGTACCCAACTCATGTCGGTACACCTGATATGGCAACAACGTGGTTGGGTGTTTGCGGGTGTAGAAAACGGTCTTGTTGTCTTTCGCCCAAGCCAGAGAACCGGTGGTGTTTTTAATCACATCAGACAACATCTCGCCAGTACTTAAATCTTTGAATCTGATGTCATACTGACGGCGACTGACGGTGTCTTCAGAAAAAGCGTACAACTGGTGGTTGTGGCTGATACTTTGGTTGTTTGAGGCGTAATATGCATGGCCTTCGGCCAATTCATTGACATCAATCAGGATTTCTTCAGCCGCTTGCATGTGGCCTTTTTTACGGGCATAAATTGGGTATTCATTGCCTTCGGTGTATTTTTTGAAGTACCAATAATCACCCAGTTTATACGGCACTGATTCATCATTCTGAACAATGCGGTCAATGATTTCATGGTAGACTCGATTGGTTAATGCTTCACTGTCAGCCATTTGACTTTCGGTGTAACTGTTCTCAGCATTCAAGTAGGCCAGAACATCTGGGTCGGTTCGGGTGTCATCACGCAGCCAATGGTAGTTATCTATTCGCTCCGAACCATGTTGCTTGAATACATGTGGCCTTTTTTCAGCCTTGGGTGGTTGCTGGGTGGTCATATCATTGTCCTCTTGAGTCACTGCAGTATCGACAGTTTTATTTACAGCGTTTTCAGTGGCTGCTTCGGGTGTTTCGTCTGTTTTGGTTTGACAAGCAGTTAAACAAATTAACCCAACTATAATGGCGTAGTTTTTCATCAGCCTACTCTGTTTTAAAAAAAACAGTAGCATACTATGAATTTTAAGAAAATATAATGGCTGCCATGCAATTCATGCCTTAAGTCATGTTTTTGTCATATATTATTTAATTCAGGGTCTTTACTTACATGCGCACCAAAGAAAGAAAGTTTGACGCCCTGCTGGGCATCTATTACCAAGACTTGTATCGTTTTGCTTACTGGTTAGGCAAGGATGAACAGATGGCCAAAGACCTGGTACAAGAAACCTATCTACGTGCATGGCGCGCCATGGATAAATTAAAAGATGACAAAGCAGCAAAAAGCTGGATATTTACCATCTTACGCCGTGAATTTGCTCGCCAGTTTGAAAAACATAAACCCATTATCAACTCATTGGATGACAGTGTGTTTGAAGTTGAAGATAAACACACCCGCAGCCCCGATGAATTAATGGACATCAACATCACCCGCCAAGCAATGCGCAACTTAGAACCTAAATATGCTGAACCACTGATGCTACAGGTGATAGGTGGATTCAGTTGTGATGAAATCGCTGAGCAACTAGACATCAGTCCCAGTGCGGTGATGACCCAGCTGTTTCGGGCCAGAAAACAACTCACTTTACACTTAAACAAAGAAAGCAAAATAGGTAACAAAGTATGAATTTCTTTGAATTTAAAAAGCACTTGGCTGCTGACCCATACTCTAAGGACCCACAGTTCCTTCAAGCCATAAATCAAGACCAACGCTGCTCTAAAGCCTATCAAGAAGCCATGAAAAATGAACAAATCATCCAGGCAGCACTGCGTATTCCCGTACCAACACACCACACAGAACACATTAAATTCAACCAATCTGTGTACCAAACACAACAGCATCGCTACAAAACCAGCCACTTTGCGGTTGCTGCCACAGTGCTGCTGCTGTTGGGCGTGGGTGTATTCTTGTTTAGCAGCAAACCCAGTTCTGATTTGGAGAAATTCATCAATCAAGCACTGATGATGGAACCGACAGTTTATATGTCAGATGCAGAAATTCCTCATGATGAACTGGCGCCTCTGTTTGCCAGCATCAACACTGCCATGGCGGGTGAACTGGGTGAAGTACACTTCATGAAGCTGTGCCCTACACCGAATGGACAAGGGGCCAGAATGGTGATTATGAATGAATTGAATCAGCCAATTACTGTGCTGTATATGCCCAACTCACCCATTGGTACTGCCTTTGACATGCAAATGGAAGGCTTTAAAGGCAAAGTGGTCGCCTTAGAGCAAGGCTCTGCTGCCATCATAGCTCGTCCGCATGAAAGCACCGCCCAAATTGAAAACACTTTAATCAAAACCCTTAAGCCTTTGGGGCAAGCCGCAAAAGTCACCACAGGCCCAGAAACTTAAATTCAAATGAACTAAATAAGCCATGACTTTGAAATATTCCGTTGTTAAAATGCGAACGATGTACATTTTCTCAACAGAGGGCTTTATGGAAAATCACAAATTCAAATGGTTATTGGCTGCTACATTGACTAGCATGACAGCCGGTGCTCAAATTCAAGGGACTGTTTCAGGGTCAACAGATCAAATCAACTTTGCTTATGCAGGGGATGACACCCGTTTAGGTATTGGTATTGATAATGACGGCGAATTAATCGGTGATTTTTTAAAGTCTTTCAATAGCCATTGGAACAGCAATTGGATGGGCGAGATTTGGTTGTCCGACGGGGCGGGCGGGCTGAAGCTGGATTACCACCGCATTTCCGGAGCCAAAGAGCAAGGTGACTTGATTAATAATGAAGATGATTTGCGCATTTGGAAGTACTTTGCAGCAATCGATCAAAACACTTTTGATGACCGCAAACTGACCATCGGCTTTGGTGCCGAGGCCCGTGATAAATTTTGGAACGTAAACCTAAGCTCGGCCACCACTGGCTCAAGATTAACCAGCCAAGTATCTAGCACCATTACAACTGATATTTTTGGCCAATTGGATGGCCAAGATTATGTTCAGTCTCAATCGATAGAGACCATCATCAGAAATTACGAACACCCTTATGACTGGGGTTTAGGTGGACGCGTTGGTAAATACTTTGATAATCAACTGCTGCGGTTAACTGGCGGTTTAGATTATGAACAAGGTGATTACGACTCAGACCAATTAACTGCCAGTGTTAATCTAGAAAAATACTTTCGCAACACCGGTCACAGCTTGGCACTGTCGGTTGAACAAATTCGTAAGACGGGTGATTTTGAAGTAGATAAAGACGACACCCGCGCCAACCTGATGTACCGTTATGATTTCGGTAAGAACCATTTGCCCACCATGGTAGATAAAGAAGTCCAGGTACTGGATGAAGACCGCTTGGAACAACTGAAACTGGAAAATCGTCAATTGGTTCAAAATCAAGTTGACCTGTCCTCCATGGCCTTCTTTGACTTAGATAAAGCATTCATCAGAGCAGATGCAGCGGCTGAGCTGAAAACTTTGGTTGAACAAATCAAAGACACCGAACTTGCCAGCAGTATCAATATCGTGGGACACACTTGTGACATCGCATCCGACAGTTACAATTTAGACTTGTCAGCCAGACGGGCCCACAGCGCCAAAGAATTTTTTGTCAGTAATGGCATAGATCCTGACATCATCCAAACCAAAGGCATGGGCGAATCACAACCAGCTTATGACAACGATGGACCAGATCAAGCCAAGAATCGCCGCGTAGAAATCTCGTTCTTAACCATTGAAAAAGATTATGTCGAAGTTGACATCGCTGATGAAGACTTACCCATGAAGTGGGTAAAACGCAAAGTTGATGCGCCGGCGGCTTGGATTAATCGGGCCTTAAGAAACCCAGCACAACATAAACGCACCGTTGATGTGTACAAGTACCAAGAAACAGAAACCAACACCACTTTAGGTGAAATTATTTTCTTGAACGCCGACCCAGTTGCCAATGATGACCAACTGAGCATCAATCGCAATTCATCGGGTGTGGTCATCAATGTCCTGGAAAATGACTCGGATGCAGATGAAGGTGATGTGATCAGCATAGACTCAATCACCCAAGCCAGTAATGGCACTGTAGTGAATAACGGTGATGTTGTTACCTATATTCCAAATTCAGGCTTCATAGGCACCGACACATTCACCTACACCATCACTGACGGCGCAGGTGGCAGTGACACTGCCAATGTCACCATCACAGTCAATAACATTGCTCCATCAGCAGTTGATGACAACGTAAGCACCGCAGTAAATACCCCTGTGAGTTTGAATGCTTTGGCCAATGACAGCGATCCCGATGCTGATGATGACGCATTGACTTTGGTTGGTGTTGAAGCCAGCAGTGGTGCTGCAAACATCAGTTGGAGCTACAGCGCAGATGGACATATTGAGTTCGTTCCTGCCACTGATTTTATTGGCACAGCAACGGTTACATACACCATTCAAGATGCAGATGGCGGCACCAGTTCAGCCAATATATACATCAGTGTAAATCCTCAAAATGATGCGCCGGTGGCAGTTGATGATGCATACACTACTATGATGAATCAATCAAAAACCATCAATTTGTTGACCAATGACAGTGACCCTGATGGCGACACCATCACCTTGCTTTCAGTCAACACCGAAGGATCTCGTGGCACGGTCATCGACATCAATGCCGATGGCACGGTTACTTACGTACCACCTGCGTTTTGGTGTGGTATAGATACATTTACTTACACCATCACTGACGGCTACCTACAATCTACCGCCAAAGTGACAATTAATATAGTCGATTAGGCTGCGCAATTAAAAGGAACTTAAAGTTTGTTTGAACAGTTAAAAAACCAGTTTATAGGCTCTTTTAAAGACAAAGTACAGCAGTTGAATGCGGCGCTTGAAACCAACAATTTTCAAGCGCTGACTGTTCAGGTGCACCAGTTGGCTGGTTCCAGTGGCAGTTATGGCTTCAATGAAGTTGCTGACTTGTGCAGTGAAATTGAAGCAATGGCGCAAAACAAAACAACGATTGATCAGCAAATATCAGCACGTACCCAGCTTTTAATCCAGTTAATGGAAAGGCATACAACAGAAAGTCTATAAGTCTATATCAGCTGATTAATGGTCAGTTTCATTGACAGCATAAGCTGCATCCAGTGTTTCTTTATTACTTGTGCTGCTTTGAGGTTTAGGCAAATAGCGCAACCAGATCAACCACACCACCAGAGCATCAAGAATTATCAGTGCTTGCCATAGGTACAAGTGAAACCACTCAAACCACACTTGATCCCACTGCAACAAATAAAACAATGAAATGATCCTGACCATATTCAAGGCTTGAATTGCCAGAAACCCCCAGAATAAACCTTTCAATTTATAAAGCAAAGGCGCAGGAAACGCGATGATGGCAGCAAGCAATATAATCATTGCTTCAACCCCATTACAACCCGGGGCTATTTGTATGGCATCACCAGTAATGGCATCGCGAATCACATCACCATTGGCGATGACATTGGAGTCAAAAATTTGCATCAACCAAGAGCTGGAACTGGCAATCAAGCCAGTGAATGGCAGAATGATTGCTTGCCTGACCGGCTCATATATTTCTAGCAAGAATAAGCCAACTATTAAGGTCAGAAACAACAACGAAAATCTCAACATAGGTTTATGCAATATACGTCAACAAAGCATGGATTCTACCAAACTCGCAGCAATTAATTCTTAACTACCAAGAATCCTGCCATTGTTTTACAATCAATTAATTTTCACTTAACGAAGTTTTAACAGAAATGTTAGTAAGATGAATCCAACGTCAATGTTCTCCAAATGAATTTGACTATTGTCCGGGCATCTAACATTTCCCAAGGCGTTCACCAACTCCTTGGGTTTTTTTATCCCATTGAAAACACCACCACCGAGACAGAAATACCATGAAAATATTAGTTGTTGAAGATAACACCGACATTGCTGCGAACATTGTCGATTATTTCGAAGACCGAGACCATATTGTAGATTACGCAGGAGATGGCGTAACCGGCTTACACTTGGCAGTAACCAATGACTTTGATGTCATTGTATTGGATTTAATGCTGCCAGGAATGGATGGCCTTGATTTGTGTAAAAAGCTGCGTAAAGATGCCAAGAAAAACACCCCTATCATTATGTTAACCGCACGTGATACACTGGAACAGAAACTTGAGGGTTTTGAGTTTGGCGCAGATGATTACATGGTAAAACCATTTGCTTTACAAGAACTTGAAGCCAGAGTTACGGTACTAGGCAACCGCAAAAAACAAAACCTGAATCGAAAACTTACCGTAGCAGATTTAGAATATAACTTAGACAGTTTAACTGTCAAACGTGCTGGACAGCCCATCAAGATGAACCCCACTGGTTTGAAATTGTTACAAATTTTAATGGAATCCAGCCCTTATGTGGTACCAAGAGAAGAACTTGAGGTTAAAGTTTGGGGTGAAGAAATGCCAGACTCAGACTCTTTGCGCGTACACATCCACGGCTTAAGAACCACCATTGACAAACCTTTTGAAAAGAACCTCATCCATACCAGACACGGTATTGGGTACCATATTTCAGACCCGGATGAACTTTCGGAGTAGCATAAAAAGCCGGATAATCATCGGATTTCTGGCTTTCAGTACCCTCTTAACCATGCTGTTCGCCATCAGTTCACTGAGCATCCGACAACGGCTTCAAAATGATTTCATTGCGCAGACCATTCAGGAAGATTTAGACAGCTATATGCTGAAACTCAGTTCTAACCCTGGCTTAGTCAGCGAAGAACAGGTTTCCACCAATATTGAAGCTTTTATCACCACTCCAAATAAATTTCATTTAGTGCTACCCCTACATTATGGCGAATTAAGCGAAGGCACCCACGTACTGAATGAAGCTGGTAAAACTTTTATTGTGGCTGTAAACAAGCGACATCAAGTCAACAACCAACCGGTGTGGGGCTTCATTAAAAATGACATCAGTCATATTGATAACAGCTCGCAATCCTTGGTACTTGTTTTTACGGTAATGTTTTTGGCATTTTTGCTATTGGCTTATTTATTGGCGCTTTATGTGTCTAAAAAAGCCTTAAAACCATTGAGTAAATTAGCCGCAAAACTCGAAAACCTTACAACTGACACCCACCTTGAGCCACTGACTCCGGATTTTCATGACGATGAAGTGGGACAGGTCGCTAAAGCCTTGGATGCCTATGCACAGAGACTTACAGACTACGTGATTCGTGACAAGGAGTTCAATGCCGATGTCAGTCATGAACTGCGAACCCCATTAACCGTTATTCGAAGCACTGTTGAACTGATTAAATCCGACCCTAATATTACCCAGAAAGAATTGGACCGCATCAACCGCATAGAACGTGCCACCAAACAATCGACTGAACTGACCGAAACACTGTTGCTGTTGGCCAGAGAGGAACGCAAAGAACAACCAGGACATGAAAGAACCCAGCCTGGATTGATCATCCAAAATATCATCGAAGGGTTTGCGCCAACACTGAAATTAAAACCAGTTAAAACAAAAATCACTGAAAATGACTGGTTACAAGTCAAAGCACCTGAATCAGTGGTGTCAGTGGTTTTAAGCAATTTGATTGGCAATGCAATTAAATACACCACGGAAGGCACCGTTCATATCATCATCAATAAAAACAGCATCACTGTTGAGGATGAAGGTGTGGGTGTAACCGAATCGGAACTGCCTAAGTTATTTGACCGGCACTACCGTGTAGGTAAACCCAACAGCAAAGGCTCAGGATTGGGATTAGCTATCGTCAAAAGACTGTGCGACCTGTATAATTGGAAAATTGAAATTAAACGCAACAACACCACAGGGTTATCGGCAACTTTAACCTTCAATTAAACGCTTGGCAAATACAGTGGATTAGATGGACTTAAAGCTTTACGATACAAGTAACTGCCGCATGAATTCACCCATAATTACATACCATATAGGTGTTATATTAAAGTGAATCATCAGTTATCTAGTGCAGCCAAACAAATATTGAATTGTTGTCGACAAGGCCAACTCAATCAACTGCTTGCATTGATTGAAACAGGCATCGATATTAACGACATCAACCACCCTGATTTTTTACCGCTGAATGTGGCGCTAAAAAATGGTCGTTGGAAAATCGCCAAGCACTTATTGGCGCAGCAGATTATCCCAAACAAACCCATAGCCCCGCCTTTAATCGCTGCCACCCAATATAAAAAAGACATGACCCAAGGACTGGAACTGGTGTTTGCGCACACCGGTGATTTAGATGTAGTGGATAAAAATGGCAGGACTGCACTGATGACCGCTTGCTTACTTGGGCATGAAAAAAAGGTCAAATACTTATTGGCTGGGCAACACAACATTGCCACCACAGACCACGCAGGCATGAATGCATATTTAGATGCCATACTCAGCCAATCCAGCCCGATACTGGAGTTGCTATTGCAGCATGGCGTTGATGTACACCATCAAAACTCAGAAGGTGATAATGCACTGTTGGTTGCTGTACAACACAATGCACCTAACCTACGTATTATCAAAGCTTTATTAGAACATGGTGTAGATTGCACCAGTAAAAACAAACAACTAAAATCAGCTTACAGCTTGGCAGAAAAAAAACACCCTGCAATTTTCAAGCTATTCATTCAAAAGATTGAAGCCGACAAGCAAATAGAATTGCCTTTATTTGCAACTGAGCAACCTAAAAAATCACAAGTAACTCACCAGCAAAAACCCACTGCATCGTTGTTCAAAGAAAGGGTGCATTCAGCGCGTAAAGCACCCACTAACGAACCCAATCAACAACTGTGGTTTGCTGCCATAGCTGAAGGCAACCTGGGTCGTTTGAATCAAATGAAGGTCAAAGGCGTCCCTGTCGACCTCACAGACAACAAAGGCTGTACGGGCTTAATCCATGCTGCCGGTAAAGGCCACCGAGCTGTGGCTTCATATTTAATTCAAAACAATGCCAATGTAGAACACCGCTCAGACAACGGCAGCACCCCGCTTTCAAGTGCAATCATCAGCAACTCCAGGGCATTGGTGGGTTTGCTGCTGAACCATGGTGCACACCCCAATGGCACAGGGCCAGGCAACTACCCGTATTTATCTTTGGCTGCAACACAATGGAATGAGGCCTGCGTCAGTATGTTATTAAGTGCTGGAGCTGACATCAACACCACCGACGACAACGGTATGTGCCTGTACCACCATGTAGCCATAGCTGCCGAATACTATTCTAATACCGCAAAAGCCAAAAACACCTTGCGCTTAATTCATCAGTATGAATTAGATATCAACAGCCAAAACCAACAAGGCAACACTGCATTGCATCTATTGTGTGGGGCCATTAAAAGTAAAAACTACTCAGTCGATGACAGCCACATTGCCAACATTGCACACGAAGCACTGAAATTAGGTAGCAACCCAAAAATCGTCAACAACTCTGGGTTTACCGCGCTACAATATGCTAAGCAGCACGGCCTATTGAACACCAAGGGAGTGATATTATCTTTCCTAGACGCTTGGGAACATTGTGAACAGAAAAAAACTTGAGAAAATTTTTCACCAACACCAACATTTGATCGAAAAAGCTGTATACAGCCAAAACGTACAAATTCATGGCGTCACTGCTGATGACGTCTACCAAGAAGTCTCCATTCGTTTAATTAAAATCTTAGAAAGTGACCGAGAAATAGAAAACCTTTCGTCATATATATACAGAACAGCGGCAAATGTAATCATTGATTTAGCCAGGAAACATAAAAGACATTTACAAGATGTCACATTACCTGGTCAAGACCATGAAAGTGAATCATATCAAGCTGACCTGATCAGCCAAGAAGCTGAACCCGATCGCATTATGCAAGATCGAGAAATACAGCAGAAGGTATTGGAAGCCATTGAATCACTGCCAGAAAGCCGTCGAGTTGCCGTTAAACTGCGTTTACAAGGTTACTCAGTAAAGGAAATGTCAGAGTTAACCGGCTGGCCTTTTTATAAAGCTGAAAATTTATCCAAACGAGCCATGGCAGCTTTAAAAGAAAAATTAAAAGATTTGAATATTGACTACAACGTCGATTGATAGAAAACTGAAAGAGATAAGCAAATGATGAAACCTACAGAGATAAAATTAACTGAAGCACAATTGGCTGATTTATTTCAAAACAACAGCAAAAAACACCTGGCCAGTAGCAATGCCAGTGATTGTTTATCTGCCACAGCTGCCTCTGCAAATCGATTACATCATGTTGAGAATATACTTAACGACCACAGCAGCGCGCAAGCCATGAAAGCTGCGCTGGCCATGAAAGACTGGAGTCATGTAATGGCCAAATCAATAGCCAACAGCCAACAATCTTGGTTCAGCTTCTTGGGCATGAACTCACCATTAAAAACAACTTTTGCTACATTGGCCTTTGCCTTTGCATTCGCCATTGCTTTACCTGTAGCAACCCAGTTCAGCACCCAGCAAGCCACTTATATATCTGATTCAAACCCTCAACAAAGCGATGTCATCAACGCCATACAGTTTGACCTAGATGCCGATCGATTGAGCCGTGCTGGATTTGATGGTGGCGCCAAGCAAACTGAACAAGACAGTCTGTTCAATGCCAGTTTCGGGTAAATCAACTTAACAGTTAATTTCTTGCAAAACATACAAGATTGGCTGGCAAACAACCGCGGCCATATCAATTCATATCAACAACCTATAAATGATTCTGTGCTCAGGCAGTTGTTGGCATTCCTGCTGAAAAAAAACAACGCCTGGTTATACAGCCATTCAGACCACAACCTTTCAACAGCTCAAATTGAACAATTAGATCAATGGTTAACCGCTTTAAAGGATGGTTTGCCTTTGGCCTACATTACTGGCGAACAAAATTTTTGGGATTTAACCCTGAAAGTTAACCAGCAAACACTGATACCAAGACCAGACACCGAAATATTGCTTGAAGTCGCAATTAAATTATTCAGTCGAACACCAGCCAAAAGTATACTGGATTTGGGTACTGGCAGCGGTGCTTTGGCTTTGGCTTTAGGTCGCCTGTACCCAGCCGCCGAGGTCATTGCTGTTGACCAATCAGCCCAAGCCCTGGAAGTGGCCAGCATAAACGCAAAGCTCAATGCGGTAAACAATACCACCTTTATACAATCAAATTGGTTCAGTCATGTGCCCGCACTTAAATTCGATTTGATTGTCAGCAATCCACCTTATATTGCTGAAAACGATGAGCATCTAGCGGCTTTAAAACATGAACCATTCAGCGCCTTGGTTGCTGCCGATAATGGTTTAGCGGACTTCAAACAAATAACCGAGCAGGCTGCCGCCTATTTAAAACCTCATGGCTGGTTGCTGTTCGAGCATGGATGGCAGCAAAAATCAGCTGTGCAACAAATTTTACGCCGTGCCGGATTTATTCATGTACAAACACAGCAAGATTTGGGTGGCAATGAGCGGGTTACTTCAGGACAATGGTTGTCGTCGACTGATGGCTGAAAGCAGTTTCAGAGTCGATTATATTTGACCAATCAAAATTTTATTTTTCCAGTAATCACTTGCCAAAACATCACCCAGTCACCGGCTAAACTATACAGAGGATGAGTGAATGTAGCAGGTCTGTTTTTCTCAAAAAAGAAATGACCCACCCAGGCAAAGCCATAGCCAATAACGGGAACCAGCCACAACCAATACCACTGCTGAGTCAACACTGTGAATCCCACCAACAAAACAACCAAAATAGATCCAACCACATGTAAACGGCGGCATATGAGGTTGCTGTGCTCTGCCAAATAATAGGGGTAAAACGCTTTAAATGAATCGAATTGAGACTTTTTTTCATGCATAACTTCAGTTTACCACAGCATTTTCAGCAGTTATAATAATTGTCCAGTAAAAAAGTCTCGACCATGCTGAAATACTTTAAAATTTGCTTCTTTACAGTCGCTACAACTGTTCTATTCTCCTGTCAATCTGACGAGAGCAACAACCCTCCACAAGGTGCCTCTTCGATTGTTGATGGCAAGAAAGTCTATCGACATTCTATTGATGGCAAACCAACCAGTTTAGACCCTATTAAATCCTCATCTGTATACAGCAACATGCTGGTGGTAAACATTTTTGATACTTTGTACAGTTACCAATACCTGGCACGACCTTATCAATTGAAGCCCAACTTAGCCAAAGACATGCCGACCATCAGCAGTGATGGTTTGGTTTACACCATCGAATTAAAACCTGGTGTACACTTCCACAACCACCCTGCATTTCAAAATGGACAGGGCAGAGAAGTTACAGCTGAAGATTTTGTTTATTCGATTAAACGCACTTTTGACCCTGAGAATGCCGCTACTGGCGCTTGGCTTTGGCAAAATAAAATCATCGGGCTAGACCAGTGGAAACAAGCAGGTGCTATATATGACCAGCCAGTTCCAGGGTTATTGGCTACAGACGACTACACCATTCAAATCACCTTGACGCAGCCTTACCCACAATTCATTTATTCGTTGGCCATGGGCTTTGCTGCCATTACACCGCGTGAAGTGGTTGAGTCATTAGGCCCAGAGTTTGGCTCCCAACCCGTTGGCTCCGGCCCATTTATTTTGGATCAATTTGACTCAGCAGCTGCTTACTTATCTCGCAACCCTGCATTTCGTCAAGAACCCTTAGACTTGAACAGTGAAGGTTATTCAGAAAACCTTCATCAGCAATATGGAATCAACACCTTGCAAGGTAAATCCCCACCATTCATTGACCAACTTGAAGTACATTTCATCAATGAATCTGCCTCACGCTGGCAATCCTTCACCAAAGGCAATGAAATACAATACACCACCGTCCCAAAAGACAAACAAAACACCGTACTGATGAGTAATGAGCCGATTAAGTTGCATCCACAAATCAGCAACAATTACCACCACAGTTACGGCATGGAGGCTGGGTTTGTGTACCATGGATTTAATATGGCCGATCCCGTGTTTGGACTAAATGGAGACCCTGAACATGACAGCAAAAGTAAAGCATTGCGTTGCGCTATCCGTATGGCACATGACTGGCAACAAAAAAACCAGGCATTTTATTTCGGACTAGGTACAGTATTCCCTGGCATCATTCCACCCAGCGTGCCTGAGTATGATCCTGACTTGAGCAAGGCATCTATTACCACCGACATCCAATCAGCTCAGCAATTATTGGCAGCCCATCAGTTCACAGCAGCCAATTTACCCAGTTTTGAATACCACGTGACTGGTAGTGTGTTACAAAAACAATTTTTTGAACAAATGCGTGGATTTCTGACTCAAATCGGCTATTCCAATCAAAAAGTTAATTACCACCCTTACCCCAGTTTTGGCAATTTCAATCGTGCCATTAAAAATCGTCAAGCTCAATTTTTCTTCCTTGGCTGGACTCTAGATTACCCAGATGCTGAAAACACCTTACAACTGTTTTACGGACCCAACCAAACGCCAGGCTCAAATAACTTCAATTACATAAATCCAGCTTATGATGCCTTGTATGAACAATCTGCAGTGATGCAACCTTCACCCGAACGCACAGTCATTTACCAACAAATGAACCAAATGGTGATAGATGACTGCGTGGTAATTTCAGGCTTGGCCCGCAATAAAATTAATTTATGGCACAAAAATGTCATCACATTCCCTGACCGTGAAATAGTTGGCGGTTTTCACCTGCGGTATGTGGATATCAAATAATGAATAATTGGGTTTTTGCCGGTCAAAAATTACTCGGCGGTATTCCATTGGTATTTGGTGTCACCCTGATATCTTTCGTGCTGATGGTTTACTTTGGCCCAGATTTAACTTATGAATTGCTAGGCAAAAATCCCACTGCTGAAGACATTCAACAAGTGCGATTGGTGCTCGGTTATGACCAACCATTTTGGCAACGTTACCTCAATTATTTATCCGAATTGCTGCACCTTGATTTTGGCTATTCCATGGTTAATGATCAGCCTGTTGCAGGCATGCTTGTTACCGCCATTCCAGTGTCTTTGCAACTGCTGTTACCAGGTTTCATCCTGGGCAATGTATTGGCTTTATTTTTAGCCATGCAAGCAGCCAAGCACCGTGGTCGGTGGCAAGACAAAAGCATCATGACAGCTGCTGTTATTGGCATGAGTATTTCATTTTTAATTGTAATCATTGGTTTTCAAATGATTTTTTCATCCAGTCATGGCCTGGACTGGTTTCCGGTGCGTGGATGGCATGTTTATGACCAACATGGCAACTTCAGTTGGGTGGCATACTGGAACTATGTCACAGTACCAACTGCTGCCATGGTATTTGTTTCAGTGGGTTACAACACACGTTTTTATCGTGCTGTATTGGTTGAGCAATTGAATAAGAATTACATCGTTACTGCCAAAGCTTTTGGTCATCATCAGCGGCATATCTATTATAAGTACATGCTTAAAAATGCCCTGATACCCATCATCACCCGAATCCTATTTTCTATTCCATTGCTGGTTATCAGTGGCTCTTTATTGATAGAGAGTTACTTTGGAATTCCGGGCATAGGTCTGATTACTTTTGATGCCATTACTGCAGGTGATCAACCCATTTTAAAAGCCATCGTAGGATTGACAGCGGTATTGTTTATCGTGGTTTTGTTGTTGGCTGAACTTCTATACCGTTGGGTTGATCCGCGCATTGCACAGCAACCAATATGAACTCAACACTTCGTCAGCAACCGACCAATCCCCCCAACTACACCCTGTGGCGTAAGTCTTGGCAGCACCTTAAACAAGATAAACTGGGCTTGTTTGGGATGCTGGTGCTACTTATTTATTTCACCATCGCAGTGGGCGTTTGGTTAGGCATCTGGGGCACCTCATGGAGCAGCATTTCAAACCAGTTCAATCACCCGCCTTCTTGGCAACATTGGTTTGGCACCAATGCGATTGGACAAGATGTTGCTGTACGCAGTATTTATGCCACAAAAGTGGCATTTGAAGTGGGCACAGTGGTGACCATTTGTGCCACTTTACTGGGCGTACTATTAGGCGCTTTGGCAGGATTCTTCCAACATAAATGGCAAGATGCCATTATTTTATGGTTGATGGGCGTGCTGGATTCAATTCCATTTTATTTGTTTGTGGCAGCCATTGCCTACGCCATGCAAGCACATATTTTTGCCATGCACATTGCCATGGTAGCGGTATTTTGGACCAACATTGCTCGCATCATTAGGGCTGAAGTCATCAGTTTAAAACAAGCTGATTTTGTTGAAGCAGCACGAGCAATGGGTTTAAGCCAACTGCGAATACTGATTCACCACATCATCCCCAACACCAATCACTTGATCATCATTCAAGCCACCTTGGTGTTTGTAGCTGCTATTAAAACCGAAGTGATATTAAGTTTTTTAGGTCTGGGGGTTAAAAGCGGCATCAGCTGGGGGTTAATGATTGCTGAATCCACCAATGACTTCCAGGCAGGCTATTTTAATAATTTTCTGGCTGCTTCTATTTTATTGTTTATACTGGTGATCGGCTTCAACTTTTTTTCTGATGCACTGCAAGATGCATTAGACCCTAAAACTCAAACTTTATCATGAACAAAAGACATACATATTTATCAATTACCTTAATCAGCGGTTTAATAATTTTAGCCAACTGCAGCTCTTCAGTAACCCGCAAAGACATTCAAAATTTACCTCCATTGGTTGAGATTGTGGTTTTAGATGTAGCGCAAAACACCCTGAAACTGCGCGTCTCACATCGTCACCAAATCAGCAGAAAAGACAATAAATTAAGCTGTCAATTAGCGATTCAAGACTTAGCGCCATTAAAGATACAGCAAACACCATTACCAGACTTAACTACATTCGCCACCGAAACCACTGATATAAGCATCAATACAACTGCTTTGTCGGAGAGCGGAAAACTTAACAAGGAATTACCTTATGTATTAGATTGTTTTTTGTTTTCTGAGAATTTTCGTAAAGAACAGGTACTGAAAAAGGGCGTTTTATATAAAGTTCCAGGCAGCCTTGCTGCTTATCGGTAAACCTGCGAATGGAGTTGGCATGTAATCGAACATGACTTTTGACCTACTTGACTATATTGGTAGTGTTGTAGTATAGTAATACACCTAAGCGAAATACAGGTGTACTATGAAACAATTTAAAATAAATATTATGGTTATTGCCTTGTTCTTTATATCATTGTTGTCTTCAGTGGCATTGGGCTATGCCATGACACCCAGTGTTCTGACTGTAACAAAAATACCTGAACTTAATGTTACAGATGAAATACCAAACAATGCCATAACCATGCACCAAATTAACAGTACATTTTTGCCCAAGGTGGTTAAATAACATGGGCTTTAATTGGAATGACAAAGAGCCCATTTATTTACAGCTTAAGGATCAAATCAGGGACATGATTCTGTCAGGCGATATTCCTGAAGGTGAAGCCCTGCCATCAGTCAGGCAAGTTGCAATAGACTACAAGGTCAACCCCATTACTGTCTCAAAATCTTATCAATTATTGGTAGATGAACAGTTAGTTGAGAAAAAAAGAGGTTTAGGCATGTTCGTGCAACAAGGCGCCCTTAAGACAGTACAGAAAAATGAAAGCGAACTATTCATCAACGAAGACTGGCCTAAAATACTGACTAAAATACAACACTTGAAACTAGACACAGAAAAATTAATCAGCTCGTTAAAAGTAATTGGGAGAAATCAATGAGTTATGTACTAACAGCACAAAACGTGTATAAAAAGTATGGCAGCTTTCAGGCTTTAAAAGATGTCAATATCAACATCAATAAAGGCAAAATTGTGGGCTTAATTGGTCCTAATGGCGCTGGTAAAACAACCTTACTGAAATCTGTGCTTGGCCTGGATTCATGCGAAGGTGAGTTGAAAGTCCTGGGCATTGACCCTTATAAACGTCGTGCAGATTTGATGAAGGAAATATGCTTTATAGCTGATGTGGCGGTTTTACCCAAGTGGATCAAAGTATCTCAACTGTTGACCTTCACCGAAAACACCCATCCCAACTTCTCCATCGAACAAGCCAAACAATTCTTAAGTAAAACCAAAATCAAATTAAGCCATAAAATCAAAGAACTTTCCAAAGGCATGACTGCACAGTTACATTTGGCCATCGTTATGTCAATCGATGCCAAGCTTTTGGTATTAGATGAGCCTACTTTGGGCTTGGATATTTTATTTCGCAAACGGTTTTATGATAATTTACTCAATGATTACTTTGACAATGAAAGAACCATCATCATCACCACCCACCAAGTAGAGGAAATTGAGCACATCTTAACTGATGTGTTATTTATTCGAGAAGGAGAAATTGTCCTTAATGCCAACATGGATGAATTGAATGAATCTTATTTTGAGGTTATGGTCAACCAAGAAAATTATGAACAAGCCATGACCTATAATCCATTGACCATGCGCAAGGTGTTTGGTAAATACATCATGTTGTTTCATTCCACTTCGCGAGACGTGATAGAAACATTGGGAGAGGTTCAGAGGCCTTCGGTTTCCGATTTGTTTGTGGCGTTGATGCAAGAAGGGGAGTCAGCATGAAAACATTCGTAGCTTTGTTACAAAGAGAGTATTGGGAGCACCGTGGCGCTTTTCTCAAAACACCATTAATTATTGGTGCTGTAACCATTGTGGTGCTGTTGTTGGGCTACCTGACTACAGAACGCTTCGACCAGGTCATGAGTAATGGCCAAGCCATTGAACTGGGCGGTCAAGCGCTACAAGGTATTGATTCTGAAAAAATATCTACTGTGATTGATGTATTCATGCTTACCACTGAATCTATCTATCATTTGGTGTTGTTTATCATTGTATTCTTCTTTTTACTTGGCAGCCTATATGATGACCGCAAGGACGGCAGCATACTGTTTTGGAAGTCATTACCAATATCTGATACCCAAACCGTGCTGTCCAAGTTAATAACAGCAACCGTGGTGGTGCCAGTGGTATTTACTGCTTGCGTTATCCTCAGTCACTTGGCTTTTTTCATTGTACTGAGCCTATTGTTACTCATCAATGGCGTGAACCCATTTGTTATCCTGTGGAGTAATATTGATTTTATCAGCAATTGGGGCGCCTTTGCTATTGGCTGTTTTGTACAAGCCATGTGGGCGATGCCAGTTTATGGGTGGTTGTTGTTTGCCTCTTCATTTTCCAAACGCAGACCATTCCTGTTGGCGGTATTTGTGCCGATGATGGTTGGTTTTGTCTGGTATTGGTACAACGCTATATTTGAATTCAATGTATTTAAAATTGGGGTGTTTAAAACTGTCGGCATTTTGCTGGCGAAAGCCACCACGCCTTTTACTTCTGGACTGGGGTTTGATTTCGAGAATATTGATTTCGATGCCAGCAATCAAACCAAACTTGAGCTGATTAAATCAATGTTGAATGGTCTTACATCTGCGAATATTTATTATGGGCTGGTGTTTGCTGCCATAATGGTAGCCATTGCAATATATGTAAGGCGATTCAGAAATGCCACTTAAATCTAACCTAAAGAATCTTTTTATCACATAACCACTTTGATACAATGAATCAATTATAAAAACGGCCTGTTATTAACATGGCCGTTTGTTTTTGGGGACAGTATGGCCAATTATCTCAAACTATTTGATATTCCAAATAACTTTAAGTTTCATCGCGGCGGGCAACTTGAACAAGGGTTGTTGGCTTATGAAACTTGGGGCAAGCTGAATGACGACAAGTCCAATGGCTTACTGGTTTTAACTGGTCTATCTACAGACTCACATGCAGCCAGACATTCGCCCCAAGACACTGCAGGCTGGTGGGAATACATGATAGGACCAGGTTTGGCCATAGACACCAATCGTTGGTTTGTGGTTTGTGCCAGCTCTTTGGGTAGCTGCAAAGGTTCCACTGGGCCTTGTTCACCTCACCCTAAAACAGGTAAACCCTACCGCTTTGACTTTCCTGATTTAACCCTTGAGGACATCGCCAATTCATCGGTACTGCTCTGCAAACACCTAGGGATTGATCAGTTGCATGCTGTAATTGGTCCTTCAATGGGGGGCATGTCAGCTTTGGCACTGCTACTCAACCACCCTGATTACGCACGCCATTTGGTTCATTTGGCATCGGGTATGGCATCCCCTCCATTCAGTACCGCCATCAGATCGCTACAAAGAGAGGCCATTTTAAAAGATGAAAATTTTAATCATGGTCACTATTCTGCAGCGAGCTGGCCTGAGGAAGGCATGAAATTTGCCAGAAAAATTGGAATGCTTAGTTATCGCTCTGCAGCTGAATGGAGTGAACGGTTTCCCAGGTCATTAAAACAAGTTCCCGAACATCCCTTTGGTATTGAATTTCCGGTAGAAAGTTATTTGGAACATCACGCCAACCAATTCATCCATAAATTCGATCCAATCAGCTATTTATATTTATCTCGGGCCATGGACTGGTTTGATGGCTACCGCTATGCCAAATCTAAAGACATTAATCCGCTTCAAGGCATAACGCTTGATTCAGCTTTGGTGGTGGGCACCAAAACAGATTTATTGTTTCCAGTTGAGTTGCAGCAAAAATTACATCAGTTACTATTAGGTATAGCATGTAATAGCCAACTGACAGTAACCAATTCTATACAGGGTCATGATGCTTTTTTGGTCGACCAAGTGGTCTTTTCGCAGTTAGTTGGTGACTTTTTGAATCAAACAGTGTGAATATTTTTCATTGCACGATCCCAATCACCTTTGATCAGGTTTGCTGTTTCAGCGACGCATTTGTCGATACACCTTGCTATCGATATCTGATCGTCAATTGATGGCCTACCTAAAACCCATGGCGTCACTTTTGACTTGTCACCCGGGTGTCCAATACCTATTCGTAAGCGTTTAAAGTCAGGGCCAATGCCTGGAATGATGTCTCGCAATCCATTGTGTCCGCCATGCCCACCACCACGTTTCAACTTTGCAGTACCGGCAGGGATATCCAGCTCATCGTAAGCCACCAATATGTCTTCCGCTGGTATGCGGTAAAAGTTCATCAATGGAATCACACTTTGACCTGAACAATTCATAAAGGTTTGTGGTTTAACCAACCACAGTTTTTGCCCCATCAGCGTCAATGTCGCAATCTGTGCTTTGAATTTTTTTTCAGTTTTGAATTGGCAATCATAAGCAGCAGCCAAGGCATCTACATACCAAAATCCTGCATTGTGCCGGGTTGCTAAGTACTTATCGCCTGGATTACCTAAGCCAAAAATTACTTGCATATTGAATTTAAGATTAAAATTTGAAGGGAAGCAAATAACTCACTTCCCTTCAAACAATTTTAGCTGTTACTCAGCGGAATCGTCTTTTGATTGCTCAATAGACTCAACTTGATCTGCAGCTGGTGCTTCTTCACCATCAACGTCTTCTTCAACTTGACTGATGGCAGAAGTTGCAACGATAACATCGTCATGTGCTTCGTCATCACCATGAGTGAATGCAGTTAAGGTAACGCCTTCAGGGACTTTTAAATCACTTAAGTAGAAAATATCACCAGCACTGAAGTCTGAAATATCCACTTCAATGAATTCAGGTAAATCTCTTGGGAAACAAGTGATTTCAACTTCATTGATTTGGTAGTCAATCATGACACGGGTTGACTTACCAGCTGGAGATTCTTCACCACCGATAAAATGTAACGGTATAAGCATCATGATTTCGCGGTTTTCATTTACGCGCATAAAATCCATGTGCATAATAACTGGTTTAGCAGGATGCCTTTGTACATCCTTAATCACCACTTTTTGCTTTTTACCACCATCGGCAGAAAACTCGATAATGCTTGAGAAAAAGCCTTCATCTTCAGTCAAACGTAAAACTTTGTTATGGTTCAATGACAGGGTCACAGGATCTCTCTCACCACCGTACAATACAACCGGAACCAAGCCTTCGTGACGTAAGCGGCGGCTCGCACCTTTCCCTACATCTTCACGTAATTGGGCTTCTACTTTAAAAATTGCCATAATAATTTCCTATTTTCAGTTAAATGTCCTTGCGACCAGGACATAATTAATCGATCTAGATATAAACCTATCAATCGATATACATAGAGCTAACAGATTCTCTGTTGGCTATGCGTCTAATGGTCTCTCCCAACATTTCTGCGACAGACAATTGACGAATTTTTTTACAATCCAGGGCTTCTTGGCGCAATGGGATGGTGTCAGTCACCACCAGTTCAGTTAAGCCTGAATTTTCAATGTTTTTTATCGCATCACCAGACAATACTGGGTGTACGCAATATGCGTGGACTGCTTTGGCATTCCACTCTTTTAATGCTGTTGAGGCGGCACACAATGTGCCTGCTGTATCAATCATATCGTCAACCAAAATACAAATTTTACTGTCGACTTCACCAATGATATTCATCACTTTTGCCATGTTAGGCTTTGGCCTTCTCTTATCAATGATTGCCAATTCACAACCCAATCGTTTGGCAATGGCTCTGGCTCTAACAACCCCACCAATGTCTGGCGAAACAATGGTTACATCCTTGCTATCAAAACGTTGCCACATGTCTGCCAAGGTCAGTGGAGAAGCATACACATTATCTACAGGAATATCGAAAAAACCCTGTATCTGGTCAGCATGTAAATCCACAGTTAATACCCGATCTACGCCCACAGCAGCTATCATTTTAGCCGCTACTTTTGCAGTGATTGGTACCCGCGAGGAACGTGGCCGACGGTCTTGTCTGGCATAGCCAAAATAAGGGATGACTGCGGTAACTGTTCTGGCAGAAGCACGTTTTAATGCATCAACCATCACCAATAACTCCATGAAGTTATCTGCAGTGGGACTGCATGTGGGCTGTATCAAGAAAATATCTTGGCCCCTGACATTGTCTCTGATTTCTACCGCAACTTCGCCGTCACTGAATCGGCCCACTTTTGCACGACCAAGAGGAACGCCTAAATTATCAGCAATTTTTTGGCCCAATGCGGGGTTGGCGTTGCCAGAAAACAACCTAATACCACGATCGAACATTATTTAGCCTCAGATACAAGAGTGCCCGCGCTGGGCGCAGGCACCACAAAAATATGGCTGGGATGGAAGGATTCGAACCTTCGAATGCCAGGATCAAAACCTGGTGCCTTAACCACTTGGCGACATCCCAATTCACGAGTCAACTTTACGCTGCAACTCTGAGCTCTTAACGCATTACAATCTGCGTCAAAGGCGGCATATTATAACCAGATAAATTTTTAATGCAAAGCCAAAAATCTAAATTTATGTGGTTTTTTTAAATAATAAAACCACACTGATATACACCACTTCAGATATTTTACAAATATGGCTTGGGTTCAACCAATATTGTATTACATATTTTTACTGCTATTTGTTGCGCTTGTTCAGCTTCCTTGCGATCATCAAATAAAGCATACATGGTGGCACCAGTCCCGGATAAGCGTAGATTCATGGCATTTTTCAATGCTTGGTAAACAACATTTATTGATGTGTAATTTGCCAAAACCACAGGGAAAAAATCATTGATCCAAAAGGTTTTTTGTTGCAATACATCCACCTCTAGCGGCCTTTGATTTCTAACCAAGGAAGGTACTTTAAAAAGTTCTGCTGTATTGATGTGGGTATCAGAGAACAGCAACAGTACATAAGGTGTTGAGAACTTAACTGGGGATAAAATCTCACCAATACCATTCGCCAAAGCACTACGACCCAATACAAAAACTGGTACATCTGCACCCAATTTCAAAGCCATGACGAGCAGATCATTAAGGCTTAAGTCACATTGCCACGCTTCATTTAAAAACTTCAATGTGGTCGCAGCATTTGAGCTGCCTCCACCTAAACCCGCACCCAAGGGTATATTTTTTTCTACTTTAACTGTCCAGTCAGACTCATTCTGAGCCCAAGGCTTAAGCATCATTGCTGCTTTATATATTAGGTTATCTTGTTGCTCGAGTTCAGCAAATCCACTGATATGAAGTTGGTTACTGCCGGATTCATTGGTGCGCTCAAAAGTCATCACATCACCCCAATCAAGTAGCTGAAAACAAGTTTGTAGTTGGTGGTAACCATCGCCTCTTTGACCCAAGATTCTGAGCATTAAATTTATTTTCGCCGGACTGAGTATTGATTGAGCACTTAAGTAATTGTCTTTCACTGCCAATTCCGTATGCTTAGTTTGATTGAATAATCACCATTTCTGGCCACCATTTTATGTGGTAAAAAACCATCTAAATGAGGTTTTATCCTGCTGTATTGAATCACCCAACCGGTTTCAATAATTTGATAACTGTCTTGATCCACCCAGGTGACTGTTGCCAATCTTGCATCGCCCGGTTGCCCAACCACCCATTGACGCAACTGTTGCCATGGCACTGACCAACCCACCTGTTGTTCAAGCAACTCTTGAGCTGAATGTCCACGGTAAACTTCACCTCCATTGCTGCGCAGCTCTGCACCATCTTGAGTTGCTGTGATTTGCCAACTCTTACTGCCCAAAGGTGCTTTGATTTTTGCCTCGGTTGAACCGTTTGAAAAACGCCATCGCACACTGCCAGAACCACCTTCTTGACCATCTGAAAAGGATATTTTTCCGGTAAATTGATACGTATTTATCTCAGTAAAATCAACCAAATTAGGTTCTGAGTATGGCTTAATACCAACTTTAGGTTGGCAAGCAGAAAGCACAATCATGAAGAGTATTAAACAACATATTTGATAGCCCTTATTAATGCTGCCTTGATTGAATCTGCTGGCTACCCAATAACTTTGGTCTTTTGACAATACAGGACTTGGCATAAATTGATGAGTCAATCGTGAGTATACAAACAAATAAATGGAATATGCTGGCGCCAAAGCTGCTGCCAATTGCCTGAATTTAGGGCGTTGTATGAACAATTCGATGAGACTATAAATTATGTTTAAATTTAATGTAAGGCACAGTTCCTGACAATTGATCTAATGTATTAGTAGCGGTGTGTTCATTGATACTGCGACGCGCTCCAAATGAAATGGTGCCATCTTTAGTGAAATGCCAATCGACTTGCAAATCCATGGTGGCTTGATCTATATCACTGTTTGATTCGGAATTCATAAAATCTGATTGAAAAGTTGCACCAAACTTTTTATTTCTGATACCAAAACCCAATGAGGTGGTTTCTAACTGATCTTGATACAATCCAAGCAAATCACCGCCAATCCGACCTTTACCTAAATCAAATCCCAAGCGCCAATTGTTGCTGATGCTCATGACTGAACTGACACCAAACTGATAACCAGCCAAATCAGAATCAGACGGCTTAAGATTCAAACTATGTACCCGAGAAAACAGTTGGGTTGAATTATTGTCTTCAATCACATTCAAACGCAGAGTCAGCCAATCAGCAAACTTCATGCCCAATACCAATTCATCTCCAAAGACACCTTGGCTGCGTTTAGATAAGTGATAACCATTGTTTTGCGGTGACAAAAAATCAAAACCAGTGGAAAATTCAGTGCCTATCAAAGTGCTCTGATCAAATTCACCAAACGGCAGGTTTGAGGATGAAGCCACTTTGTTTACCGCCAGATCAAATGGTTTGAATGCTTTTAAATCATCAGCCCAAGCAGTTCCGTTTAAGACCAGTAATCCTAAGCCAGTTATCTTGATAAATGTTTTAAACAACAGCTGCTTCCTCAATGTTAATTCCAATGCATTCAGACAAGCTGAATTAGAAATAGTTTCCCGCCACTATAATACTATCAAATTGATTTTAAAAGTTCAAGCAATATCATAGAGATATGGCGTTTTCTTAAAAAATAATCAAGCCTTTGTGATGCGGGTCACAATTCTAACCTTTGGCTTGCGTGTTTTGCCAGTATTTTTTAGCCATTTTCATGGCCTGATCCATTAATGTATTTTCGGCATACACCCCATTAATTAAAACCCCAGCCGGCTGCCCCATCAGTACTTCCATGGCCTCAGTTATGTGGCTCACTGCATGCACAGCAAAATTACCTTCCTTGCACGCTTGTTGCACATCAGCGCGCAACATCAGTTCACCAGCATTTGACAGTGGAATAATCACCCCTTGTTGACCAGTTAGGCCACGGTGGTTACAGGTATCAAAAAACCCTTCTATCTTTTCATTAACACCACCGATGGCTTGCACCCTTCCATGTTGGTCTATGGCACCAGTCATTGCAAAACCTTGGTTGATTGGCACTTGCGTTAATGCAGAAATTAAACAACAGAACTCTGCACCTGATGCTGAGTCACCATCAATCCCACCATAACTTTGCTCAAAAGCAATGGATGCTGAAAATGTCAAAGGGTGCTCAACCGGCAGCATATATCGCAACAAACCACCCAAAATATGGAAACCTTTGGTGTGTATAGAACCTGACTTACCGGACATGCCTTCAATATCGATAACTCCAGCCCTACCTGCACCTATGGTGGTGGTGATTCTTGAGGGAAAGCCATAGACCACTGGCCCTGCATGAATAACAGCCAGACCATTGATTTGGCCGACTGTTAAACCTGCTGTTTCCAAATTAATGGTACCGTCTTGCAGCCTTTCTTGGAATTTTCTCGAAGGCAATCCAGCGCGTTTTTTAGTGCGGGCAATGGCCCGCACTACATGCTCACCAGTCACCACTTTTTTGTTG
This sequence comes from uncultured Marinicella sp., assembly GCA_947502595.1. GTDB lineage: Bacteria > Pseudomonadota > Gammaproteobacteria > Xanthomonadales > Marinicellaceae > Marinicella. Next base: position 77,703 of record CANNAM010000008.1, on the reverse strand, counting down.
GCTTTACTGGCCAAATAATTACCTTCACGGGCTAAATCTGCAACCCGAGAAAACCTGGCTGTTAACTTGCCTTGTTGTGAACAAACCCTGGCACCATGCTCTATCAATCTAGCCACAGCTTCAGCATTGAACGGCATCAAGCCATCATCCCGAATAATTTTGGCTATGATTCCTGCGTAACTTTCAAAGCCGTTTTGATTGCGCTCAATCACCGAATCAAAATCTGCCAATACCTTGAACAATTCTGGAAAGTCTGGATCCTGATTATCTAAATAATAATAAATGCTCGCATCGCCAATCAAAATCACCCGCATGCTAACCGGGATTGGGTCTGGCTTCAAAGACGGTTGACCAAAAGGCCAACTCATTTCGGCCGGAACAATTTCCAGCAATTCATTTTTGATGGTGCGAATCATGGTTTTCCAAGCACCAGGCTCGGCCAATACATCGCGGGCATCTAACACCAAATAACCACCATCTGCACGCAACAAAGAACCAGCGACTATACTCATGTGGTCTGCCAAAACTGGGCCATTTTCACCCCACTTACTTTCAATTGAGCCTAGTAAATTTTGTAAAGAAGGTACCCGTTCAACCACCACCGGGCAGTTTTGATCCGCCTCCAGTGACAACAGCAAATTCACTCCATAGCGTTCTCTGGGATCAAATTTCTTCGATTTCTTATAAAAAAATTGTTCGATTAAATCGGCTTTCACTGCACTGAGGAAACCCAAAACCTGTTGGCTCTTGAAGGTTTTTTTAATGGCTTTCATGGCCGTATCAATTAAACCACTGATATGAATTTCAAGCATACCTTTAACTTCATTGATGCTTTGCTCGCGGATGTCATTGACTTTGCGACCCATCTCCTCAAGCTCTTTGCTGTGCGTTTTTTGTGCTTGCATCAGGTTTTTTTGTTGTGCTGCTGAAATTGCCCCAGCAGCCACTTTTTGCTGCCAGAGATTGGGATCTATAACCTCATCATTGATAACTGGTGCAATGATGGTTTGTTGACCTTGCTGGGTGTTGACATTGACCATGGCCAAGTTGTGTTGAGCCAATTTTTTCTCAAAGGGGTCGGTCAACTTTTTGATTTTTGCTTGTAATTTTTCTTCAGCACGACTTTTCTCTTCTAACAAAGACTCAGACTCCAAAGCTTTGGTTAACTCATCAGCAAAATAGCTGCTCAAAGTCGCCATCATTGCCTTAAACTGACTGCCTTGACCGGCTGGCAAACTGATTAAATTCGGCCTATCAGGCTGTCTGAAATTAGCCACATAACAATGTTCTGTTTTTTCTGAAACTTGTGGCTTGGCTTCTGCTAAAATTTTTGACACCATGCTCATTCGACCCGCACCGCTGAGGCCACGAACATAAACATTTTGTCCATAGGCCCTGCACTCAATTGCAAATTCCAAGGCATCCAAAGCATCTTCCTGCCCCACAATAACCTCATAAGGCTCAACTTCTTTGGTTGTTTTAAAGCCTAATTGCTTGGCATCACACTGCCACCTAACGTCTTGCCAATTTAATTTCGTCAACTCAATCATAAATATCTTTTATCTCAATGTCTTTAAACCTAGAAGTATATTATCCGAATCCAAGCGATTTTACTTGCATGAAATTTCCTTTTTCCCTAAAGTTTACCTTTTTTAACCTCTTTAAAAGGTGAATGTTTTGAACTCATGGGTGGTGTTGAAATTTGGTGGAACTTCCGTTTCCAGTGCCAAAAAATGGCTGAGTATATTACACGTAGTCAAAACAAGAGTTGCTGAGGGCCATCAAGTTGTACTGGTGCATTCAGCTGCCCAAGGCATCACAGACCTATTGACCACAAAAATCACCACCCAGCAATCAGTATTCTCCATGTTTCTGAAAAAAATCAGTGCGCTTGCTGACCAGCTTGACATTGACATCCAAGTCATCAGCACAGAGTTACAGCAGCTGCGGTCATTGGATCTTAATGACTCTCTGAATATTTGGCAGCAAGCTGAACTGTTGGCCCTGGGCGAACAAAGCACACACCAAATTGTCCTGGCTTACCTCAAAAAACAAACTGAAGTTCACAGCCTAAACCCCAAACAATGGCTGATCAGCTCAAAGCAAGACAAAAGAAACACGGAAGCACAAATTCTGTCCGCCAAATGCGAAGTCCAAGCAGACGCCAACATCAACACCCAGCTGTCAGAAAATTTCTATTTAATGCCTGGTTTTTTTGCCAGCAATGCAGATGGCAAGACCGTGTTATTGGGTCGCGGCGGATCTGATACCAGTGCCGCCTATATGGCAGTCAAACTGGCTGCCCAGCGGTTAGAAATTTGGACCGATGTTCATGGCATATTCAGCGCCAATCCGCACAACATTCCAAACGCCCGTTTGTTGTTGGAGTTAGGCTATCAGGAAGCACGTGAAATTGCTGCCAGTGGCGGCAAAGTACTGCACCCCCGTTGCATTATGCCAGTCGAACAGCACGGTATTCCATTGTTGATTAAAAACACCAATCACCCCAACGCACAAGGCACTGTATTGGCACCTGAGCACAGCCCAAAAAAACCCAGGGTGTCCGCCATCAACAGTCGCCATCAAATCACCTTGGTATCAATGGAGTCCATTCACATGTGGCACCAAGCCGGTTTTATGGGTGATGTCTTCAACATATATAAAAGCTTAGGCCTGTCAGTAGACCTGGTATCAACCGCTCAAACCAACATAACCATTTCTTTGGATGCTGTGGACAATGTACTCTCCACTGAGCTATTGGATCGATTGAAGACGGCTTTATCGCCTTTGTGTGAAGTTGAAATTTATAAAAATTGCTCAGCCGTCACCCTGGTCGGATACCGTATCCGCGCTTTGGCTGATAAAATTGCACCTGTGCTGGCTACTTTTGCAGACCAAAGAGTCTACATCACCAGCCAATCATCCAATGACCTGAACCAAACATTCGTGGTTGACGAGGACCAGGCCGATAAATTGGTTCGAGCCTTGCATGAAGTGTTGATAATAGAAGACAATGAAATCGATGATTTTGGTCCCACTTGGGCTGAATTGGTTCAATCCAAACCCCAAACACCTGGAAAAATTCAAGCTTGGTGGCGAACTTATCAAGCCGAACTGCTGGCACTGGCGGCTGAACATTCACCTTGCTATGTTTACCACCTACCAACCATTAAACAGCAAATTCAACAGTTGCAGAAAATCACAGCGGTGGATCGATTCTTTTATGCCTGCAAGGCCAATTCACACCCAACATTATTGAACTTCATTCATCAAAATGGTGTGAGTCTTGAAACTGTTTCACCAGGTGAAATCAACAGGGTACTAGACAGCTGCACTGACATCTCAGCTGATGCCCTTTTGTTTACCCCGAATTTTGCGCCAATAGAAGAATACAAGCCAGCCTTGAGGCAAGGCTATTATGTAACCATTGACAACCCAAGTTTGTTATTTGATCACCCTGAATTATTCAGCCATCAATCCATCATCTTGCGTCTCGACCCAGGCCATGGCAGCGGTCATCATCGCTATGTTCGAACTGCCGGCAACCATTCAAAATTTGGCATCCCTGCTACTGATATTGAGCCCATTGCTCAATGGTGTAAAAACCACCACATCAAAGTAATAGGCCTGCATGCACACGCCGGCAGCGGCATTTTAGATCACAACAACTGGTCCAATATAGCTGAATATCTTGGCAATTGTTTGGGGTATTTTCCAGATGCCAACATTGTTAATGTGGGTGGTGGCTTAGGTATAAGAGAAAACCCTGGCGATTTAGGCCTGGATATAGATGCACTGAACTCTGCACTACTGGCCTTCAAAACAGCCCACCCAGGCACCCAGCTGTGGATGGAACCTGGACGTTTTCTCACTGCCCACTGCGGGGTTTTACTGGCCAAAGTCACTCAAACCAAATGGAAAGACAAGCATGGCTACATTGGCATAGAAACCGGAATGAATTCGTTGATCAGACCCGCACTTTACGGCGCGTGGCATAACATTGTGAACTTAACACATTTATCCCAAGCCACTGAATACACAGCAAATATAGTCGGACCAATGTGTGAATCCGGTGACATTTTAGGCATCGACCGAAAAATGCCGAAAACCCTGTCTGGAGACATCATTTTAGTGGCCAACACAGGCGCTTATGGCGCAGTCATGGCATCACAGTACAACCTGAGACCACCAGCCAAAGAAATAGTTATAGAGTAACTGCAACGCAAATCAGCAACCGTACAGGGTGTTTCCTGAATTTGCGCACAAATTCAACACAATTTCTTGCAGTTACTTGAATAGAGATTGCTTTCAGCAGGTCGTTTTTGCTATAACCAGTACGTTATTTAATGTTTTTACGCTTCACAATGCCAATCAATCAACAACCCTGCAATTTCATACCAACACTTGCGCAGCGCATGATTGATAAAGCCACGCTTGACTGTCAGCAAAATACCCACCTTGGGTTGCAACCAAGTCCGATTGAGCAATTGCCATATCATGACTTTTAAAATCATCCAAGCTGGGCTGTTTTATGTGCTTTTATCGAACTCAGTTCAAGCACAACTGTTTCAAGAGGTAACCGCACAAAGTGGCATCAACTTAAGCCATTCTAATCAAGCTGAACGACAAGGGGAACCAACGGTGATTGGGGCTGGGGGCGCAGTGGCGGATTATGATTTTGATGGTTACCCTGACTTTTATCTGCTTGGTGGGGCCAACCAACACAATGCTTTGTACCGCAATCAAGGCAAAGGTCAGTTTGTTGATGTGGCCACTTTTGCGGGTGTAGACTTATTTGATATTTTGGGCTCAGGTCCGGTGTTTGCTGATGTAGATGGTGACTTTGATCTGGACTTACTGGTGTTCTCAGTCAACAAAGAAGGTCAAATGACCAACAATGGTGACAGCCCAGAAAATCGACCTCGATTATTTATTAACTTGGGCAATGGCAGCTTTGTAGAATCAATGAACTCAGGTTTCACTTCAGGCATGGCCAGTTATTCAGGCACTTTTGGTGATTTGGATAATGACGGCGATTTGGATTTGGTCATGACTCATTGGAGCGCCGATGAAACCACCAGCAAACAACTGTTTTGGAACAACGACGGCTTTGGCCACTTCACCGACGCCACATCCGGACCAGCAAATTCAGGGGCTTATTTACACCCCACACAAAATGCCAACTTTGAAAAGTGGACATTCACCCCAAACCTTACTGATATAAACAACGATGGACGCCTGGACGTGCTGCTCACTTCTGACTTTGGCACCACCCGCATTTTTTACAGCACCTCTGCACCAGGCTACCCTTATACCTTCCAAATTTTACAACCCCAATTCATAACCGATGAAAACGGCATGGGTGCAGCAGTTGCAGACTATGACAATGACGGTGATTTAGACTGGTTTGTGACCAGCATTTGGGACCCTGATGGCGTGGCAGAAGCCAACTGGGGCGTGTCAGGCAACCGCTTGTACAGGAACACCGGCACGGGTAACCCTGTTGACGGTTTTGAGGATGCCACCGATGAAGCTGGGCTGCGTTATGGTTATTGGGGATGGGGCGCCTGCTTTGCTGATTTCAACAACGACGGACAGCTGGACATATACCATGAGAATGGCTTTACCACGCCAATATTGGCCGAAGATTTTCACCAAGACCCGGCGCGATTGTACATGGCCAATGGTGACGGCACTTTTACTGAATCAGCAGTGGCCAACGGCTTAAATCACACCGGTCAAGGCCGTGGCATCAGTTGTGTTGATTACGACCTTGACGGAGACATTGACATTTTAGTTATGCCAAATAATGCCCCCTACCGCCTGTACCAAAACCTCAGTGATGACAGCCACAACCACCTTGCCATTAAACTGTTTGACACCGGCAGCAACCCCTATGCCTACCATGCCAAAATTTCAGTCGCTACGCCAACATCAACTCAATTGCGCGAACACACGGTTGGCAATAACTATGTCTCCAATAACCCCCTGACCCAGCATTTTGGGCTTGGCACAGACAGCCAAATCAACCACATTGAAATCACATGGCCAGATGGCGAATTTCAAACCATCAATACCGACATTGACATCAATCAAATTACCAGCATCAGTCGTTATTGTCACACCCGATTTTTTACCGAAATTTTAAACGCCGACAACCACAACCCGGCTTTGCCCTTATACTTGCATGACCTTAATGGCAGCCCCATCACAAGTCGCAATGTGACTTTGCAAGTAACGCAAGGGCCCAATACCGGTTATTCACAAAATTTGAATTCGGATAACAATGGCGCTATCAGCTTCACTTTACCAACTCAAACCACTGGCACTGATCGCATCCGTTTTGATTTTACTGCCGCGAGCCAGCCACAAATTTGTCGTGCACTGGTCAAATGGAATATTGATTTGATTTTCAAAGACGCCTTTGAATCAAACGATTGATGCTGAATTAATCCGTTATCGGGTCCAACACCTTTCCACAGGACCAACACAAAGCAAAGTTACCTTCATTCAACTCACCACACTGGGAACATTTCCAAGGCTCAAACGTGGTATCTTGTGTTGCTTTCAATGTTGCTTGCCATGCATCAATTAATTGTTTAGCTCGGATTGAATCTGTTTGCTTATGCACCCACAGTTCAGGCCAAGTTTCCAAGAAGGGCACTTCACCCGCAGTTGATGAAGCAAACTCATTCTTGATATAACAAGGTATTTGCGCATCATCAAGCACACATTTAGCCTGAATCACCCAAGACAATTGTTCATCCACAAAAACTCGACTCATATTAATTTGCTGAACTTGGTTTAAACTGCTTATGACTTTAATCGAAGCCACTGAACAAAACCACATTATTATCAGCCTCATATAACAATTAATCAGTCACAACTCAGTCCTTGGCTGCACTATAATAACCAGAGGATGGCACATCATGTCTGGTACAAGATGTATCAAAAACAACAGAGTCAACAACAGTGAGTGGTTGTTTAAATCATTTCAGGCTATAAATATGGGCAACAAACACCAGCAACAAATCAACCAAGCAGAAGTTGCAATCATCAGCGCCATCAAAGGTAGCAAAGAGTTCTACGGACACCTCTTTATATTCGCAGTGTTTTTACTGGCTTTGTTAATCACTGGTAAATTCAGCCACCCACAAACTTTATGGTTATGCGGTGGATGGACTCTAGGACTGGCAGTGCATGGCTTGATCACATTTCAGGTTTTTGGTCCATTCGGTGGCCGTTGGGAAACCCAACAAATTGAAAATAAATTGGGCAGGAAATTATAAACCATGCAACCATTTGGCACCTATACACCGGACCACAAAACCTTGAAAAAAATTGCTTGGTGTCAGCGCTTGCCAGCCAATTGGTTGAGCAAGCAGATAGCTCAAGTGCTGCGCAAACAAGTGCTCAGTCAAGCCAAATTGCCGCTGGATTTGTGCATAGGAAAAGTGCGAATGCGCTGCCAGCTGACAGACAACATCTCAGAACGTGGTTTTGTGTTCATGCCTTGGCGCTGGGATGCCATAGAACGCCAAGTCATGCTGGATTCATTGGCAGCAGATGGTGTGATGATTGATATTGGCGCCAATGTAGGCATTTATTCGGCCCTTGCAGCCACCAAGCTGAAGCGCATGGGTGTGGTGGTTGCCATTGAACCTAACCCTGATGTGCACCAACGGCTGGCATTTAATTTAGCCGCAACCACTGCTGAAATGAGTGACACACCTCGAGTAGAGTTGTTGCAACTGGGCATCAGTGATTGCAGCGGTGAATTTTCATTGTTCTTAGATGATGATAATTTAGGTGCCAGCTCTTTACTGAATAATCCAAGTAAACAAAACAGCATCAAAGTGACCTGTGTTACTTTATTAGAGACAATACACAAACTTAAGCTGTCACGCGTGGATGTGATAAAGTGTGACATTGAAGGTGCAGAAGATCGCGCTTTGATTCCATATATAATGGACGCACCCAATCACTTGTTGCCGCAATGTATTATTTTCGAAAACAACCAACGCCTATGGCAAGACGATTTACTGTCTGTTTTACAGCACCGTGACTATATCCAGACCCATCAAACACGCTTAAACTATATTTATCAACTCAGACAACCCATCAGACACAAACAAAAAGCCCAGGCCTTCAAAAATCCTCAACCAGCGACAGTCGCATCGTGACACAGTCTGCCAGTAAATTCTGCGGCATTGATTTTGGCTTCTGGCTCCGATGAATTATAATGACTGCTTTCATTCACTGAGCCGAATAACTTGAAGCCAATGCATTCACCAAAACAGCACTTAAATACCCGGGGTTTTATATGAACAAACCACTGCATGTGGTGATTTTGGCTGCAGGTGCTGGCACCCGTATGCACTCCCACAAATTAAAAGTATTGCATCAGGTGGCCGGCAAACCAATGGTAGACCATGTACTGCAACTGGCTCAGGCACTGAATCCAGCACAAATCACCATGGTGTATGGCCACCAAGGTGAGCAACTTATTCAACACTTTCAAGATCAAGCGGTTAATTGGGCTGCCCAACAACAACAACTGGGCACCGGCCATGCCGTCCAGCAAGCGGTGCCTTTTCTACATGACAACGAAGATGTTTTGGTTTTATATGGAGATGCACCACTGGTACAAACCTCCGACCTCACCAACATCAGCAATCAACAGTTTGTATTGACTGCGGAGCTCAGTGACCCAACCGGCTATGGCAGAATCATCAGAAACAAAGATTACATTGCTGCCATTGTTGAGCACAAAGACGCCAACGATGCCGAATTACAAGTCAAAGAGGTCAACTCTGGCATCATCCAAGCACCCGCTGATAAACTCAAACAATGGTTGAGCCAATTATCCAACGACAACCAACAACAAGAGTACTATTTAACCGACGTGATAGGTTTAGCTGCTACCGATGGCACACCATTCAAAGCCAAACTACTGGCAGATGCCAACGCAGTGAAGGGGGCCAATGACATGCAACAACTGGCGGTGCTGGAAGACTTGATGCAAACCAGGACACGCCAGCAACTGATGCAAGCAGGGGTAAACTTGATTAAACCCGAATCAGTGGACATTCGTGGCGAATTAAACTGTGGAAAGGATGTGGTGATTGACAAAGGCGTGTTGTTTGAAGGTAAAAACACCCTAGGTAACGACGTCATCATTGGCGCCCATGTGGTTTTACGAAACTGCCAACTGGCCTCTGGCACAGTGGTTGAACCACATTCTATGTTAGATGGTGTGGTGAGCACTGGGGCTTGTTCAATTGGTCCGTTTGCACGCTTAAGACCTGGCACAAAATTAGCATCTGGCTGTAAAATAGGTAATTTTGTTGAAACCAAAAAGACCACCCTGGGTCAAAACAGCAAAGCCAGTCATTTGACTTATTTGGGTGATGCCATCATCGGCCAAAATGTCAACATCGGGGCAGGCACCATCACCTGTAATTATGATGGCGTTAACAAATTCACCACCACCATCAAAGATGGCGCTTTTATTGGTTCTGACAGCCAACTGGTGGCCCCAGTAACAGTGGGTGAAAATGCCACCATTGGTGCTGGTTCAACCATCACCAAAAGCACCCCTGACAATCAATTAACTTTAACCAGAACTAGACAAAAATCAGTCGAACACTGGCAAAAACCGAGCAAAAAATAACATGTGTGGAATCGTAGCAGTCAGCGCCAATCGAAATGTGGTCGACCTCATTATTCATGGCTTACAAACCCTAGAGTACCGTGGCTATGATTCAGCCGGTATAGCCATTGTGGCCGGCGATAAAATTGAAATTCGCAAACAAGCCGGTAAATTATCCAACCTCAAACAAGAACTGATTGACAACCCTGTGCATGGCTTTGTTGGTATTGGGCACACCCGTTGGGCCACTCATGGCGAACCCACCTCGGCCAATGCGCACCCGCATGACTCAAACAACGCCATAGCTTTGGTCCACAATGGCATCATTGAAAACTACCGCCCATTGCGCGAAAAGCTAACGGCTGCGGGGTATGTATTCAAATCTGCCACTGACACCGAAACTCTGGTTCATTTGATTCATTACTACCAAGCCCAAGGGATGGGCTTTTCAGCTGCCAGTCATCAAGCCATTGGTGAATTAGAAGGCGCCTATGCTGTGGCCATTACTTGTATGTCAGATCCAAATCGCATCATCGCTGCGCGCAAGGGCAGCCCATTGGTGGTTGGTTTAGGTGATGGGGAAAACTATGTGGCTTCGGATGTACAGGCATTGATCAATGAAACCAACCAGTTTTACTACCTAGAAGAAGGCGATGTGGTTGAAATCACTCAAAACTCATGTGAAATTTTTGGTGCAACTGGACAAACAGTCACCAGGGAACTTAAAACAGTGACCATGTCATCTGATGCCTTGACGAAAGACGGCTATGCCCATTACATGCTCAAGGAAATCCATGAACAACCCACCGCAGTGGCCAACACCATAGCAGGGCGTCTATACAACGACCAAATTTCTAAATACTTCATAGATCAACCCACTGAAGCCATTTTGAAACAGGTAGAAAACATTCACATCATCGCCTGTGGCACCTCTTACCACGCAGGTATGGTGGCGCGCTATTGGTTGGAAGCCATCACTCAAATTCCAACCCAAGTTGAGATTGCCAGTGAGTACCGCTACCGCAAACCAGTGGTACCGAAAAACACCTTGTTTTTAACCATCTCACAATCGGGTGAAACAGCCGACTCTTTAGCCGCCTTGCGGTTTGCCAAAACCGCAGGTTATTTGTCTACTTTTGCGGTATGTAATGTCGCTGAATCGAGCTTAGACCGTGAAACCGATGTGTGCCTCCTGACCCATGCTGGCCCCGAAATCGGCGTGGCTTCTACCAAAGCCCTGACCACGCAACTGACTGTTTTGGCATTGCTGACGCTGAAACTGGCAGAAATCAAAGACATCGACATCAACATTCGCAAGAACTTGGCCAAGCAATTGCGGACTTTACCTGGCATCATCAACCAATCGCTGTTATTGAGTGACCAAATCAAAGTCATCGCTGAAAAAATTGTGCGTCGTGATAACGCACTGTTTTTAGGTCGTGGGGTACATTACCCAATTGCTTTGGAAGGTGCTTTGAAACTCAAAGAAATTTCATACATCCACGCAGAAGGTTACCCCGCTGGCGAACTCAAACACGGCCCATTGGCCTTGGTGGATGACAAAATGCCAGTCATTGCCGTGTGTCCCAATGACGAACTGCTGGAAAAACTGGAGTCTAACATTGAAGAAGTTCGGGCCCGTGGTGGTGAGCTGTATGTATTTGTTGACCACAAAAGTCAACACGGACTCAAGGACCGAGTCAACCACTTGATTGAAATGGAAGCCAGTGGTTCATTCACTTCTCCCATAGTGTTCAATGTGCCCTTACAACTGCTGTCGTACCATGTCGCCGTGTTGCGTGGCACCGATGTGGACCAACCACGTAATTTAGCCAAATCAGTTACCGTAGAATAACCGTGGTTTTTAAGTTAATCGAAAAGTAACTTGGAATTGACCTTACGCACGCCCACTACAGTACATGGTAATTTGGTTTGTCCTAACTGATTAGCTTTATGCGACAACAGCATGTTTTTTTGCACCTTGTTACTGCAATGGCAATAACAGTGATTTATAGCCGAATAAAACACCTTGATTTTGTTGTCGATTTTTTACAGCGCCTTAAAGGCTTGTTTGAGGCGCTTAACCGAAACTTTTTGCTTGGTACCCAAGCTTTGCGCAAACAGTGAAATTCGCAGTTCTTCTAGTAACATCAAAAAATCTTGATGTGCAGCAGTGAACTCATCCAATTGGTCACAATAATCATAAAACGGCTGACTGACCACCGCTAACTCTTTAAGCTTTTCAGCTTCTTTGGGTGGCGAGTGAATGGCTGTTTCAAGACGCATGGACAGGCCATTAAAATACCTGGGGTAATGGGCCAAATCAGCTGCACGCACATGGTGCAAAAAATCTGCATAAACCAAATAATCCAACTGGTACTGCATGTCGTTGTAAGTCACTTCAGTCAACAAATCACCTTTAGAATCAAGCTGTTGCCACACTTGATACCATTGCTCCATCACTGGTGTCAATTTTTGTGCCCAGTCATAGGTATTTTTATACAGTTGTTTATTCAACGCATCCGCAAGGGCATCAAACTGTTGTTGGTTGCCAATCCAGTCACTTGAATTGATGTGTTTTTCTAACAAAGCATCAATCAGTTCATCAATCAACTTGTGTTCACTTGCCAATGCACTCCAAGCCATTTCAGCTTTCAAACCGACTTGAACTTTTTGGCATTGTTTCATTATTTTGGGGTATTTTATCGCCAACAATCTTTTGATGCCTTGGGTGTGTTTGAGTGATGCTTGGTGCCGATTTTCAAATAACCTCAGACCAACGCAATCTCCTTGATCGACCACTGCTTGGTAAGCCAACAAACCATTGTCTAATTTAATTTGTTGAGTCAATTCGCCAAACACCCAATCTTTGGCGCCATCAATTTTATTGGCTTTGGATGCTGTTTTTTGAAAACTTCGATTGGCCTCACGACTGAAGTCATTGAGTAAGGCATTAAAATCACGACCACTTTTTAAAACTTTCTTTTGTTTATCGTAGACCACAAAACGAAACTTTAAATGGTCATCTAATTCAGTGGCTTGCCAATCTTCCACGGCAGTTTGTAAACCATTTTTCTTGAATACCAGCTTCACCAACTGTTGGTAAAATTCTTCGTTGTGATCCAATAACTCACTCAAAATATCTGCATATTCTTTGATTGGAAACAATCCGCGGCGAATACTTTTAGGCAATCCTTTGATTAAAGCTGCCAACTTTTCTGGCAATAAACCAGGCACCAAATACTCAAAATCATTGGCGTTCAGCGCATTCAACCAAGGCAGCTGTATGTGAGCGGTTACGCCATCGGTATCCGTGCCTGGCTGAAACTCATAACTTAACTGTAGCTTTAAGTTGCGAATTTGTATGCTTTCAGGAAACAAAACTGCCCGATCTTGCGGTGCTTGGCGCAGGTACAGATCATCATCAGTAAACCGTAACTTTGTATCGCCATTTTGCTGCACCCATTGACGCAGTTGCCGCTCTGAATATATATCATTGGGTAGCACCGCATCATACAAGTCATACAAGGTATTGGGATCAATCAACAAATCTTTTTTGCGGTGGCGGTCCTCTTCTGCTTGTATAGCAGCAATCAATTGGGCATTGTGGTGGTAAAACCCCAGCCGTGTGTGCATTTGCTGTTCTACCAAACCTTGGCTGATGAATAAATGTCGTGCACTTTTGGGGTCTTTGGGGCCATAGTGGATCTGTTGTTTATCAGCGAGCACCAAGCCCAACAATACACTGCGCTGATAGCCCATCACAGTGCCTTGTTTTTTTGACCAATAAGGATCGTAGTGTGACTTGTTAATTAAATGTCGCCCCACGTCATTGATCCATTCTACCTCCAGCTCTGCCACCATGCGAGCAAACACCTGACTGGTGTGAATGATTTGCCCCGCTAAAATCCATTTGGGGTTGCTGCCATACAAGCCTGAACCAGGGAAAATCATGAACTTCTTATTGCGTGTGCCTAAATATTCACGGTCTGATTGTTGCATTCCTACATGCGAAATAAACCCTGCCAGTAATGCCTTATGTATTTGTTCGTAATCGGCCGCTTGATCAGTGATTTGCATTTTTTGTTTACTCACCAGTGATGAGAGTTGACGCACCACATCTTTCCATTCCATGTACCGTTTGATGGAAATGAAATTATCCCTGCACCATTGTTTGAATGCTTTGTTTTTTAACTGCTTTCTTTGTTTATTCAAATACCGCCATAAATTCAACAAAGCCATAAAATCAGAACGTTCATGGTGGTACTTCAAATGCGCTTTGTCGGCAGCCTGCGACCATTCCAATGGCCGCTCTCGCGGGTCTTGAATGGATAAACCAGCCACGATGACCAACATGTCATTTAAACAGCCCAAGCCATTGGCTTTAATCAATACCCGACCCAATTGCACATCAATCGGCAAATGCGCCATCAATCGCCCCGTAGGCGTTATTTGTTGCCCTTCATCCAAAGCTTCAAGCTCAATCAACAATTGATATCCATCATTGATCATTTTGAAATCTGGTTGATCAATGAATGGAAAATCAGTCAAATGGCCTAAGTTCAACACATGGGTTTGTAAGATCACTGATGCCAATGAGGTCCTTAAAATTTCTGCATCGGTATGTTCTGGACGGCTGTCAAAATCCTGTTCGGAATACAAACGGTAACAGTGACCATCAGCAATCCGTCCACAGCGGCCCATGCGCTGGTTGGCACTGTCTTGTGCAATTGGCTCAATTTGCAAACCTTGAATTTTACTTCTGGCTGAGTAACGGCTGATGCGCGCCAAGCCAGAATCAATCACATAGTGTATTCTTGGCACGGTCAGTGAAGTTTCGGCCACATTGGTAGACAGTATTACCCGACGTTTGTTGCCCGGTTTAAAGATTTTCATTTGATCTGCCGCAGTCAGACGCGCGTACAGTTTAAGTATTTCAGTATTGGGTAGGTGCTTGCGTTGCAGTTGATCAGCCGCTTCATTGATTTCCCTTTCACCTGGCAAAAAAACCAACACATCACCTTCGCCACTGTGGGCATAAATTTCATCGATGGCACGGATAATACCTTGATTCAATTCAAGGTTATTTTCCTCAAGTGGACGGTAATGCGCCGTGACTGGAAATGAGCGACCGCTGACATTGATGATGGGCGCGTCATTGAAATGCTTAGAAAACTTATCGGTGTCTATGGTGGCTGAAGTGATGATGACTTTTAAATCACTTCTTTTATTGATCAGTTGCTTGATAAAGCCCAGCAAAAAATCAATATTTAAACTCCGTTCATGGGCCTCGTCAATGATGATGGTGTCATAGTCATTCAACCACCTGTCGCGTAAGGTTTGTTGCAATAAAATACCATCAGTCATAAAGCGGATGTAACCGTCTTGACTGTATTTATCATCGAACCGAACCTGATACCCAACTGCCTGACCCAATGGTGTATTGATTTCATCAGCCACCCTTTGAGCCACTGACTTAGCCGCTATTCTGCGTGGCTGTGTACAGGCAATCTGACCTGTTTTACCCAAGCCTGCTTGTAAACATATTTTCGGAATTTGGGTGGTTTTACCAGACCCTGTTTCACCAGCAATGACAGTGACCTGGTGGCTTTTTATGGCTGCAGTGATTTTCTCAGCTTGTTGACTGATGGGCAAATCATCAGCCAACTTCACAGCTGGCATTTGTGCCACCCGTGTTTCAATGGCTAATTGTGCGGCAGCCAGCGCATCCAAAGCTTGGCTTAATTGTTTGGGGTGCTTTTGAGCCCGTTTGAGTTGATTTTTAAGGCGATGCAAGTCCTTGGCCGGGACATGGCCAGGCATTTGTGCAATCAATTTGTCAATATCAGCCTGCACAACTGACTGTTATTCTGCGGCGGGTTTAACCGGCAATTCTTTGGCAGTGGTCACACCACCTGGAAATTCTTTGATGTAAACGTCTTGTTTGGCGTAAGGTATTTCTATCCCAGCAGCATTGAAAGCAGCATACACTTGCATGTGTAACTCGTGACTGATCCTACCACGCAATACCGGTTGAGCAATCCACACCAACAGCTCAAAATCCAAAGAAGACGCGCCAAATTCCCTGAACCTTACCCGAGCAGCAGGTTCTTTGACTACATCAGTGTTTTCATTGGCCACAGCCATCAGCACATCACACACTTGTTGTGCATCTGAACCATACGCTGCCCCAACTTTGATACGAATGCGGCTTTTTTCCCATCGACCTGAACTTTCATTGATGACTTTGGCATTACCTATCACATTGTTGGGGATGGTGATTTCTACGTCATCACGGGTTAAAAGGCGGGTAGAACGCATGCCAACTTGAGTCACCATGCCACGCTCTCCAGAATCTAAATTGATGAAATCACCCACTTTATAAGGGGTGTCTGCAATGATAAAGAAACCAGAAAACAAATTAGCCAGGGTATCCTTGGCAGCAAAACCAACGGCTATACCAATCACACCAGCTGATGCCAACCATGCCGTCGGATTGATACCCCATATAATCAATAGCACATACGAGCCAAGACCAATCAATAATATTTTACCAATCAAATCGAACAGCGGAATGGTTTTGGGTTGGATAAGCTCATACCGGCCTTTGAATTTTGACAGTGTTTCTAGCACCAAATTCAACAGTTTAAAGCCTCGCATCATCCAAGAAAATGCCAGAATAGATGCCAGCACCCGGATGATTGGACCTTCAACCCCAGGTGACAAATCAACTGTCTTTATGGCCATGCCTAGGAAGAAGAAAAACAAGGTCAGGAAGACCGGTCTCTTTAATAATTTAACCAGTTCATCATCGACATTGCTTTGTGTTCTTTTGGTGATTTGTGACAGGCTTTTACTGAAAATTGCGGCACCTATTTTGGCCACCAAATAACCCAGTATAAGCAACAAGAAAAAACCTAAAAATGGTATCGACTGGATTTTATCCCAATAAGGCAACCACGCTTCAGGCAATAAGGCTGAAAAGTTATTGATTGCCAATGTAACGTCACTGACAGGGGCTTGTTCAGCAACTTGACTGACAGCATCTGCAGATTCTGCTTGAGGTTGTTGGGCTTGCATCATTAATCCACCAATTTAAGATGAGATTTTTTACTTTTATTTTTTTTCTTCCCACCAGTTTTTTCGGACGGTGACTGTTCGGCTTGCTCGGCCGAGTCACCACCGTCAGGAGCTGCTGCTTCACTGTCTACATCAAACATCATGCCTTTGCCATTTTCACGGGCATAAATGGCAGACACGGCTTGCATGGGAACAATAATGGCGTGAGAAACACCTGAGAAACGGGCATTGAAAGTCAACAACTCTTCATCCATTTGTATATTTTGAGCGGCGTCATAGGAAATGTTGAGTATGATTTTACCATCCTCAACCACCCCGTCAGGCACCCTAATTCCCGAAAAGGATGCGTCAACCACCACCAATGGCGTTAACCCATTGTCTGAAATCCACTCATGTAAAGCCTGAATAAAATAAGGCTTTACTGAGGTCATGTCAGGATCAAAAATCAAATCGATACTCTCTTTCTGATTCTGTAATACTTTTCTTAAAACCTTTGCTTTGGAACATGCGGTGAGCATAGTTACGCAATGATTTAGGTAAAGCTTCCCAATCCAAACCATAATGTTCTAATCGCCATAAAAATGGTACCAAGTTGGTATCAACCAAAGTCATGTCAGTGTTCATGAAATAAGGGTTTTCACTGAACAATGATTCAGCAGCAACCAATTCTGCAGTCAAGTCATCAACTGCTTTTTGCTTACTTTCTCCCACCGCATTTTCAATTTTATCTACATATTTAAACCAACCACTTTCTAGCCGATATACAGTGAACCTCAATCTGGCTCGAGTCATTGGATCAGGTGGCATCAAAGGAGGGTGCGGGTAACGCTCATCTAGATATTCGGTGATGACATTTACCCCATACAAATGCATGTCACGATCAACCAAAGTGGGTATTTCCAACTCAGGATTGTTGGCCAACAAGTCCTCAGGCGGGTCACTTCTATCCACTGAAATGATTTTACAATTGATGCTCTTTGTGGCCAACAGGAAGCGTATTCTGTGCGAATCAAAAGCTTCTGTTTCTGAGTAAATAGTAATAACCGATCGCCCACGTTCAATAATAGACACCTGATTTTCTCCTTTATGTAAATTAAAAAAGGGTTTTCACAGTACAAATCTGCAAAAACCCTTTATTTTATCAAATTTTGACTTTTTTGTTAAGAGACAACTTTTTTTGTACTTATTAATGTATGTCCCTGAAATAATTAACTTTCAACAGGTAAGCCAAAAAGGTAAATACGGCCACAAACAACAGCACCCAAGGTGCATATGACATACGTATCAACTGTGCTGGTTCTGACGAGTAATCTAAAAAGTTAACCAAATCTGTTGCCAAATCTTTGTACGCTTGCTCACTGAGCGTTCCAGCTTCAACTGTTTCAAAGTTTTTAAACTCTTTGTGCTCATTACCCTCTTCATCGGTATGAGTTTCAAAATGAGCCGTTCTTATACCCTGCAGCTCCCACAAAATGTGCGGCATACTGGCATTTTCAAAAGTCAGGTTGTTCCAACCACTGGGTCTGGTGGGATCGGCATAAAAATTAATTAAAAAATTATACAACCAATCAACACCCCTGGCCTTCGCAATCACTGTTAAATCAGGTGCCACTGCTTTATTAAACCAAGCAGCACTTTGCTCCTTGGTCATGGCAATGGTCATCTTATCGGCAAACTTGGCATCAGTCAGCACCAGTCCATTCATCATTTCATCTTCAGTCAGATTCAAA
This sequence comes from uncultured Marinicella sp., assembly GCA_947502595.1. Lineage (GTDB taxonomy): Bacteria > Pseudomonadota > Gammaproteobacteria > Xanthomonadales > Marinicellaceae > Marinicella. The sequence continues at coordinate 59,241 of CANNAM010000008.1, read as the reverse complement.
TCCTGTGCCACCCGGTTGTAGCGCTGATAATCCATTGAGTGACAACCCATACAGTAATTCATGTAGGTTTTTGCGCCATTCCTTAAAGAATCTACAGAACGGATGTTGGATTGCACTTTTTCACCAATGTAACTACCGCCGCCAGCAGCCATTACCTCAGTTGTGGCAATTAAACTTATCAATATAAATAATAACTTTTTCATCAGTGGTCCTCTATCCTTTCTGGTACTTCGTGGTATTTTTCATTGCGACTGTACAAGAACAGCCAGATAAAGTAAAAGAAATAAAATGCAGTCAAAACCTGAGCCATGAGTTTATACAACTCTGTGGCACCTTGCATACCTAACCATCCCAAAATAACGAATGCCACAGCAAACAGACTTAACATGACTTTGAATGGCCACCTGCGGTAGCGAATTGATTTTACTGGTGAGCGATCTAACCAAGGTAAGAAAAACAACACCACAATGGCCAGAGCCATAATCAAAGCACCCATCTGCATGTCGGGCACAGCGCGCAGCATGGCATAAAATGGTGTGAAATACCAAACTGGCTTGATGTGCTCAGGAGTTACCGCCGGATTAGCCGGAACATAGTTATCATGCTCTAAGAACAAGCCGCCCATGTCTGGCTTAACAAAAACGATGAACAAGAAAATCAGCAAGAACATACCCACACCGAAAATATCTTTTACAGTGTAATATGGGTGGAATGGAATGCCATCTAATGGCTTACCATTTTCATCTTTGTGTTTTTTGATTTCTATGCCTTCTGGGTTATTTGAACCCACAGTGTGTAATGCAGCAATATGCAACACCACCAAGGCCACAATAGCCAACGGTAAGGCCACCACGTGCAAAGCAAAGAAACGGTTTAAAGTGGCGTCTGAAATCAGGTAGTCACCGCGTACCCACTCAACCAAACTGTCACCAACCCAAGGCACAGCACCAAACAACTGAGTAATTACTTTGGCACCCCAATAGGACATGTTGCCCCATGGCAATACATAACCCAAAAAGGCTTCAGCCATCAAGGCCAAGTAGATCACCATACCGATAATCCAAACCAGCTCTCTGGGTTTTTTATAGGAACCGTAAAGCAAACCACGGAACATGTGAAAGTAAATCACAATAAAGAATGCCGAAGCACCAGTGGTATGCAGGTAACGAATCAACCAACCCCATGGCACATCACGCATGATGTACTCAACCATACCAAATGCTTGGGCCGCATCTGGCTTGTAATGCATCGTCAGCCAAATACCAGTTAATATTTGATTAACCAATACCAACAAGGCCAGAGAACCAAAGAAATACCAAAAGTTGAAATTCTTCGGCGCATAGTATTCTGACAAATGATCTTTATAAAACTGAGTGACAGGCAGTCTGGCGTTGATCCAACCACCTAAACCACCGGTACTGCTTGAACTGGCAATTTTACCCATTATGCTTGCTCCCCATCATTACCAATCTCTATGGTATTTTCATCTAAAAATGTATACGGAGGTACATCCAAATTACGACTGGCAGGAGAGCCAGAAAATACCCGACCTGAAATATCAAACCTTGAGCTGTGACAAGGACAGAAAAATCCGCCTTTCCATTCAGCATCAAATTGTTGTGGCACCAAATCAGGGTAATATTTAGGCGAACAACCCAGGTGCGTACATATACCTACCACCACCAAGAAATTATCTTTTCTGGAGCGGAAAATATTATTCACATAATCGGGCTGAATACTGCTTTCAGATTCAGGGTCTTTTAATTTATCGTTCAGCGATTCCAAGACATCCGTTTGTTGCTTGGTTCGATTGACCAAAAATACTGGCTGTCCACGCCACAATACATTGAGCATTTGCCCTGGTTCAACTTTAGAGATGTCAGCTTTAACTGGCCCACCTGCTGCTTTGGCACGCTCAGATGGCAGCCATGACTTTAAAAAAGGAACCGCCGCAAAACCCGCCCCAACGACACCGACTGCGCCGGTGCTGAGCAATAAAGTACGTCGACTTTTATTGACATTATCAGTCATTGAATTAACCTCTATTGAATATTATCCCATGAGCAGATAGCGCTCACAAGTTGAATCTATAAATAAATCGCGGCAATTTTACAAGATTTTAATGTTTTTTCATAGCTACCTGCCCTTATTAAACATATATTTTTAACTCAGTTATTTGAGTTAACTCATCTTTGAGATGAGTAACTGTGACATTAATGCCAAAAAAAATCACGTATTAATCACGGCATTTAAACCTGTTATTCATTACAATGACCAACCACAAGATTCGATTTATAGCATGAAACAGCATTTTATTTTTATTTTAAAGTATGCCATCGTTGGTTTGGCATTGGGTTTCTTGTATTTGATGGTGTTTGGCAACATCAAAACAGCGGGATTATTTGCCGACAAACAACCGCAGCCTACTTTCTCCTATGCACCTGCCATCAACAAGATCAGTCCTTCTGTGGTCAGCATTTTTACCCAAAGCAATGAACTGATTCCAAGCTCAAACCCCGGTCTATCACCAAAGCAGCCCTACGTCACTAAAAACTTTTTAGGCTCTGGTGTGATCGTCTCGCCCAGTGGGCACATCGTTACCAATCAACACGTGATAGAGAAAGCCACCAGAGTTAAAGTGTTCTTATGGAACAACCAAGCTTTTGACGCCAGTTATGTGGGACAAGATGAACTGACCGATTTAGCCATCATTAAAATCAATACCAGCGGCCTAACCCCTGCAGAGTTTCATAACAGCGATGTAATCAACACCGGTGATGTGGTGTTGGCCATAGGCAACCCCTTTGGCTTAAACCAAAGCGCTTCATTAGGCATCGTCAGTGCCACTGGCAGACGCGGTGTTCATGAAGGCCGACTGGAAAACTTCATCCAAACTGATGCTGCCATCAACCAAGGCAATTCCGGCGGCCCTTTAATTAACCCTGCTGGTCAAGTGGTTGGTATCAGCACCGCCAGCTACAACCAATTGGGCGCTGAAGGCATCAATTTTGCCATCCCATCGAATACAGCGGTGCAAGTCATCAATTCCATCATTGACCATGGCAAGGTATTGCGCGGCTCTGTAGGCATGTATTTTTTTGATGCTTTTTTACATTTAATGAACAGCATTCCACAACCTCAATTTGGTATTGTGGTGTCTCAGGTTGACGCCAATTCTTCTGCTGATAAAGCGGGCATAAGGCCTTATGATGTCATCACTCACCTGAATAATATTCCAGTGAACAGCATCCTTGAATACACCCAAGTATTGCTTTCTCATACAGTTGGAGAGTCGATTGAAGTTCGAGGGCAAAACGGCCAAGAAACGTATGTAAAAACCTTGGTAGTAGAACCGCCCACTCAACAACCAAAATAGCTCAGTTGGAAAAACTGAAAGACTGAAACAATTCAGGTAATTGGTCACAAATTTCACATCCGGGCTGTTTATGACCCAGCAGCTTGGGTATAATTTATTACTATTAACTGTTCAGTCAATAATTACTTTAAATACACATGCCCATACTGACACCTCAAAGATTATTATTCATGCTTTTACTACTGGGTTCAGCTGTGGCCGTGGCAGAAAAAAGCCGCCCTAAAGTTGGGTTGGCGCTGTCAGGTGGTGGTGCACGCGGGATGGCCCATGTTGGCGTGTTAAAAGCCCTGGAAGAACAACGCATTCCAATTGATTATATTGCAGGCACATCAATGGGCAGCATTGTAGGTGGATTATACGCCACTGGCATGAGCCCTGATGACCTTGAATGGGCAATCAAATCAGTTGACTGGAGCGACGCCCTCAAACCCTCTGCCAAACGCCAACTACAAGATTACCGCCAAAGACAAGAAGAAAAAGATTACTTTACCGATTTAGAGATAGGCATTTCAAAAGACGGTGCTAAATCTGGCTCTGGTCTGGCAGGCGATCATAAAGTGATGCTGGAGTTGCAACGTCTGGTTGGCTCCTTCAGCGAACAAGACTTCAATCAATTTCCAATCCCTTTCAGGTCTGTAACCACTGACTTGAACGAGGGTGCGCCTTACGTTATTGACCATGGTGATTTAGCCATGGCAATGCGAGCCTCCATGGCCGTACCATTGGTATTTGGCCCAGTAAAACATCAAAATCGAATGTTAGTTGATGGAGGTATGCTGAATAATTTACCGGTTGACGTGGTTAAAGCTATGGGCGCTGACATTGTCATTGCAGTGAATATTTCTTCACCATTGGCAAAGGTTGATGAGCAATCATCTGTGGTGGCATTAACCTACCAAAGCATAGATGTTGCGTTGGTACAAAACACCAAAAAATCGCTTGAACTGGCAGATATAGTGATTCAACCGCAACTGAAAAATATCAATGCCTCAATGTTTGACCGTGCAGCAGACATGATTAATGATGGCTACCTCACCACCTATGCCCAAGCTGAACAATTGATGCAACTGTCATTACCGCAAAAACAATACATCACACACCTTGAAACCCGTAATTTTTTACCCAGAGTCATACCCAGCCGCATCAGCTTTGTAGAATTTGTGGGTAACGACAGAACCTCTTCTGAACGTCTGATGACCCAAGCCAAAACCTTACTTGGTAAAGAATTTAAGGCCGACGTAGTGCAAAACTTCGTAGATCAAGTGGTGGCAACAGAAGCCGACATTCAAGTGATGACTTACCACGTAGACACCAATGAAGAACAAAGCAAAGGCATCGTCTTCAAAGTACAAGAAAAGCGCTGGGGACCTGATTATTTAAAGTTTGGCCTGAAAGTGGCTGATGATTTCGATTCCAACACCCGCATTTCATTGCTGATTCGACACCACCGTTACAACATCAACCGCAAAGGTGGTCGTTGGGTCAATGACTTGAGTATTGGTGCGACTCTCGGTTGGCAATCTGAACTGTACCAACCACTGGACTTCAAAAATAAATTTTTTGCCACTGCCAACATAGACGCCATCAAAGACACCCGCCGGTTTTACCAAGGCATTGATGCGATTGGTGAATATGACCACAAAAAATTTGGCTTTGGCTTCAACCTGGGTTACAACCCAAACATCAACAGTGAGTTACGGGCTGGCATCTGGTACCAAGATGAAAGCATAGTACCAGTGATTAATGACATCGATTTTGAAACCGCCATCAACCGAACCACTGGCTTGAAGGTTAATTATGGTTATGACACGCTGGACCAAGTAATCGCGGCCAGAAGTGGTTATGACATCAAGGCAGAACTGGGTATTTTTGATCGGGTGCAATTTTTAAGCTTCGATGGATTTAAACGCTTTCCTCTGTTTGATCAATCGGCTGCGCACTTACGGGTTATGTTTGACTTCACTGACTTGGTTGAAAGCCATGAATACTTCAAAGCCTATGGTGGCATAGATGACTTTGCTGGTTACCCAACACACTCGCTATTGGGCTTGAATGCATTTTTGTTTGAGCTGGGTTGGCACTCACCATTGACTCCCATTAACTTACCTATTTTGGGCATCCCTGACTTAACCGTCAAAACCCACTGGGGTAATGTTTGGCAACGCAACATCAACATAGAAGACATGATTTATGGCCTATCAGCCGGCTTCTCTTTCGACATTCAAGACACCGTCATGTTTTTGGGTACTGGCTACAGCCACGATGGTGAGGCCAGATTTTATTTGCGTTTAGGTACTGGCTTTTAAACGCCTATTAAGCCAATTTATCCCACATTTTATTAACATTTTATTTCTCAAAACTCAACAGCATGCTTGTTACTATGGGTGACAGTCAACCACAGAGAACTTCATGCGAAATGAATCTAAACTTCGACCCACAGCGGTCAAAATAAAACGACATTGGACCAATCTGGCGCTGGTTTCATTCGTTGGCTTGCCCTACGACGCTTTTGCCAGCAATCAGCTTGAACTGATTCTTGATGGTTATGCCTACACGGTTAACAGTGACGTAGCAATCAATTTGGGACAACAGACTGTCATAGGTGTTGAAACCAATTCAGTCAATTGTGCACAAGCGAATGGTTCAATGCCACTGAATAATGCCACAATGACCTTGGTTACCAATAACCAGAACATCGGTCTTGATAGGTTTCAATATTTCATTTCTGATAGATTGCTATTTATGACCAGCGAAACCAGCAATGTGGTCTGTGACAATGGCTTGTTTGTGGACACTGTTTTTGCCCAAGGCTTTGAACCAGCACCCAGCCCCTATTTGATTTTCAGCAGTGGCTTTGAGCTTTAGTTCAACATGGCTTGTAACCAAGCCTCATCCACCACCGGAATATTCAACTCTTGAGCCTTGGTCAGTTTAGAGCCAGCATTTTCACCTGCCAACACATAATCGGTTTTAGCGGAGACTGAAGAGGTTACTTTGGCGCCCAATTGTTGTAAGTGTTTTTTGGCATCAGCACGGGTGAATACGCTCAATTTTCCGGTCAACACCACCACTTTATCTACCAATAACAATGCACCTGCGGAAGGTTCAGTGACCGCAGGCCAATTGATTCCCGCCGCCAACAGTTCGGCTATAACTTGCTGGTTTTCAGGAACCGCGAAATATTGGGTGATTCTTGCCGCCACCACAGCACCAATATCTGGCAATTGTTGTAAGGACTCCTGATCGCTGGCCATAATGTCGGTTAAATTTTTCAAATGATTGGCCAATGTCAAAGCCGTGGCTTCACCCACTTCCCTGATACCCAATGAATAAATAAACCGGGCCAAAGTGGTTGTTTTAGACTGCTCAATCCCAAACAACAAGTTTTGTGCTGATTTTTGTGCCATGCGCGCCAAACCAGCCACTTTAACTTCGCTCAGGTGATACAAATCTGCAGGACTGTTCACCAAACCAGAATCCACCAGTTGCTCAACCAATTTATCACCCAAACCCTCAATGTCCATGCCCTTGCGTGAAGCAAAGTGCTTGATACTTTCTTTCAACTGCGCGTCACAACTTAGTCCTGCAGGACAGCGCAATACCGCCTCTCCTTCAAGTTTCAGCAACACACTGTCACAAACCGGGCAATGATCTGGCATCATAAAAGGCTGGGTATCAGCTGGTCGTTTAGCCAGCACCACTTTCACCACTTCGGGGATCACATCCCCTGCACGGCGCACAAATACAGTGTCACCTACCCGAACATCTTTGCGCCTGATTTCATCTTCGTTGTGCAATGTGGCATTAGTCACATTCACACCACCGACATTGACTGCTTGCAATCGAGCCACAGGTGTAATGCTGCCGGTTCTACCCACTTGAACATCTATATTCTCAACCACCGTGGTGGCTTCTTCTGCCGGAAACTTATGTGCAGTTGCCCACCGCGGCGCCTTGGTGACAAAACCCAGGATGTCTTGATATTGTAATTTATCAACTTTATACACCACGCCATCTATGTCAAAATTCAAAGTGGCACGTTGGTCGCCTATGGATTGATAGAACTTGGCGCAACCTTGTTCTCCTTGAACCACTTGATTCAAATGATTAACCGGCAAGCCCAATGATTTAATCCATGCCAACACCTCACTGTGTAACTCAAACTCATGCCGCGGCTCAATCACGCCAACTGAGTAGGCATAAAAAGCCAGGGGCCGTTGCGCTGTTTTCTTTGGGTCTAACTGACGCAATGAGCCCGCTGCTGCATTGCGCGGATTGGCAAAGACTTTTTCATCATGCGATAAAGCCCATTGGTTGTAGCGTGCAAAACCATCTCTTGGCATCACCACTTCACCCCTGACCTCTAAAACATCTGGATAGGTATCGCCACGCAATACCAGCGGTATGGATTGAATGGTCTTGATGTTGGCGGTGATGTCTTCGCCAGTGCTGCCATCTCCTCGAGTGGCTGCTTGGATTAAATGACCATGTTCATACCGAATACTCACAGCCAAACCATCTAGTTTAGGCTCTGCTGAAAAGCTCAAGGAGTTACTGGATTCACCGGCTTGTTCTAACAACTTACTGATGCGTTGCACAAAGTCGGTCAATTCTTCTGCGCTGAATACATTACCCAAAGACAACATCGGTTGAGCATGTTTAATTTGAGTGAATTTAGCCAGTGGCTGATCAGCGACGCGCTGAGTCGGCGAGTCCTGAGTCACCCAATCAGGGTGTTGTTGCTCGATGCGCAACAATTGTTGGTACAATTGATCGTATTGGGCATCAGCAATTTGTGGCTCATCCAACACATAATAATGGTAAGCGTGTTCATTGAGTTGTTGTTTGAGTTGCTGGTACTCAGTTCGACTGAACTGACTGCTCATGCTTCGTTACTTTCAAAAGTCCGCATTTCTTCCCGCATTGACGCAATCCTTTGGCGAGAAAAAGCCCCGTGATTTTCATCGGTCAGCGATCCATCGAGTAATTCTTCCATGCGTTTGGCCACTGGAAACATGGTGTCCCATAAGTCCAAAGCATTCATTTCTCCAGGCAATGTCATGATAAACACCAAACCAGTGGTCCTTAAATCCGGATCAAAAACACCCGGTTTCAGCATATTTGCCACCAAAAACAGTGCTTTCTTTTCAGTGCCGATTCGGCGGTAACGATAAAATAAGTGGTCATCGCCGTATTCAAGCCCAGCTTTTGCAGAAGCATCTTTGATTTGATGCCAATCAAACTGCAAACCATCTTTGGCATGTAAAAATAAAGTAACGAGTTTTTTCTCAACTGGATTGGCGCTTGGTTCCTCAGTCGTTGCTGTGGCTGGCGAAGCATCCAATTCCGGCTCAATTTGAAACAATTCATCCGCATCAATTTCTTCACGCGTATGCGCAGGTTTTTTGGTACCTAAGTAGTAAATCAAACCCAACACACAAAGGCCAATTATAAATATGATGACTCTTAATTCAAAAGCAGACACTGGCTGAAAAGTGATTCCGTAAAAGATAAGTGAATCATACAAAAACCAAGGTGATACTGCAAGAAATAGCCACTGACGATTTTTATTACTTTCACAACAAAAGCAGCAAAAATCACTTATACAAAGGAATACGCATATATAGAACAGTGTTTATTCAGCACTTTATCCAGTTACCGCTTGACTTTTAATGTCTGACCACAGTTTTCTGACAGCAATAAGCGGCAATCGATTGAATCCGATTAACCCAAAATCAACTGCGTTTTTAACCACAAACAGCAATCTTTATGAGGTCAATGCTGCCAGATACAAATCAGCCACATCCAGTGGTTTGGCCAAGGTTTCAGGGGTTTCAGCTGGCCACGCTTTGGCTCGCAACGGGGTGTGCATGGGCGGCGGGGTAATGGTCTGTACATTGACGCTTTGGTTTTCACACTCTTGTGCCAGAATTTTGCTGAATTGTTCTATCGCAGCTTTACCTACACCGTACTGCCCCCAGTAGGCTTTGGCCAGAGTTTGCTGATTGTCTGAAGTGAACAGTATCGACCCTTTACTTTTCAAAATCAAAGGCAGCAAAGCCTGAGTTAAAAAGATCGGTGAGTTGACATTGACCTGCATTTCTTTCAACCAACGTGATGCTTCATACAATAGAAAAGGCGTCAAACTACCAAATTCTGCTGCGGTATGAATCAAACCATCTAACTGACCGAACTCGGTTTTTATCAGTTTGCTGAGTACCATGTAGTCATTGGGTGTGGCACCCACCAGATTCATTGGATACAGCACAGGCTCTGGTAATTTTCGCTTGACCAGTTCATCGGCCAATTTATCCAATGCTTTGGGATTCTTGTCACTGATGATTAAGTTGACATTGTTCTGCGACAAACGCAAAGCAATGGCAGAGCCCAAACCACCACAAGCACCGGTCAAAAAAATGGTCTTGCCTGCCAATTGTTGGTATTTTTGCATCACAAATCACTCAATTAAGTTGGAAGGAATTCTATCAGCTTTGCCAGCAAATAAACAAAGATTATCTGCCGCATATAAATTTCGCCCTTTACAGCGCCACGCTTGTACGCACAATTATCAAAACCGAGGATCTGCCTAAAGTTGTCAGTCTGATGTCAGAATTTTTATGGTATCATCTATGCCCTTGGTCGCAGCCGCTGTGTCCTGTGCGTGTGTAAACAATTAATTCAGGCACCTGCTTTCTGCGTTTTTATCAGCCCATACAATAATATAATATGAATACTAGCAACCATTTAGACAACTCTACAGCAAACCTAGACCCTCAAGTTTTGAACCACCCAGCAGGGCTTTTCATTTTGTTCTTCACTGAAATGTGGGAACGTTTTAGTTATTACGGTATGCGGGCATTGCTTGTACTGTTCTTGGTCACTGCCATTGATGGCGGCGGTTGGGGTTGGTCACGTGAAAATGCCGCATTATTGTACATGTGGTACACATCATTGGTGTATTTAACGCCATTGATAGGTGGTTGGATAGCTGATAAATTTTGGGGCTTTAAAACCGCCGTTGTGGTTGGTGCCTTACTGATGACTTTGGGTCATGCTGCGTTGGCAGTAGAAACAGTCTCAAGCTTCTACATTGGTTTGGGCTTATTGATTGCGGGTAACGGTTTATTCAAGCCAAATATTTCTTCGATGGTAGGCGGCCTGTACAAAGATGACACAAAAAAAGACGGTGCTTACACCATTTTCTACATGGGCATCAATGCCGGCGCTTTCTTAGGCATCATGTTGTGTGGTTATGTCGGTGAAACTGTTGGCTGGTCATACGGCTTCGGTTTGGCTGGTGTCTTTATGTTCTTCGGCTTATTACAATTCTATTTTGCTCAGGCGGTATTTGGGGAAAACGGTGCAAAACCACAGAAATCTGTCGATTTGAACGCCCAAAATATCAAAGCGGATAAGCTGACTCACATTGAAAAAGATCGCTTGATGGTGATTGGTGTTTTTGCCTTGTTTGTTATTGTGTTCTGGTGGGCCTTTGAGCAAGCGGGCTCTTCAATGACCATTTTTGCCAAAGATTATACGCAACGCGTTTTAACTGGTACTTCAGCAACCATTTACGTTTGGGCCAACTTTTTCTTGACCGTTGTACCGGTAGTGGTGGTTACATGGGTATTGGCACTGTTGTTCAAACAAACCTTTAAAGTCATTCCATTATCAAACACCTTCTTGGCAGCCAGTTTTGCCATGATTTGGGGCATCATCATTTGGAAAGTTTACAACGAATTTTCATCTACCGGTGAAATTGAAGTGCCGGCCTCATGGTTTGGTATCCTCAACTCTTTCTTCATCATTACCATGGCGCCACTATTCTCTAAAATTTGGGAATCTAAACTCAATCCATCTGGTCCAGCAAAATTTGCTTTAGGCTTGGCGCTGTTGGGTGTTGGCTTTGGTTTCTTGGCCTACGGCGCGGCTGGCATTCAAATGGGTGCCAGTACAGCAACTGTTTCCATGTTTTGGTTGATTGCCGCTTATTTCTTCCACACCACAGGTGAGTTGTGTCTGTCACCAGTCGGCTTATCATACGTCAGTAAACTGACACCCAAACGCCTATTGGGCTTGATGTTTGGTGTGTGGTTCTTGTCAAACTTTGTGGCTCACTTCATTGGTGGATACACTGCCAGTGCCATGGACTCTATCAATGCATCTATTGGCTTGTCAGGCTTTTTCATGCTCTTCACAGCCATTCCTATTGGTGCCGGTGTGTTGATGTTGGTGTTAACACCTTTCTTGAAAAAACGCATGCATGGCATCCATTGATCAGACCACTGTAAAAAAAGAGGATAATTTATGAGTAATGCAACCGCACAAAAGAACGCCTTTGACCAAGGTGACTTGCTTTGGGGACACCCCAAAGGTTTATATGTTTGCTTTGCCACTGAGTTGTGGGAACGGTTTTCATTCTACGGGATGAAGTTTCTTTTGTTGCTGTATTTAACCAAGTACCACTTATTCTCAGATGTGGGCGGCCTCAATGTGGTTGGCTCATATGCTGGTTTGGTTTATGCACTGCCGCTGATAGGCGGCTTGTTGGCTGACCGCTATTTGGGTATGCGCAAGGCAGTGCTGTTTGGCGGTGTGCTATTGGTGCTGGGGCATTTATTGATGGCTGTTGAGGGCGTTCAAGCCACCATGGTGGCCGGAGAAGTCATTCGCGACACCCGCGCCATCAATGTGTTCTATCTGGCACTGTCGCTGATTGTGGTGGGTGTGGGCTTCCTAAAACCCAATATTTCAACCATTGTTGGCAAGTTGTACCCAGACAATGACCCTCGCCGAGACTCAGGTTTCACTATTTTTTATCAAGGTATTAATATCGGCTCGTTCGTAGCCACCATTATTTGTGCTTGGCTGGGTGAGACTTACGGTTGGAGCTATGGTTTTGGTGCAGCAGGCTTGGGCATGTTGATCGGTCTGGTGACCTTCATCTGGGGTCAAAAATACTTGTACGGACATGCAGAAGCAAAAGACCCTGAGTTATTGAAGCAATCATTCATAGGTCCAATTAATAAAGAATGGGGCATCTACATCATCTCCTTCTTGTCGTTGGCCGTGGTTTGGTTGTTGGTACAAAAAATAGCTGTGGTGTTTTTTACCCAAAATATATTTTTAGTGGCTTCATTTGTTGGTTTGATTTTTTACTCTATGTTTTATAAAAATGATGACCATGACAAAAAATTAGCCAAAATTTTTGCCACCATTCTGATTGCTCTGGGTTTAGTCACCATGATCAGTGTAACCACCGATCATTTTCCTGACTCTATCTTTGGCAGTGTCAGCCTATTCAACTCTATGGCTGAATACATGATTCCATTGGCATGGATACTATTAGGCGCTGTTACTGGCTTTATCATCTATGGATTTATGACCACCAAACATGATGAATATTCAAGAATGGTGGTGTTAATCATTCTGATCACATCGACCATCGTGTTTTGGGCATTGTTTGAACAATCTGCCGGTTCCATGACCTTGTTCGCAGATCGGGTGGTTGACCGTAAAATCATCAACAGTTCCTTAGGCGCTGCCGATATGTGGCGTTTTTATCTGATTGGCGGGGTTATGATTGTATTGTCTTTATGGGGCTTTATGACCGCCAATAAACACCGAAAACTACACAATGGCACCATCAAAACAACTTTGCTACCTGCTGGCATTGTGTTGGGTCTGGGTGCAGCCTTGGCTGTTGGAGTTCAAGCGTATAACAGTGGCATGGAATGGATCAGCCACTTATCTTATGTGGGTGTGTTCATCTTGTTGCTGGTGTCTGTTATTGTTGCCATTTCGGTGGCTTTCACGCTGATTGGTTTTTTCTTTGGCAAGGACAAGAGTAATGTAGTTACAGCAACCGACTCCAATGCCACCGCAGCCAGTTTAAGCATCTTGGCGGTGACCCTGCTGATGCTGGGTGCTTATATTATTTATTATGGTGTTTCACAATTTGGCTCATTAGCTGAAGGCGTGATGAAGCCTTTGGTTTATGAACCTACAGCGGGCCAATTTGGTTCTCTCAATGCGCTGTTCATATTCACCCTGGCCCCTGTGTTTGCCGCCTTGTGGATTAAACTTGGCAAATCAAACCTTGACCCCTCAACACCAGTTAAATTCAGCTTGGGTTTAATTCAAGTTGGCTTGGGCTTTGGTGCATTGATTCTTGGTGCCATGTTCCCAGGTGAATCTGGTAAAGTTGCTTGGCTTTGGTTGGCACTGGCTTATCTGATTCATACCACTGCTGAATTGAGTTTATCTCCAGTAGGCTTGTCCGCAGTAACCAAACTGTCAATCAAAAGTGTTGTCAGCATGGTGATGGGCGTTTGGTTTCTAGCCACCGCATTGTCTGAAGTGGTTGCCGCACTGTTGGCTAAGATTGCAGCCCTTGATACCGAGGAGCTGAACACTTTAACAGTTACTCAGCAATTAGATAAATACAATGAACTGTGGATGACCTTGATTTATTTGGGCGTTGGTTTTGGCTTGTTCCTGCTGATTTTGACTCCATTTCTGAAAAAAGGCATGAAAGGCGTTCATTAACACCTTGTAATTTAACCATTAAAGCACCAATTCAATTGTTTGAATAGGTGCTTTTTTTTGCCTGTGATATTACTGATAATTTAATATGCCACTGTATACTTACGAAAATAAATATGCCGATCGCCATTGCACTTATTGTCTGGGCGGCTTTGATGTGATGCAAAAACTCAGCGAGCCTCTACTTGAGCATTGCAGCTACTGCGGCAGTCCAATCAAAAAAATCATCACCGCCGTAAACCTACAAAGTAAGACCACCGGTTCATCCAGCTCTACCTTGAGCGAAAAGAACATTGCAAAAAATGATTTCACACAATACCGCAAAGTAGGTAAAGGCCAATACGAAAAAACTGCTGGCAAAGGACCCGATACTTTCAGTGCAGATGACTGATATTTTTAACCTCAGTTTTCACGCCTGATACACCAAGTAATGATAAAATCATGGGATATTAACCTATGGAGAAATCATGAAAAAATTACTGACGGCCACATTGATTACTGGCTTCGCCTTTTCTGCACTGGCAGATAACCACCAAACAACCACTGTTGAGCAGATCAAAGCAGCGATGAAATCTGAACTTCGAACAGCAGCTGATACAGACCGAGATCGCAACCGCATGCCCGCTGAAACACTGAAATTCTTCGGTTTAGAACATGACATGAAAGTGATTGAGTTGATGCCTGGCGGTGGTTGGTACTCCAAAATATTGGCACCGGTATTAAAAGAACATGGTGAGCTGACAGTTGCCATCGGCTCTGCTCGAGTAGAGTCCATGAGCAAAGACCACGAAGCATTATCTGCTGTTAAAGTGGGTGCTGAAGCTTCTAACTTATACCGCAAAGAAGGGGCGCGTTTTTACTCCCTTGAAAATGCCGACTTGGGTGTTAAAGATGCCGACATGGTCCTGACATTTAGAAATTACCACAACTTTGCCAAAGACGGTCGAATGGCCTTAAATGATGCGGTATGGGATGCGCTTAAATTAGGCGGTATTTATGGTGTGGTTGATCACAGCAGACGTCATATGGAAGGTGACAACAATGAAAACCGCAGGCGTTTTGACCCAGTTAAAGCGATTGCAGAAATTCAAGCTGCAGGGTTTGAATTGGTTGATTTTGCAGACTTGCATTACCGCCCTGATGATGAGTTGCGCTATGAAGTAGGCAGAAAATCAGTCACTGGAAACACCGATCGTTTTACCTTGAAATTCAAAAAAGTGAAGAAATAATGTAAATCAATTGTCCTTGAAACACTGTGAATTGTGGTTCAATCTGCAAAATTAACAGCAATAAAAAAGGCCATCCATTTGATGGCCTTTTTCACAGCATTGTAAAAAATTAATTATGTACCCTCTGAAAATGTATTGCACGAGTCATAATTACCAGTTTGCAAGCCTCTTTTAAGCCACTTAACCCGTTGTGCAGAGGTGCCATGCGTAAAACCTTCAACATTAACCTTTCGACCTGCCCTTTGCTGGATGGTGTCATCACCAATCGATGCCGCAGCCTGTAAGCCTTCCTCAACATCACCAGGTTCCAGCATATTTTGTTGTTTGTTGGCATGGTGCGCCCAAACACCGGCCAAACAATCGGCTTGTAATTCCATCATTACAGACAACTGGTTGACTTCTGCTTTGGATTTGGCTTGTTGCTGCCACTGCCTGACTTGGCGCTCAGTGCCGGTTACATTCTGAATGTGATGCCCCACTTCATGACCAATCACATAAGCCCGAGCAAAGTCACCTGATGCACCCATGCGTTCTAACTGTTTAAAAAACCCCAGAGACAAATACACTTTGCTGTCACCAGGACAATAAAATGGCCCCACTGCTTCAGAATTTATGCCACAACGTGATTGCACTTGACCGTCAAATAACACCATAGAAGGTGGCTCGTAAGGCTGTCCGGAACGACTGAAAATTTGCTTCCAGATGTCTTCAGTCGAAGCAAATATCACTGATGAGAATTCAGCACTCTGCTGTTCTGCGGCTGATTGTTGTTTGGGAATTTGTACTTGTTGTTGGCTGTTTCCACCACCTTGTTGCATCATTCCGCCCAACAATGTCAATGGATTTTGTCCGGTAACTACTGCATATATCAACGCAATGACTATCATGCCACCGGATAATTTTGCACCGCCTTTAACCACCCCACCTCTGCCACGACGGTCATCGACGCGGGTACTTTTTCTTTGACCTTTCCAACGCATAATTGAACATCCTCAAACTGTAAATGCCACTGAGTATAGCAAAAAACAGGTCATTTTTATTTTACTTCATGGTTAAATTTTGTGAACGCAAAGTACAAAGCCACCAATGCCAAAGTATACAATGCAAGTTGGTGGTTAACCACATCAGCCAAACCGCCACCAAAATACATCAATTCATGCAATGCGTCCATCACCCAACCTGTCGGTAAAAACATGGCCAGTGTTTGCATCCACTCTGGCGTCACCTCAATAGGCCACCAACAACCACCTAAGGCTGCCAATAACAAGGAAGCAATCAAAGGTATGCCATTGACCTGGCCCTCGTTCTTCGCCATAGAACCCATCATAACAGCAAATCCGGCACAGGCTGCGGCCCAGCTGAGCAATATAATAAACACCATCAACCAATGCTCACCCCAGTGAATACTGAACAACAACGCACCAGCCAGCATGCCATAAATCAGCTGACAAGTGGCCAACATCCATTTACCCAACCACTTGCCAAGAATCAGCTGACGCCGACTGATGGGCGCAGCAGACAAGCGTTTCAGCACGCCTGTCTTGCGCTCAAGAAACAACGCAAGTGAACCACTGGTCAGGGCAATCATCATGATAAACATAACCAAAATACCTGGTACTGCTTGTTTATAACCAGAGGGAATCAGCTGTAACTTTCCTGCAGATGTCACATCCAACTCAATCATTCTGGGGATTTCATTGACTTTAGCAAAGTCCAATTGTTGCCAGTCTTTGCCGTAATTGGTTTTCAGTATCAATAAATCACCCAGAATCTGGTAAATGGCTTTGTACAATTTATACTGATGAAACTCAGCACCCATACCTTCGTCATCTATTAAGTAACTCAGTTCCAAAGGCTGACCTGCTGCCATTTGGGCCTGTAAATCATTGGGCACCCACAATTGCCGCGCATAATCATCAAAGGACCACTTATCTTTATACAGCAACTGATCGGCATTAAATATACGTAAGGCATAATTCTCAGCTTCTAGACGGTATTTAATCTGAGTAAAGACTGGATCCTGTTGTTCGCCCTCATACCAAACAGCCAAACTGCTCACTTCATTGGAACTGCCACCAAATCCTTGCGTGGTGCTACCGATGAAGGCAAAAAACACCAAAGGCATAATAAACATCCACATCAACACAATTTTATCCTTCAAGGTATAGATGAAATCTTTATAAGCTATGAACCATATTTTCTTCATTATTATACCTTTATACTTTATGTATCAATTGTTTAACCAAATACCGATTGAGCATCCAAAAAACCACCAACATTGCCAACCCCAGCAGCAGCGGTAACCCCATGGCTACAAAGATTGCATCGTCACGTACCAGCCAGTCCTTTAAGCCTTTCAGTAAAAACCCATTGGGTAAATACTGTCCGATTGCAGCCAACCAATCTGGCATGGTTTCCATTGGAAAGAAACTACCGCCCACCATCAACAATGGAAAAGTAGTGGCGTTGACCACCACATTGGCCACTTTGGCTGAAGGCATGACCATCGCCAAGGCGACAAACAATTGGTAAATTACCAAGCCTGAAAACACCAACCAAACCATCATCAAGGGTAATTTTGACCAGGGTATAGAAAAATACCAGCCGCCCAAAACTCCCAACAACAAGGCAATCAGGGTAAATACCGAGGTGGCACCAATCACTTGACCATTGAAATAAGCCCCCAGCGCAGAAGGTGTCGACGACAACCTTGGGATGATGCCATTTTGGGCATCATCCCAAATCAAAACAGCCAATGAATTGGCAGAAAAAATCAGTGCCATAAAAATAGCCCCAGGAAACATAATAAGTCCAAAGGTGATATCAGGCTGTTCAGCGGCAGATTTGGCTTCAGCCACCTGGTGTTTAATTAACTCCAACTGTGGGGGCAGGATGGTGGCCTCAAGTCGTTCAATTTGCTGTTTTATACCCAAGGTCAGTACCACCAAGTCAGCGTCATTGAACTTGCGTTCCTTTAACATCGGTTTCAACACCGCCAACTCTTTGGCAAACACAATTTGTATATAAGTTGCTGCATCCACCAGCAACTTCATCGAGGTCTCCACCATCGGAGGCAGGATGCTTTGAGCTGGATTCTTAACCAATTTCAATTGGGTAGGCTGATTGTCCAAAAAGGCATCACCAAAGCCAGCTTCTATGGTAATCCAAGCACTGGCCTCGCCGGCATCCATCAAAGCTTGACCCTCTGCAGATGACACGGCTTTTAAAGTAAAAATTTCAGCCAACGGGCCTTGGTTAAATCCACCAGCCAAGAACCGTGAAACAGTCGAATCATCTTGGTCGGTAATCAACAACTTACCTGTTAATTTGCCACTGCCTGTACCAGCCAATAAACTCATCAAAAACACAATGATTACAGGGATAGCGAGCCATGAAATCAAGCCCCACTTTTCTCGCAACACCCGCTTAATTCTTAAGCCAGCAACGGTGATTGGCATACCCAAAATTTTCATTGATTAATCCCTCAGTTCACGCCCAGTCAGCTTGATGAACAAACTTTCTAAATTGGCCTGTTGTACAGCCGTTTGTTTGACTTGACCTGGCTTGAATCGTGACAATATCTCGGTCAATTGTGCCGCTGCGTTTTCAGCCATGAACCTGACGTTATGATCTTGCCATTCAATCAGCTCATAATCAGCGATTAATGATTTATCTACACCACTGAATTCACCTTGCAGTGTAATCAAATCTTTCTCACCCATCTGGCTACGTAATTCGTCCACTGTACCTGTGGCAATAATTTTACCATGGTCAATGATGGCCAAACGGTCACACAAACGTTCAGCCTCCTCCATATAGTGTGTGGTGTACAATACCGCCGTCCCTTGCGCTTTCAATGCTTCAACAGCTGCCAACAAATGTTCTCTGGACTGTGGATCAACCCCAACAGTAGGCTCATCCAACAACAGTGCTTTGGGCTCATGCAAGATCGCACAAGCAAAATTCAAACGCCGTTTCATGCCTCCTGAATAAGTACTCACTGTGTCTTTGGCACGGCTGTCTAGGCCCACTTGTTGCAACACTGTTTGAATGCGCTGCTTCAGGGGTTCACCGGTAAGGCCATAGGCTTGACCCCAAAAATTTAAATTTTCTAACGCACTCAAATCTTCATACAAAGCCAAATCCTGCGGCACCAGACCCAATGATGACTTGGCTTGCAAAGCTTGACTTAACACCGAAAACCCATTGATGTAAATTTCACCTAAGGTGGGCTTCAGCAAGCCTGAAATACAGTTAATAGTGGTAGACTTACCTGCACCGTTAGGACCCAATAAGCCAAATATTTCTCCAGCATTAACGTTAAAATCAATGCCATCTGCGGCCGTGAACTGACCGTAATTTTTACTCAGTGTTTCTATTTTTATCATTTTTGCCATGTTTTTTTGAGTGGACTTAGTTATAACCACTTTAGCATCAAAATGTTACAATACAACCCGTTTTTAAACTGAGATTAAATCCTTGAAGTGGCTGAACATCCTATTGGCAAGCTTGATAATTTGGGCACTGTTCCAACAACAGTTTGGTGATGGCGGGCGCAAAGAACTCCAGGAGAAGCAATTACTGCTGGCCAGTCAACAAGCGGAAATTGAAGTACTCAAACAACGCAATGAAAAGCTGAGTGCAGAAGTCAGCAGTTTAAAAACAGGTCTGGATGCCATCGAAGAACGGGCGCGGGCTGAACTGGGAATGATTAAAGAAGGCGAAACTTTTATACAAGTCATTAACCAACCCGAAAACCAAAAATGAACACCCTCACATCCGCAACTAATATTCATGTCATTGTGGTTGCAGCAGGTCTTGGCAGGCGGTTCTCAATCAGCAATACAACAGCAGAAAATACCCCAAAACAGTACCAAAGAGTTGGCAGCAGTTCCGTACTGGCACACAGCATCAGTGCTTTTGATGAAGTAGACATAAGCAGCATTACAGTGGTACTGCATCCAGATGACCAACATTGGCATTTACATGCTGACATCAAATCCAAACACTCCATTCACACTGCTATCGGCGGAGACCAACGCCACGACTCGGTGCGCAATGGCATAAAATCACTACATGCCAATGCGCAAGATTGGGTTTTGGTGCATGATGCAGCACGACCATGTGTCAGCCATGAAGAAATA
Organism: uncultured Marinicella sp.; assembly: GCA_947502595.1. Taxonomy (GTDB): domain Bacteria; phylum Pseudomonadota; class Gammaproteobacteria; order Xanthomonadales; family Marinicellaceae; genus Marinicella. The sequence goes on along the minus strand of CANNAM010000008.1, from coordinate 38,947 downwards.
CACAGCCTAATTTCTGCCTGTACCCAGCAACAACAAGGTGGTTTGCTGGTTAAGCCAATCAGCGACACCGTTAAATTTTCAAAAGATGGCAACAAAGTCAATAAAACCTTAGATCGCAACTTACTGTATGCAGCATTGACCCCACAAATGTTCCGCTGCGGGGACTTGTTGAAAGCATTGACCTTATTTGAAGCAGGTAGCATCACCGACGAATCATCTGCACTTGAAGCACAAGGGCAACAGCCGATTATGGTTGTCGGCAAAAACACCAACATAAAAATCACTGCAGCTGAAGATTTACCCATTGCAGCTGCCATATTAAAACAACAAGGGAGGTTAGATGATTAATGACATAAGGGTAGGCAGTGGTTTTGATGTGCATGCTTATGGTGCTGGCAACCACCTGACAATAGGTAATGTTCAAATCCCCTACCAGCATGGGTTTGTGGCTCACTCCGATGGTGACGTATTGATTCATGCCATCTGTGATGCCTTGCTTGGTGCCTGTGCATTGGGTGACATTGGCCAACACTTTCCCCCCTCTGACGCCCAATGGAAAAACTGTGACAGCGTGGTGTTTCTAAAACACTGTCAACAATTGATTGTCGAACAAGGTTATCAAATAGCTAACCTCGATTGCACGCTGATAGCTGAACAACCAAAAATCAATCCACACGTACTGTCAATCCGCACAAGATTGGCAGAAATTCTGCACCTTGAACTGCATCAAATCAGCGTCAAAGCCACCACCACAGAACAATTAGGCTTCACCGGCCGCGGTGAAGGCATGGCTGCTCAAACGACATGTTTGTTACTCAAAAAGTGATTTAAAAATGGTGTCAAAACGGTACTTAAAATATTGGTCATAGGTATTTTGTACGAGCACATCATAACCTTCCGCACCCAAATGAAAGCAGTCGGTAATCCCAATGGTCAATCGCATGGCTTCAACTGGACTGGGTAAAGTCAAATCACCGGGTAATGGAATGTCTCCAGGTGAGATGCTGTCATCAGGAAAACCAAAATAGTTTTGCATCAACCCAAATTGACTGACATAAAACACCTTAGGATTGAGGGTGGCCACCGATGCAAAAGCCGCTTCAAATTCTACGGCTGCTTGGTTGAGTTCTAACGGCGTTGGATTACCCATATCATCATGCAAACCGGCACAAATAAAACCCGTAAACCCACCTGTAGTATCTAGGAAATTAGGGTAGTCATAAAAGCTCAGTATAATTTCCAGGTTAATATTTTGCGCCAATATGTGGTCCACCACAATTTGCAAATCTATAATAATTTGGTTTTTAATGGCAGTCACTGCCATCGGTGTTAAGCCAATATTCCATTGATCTAAAAAGTCGTTGCCACCCAAGGTCAGCTGTACAGTATCTATGCTTGGGTTGGCGCTTAATGCATCGGTTATTTTTTGTAGCTCTGTTGGCACCACCCAATCAGACGCAGTGGAGCCGCTGATTGCCACATCATCACCTAAACTCACAAACTGCGGGTAACCACTGTCAGCAAACACCACATCGTGAATACCATCTTCCCATTGCTGCTCTGCCCAACTGTCCCCAACAATCAGTACTTTGGTGGTTTGTGCACTGGCTAACACGGACACCAACAAACAGAGTACAACACTTGTATATTTCATCTTTAAATTCTCTCTCTTTTGAACGTAATTATTTTTTTACTGCTACAATTAAACCACCTTAAGCAGTCAGTATTTATGTATTCTATTGTAAAACAATTTCATGTCGTTTTGGCAATCACCAGTGTGTCCTTGTTTCAACTCAGGTATTGGTACTTTCGAGTGGGCGCCCATGCGCCACCACTGTGGGCGAAAACAATGCCACACATAGTCGATACACTGCTGCTGGTTTTGGGTGTCACATTGGCCGTTATGGCTGGCTTTACCCCACTGAACTCACCTTGGCTGTTATTCAAATTACTGGCTTTGTTGGCTTATATTTGTTTTGGCATGTTTGCCATGAAAAAATCAGGGCCCTGGCAATGGATTAATTACTGTATGGCTACCATCGCCATCGGTTACATGTTATTCAGTGCCACCTATAAAACACCGTGGTTTTTGTAGGTATTGTTTATCAGCCATGCAAAATCGCAAAACATATTATTTAGGCATTGGCAGCAATATTGACCGCATCAATAACCTTCAATCATGCTTACAGCACCTCTTGTGCTCATTTTACAGGGTCAAAAAATCACCGGTTTACCAATCTGCAGCTTTTGGCTTCAATGGTGATGATTTTTATAATTTAGTGGTGCAAATTGAAACTGTTTTTGAACCTGCGTCACTAAAAGTTTGGTTACAAAATATAGAAGACATCCATGGACGGAATCGACTGAAACCTCGCTATTCCAATCGAACCTTAGACATTGATTTGCTACTTTGTGATGACTTGATTATTGATGACGGCACCGTACAGATTCCCCGCCATGAAATAGTTAAACGTAAATATGTACTCAAACCCTTACAAGACTTAGCCCCTGACATGATTCATCCAGTGGCAAACAAAAGGCTTGCCGATTTATGGCAAGCCTTACAGCTTGAAGATGACTCAGAATTAAAACAATTAAGTCACTTTTAATTCTTTGTTCAATCTATATTTTCAACAAACTCTTGGCCAATGATGTCACCCACTTTAGCTGAGTCATCTATCTTTAACTTCACTTTCTTTTTGAACACCAAATCACCTTTCAACACCACATTTTTACCAATATAAACCTCTGGAACTTTGTTGTTGCTGTTGAACCAACCAGAAGATTTCTCAATAACAACATCGCCGTCTATGATGGTACCTTGGTCTAAAGTGATGTTGCCATTAACCGTTTCAATACCACCTTCAACGCGAGTGCCAATGGCTGTAATTTTACCGTTGACCGTTTCCAAGTCACCATCAATAACACAACCCGCACCAGCAGTTATAGCACCATTGACCGTTTCAGCATGCCCATTGATGGTACAGTTTGAGCCCAAAACAATAGACCCATTAACAGTTTCGGCATGTTCAGCCGTTACACCATCTTCAAATTTAATACTGCCATTAACTGTTTCAACTTGTCCAACCGTAGCCTGAAGGCCGACTTTGATTGAGCCGTTGACGGTATCAAGGTCGTCCACATGGGCTTTCTCTCCCACCGTGATGCTGCCATTAACAGTGTCGTAGTCTTTTTCTGGAGAAATGGTGCCTGCAGGCACTTTCTCACTACCAAAAACACCGGCTTGTGCGGTTACCACCATCAGCATAAAAAATATTCCAATGTATTTCATTTATCACCTCATTCTGTTGAATTCATAGATTAAACGGAGTTAATGAAAAAAAGTTACTTAATTCCAACACTGAATGTCAACACTTTCGATTCACCCGGTTGCAGCTTACTCAATTCATAGGTACCAATATGGGTTCTGATTAATCGCAACACCGGTAAACCCACGGCAGCACCCATGCGCCTTATCTGTCGATTTTTACCTTGGTTAATGGTGATGAGCAACCAGCTGGTTGGTATATTTTTGCGGACCCTGATTGGCGGCTTGCGAGCCCAAAGCCAGACTGGTTTTTTAGCTAAAAACTCTACCCTCAACGCTTTGGCCACATAATTTTTAACCACCACACCGGTTCTTAACTGTTGTAATTGCATGGCTTTTGGTCGCCCTTCAACTTGAACCAAATACGTCTTGTTCACTGCTGAACTGGTGATTTGGTGTTGGATTTTACCGTTATCAGTCAATAGCATCAGACCTTCCGAATCATAATCCAAACGACCCGCAGCATAGTATCCAGCCTGTTTGATATAATTACCTAAGTGATCTCTTCCCTCGGTATCGGTAAATTGGGACAACACCTTAAATGGTTTGTTTAAAAGGATAATTTGACTCAAATTAATGACCTAACAAAAACTAAACCATGATTGTAACAAAACCACACAGCTGTCAGTACGAATGACCAACCAAGGACAGCATTATTTTGGTTCTTTACGCACTTAATCATTACACCTACATCTAAGTCTCTAGCGATTTTAACCAATCTACAAGCAAAATTATGGCTGTTGATTTTTGCCAACTCAAAACTTTATTTTATTGTTCTACGAAAATATTCGTTAATTTAATTGAACCAACTGCATAGGCCAAAAGTCATACTTCTTACAACAATAAGAATATTTTAGGAGCAGCAACATGAAACAATTACTTAGATTTTCGATTTCTGGCACCCTCGGTATTATCATCACCTTGGCCCTTTTTATAGGTATGTTGAGTTTACTCAGCGGCAGTCAACCAAGTCGTGTTACAACCGATGCTGACTTCAACTTTGCCTTTGTAAAAGATTACAAAGCACCACAAGAAAAACCACCTAAAACCCATGAAAAACCAAAGTTAAAACCCGTAGAACAACCACCTGCAGCACCAAAGTTGAATGTAGAAAGTCACAAAAACACCACGATAAAAATACCCATGGCTGGTACCAAGGGCAATGAACTTAACATACTTAAAGGCATCGGCATGCCTGGTATTGGTGGCATGGGTCAATTTTCAGCCGACAACCCTGGGGTAGTCAAAGCTGCCATTGCACCCATTTACCCACAATCGGCATTGCTCAGTAAAACCGAAGGTTGGGTACAAGTTCAAATTTCAGTTACTGAATTTGGCACAGTCAGTGCCGTCGAAGTCCTTGATGCTGAGCCTGCCAGGGTATTCAATACAGCAGCCAAACAGGCGGTTAAAAAATGGCGATTTCATCCTAAAATGATTGATGGCAAGGCCGTGCCTTTTGTAGCCGCTCAAACCATTGAATTTAAGATTGAAGGATAACGACACTTTAACTCAAGCAGTGCATGTTGGCATTTATCCCCCATGCACTGTAGTTAGAATTACCCAAATATCCAACACAAAGGCAGCAGTAACAACAGTGGCAGCAGCAAAAGTTTAATCAATATTAACAACACACCGCCAACCAAACAAACAAACATTGTAATAAGCAACAACAAAGTGCCACCGATCAACAACAAAGGGCTCAGTAATGCCAGTAAAATCCAGAACATTAATTTCAGAAATACCAGCAACAACAAGACCGCAACAAAAACTTCAACCATTACTATTCACCGTTTAATATCGGCTTCAAAGACAAAGCCTTGGTATTAAAATAGCAAAAATTTAGCTGAAAATGCAGTGCCAAAAGTCAGATTACTCGATTGCCACTGGCTTAACCTGAGATGCAGTGAAACTTCAGTTGGCTTGAAACCTGCCTTTGGCCAGTTCAGCAAAGTGAGCCAACAAAGAGTGAGCTGCATCACAAGGCTGTAATTGATCAAGCATCAGTTGTGGGTCAAAACCTTCTTTAAGCAAATCATCATGGCGGGCTTCAAGGTAAGCCCGAGTGATGGCAACATCCCACTCTGGGTGGAACTGTAAGCCCCACAACACATCTTCAGCACGAAAGGCATGGTTTTGGTCCAGTGCACAGTGGCCTAATAAAGTGGTTGATTGAGGTAATTTTTTAACGTGCTGCAAATGTGATACAAACGTGCCAACTCGTGGCTGATTGGCAATGTTTTGCAACAATGGGTCGTCATTGGCAGCGGCAGTGAATGTCATTTCACTCCAACCCAGATTACGCCCTGCACTGTTATAAGTCACTTTGCCACCCAACATATCAGCCAATAACTGGTGACCAAAACACACACCCAAAGTGGGCACCTGATGTTTGAATACTTGGCTCAACCATTGTTGGGTCTTAAGTAACCAAGCATCGTGGTTGGTCACCATTGCGGGTGAACCTGTGATCACGATACCACTGTATGTGTCTACCGCTTCACTGACCTCGGGTAAAGACTGACCTAAATGAACATCTACGGTACTGACTTGAGACTCTGAAACCTGCATACCAGTAGTGAACCACTGTGAAAAGCGGCCAAATTGTTGTGCGGCTTGGGCTACTGGCTCGCCCGTTTGAATGATTAGAAACATATTCAGTGTGAATCCGGTGGTGCTAAACGAATGGCTTCTTCTAATGAGGTTTTACCCTCTTTCAACAAGTGCGAAATGGCGATTCGCAAAGGCATCATGCCTTGCTCATAAGCCGCTGCTGCTAATTTTTCTGAAGGCACATCATCGCGAATCAATGATCGCAGCTCATTGTGAATAGGCATCATTTCAAACACCCCAGATCGACCGTGATAACCGGTGTTGCGGCATTCATCACAGCCTTTAGGCTCATACAATACTTTGGGTGGTTGGATGTCAAAAGGATGTACCATTGACACCCACCTTTCGGCATCAACTTTTGCGGATACTTTACAATGCGGGCACAATAAACGTATCAGTCGTTGGGCCAACACACCCGCTAAAGTACTGCGCAATAAATAATCAGCCACCCCCAGATCTAACAATCGATTGATGCTTGATGGTGCATCATTGGTGTGTAATGTTGATAACACCAAATGACCAGTCAACGAAGCTTGCACTGCCATTTGTGCCGTTTCCAAATCACGAATCTCACCAATCATAATGATGTCTGGGTCTTGGCGCATCAGGGTTCTTACCCCATCTGCGAAGCGCAAGCCAATCTTGGGGTTAACCTGCATTTGATTCAAGTCAGCATCAACCATTTCAATCGGATCTTCCACTGTTGAAACATTGACATCTGGGGTCGCCAAACGTTTCAATGTGGAGTATAAAGTGGTGGTCTTACCAGAACCTGTAGGGCCGGTTACCAGCACAATACCGTTGGGGCGATTGATTAAATTTTTCCAGTTTTCAGCTTCTTGCGCATTGAAACCCAAATCCCGGTAATCCACCACCACTGCATCAGGGTCAAAAATCCGCATCACCAGTTTTTCACCAAAAGTTGTAGGCATGGTGGAGACCCGCAATTCTATTTCCCGGTTACCTTGTGACAAGGTTTTAATCCGTCCATCTTGTGGCCGACGTTTCTCTGCCACATCGATACGCGATAAAATTTTAATACGACTGGTAACTGCTGCCATTACCGCAGGTGGTAAATCATAAACTTTAAGCAACTTACCATCAATTCGAAACCTGATCAGGCTGTTGTCTCTTTTGGGCTCCAAATGTATGTCGCTGGCGCGTTGATCAAAAGCATACTGTAATAACCAGTCAACCAATCCAATCACATGTTGGTCATCGGCATTGATGTCTTTTTTACCACCTAAATTAACCAACTGTTCTAAGTTCAGTATTGGGTCATTGCTCTTGCTTTTGTGTAGTTTTTTAGCGCCTTGAACTTGTCTGTTTACCCCATAGAACTCAAACAACAAACGTTGAATATCTATTGGGTTGGCATGCACTCGCTTGATGGTTTGGCGGTGTATTTTTTGGATGTCATTCAGCCACACCACATTCTTCGGGTCGGCCACAGCGATGGTGATTTCTTCACTATCAACGTGCACTGGTAGAATCTGATGTTGTCGGGCGTAGGCTTGTGAAATGATTTGGGTGACTTGATTGACGTTGATTTTAGTTGGGTCAATTTTCAGGTAATCCAGTTGGTTACTCTTGGCCACCCATTGGGTTAAGAACTCTAAGGTGATCGGATTACCCGTTTGCATGTTGGTTAACTTATTGTCAACAATGGCAATATAAGGATGTACCGTTGCCGATGATACAGTTGATTTTTCCAACAGTTTAGCAAACTCTTGTTGGGATATGATCTTGGCAGTCAGCCATTGCTTGGCAATGGTGGCCATGAATTTATTTTTAATCGGATTTGCCGTGGTCATTGAATAGTCGTTTGAGGTTGTCTTTATTTAATATTGTAGCTGATGTGCCCGCCAGATAACAGTCATTAGCTAACAGCATCAACACATGGGTACAGTGATTTCTGATGGCCTCAAGGTCATGGCAAACCATCACCACACATTGTTGCTGACTGATGGCAGTAAAAACTTGCAAGATATGCTCTCGATAGACCAGGTCTAGATGATTCAACGGCTCATCCAAGAGCAAATAATCTGATTGCTGTGCCAGACAGGTGGCAATCTCGACTTTGCGCCGCTCACCACCTGAGAGTTTCAATATTGAACGGTTTTGTAAATGCTCTATTCGGCAAGTGGCCAAAGCCTCTTGAGTGATGATTGCATCGGACTGTTTTTTACTTTGCCAGGGGAAACGCCCCATACCAACCGCATCTTTCACTGAAAAGGCCAAACAGGGTTCTTGGTCCTGTAATAAGAAACTGAGTTTTTGAGCCCTTTGCAAAGGGTTTATACCAATCAGACTTTGACCATCTACGGTAATTTCCCCAGTAAAATTTTGGCTGACCCCTGCCATGGCGGCCAGTAAAGTTGACTTACCAACGCCATTCTGTCCAACCACTCCCCAAAACTCACCGGCTTTAAAAGCTGCATTCAAGCCGCGGAATACGGTTTGTTGTTCTTGTTTTAAATTAAGGTCTTTACACAACAACATCAAACTTTCCGATTCAACCACAAAAATACCGGCACACCAATCATGGCGGTAAACACCCCCACTGGTAACTGTATAGGACTCATGGCTGTACGAGCCATGGTGTCAGCTGCCAGTAAAAAGCAAGCACCAACCAAAACACACATCGGTATCAATTGACGGTGGTGGTAGCCAGCTATCATACGTACCAGATGTGGAATGATTAAACCCACAAAGCCTATGGTGCCCGCTTGAGCCACTGCCATTGAAGTCAACAGTGCGGTGATGACGAAAATCATTAAATTGATGCGTTGGGTATTGACTCCAGACTTTTGTGCGAATAAATCACCACGGGCCATCAAATCAAGCGCCCTGTGGTGTTTTAACAACAACAATAAACTGACCAATAACAACACCGGCATCAACACATTGGGCTGGGCAAAACTCATGTCTCCCATCAACCAAAACATCATCGACTTGATTTGCAAACCTGTGGCAGTTGAAAGTACAAAGCTGATCACAGCAGCAAAACCAAAAGCCAGAACCACACCATTCAAAGTAATTTTATCAGGCCGAACCCTGCCCTGATAGCTCAACTTAAGCAACAACAACGTGGCCATCATACTACCCAAAAAACCGACTGCGAATAAACTGTTTTGTGACAAACTCAATCCAGTTATGATGACCATCAGCTGTACGGTGGCAGCGCCTCCTGAAACACCCAGCAAATAGGGATCGGCCAAGGGGTTTTTTACCAAGTTTTGAATCAACAATCCAGCCAAAGCCAAACAACCACCAACCATGATGGCATTGATGATTCGAGGTAGGCGCAGTTGCCAGACGATTTCAAAATAAGCTGATTCACGATCGAACATCAGCTCAAAAGGTACATTAACTGAACCCACAGACATGGCCAACAACACCAGCAACAACAGCAGCAGACTCCAGAACCACCAGTGGCTCAACAACTTAACCAGCCCATCTCTCATTGGTATTTGTGTGGCTGCACTCAGCGGTTTACAGTCATAGACAACACGTCTTTACGTAATACCGTAATGGTGGCATCTCCACTCATGTATTTAGATGCAATGGTTAACTGCTTGTCATCAATGGCCAATAAGCGACCAAAGATAGGTCGCCCTCGTCTGGTACGAACTTTGATGTTCTGCCCCACGGCTTGAGACCAATTACGGACAGTCACTTCGTTGACCCCTTTACCCACTGAATGGGTAATGGTTTTTAGTAGTTCTTTGGGTTTATTGGCTTCGGCTTCAATGCGCTCTGTTTCTTGTTGTTTGGCTTCCATTTCAGCCCGTAAAGTATCCATATCAAGCTCTAAATAATCAATATTGACCAACTGTATTTTTTGGTACTCGTTCTCCCCCAAAGCAGCTTCAATATCTACTTTAGCGTAGTACTCCATTTGACTCATACCCACTACTTCAAATATGTACTTAGGGTCGCGCAAGTCAAAAATGGCATTCAACTCCATATTTTCAGCCAGTGACCGCTGGTATTGATTACTTAAAAAATCAGGCATCTCTTGGTTGGCAAAAACCCTTAAATATTTTTGTATTTCCTCGGCACTCTTTAATCTATACGCTGCATAAGAACCTTTGTTGTCATCAGCACACAATTGGTTGCGCTTTTGATTAAAACCTTGATCACTGTGGTAATAATATAAGGTGTCTACTATGGTGTCGTTAAAAGCCAAACGCTCAACATCACTGGTACGCGTCAAAGTACCTGACCAAGCAATGAACCAATTCTCTGGGTTATTGATGTTGAGATTGAAATCAATATGATAATCATCCACTAAGGCATAACTGAGTTCTAAATCAAAGTTTGGATTGCTTGGGAAAATTTGCTGCCATTGCTCGTCACTGAAGCTGGGACCAGAACCCTCACCACAGCCAAAAGCACCAAGAAAAGTACCCGCCATCGGCCAATAGTTGGCTCGATTAATGGCCACCTGTAAATCATTGGCGTTGTCATTAACCCGGGCATTTTTAAATGACAAGGTCATGGTTTCTGGTACATGGCTGATCAAGTGTGAGGAACTTGAAAACAGTAATTTCTTTAAATCAGTATGCACTTCAATGGCATCAATCAAAATATTTTGGCGGTAACCTTGCGGTCTAAACGTTAATTTTTTGATGATAATCTCTCCACTTAAAGCCACATCAACAGCCTGGTGATTCCACTCGCCCAGCTGGCTCAAGTGGGCCAATAATCCATCAGCAAAAAACTTACTGTTGGTTTTGATTCGCCAGTAAGGCAAAGCCACAAGGGCCACAATGATGGCAATGACAATGAGTTTGTTTTTATTATTCATAGAGTCTCTCGTAAACGCTTCGGTTACATCACGGGTTCAGCAAAACCAGCAAAAGCCGATATTATTATCGTTTGTATTTGCTTAGAAGACAAATCAACGTTTGGAAAATTACCAATTGGTGTGTAGTTTTCATAAAAATCAGGGTGCATGGCTGACACTTCAGGGTAACCATCTTTTAAACGGTAACTGGTGGAATAACGAAATGGCCAAATGTCAAATATTGGCAACTTCCTTGATATAGTAGCAATCAAGCCGCTGATGTGACTAAAAAAAGGAATCTGTTCTTTGGCTGCCACCACCCAACTGTTTTGATCCAGCATATCTGTTGCTATATTGTCTGTTAACATTGCCGCAAACGCTTCACTTTTGATCACAAAACCTGATTCTGTGTTCAACACATCCGATCTTGGATCGAAATTATGAGAGCCAATCATTGAAATATAATCATCAATCACAAATGACTTACTGTGCATCCCAAAACGGGTTTTTTCATTGATACTGGTTGGCGAAAAATGTTCCTTTATCATGCCAGGGCGATCCTTGTACTCATAAATTTGCATGCCCAGCTTTTTCAAGTAAAATCGTTTGTACTTATACGAAATGGCATACACGTAATAAGCGTCTGTTGAGGCCAATGAATTGGTTGAAACCAACAGCTTCAGTTCAGGGTGTTTTCGCCTTAACTTTTTAAATGTTTTGCGCGCCTGACGACTGAAAACTAAATAAGGGGTTTGCAAAATCACTTTATTCTCAGCATCAGCAAAGTACTGATGTATTTTTTGAGTCAATTGTTTATTGGCGGTTCTGGCGGCTTTATTGAATGGCTTATCGTGGGTGTCACTGAAATATTCAACTTCATCTGCCGCAATGATTGCAGAAAAAAATGTGTTGATTATATGCTGTGAATCAACCGCAAGTTCTTGCAAAGCCGTGGCTTTTTTAGACAACTGTTGTTGCCAATTTATGTCCGATTGTTGATTGTTTAATATTCGGGCGCTGACATCACGCAAATGTTCCACTGGCACCACATGCGGACTGCGCCAAAAACTGTCAAATGAGATACTGATGACCTGAACCACTTTGCCAATTGCCAACACGTCACGGTCTTTGTAATTAAAGGATTCATCCCAATCATAGTAGCGGTCTTGATAATTTCGGCCGCCTACTATGCCATATTTATTGTCCACAATAAAAGTTTTATTGTGCATGCGTCGATTCAATCGTGCCATGCAACAAGCCAATGCACTGAAAAACTCAAAGGCCGAAGTATGGGCATCTTGAAACACCGGGTTATACAGCTTGAATTCTAAGTTTTGATGCAAAGTAGCGATGTCAGTTACCAACCATGAGTTGCCCATGGAAAACAGTTGATCAATGATGACTTTAACTTTAACCCCCCGTTTGGCAGCAGCCAACAATTCACGGATCACCAAATGTCCGGCTTCGTCATTGACCCAGATAAAGCTTTGGATTTCTATACTTTCTTGTGCTGCTCGAATCATATGCAAACGCAACAATAAAGACTGTTCGCCATGATCCAGCAACAACATGCGGTTTTTATCAGCTTGATTGGCCAGTTCAAATTGGTCGGCAAAAGGAGTGGCAATGGCGCACCGATCGATAGCGGATTGAGGACAAGTGATGGTGGTGTCCTTTTTGACCTCAATGACTTGCTCTACTTTTTGAATGGTGGCTTGGTTCACAGCACAACCGCTGACCACCCAAGCCAGAATAATTAAACGTGTGAACTTTATTTTGCGCATGGTAAAGCGATACTGTTGATCCAAAGGTGTTTGATTGTTGCAGTGCTGGCAAGGGTGCCAGCGAAACCTTCAATTTCTGAGATACTGGTCATATTAACCACCGCTCCTTGCTCGGTTTTTATCGGTTGATTAGGGTCCACAGGCCGGCTCAAATACGACCACAGTTTACCACCTTCTAATTTACACCAGGCTTCTTTTTTCGTCCACCATTGATAGAATTGAGCAATGCGTTGTTGGTCGGACAATTGTTGTAATTTACGCCATTCATCGGCATGAAAATACCTTTCGACCAGTTTCATAACATCACGGTGCGGTTTGATTCTTTCTACATCAATTGCAACTTCTGAGTCAGTTGAAATTACATATGCATATAAATTTTGGCTGTTGCTGTGAGAAAAGTACACCGGTTCTTTGAGGTAGGGTTTGCCGTTGCTGTTTTTAAAAATTTTAATTGGCTGGGAAGTATTCAACGTGTTTTGTAACAACTGTTGTAAAATGGCGTCAGCATGAGGCTTGGCCTCTGATTTTTTAGCATAAGGGTTGTTGTACAACCAAATATTAATGTCCTGGCTCATTGAACATGTCCGATACTCAAATAGCAATCAATCACACATTGCAACACAAAATCACCTCACAAATCAAACAAAAAGGTGCGATTAGTTTTGCTGAATTCATGCGCATGGCTTTGTATGAACCTGGTCTTGGCTATTACAGTGCTGGTTCTGCCAAATTAGGGCCCAGTGGTGACTTTATCACCGCGCCGGAACTGGGGCAGTTATTTGCGCGCTGCCATGCCAGTTGCTTTGCTGAAGTTATACCCCATTTACAACAGCCCATGCTGTTTGAGTTAGGCGCTGGAACAGGAAAATTTTGCGTTGACGTGCTGTTGTGTTTGGATGAGCTGGCTTGTTTGCCAGAACGCTATGCCATATTTGAAGTCAGTGCTGACTTAAAAAAGGTTCAGCAAGACGCAGTGGCTCAACTGCCGAATCATTTAGCCGAACGGGTGGTGTGGCTTAATGCGCCACCAACTGAATCTTTTGAAGGCATTGTGTTTGCCAATGAAGTATTGGATGCTTTACCAGTCGAAGTATTTCAAATACAAGATGATCAGTTTCAGCGGCTGATGCTGACCAATCAAGAGGGACAATTGACCGAGCAATGGCAAAATTTTGAACCACAATTACACCAGCAGTTACATCAATTAAACTTGCAGCTTGAAAACGGTTACCGCTCTGAGTTCATTCCTCACCTGGCTGCTTGGATGCAATCAGTGGTTGGGCAATTATCCAAAGGCTTGGTATTGATGGTCGATTATGGTTATGGTCGCCCAGCTTATTACCACCCACAAAGATTCACTGGCACTTTGGTTTGCCACCAACGCCATGAAGCCAACTTCAACCCTTACCAAGACGTTGGCTTACAAGACATCACTGCATTTGTTGACTTTACAGCAGTGGCTGAAGCGATGGCTGCCTCAGGCCTTGATGTGTCAGGATTCACCACCCAAGCTGAATTCTTGATGGACAATAAGATCGAACAGTGGTTGCATCCAGACGCTGATTACCAAACTTATTATACCTTGGTCAGCGAAATGAAAAAATTAGTGATGCCGGATGAAATGGGCGACAAGTTCAAAACCATAGTTGCCAACAAAAATCTAAACATTGAAATTCCCGGCTTCAGCAATAACCGCCTTCAAGACCTTTAGTTTTAAATCACTGAGCCCATACAGAACCATAACAGACAAAAAACTTCGCTAAAATAACCGCCACTACCTTGAATTTGATATGATAGACCGCATTATCAAATTTACCAATCACCAGTCAATTCAGTGTTAGATTCAACCAACCAATCATGTACCTTACCAGACATCGCTGCTGAGGAAAAAGCCAAAATAGGCGGCCAACTACAATGGGTTGGCATGAGCGACATTGAGATGCCGTTAAATTTAGCGGCTGATGTTGCTGTGCCGGCTGGCGTTGCCAGGGTTCGCGCCGAAGTTTCATTGGATGATGAAGTCAGCAAAGGCATTCATATGTCACGATTGTATTTGGCCTGTGATGAAATTTTTTCTGCCACAGCCATTGACTACCAGCAATTACAAAAGCTGACCAGCAACTTTTTAAGTTCACATAAAAAATTAAGCCAAAACGCTTTGATTGAAGTGGAGGGCGAAGCCTTGTTACGCAGACCCGCTTTGGTCAGCGACCACTCCGGCTGGCGTTCCTACCCAATTAAACTGTCAGTGGTGCAGTGCAAAAAAACTGGATTGAGCCAATACTTGAGTTTTCAGGTCACCTATTCCAGCACCTGCCCTTGTTCAGCGGCGCTAGCCAGACAACTGATTCAGGAAAATTTCAAGCAACAGTTTGATCAACAAAACCTTGATTACCAAGCAGTGATTGACTGGATTGGGTCAGAACAAGGCATCAATGCCACACCACACAGCCAGAGAAGTTCTGCGGTGATAAAAGTTAAACTGGCAAACACCCAAGTTCAAGTGCCGTTACAAAAAATGATTGATCTGGTGGAAAACTCTTTACAAACAGCTGTTCAAGCTGCAGTGAAACGAGCGGATGAGCAAGCCTTTGCATTGCGCAATGGTCAAAACTTGATGTTTTGTGAAGACGCGGCACGCAGAATCAAACAAGTTTTGAGTAAAGAACCCAGTGTTCAACAATTTCATTTGCGCGTAACCCACCACGAATCATTGCATCCACACGATGCCACTGCAGAAGCATACAGCGAATAACCCTGTATCTCAAAAAAACCAAGCAAAATTAGCGCAATAAAAACTTGATTTTTAGCTTTTATACACATTTCCCCTTGCGAACTGCGTAAAACATGACTTTACTCTGATTAATTGATTGTTAACATATCAATTACTCCATAAGTTATTGATTATTAACAACTAAACGCGAATGGTTAAATTTTAACCAAAACGAATCAAGCTTCGCCACAGTTACCTTTTTAAGGTCAAAAAAACGACTTACCCACAAAGTTATCCACAGTTGTTGTGGATAACGCTTTTATGTGAGTATAAGTATAAATTAGAGCTTCAATACCAGCCTCTACCACCACGGTATGAAAGAACATTATTTAACTTTAAACGATTGATAATTCATTCACAGGCCAAAACCGTGACTGAGCTCACACCAAGTTGAGCCACTGACCTATACTGTATTACAGTACCTAACTGATTCATTGAAATTCAAAATGTCCAAACAATTGAACACAACAATATATGCCAGCATGATCTGCTTCTTATTCATCATGGTATTAAGTACCGATATAAATGCTGCAAATTCCACCAGCTGCCTGAATGCACCCGCCTTACCCCAACCCACAGGCAATGTTATTCAAGTGGCGAATGTACAGCAGTTAAACCAAGCTATGGACAATTTACAAAACAACAGCACAATTTTACTGGCACCCGGTGACTATCATTTGAGCCAAACCTTATACATACAAACCAACAACATCACCATTCGTGGTAACAGCGACCGTTGTGATCAAATCAACCTCATCGGCAAAGGCATGGAACAGGCCAACTATGGCAATGTGCCTCACGGCATCTGGAGTAATGCAGGAAATTTAACGGTGCAAAACCTCACCATTCGTGATGTTTATTTTCACCCCATCCAATTCGATGCCAATGCAGACGCTCCGACCCTCTATAATTTACGCCTATTGGATGCTGGGGAACAGTTTATTAAAGGCAGCTCTGGTGGTTTTGCAGAAGGTGTTGACAACGGTGTGGTTGAATACACCCTCATGGCTTATACCAATGCACCGCCAGTAACAGATCATGGCGGCGGATCTGGTTACACCAACGGCATCGACATTCATGGTGGTGATGGCTGGCAAATTAGACACAATCTATTTAAAAATTTCCACACCCCTGATAACTCTGACCACCTGTGGAACCCAGCCATACTGATGTGGAATGGCGCCAGTAACACACTGACGGAAAACAACACATTCATTGATGTAGACCGGGCCATTGCTTACGGACTGACCAACCGGTCCACTGAAACCGATCATTTCGGCGGCATCATCAGAAATAACATGATATATATGACACCAGGTTTATACAGCACTGCACGCCGCAACAACTCTGATGGCATGATCATCGTTTGGGATTCACCACAAACCCAGGTTTTACATAATTCAATCTTGACCAATCAAAACCAACGTTTGGCCATTGAGTTTCGCTTTGATACTGCCGGCAGTGATGCTCAAAACAACCTCACCGATGCTGACATTGGCTCAAGAAATGGTGCCAGCTATTCACAACTGGGCAATTTCACAGCAGCCAGTTTAAATATGTTCAGCAACCCGGCAACTGCTGATTTGCACTTAAAACAAACTGCCTCTGCTGCCATCAACCAAGTATCTGCTCCTTTGGCTGCCTTATTTGATTTTGATGGTGAATTAAGACCTTCTGGAGGCAACGCGGATATTGGTGCTGATGAATTCAGCCGCAGCCAAGACCTGATATTTGCTCACGGCTTTGAAGCCCAAGGTCAGTTCTGAGTTAGCGGATTGTCTGTATTTAATTAAACCTTCACCCTTGCTACCAACAACACTATTAATTCCTGTCACCTTAACTGATACCACAACTTAAACCTGCCTGAAAGTGTGACAAGACCATATATTTGGCATGATTGTGCATGATATGCTGGTTTTTTTGCACGTTATAATGTATCAATCTAGTGGTGAACTTAAGTTTAAATTTTTCTTAAGGCTTCACATGAACAGCAGCACAAGAGAAACCCTATGAAAAAGCAACACCTATACATTTTCTTCTTAACAGCAATTGCGGTGCCTGCTTATGCGGTAGAAACCTTGTTAAAAAATGATTCATTGACTGAATTCAGTAACGGCTCAATTCAATCTGGCTTTGTTGCCAACGAAATGGGTGCTGCATGGTTAGAATCACCTTGTGATGGCGACCTCATTGCTGTACAAATATTTTGGCGTTCATTGAATGGTGGCACCGCGCCAATTATTCAGCAAGGCATCAGTATTTCTGCAGCTGGGACATTTCCTGAGCCTGGTGTTGAGCTTGAAACCATAGTGGGTCCTGTATTGAATGATGGGGTTTTTAATGAATACCGATTTCTTGATGAGAATAATGTCATACCTTTGATGGTTCCGGTTACACAAGGAACAAGCTATGTGGTTGCTTTTCAGTTTGAAAGCACCCCGACAAGCAATGATGCAAGCCTAGTAACTGATGATGACGGCTGCCAGACTGGTAAAAACAGCATTTTTGCAATTCCGCCCAATCAATGGTTTGACAGTTGTCTACTGGGTGTTTCTGGAGACTTTATCATCAGAGCTGTGGTTGAGTGCCCAGTAACTGCCAATGAAGTTGATTTGTCAGTGTTACAAACAACCAGCCCAGCCAATTACACAGCTGGGCAAGCACTTGCCTACCAAATCACCGTATCTAATGCCGGTCCAGCAACTGCCAACTCCACCAGTTTAATTGACTTTTTCCCGGCCGGTTTAAATGACATCGAATGGCTTTGTACACCAAACAACAGCGCCACTTGCGGCAATGCCATGGGTACTGGCAACATCACTGAAGCACTGAACCTACCAGCCAATAGCAGCGTGGTGATTGATGCAGTTGCTGATGTTGACCCTGGAGTCACAGGTTTAATCAGTAACACCGCACAAGTAATTGTACCTTTGGGCGTAATCGACACAAACCCAGACAACAACTCTATGACTTTGGCTGTGGCTGAAGCCAATGATGATTTAATTTTTGCTGCTGGATTTGAATGAGTAAACAGTTGATGTACCACACCTACTGGATGGCTTGAACTGAAACATTGTTTGCAGAAATTGATTTCTGTTATGATTGGCAGTAATCATGTTGATCATCACACTACTTACCTTACACTTCCTGTTTGTCCTGAGTCTAACCTTTCGCATACTGCTTAGGGATGACCTCACACCTGTTGCCCGACTGGCGTGGTTTATCATCATCAACTTATTTCCTTACCTTGGGGTGATGGCTTATGTATTTTTTGGCGAAACTCAACTGAGTTATAACGCCGACCTCAGGCACAATGATGTATTTACTCGACTCAAGCAACATGCACCACAGGTACTGGGTGGTATCAACTCAGGCTTAGCGCAAATAGAACCTGAATACCGCCCGCCTTTTGCCTACTCAAGCTCGATTGATGGCTTCAATACCACACTGGGCAACAGCGCAGAAATACTGGCTGATGCACAGTCAACCAGGGAGCGGATGATTGCAGACTTTGATGCCGCCAAACACAGTATTCTGGTTTTGTATTACATTTGGCTGAAAGATGAAACCGGTACACTGACTGCCGAAGCATTGATTCGTGCCGCCAAACGGGGCGTGCAAGTGTATGTCATGGCCGACGGCTTGGGTTCGCGCAGATTCATAAAATCAAAACTATGGGGCGGCATGCAAAAAGCCGGTATCCAAGTGCAAGTTGCACTGCCTTTCTGTAACTTGATTAAAACCATCATTTTCAGTCGTTTGGACCTACGCAACCACCGTAAAATCACCGTCATCGACAGTCAAATCACTTATTGTGGCAGCCAAAACTGCGCCGATCCTGAGTTCAGAGTCAAACCTAAATTCGCGCCATGGGTGGATATCATGTTGCGCTTCAAAGGCCCTGTGGTGGCACAAAACACCCTGTTATTTGCCAGTGATTGGCTGCTGCACCAACCAGACACTCCAATAGCGCACTTCCCCATTAAAACCGAGCCTTTGACTCCAGGTTTTCCAGCTCAAGTATTTGCTGATGGGCCCACTGGGCGCAAAGCATCTACGCAGCAATTTTTTGCTACCTTAATGAGTCAAGCACAAGAAACGCTGGTTATTTCCTCACCTTATTTCGTGCCCGATTCGACCGTTTTAAACGCGATCAGTGCTGCGGCACACCGCGGCGTTGCGGTGACGATTATTTTCCCCCAACGCAATGATTCTTTCATTGTGGCTGCCGCCAGCCACAGCTATTACCGCCGCTTATTAGATGCTGGGGTATTGATTTATGAATTTAAGCCAGGCTTATTACATTCCAAAACCCTGACCATGGATAACAAGGTGACGTTAATTGGTTCAAGTAATATGGACATACGCAGCTTCGATTTAAACTATGAAAACAACATCTTATTGCGGGATGAAACCACCACCAAAGCAGTGCTACAACGCCAACAAGAATACATCAGCTTATCTGAAAAAATTGAATTAAGTGATGTGCTGAATTGGCCTGTCTATAGGCGACTTTGGAACAACGTGATTGCCACTGTTGGGCCTATACTGTAACGACCACTAAAGCAGTTAAGCTTCGATAAAGACTAAAAATGTAACAGCACTTGTCAACAGGACACTGACCAATACGCTGAACAGCCAACGGCCCAATACTGAATGCTGGGAAAACATGTTGTAATAAATGATCGCCAACGGTGTGATTGATACAGGCCACAGCATAGAAATAACTATCGCTATTGGCCACACCGAGTCACCAGCCAATGCCATAGGACTCATTCCGAACTGCTGATAAATCAAGGCCACCAATTCTAAAATCAATGCACCAGGCACACCCATCAATAAAATACCACCGACTAAGCCAATGATGACAGAAAGTATGACCAACTTGAGTATACGAGGTGGCTGAGAAACTTGTGGTTCAGTGGATGACTTGCTCATCAGTTAATTTGCTGTTGTTTTTGGCTCAACATCTGTTGTCGCCATTGTTGTAACTGGGTGGCAATTTTACTGCCAATATAAATCTGTGGTTTTGAATGCTGGCTGTCAGGAAAATCTTCATTTTCCCATTGTTCAATGACTTGTTCTGCTGCTGTAAAGGCAGCAATGAATGAATCATGTTGCGGTAAGGCCTCTTTGAACATTGCCTTAGCAAAATACGTCATGTCACTGCCTTCACCACAACCAAATGAAACCCGATCTTCTCTGGCAGCAGTCATGACTAAATGGTGATCATCTTTTAAATAAGGAATAAAGCTGCCAGAATAACAAGCCGAAATCATGATTACTTTCCACTTAATTGGGCTGTTTTTAAGCACTGCTCCAAACTGTTTCGCGTCTATTTGTGCCAATTCTAAACCAGCATATGAAACCGATATTTGTTCTTTTGTTCCATGACTGGTTAGGTATAAAAACAGCACATCTTGATTCACATCCATGACCTCAGCCAGTTGATCCAAAACATACTGGATGGCATGGTTAGTGACCAAAGGAAGTTTCGAGCTTTTTATCGGGCTGTTAACTAAAGTAATGGATTTATGTTTTGTCTCAAACTGATCATTAAAATAATTTTCAATGTATTCAATTTCTTGGTAAAACACGTCCTGATCATGTGCAGCCATGCCCAGAAAATACAAATCAATGAAGTCTTTGTCCGATTTTGACACTTGTGACATCGACTCAGAAAGCAATGAATTCTGGCTATACAACAGCTCATCAACAGTTGCTACTTGCTGGCCGAACAGC
Source organism: uncultured Marinicella sp. (assembly GCA_947502595.1). GTDB lineage: Bacteria > Pseudomonadota > Gammaproteobacteria > Xanthomonadales > Marinicellaceae > Marinicella. Next base: position 17,915 of record CANNAM010000008.1, on the reverse strand, counting down.
ATTTTAAATTTGGGATCATCTTCATGAAAGCCATATTGCCATTGGCCCGAAATTTCAGTGATGCCATCTATTGGTTTTGCCAAAACCATGGTGCCCTCGCCATGAAACTCATTGAATTCAAACTCACCTTGGTATTGGTTGCCTTCTTCATCAATCAGCTTGCCCTTGCCTTCATACATCCAATCTGCAACTTCACCTACATAGAGCGCGCCGTTACTTAACTGGATTTGGCCTTGACCATGCAAAACCCCTTGTTTAAATTCACCTTTATACACATCACCATCTGCTGAAGTGTAGGAACCAAAACCTGCCAACAACCAGTTTTCAAAAGTCCCTTCATAGCGGTTATTGTCTGCATCGGTATAGCTGCCCTCGACCAATACACCTTGTTTGAAATTGCCCACAAAAACAGTACCATCGGCCTCACGCAAAGTGGCCGCGCCTGTCATATGATTGCGTTTGAATTCACCCTGATACACCGAACCATCATAAAAAGTCAGCTGACCGAGGCCATGCATCATGCCGTTTTTAAATGACCCACTGTAATAATCACCATTCACTTCCCATAACTCCCCTGAGCCATGCATCAACCCTTGCTTAAAGTGACCCAAATACCGATCACCATCCGCCCACACCAATTCCCCTTCACCCTCAAATACCCCTGCTTTCAACTCGCCATAGTACTTGCTGTTATCTGGCAATGTTGTATCCGCTGGCAACAACCTGTTAAACACCACACGATCCTTATTAATAAAATAGGTCATCAACAAAGCCAATGCTGCAAGCAATAATAATATTTTTGTTTTCATAGTTTTCCTCTGCCTACATTATAGGAAAAATCTGCAGTTGGTTGTCAGCTATTATTTGCAGTCACTCCGGGCATGCGGTTTCAGATATTCAGGGACAGTTAAGCACATTGCTTTGTTTAATGGCAATGGATTGATTGTTGATGTATACATTGATGCTAAAATGATACTTTCGCACAATTAAACAACCGGGGAACCTTATGTCAAACACCCAAGCCTATGCTGCTTTTAATAACCACGATGAATTAATTCCGCATAAAATCACTCGGCGCACACCCGGACCAAATGATGTTCAAATTGACATCAGCTATTGTGGCGTTTGTCACAGCGACATTCATGTGGTGCATGATGATTGGAACATGACTGTATATCCGGTGGTCCCTGGCCATGAAATCGTTGGCCGGGTCAAAACCATCGGCTCACAAGTCAAAGGCTTTAAACCTGGAGATTTAGTTGGTGTTGGCTGTATGGTTGACTCTTGTCGTGAATGCACACCATGCAAAAATCATTTAGAACAACATTGCGAAGCAGGCATGACCATGACTTATGGTAGCCCCGATGTCCATTTAGAAGGCCAAATGACACATGGCGGCTATGCCACCCAAATCGTGGTTGACCAAGACTTTGTCTTGCGTGTTGCTGAAAACCTAGACAGCAAAGCGGTGGCCCCTTTACTTTGTGCTGGCATCACCACTTATTCACCATTGCGTCAATGGAACATCCAAGCCGGTGATAAAGTCGGCATCATTGGTTTAGGCGGGTTGGGTCATATGGGAGTTAAGTTTGCTGCAGCCATGGGTGCTGAAGTAACCATGATCACCACTTCTCCAGAAAAAGGCCAGGACGCCAAAAGATTGGGCGCACAGCATGTACTTATTTCGAAAGACACAGCACAAATGGAAGCCCATACTGGGCGCTTTGATTTTCTGCTGAATACCATCCCAGTTGCGCATAATTTAGATCCTTATATACCATTACTTAAACTCGGTAAAACCATGTCCATTGTGGGTGCAACTCCTGTAGATTTACACACCATGGGCATGGTATTTGGGCGCAAAATAATTGCTGGCTCATTGATTGGAGGCATCAAAGAAACCCAAGAAATGTTGGATTTCTGCGCAACACACAACATTGTTTCAGATGTTGAGATGATTGCAATGCAAGACATCAACACTGCCTACCAACGCGTGATGAAAAATGATGTGAAATACCGTTTTGTTATAGACATGCAATCGCTTAAAGATGATGCCAGGTAGTCAGTCCTGGCAACTGGATAGGTAATTTATCCTAAAGCAAACAATGAGTTGTGCTGTGCTGATCCAACTCATCGATGCTTTTTTAAGCGGTTTTGATGTGTTTATACAGAATAGTGTGCAATCACTGCTAACAAGCCGTCTGCATTTCGACAACTTGCTGCTCTGCGATTGTCCCCAGTCAATGAGTTGATGTATGCACCACCAAAATTTCCAAGAAGCACACGTGACACTGAATATTGAGCCGTACCTGATCGAGAGCAGCCCTACCACCGACTAAAGTGGCAACTACCAATGCACAAGCCAATAAAACCTTTTTCATTGTAAATATGTAAATTGATAATGAGGCCTCAAATACAGTAAATACCCAGCCATTAAGGTGTTAATTCAAAGGCTCATTTAGGGAAGTTTTCAACTGAAACCCATAGTTAGCTTGAGTCAGCACAGGCAGCGCAAAATTAACACAGGAAATTCTCACTGCCTGCAGTTCTTAACTCGTTAAGCACACTACAGGGTTTGACTTTAATTTGAGTCAGCAACCTTTCAACCAGTAGGTAAAAACTGGTTGCGCTTTGCTTCATTTATCAAAATGCCGAATAAAACGCCCTCCTGATAATCATTACTGAATAATATTTTTTTGATTTATTTCAGCAACTTAGTCATTTATCACTAATGATTTTTCAAATCTGTGAACTAGGTCCGAGAACTGCGCTGAAAAATACATCAGCTCTTGGTATAGTCTCTGGTCGCTCAATTTATAACTGAGCAGCTTTATAAAAAACTGTTTATTTAGAAGAGGAAAGCAATGAAAAAAACATTCATCACTGTGGCATTTTTTACAATGACATACAACACCAATGCACAGGTTCTCAGCGACAATGACCTTGCCGCTACCAACAGTGCACATATCTCAGCCATGGAACAAACGAAAGCAATTAATGAGTCTGTCTTTGGTTCGAATTTTGTCACTGTGGGTAATGACACGGCTTGTGATTACAAGATTGGTGACACAAAAATTCAGGACGCCATCAATGCCGCTCATAAAGAGATCCGGATAGCCCAAGGCGTCTATCAAGAAAATGTAGTTCTTTTTGGTAAATTTTTAAAATTATTGGGCGGCTATGAGACTTGTACAGATGCCCAGAACAACAATATCGGCCCATACCATGCGCAAATTGTGCCAATAACAGGCAGCAATAAACCCAGTATTAAAATCACACACGACAGTGCCCGAAACCAAATCCAAATGCGTAACCTCACCTTAAAAAACGGCGAAGGTGGTGGACTGGCTATTGTGGATGCTGACTTAAGTCTGATCATGGAAAACGTCACCATAACTCAAAATACAGGAGAAAATGGAGGCGGTATATCAATAATAAACAGCACCTCAGATATTTATGCTAAAAACCTGCATATTTTTGAAAATACTGCCGACGTCGTCGGTGGCGGACTGTACTGCAGCGGCAGTAACAACAATATTATTCTCGAAAGAGAAGGCAATCCCATCGTTGGCATCCGGTCTAACCAAGCGCGCAATGGTGGTGGCGCTTACATTGCTGATGGTTGCCATTTTACCAGCTACATAGGCGGTATCACCGATATAGGCTTAGCTGGTATTGGTAGTGGCATTAACGGCAACATGGCCATTCAGGACGGCGGTGGTATTTATGCCGCTTCTGGGGCCAAAGTCTATTTAAATGGCAATCAATACTGTGCTGAATTTAACAATGAATTGTTTTGTTACGGCAACAATACCGATTCAGTACAATTTCTGGCCAACCATGCCGACAGTGATGAAAATGAAGTCGGCTATGGTGGTGGTATCTATGCCACCGGCATCGATACGGCCATTTATGCCAATAATGTTTTAATCGACAAGAATACAGCCCGCAGAGGCGGTGGTGTCTATGTTACAGACAATGCCTCTTTCCAAACCCAAACCACGTTTAACAACGGAATTGGGGGGCAAGCCAATGGCTGTTGGAAGCCTGGTCGATGCAACCTATTTATTGGCAACAAAGCCAGTTCGACAACTGGTGTTGGCTATGGTGGTGCTTTTTATGCAAGCTCAGGCGGTCAATTAAGCGTAAGCAGAACGCACATTGAATATAATCGGGCCAACTACGGAGCGGCCTTTCATGTTCAAGACAGTGGCTCACATTTATCACTGGAAGGCGCTTATATTACTTTAAACGGTTTGAGTTCAGACACCACTTTCTTAGACCGATATCCTGTGCGTATTTTACATGGCGCCAGCGGTCGAATTGATTACAGTACCCTGGCAGATAATAATGCCGTCGCTGCCTCGGTACAAAATTACCAATCCAGTTTGGAAATATACTCCAGCATTATTCACGATCAATCCAATGCCATTTCACTGGTCGCAATTTCACCTGTACTTTCAGCCAGCGATTGCCTCATTGTTAATAGCTTTGGCAATATCAATGACTCGACTTCTTTAGAAGCTGATCCAAAATTCATTGATCGCGAAAACAATGATTTTCACCTCAATGCTACCCTGTCTCCCGCAGTGGACTATTGCGATGAGACCTTTGCCCAACACACCTCGCAAGACACCGACCGAGAGGACCGCGGCTGGGATGATTATGTTGCCACTAATACCTATGGCCCCTTTGATGTTGGTGCCGATGAAAGCTATGGTAATGATGTGATTTTTGCAAACAAATTCGATTAAATCAGCCTGACTTAGTGATTATAAAGCCCTGATTTTCAGGGCTTTTTTATCCATAATTAATCCATTGTTTCTTATTAAATTAATCTAATTTCTAATCTGTGAACTGGTTCCGGGGACAGCCCTTAATACTGAATTTTCTTTAAGTATACTGATCCAGTAAAACAGATTTACTTCATATACAGATCATTCAAGGGACCTCTGCATAGTTTGACCGGAGTGGAAACCATCAACAGAACCTCTTTAATACTGTATTTTTAAACCAAGGAACCAGAACCATGAAATACCTACTACCAGTTATTGCATTGAGTGCAAGCACATTCACTTTACAGGCTCAGATTGTTAGCGATTCAAAGCTGTCAACCATTCAGCAAGAAAACATCTCAGCCTTTGAGCAGATAAAAAACAACAGCGAACAGCTCTTTATGAACAGAGGGAGCTTTGTCACTGTGGGATCTGATAACAACTGTAACTTCACCTCCATTCAAACCGCCCTCGATAATTTCCACACAGAAATTCGAATTTCTGAGGGTACCTATATTGAGAATGTGGTGATCGATGATTTAAGCGTCGAATTACTCGGCGGCTACGCAAGTTGTACCGATGCCAACAACAATATTTATAACAGTGACTCAACCTTAACAACCATACGACCGGCCAATGACAGTGGTCAGCCTGCGATTAGAATCAAGGCTCCAAATACCAAACGACATGTTAGCTTGCGGAATTTGTCCACTAAAAATGGTGAGCCATCCAGCGCGATTTCTGGCGGTGGTATTTTTATTTATAATGCCAATTTGGATCTAACACTCAATACCATCATATTAGCCCAAAACACAGGTGGCTCTGGCGGCGGACTTGCCGTTAGATCTGGTCGCACCAATATCTCGGCTTATAACCTTGGCATAATTAACAACACAGCGCCATATGGCGGTGGCATTTATTGCAGTGGCGATAATAACATCTTAATTGATGGTGATGAAAATGTGCCCAGCTTCGGCATTACTTCAAACAATGCCACAACCGGAAGTGGTGGCGGCGCTTACATCAGCTCTGGCTGTACACTCACCAGTTATGTGGGTGCCGGTGAAGGTTTTGATGTGCGTGGATTTGTGAACAACAAAGCCGAAACTGTTGGCGGTGCTTTATACGTGGCTTCAGGTGGCAAAGTGTATTTATGGGGCAATAAATACTGCAGCCTCGTCTCTCCGCACATCTGTTACGGTGACAACTCAAGACCAGTCAATTTATCCAGCAATTTAGCTTTAGATCGTGGTGGCGCCATCTTTGCTATCGGCTCAGGATCAGCCGTCTATGGAAGAAACGTAAAGATTGACGGCAATACAGCCAGCACTGGCAGTGCTGTTTACCTTATGAATGAAGCCATTTTTCAAACCCAAACCAGTTACGACAATGGTTGGGCATCTACTAATAACGGCCCAGTCTATCCACTTAAAGCGAATCACTGTTGGTCCAAAGGAAAATGTAACCAGTTTGTCAGCAACAAAGGGCTTGCCAATAGTGCTGGAAGCGTTTTTGACGTTCAATCGGGCAGTCAACTAAAAATGCTGCGCACTCACGTCGAACAAAATCAAAGTTATGGTACTTTTATTTTTAATATTAAGGATACGGACTCAACTTTTATTTTAGAAGACAGCTATGTCACCGGTAATGGTGCTGAAAGCACCAATGGTAACTTATCACCGATTGCTGTTTTTAATGACGCGTCAGCCCAAATTGTCAGCAGCACCATTGCTGATAATAACCCTAGCAGTTCATCCGTTAGAAATTATAGCGCCAATTTAAAAATGTTCTCCAGTATTATTCATGACAGCACAGGTGGTGACGCTTTAGATGAACATAATCCGGTATCCAGCGAAACAGACTGCTTAATCGTCAATAAACTGGGCGATATTAACGACCTAAGATCTATTGAGGCCGACCCCGAATTTGTTGACCGCAACAATAACAACTATCACCTGAATGCTGCACTTTCACCGGCGGTGGACTATTGTGATGACTCAAATACTCTGTATAACCAGGATACGGATAGAGACCAGCGTGGCTGGGATGATTACACAGTAAATAATCTTTATGGCCCTTACGATGTTGGTGCCGATGAGAGCTATGGTAATGATGTGATTTTCGAAACTGCCTTTGAATAAAACCTGCTGACTTATTAAATAAAAAAAGCCCCTGTATCGGGGCTTTTTTACTGTCCTCAAAAAAGGTTTGCGCTGGTCAGTTAAACCTTCGGCAAATCAAACCACAGAGCCGTGATGCCTTTTGCACCAGCTACAACAGTTGCTTGACTGGTTTTAATCATGCCAGCACCGTCACCAGGCCCCATAGCATGACCACCCACGGTGGCACCACCATCTATACAATGTATATAACCAACTCGGTCATTGGCATTCAGTTCAAAAGTTTCATTGGGTTTTAGTTGCAAGCGATACAAGCCAGCATCTTGCATCATTTTCAATGAGCCATTTTTACCATCAGCGGTGACCAGTGCGGTCAGTGGACCTTGTTGCTTAACACTTTTTTGCCCATACCTGGGCTCAATGCCCATGACATTGGGTTGTATCCAAATCTGTAAAAACTTAAGGTCATCTGTTTTGCTGGCATTGTATTCACTGTGAGTCACACCTTTGCCCGCACTCATGATTTGAATGTCACCGGCTGGTACTTGGTACTCATTACCAAAACTGTCTTTGTGTGCTATGACACCATCTAATACATAACTGATGATTTCCATATTTTCATGGCCATGGGTAGCAAAGCCAGCACCGCCTATCACATGATCATCATTGATCACTCGCAGTACTGAAACACCCATGTGTTGGGGGTCATAGTACTGCCCAAATGAGAATGTATGTTTGCTTTTTAACCAGCCAAAATCGGCACCGCCTCTTTCGCCTGCAGGTCTGAAATAATCCATAAATACCTCCAATAGTGTTACAAACTTCAATACACCGACCTTCAAAGTCAATACAGCATACATTGGTTTGTTTTAAGATTAATTAAAATACATTATAAGTTCTAAATAAAGGAATAAAATATCAAATATTTAATTATAACATTCAACTAATTCGAATTATTGTATGCAGAGAACATTGACTTCAACTAACCCTGTAAAATTTGCTCGCAAAATAGCTCAGCCCCAACACCTAAATTACCCCAATCAAGAACGTTTAAATAAAAACTGACTGACCTTTCACTACCGACTGCCAAATGCAATTTTTTAAGTTTATTCGAACTCAGGTAGTTTTTAATTGACGGCTCGGGAAGCCATGCATAACCGAACCCCTTAAACACCAGATCAATTGAAGTTTTCAAATTACTGACAGTCCACCTGTGATCCGAACCCAACCACCCTTCACTGGTATTTGAAGCCAATGAAGAGTCTCGCAGCACAATTTGCCGGTGAGACTTCAAAGTTTCAAAAGTAAGCGCATCTTGCTCTGCAAATATTGGGTGAGATGGATTGGCAACTGCGATAAACTTTACTGTGGTTAACTCCTCAGATATGCAGTTCTTTAATGGAAAAGGAGAAATACTGACACCAGCTTGGTTTGATAACAACAGTTCATCAGCTCCTGAAAGTATGGTTTCGTACAATTCAACCCTGAGTTGTGGGAATTGATTTGACACATGGTCTAAAGCAACATTCAGTCTTTGCTGTGGGAAGGCCTCATCGACAGCTATTTTAAGGTGCGATTCTAAGCCACTTTTCAAATTCATGGCCATCGATTCAATCTTTGTAGATTCCTCCAGTAAATACCTGGCACGTTTCAACAGCACTTTTCCACGGTCACTCAGGTGTGCTTTCCGGCCCTTTACTTCGATGAGCTTTATACCCAACATATCTTCTAGCTTGTGTACGGCATGATGCACTGTTGACTGACTCTTATTGACAGCTGTTGCGGCCTGAGCGAAACCACCATTGTCTATCAAAGCAATAAGCATTCGCCACTGTTCTAGGGTCGTTCGATTCATATATATAGCCTGTGCAAAGATAAACATTCTAAATAATTGGATTTATTTGTCAATTCTTTGTGATTTTAATTCTAAAAGATAGACTATAAAATATGGCTCATGGTGATCATAAAACACATTGATGCCATTATATTAAGACATGAAGCATTAAGGCGAGCCAGCTCATTTCGTGGTTTTTAAGCCTGTACAGATTTTTTTAACACAAGGCCTCTACTTAGGCATTAAAAAAATTAACAGCACAAGACGAAAGAACCGGCTTTCACTCACAACCAGAGGATAAAAATTATGAAAACTATGAATCTAATATTGATACTATTACTGGCAATCAGCACCAGCTTATTTGCCCAAAAACCGAGCCCAGAATTACTCGACCCAGACAACCATTCATTACTTTTAATTGATCATGAAGGTCAAATGGCCTTTGCTGTAAATGGCATTGACCCTGTACAGTTGCGTAATAATGTGGGCCTGGTAGCAGGGGCTTCTAAGATTTTTGAAATTCCAACAGTGGTTACCACCGTAGCAGAAGACTCTTTTGCCGGTCCTGTATTTCCGGAAATCATAGAATACTTTCCCAATCAAGATGAATACATCGACCGAACTACGATGAACACTTGGGAAGATGAAAATGCATTCAAAGCCATTACTGGAAAGAACAAGAAAAAAATAGTCATGGCAGGTCTGTGGACCAGCGTATGCATTGTAGGTCCAGCCATGTCCGCTATCAATGATGGTTATGACGTATACATCATCACTGACGCTTCTGGTGACATCTCGCAAGAAGCCCATGATATGGCCGTCCAAAGAATGGTACAAGCCGGTGCCAAACCGATCACTTCTATGCAATACCTGCTAGAGTTACAACGTGATTGGGCCAGAAGTGAAACTTATGAAGCGGTCAACCAATTGGCCATGCGTTTCGGTGGCGGTTACGGTTTAGGCATCCAGTATGCGCGTAAAATGCTTAAGCACTGATAACACAGATTAAGCATTTAACCGCACTCATTCACAGCGCTTTGCTTGGTTTTAAGGAAAGCGCTTTTTTATTTGGAAGAACCATGAAAAGATTACTTATTTTATTAACGTTAACAACTGCTTTGGTATCTTGTCAAAAAAACCTCAAGGCAGACGACGTACATGCAACTGCTGACCTGATTATCACCCACGCCAAAGTGGCGGTGATGGACAACAAGCGAACAGTAGCCGAAGCCATTGCCGTCAAGGATGGTAAAATTTTTAAAACCGGCAGCACAGCAGCGATTCTTGAATTAAAATCTGCTGACACCAAAATCATTGATGCCAATGGCAGAACAGTAATTCCCGGGCTTAATGACTCACACCTACACTTGACCCGTGGTGGTCGGTTTTATAATGCTGAGTTACGTTGGGATGGCGTAAAATCCTTAAAACGCGCACTGGAAATGCTCAAAGAACAGGCTGAACGCACCCCAAAAGGTCAATGGGTACGCGTTATCGGTGGCTGGAGTCCCTATCAATTTGTAGAAAACAGGTTTCCTACACCGGAAGAAATAAACGCAGCAACTGGTGATGTGCCGACCTTCGTCTTGTACCTTTACAGCCGTGGTTGGTTGAACCAAGCAGGGTTAACAGCTTTGGGTATTGATGAAAACACCCAAGCACCAGAGGGCAGTTCATTTGAAAAGGATGCAGAAGGCAACCTCACAGGTGTTTTATTGGCTGAACCTAACCCCGGTATCTTGTATGCCAGAATCGGCTCGTTACCACCATTGAATAAAGCTGAGATGGTCAATGGCACCAAACAATTTTACCGCGAATTAAATCGTCTTGGCATTACCAGCGGTATTGATGCAGGTGGTGGTGGTCATAAATTCCCGAAGGATTACATCGGCACCAAAGCGCTGGCTGAAGCCGGTGAAATGCCAATTCGGTTGTCCTACTACCTATTTCCTCAGAACAAAGGTGCAGAGTATGCCGAATTTCAACAATGGATGGCCAATAATAAAGTGGGACAAAACAGCGACATCCACTTAGACCACGGTTATGAGCTTGAAGGTGGCGGCGAGTTCCTGGCTTGGAGCGTAGGTGACTTCGAAAACTTTTTAGCACCACATCCCTGTTAGAAGATCGACCCACTTGGCGTGCAGATTTGGAAAAAATCCTGACATTACATGCTGATAATGGCTGGCCTTTTAGAATTCATGCCACCTATGGTGAAACCATTGCCCATATTCTTGATGTTATCGAAGCAGTAGATAAAGCAACCAATGGCCAGCTCACTGCAAATCGCTGGTTATTTGATCACGCTGAAACCGTTAAAGAGGCCGAATTAAAACGCATCAAGGCATTGAATGGGGGTATCGCCATCCAAGCCAGAATGGCCTATGCTGGGGAGTATTTTGTTGATCGCTACGGCGCTGAAAAAGCCAAACAAGCACCACCAGTTAAAAAGATGTTGGACATGGGAATCCCTGTGGGTGCCGGCACTGATGGTACGCGTGTGGCCAGTTACAATCCTTGGCCTGCACTGTATTGGTTGGTCTCAGGCAAAACCGTAGGCGGTCTGCAATTGGCAGAACCTGCCAACCAATTAAGCCGTGGTGAGGCTTTGCATTTATACACCCAAGGCAGTGCCTGGATGTCAAAAGAAGAGGCTGTGAAAGGCACTTTAGAAGAAGGCATGTATGCTGATTTTATCATCCTGTCTGATGATTACTTTACCGTACCAGAACAGCAAATCAAATCGCTGCAATCAGTTCTGACTGTAGTTAATGGCAAAGTGGTCTATGGCAGTGATGAGTATGCTCACTTGAATCCACCGATACCGGCAGTTACACCTGATTGGTCACCTGTCAAATATTATGGCGGTTACCAAAGCCAATAACTCAACGACACTAAGGGAGGGTTTTGTTTAGCCCATACCCGCAGTCATGTCACAATGGCCACCAAACCAAGTATTTGGTGGCCATTGCGATTGACACAAAGCCGTTCAACTAGAGCTCCGTTTGAGTGGTATTTACCACTTGGCGAACAGCGCAATCACAGACAAAGCCTGGCGTTTTTACAGAAGCTTGCAGCCCTTTAGCGCCACATTCTTGGCATGACATTCTTGTTACTTGGGCCTTTTTTATGGACAAAAGCCATAATGATATGAACAACAATCAGCAACAATAAAATCCAGCCCAGCTCACCATGGAAATCACTGCCCAAATCGAGCATCCACTGAATCTTTTCTCCTTCAAAACCGGTAAACACAGGTATGCCAAATAGTTCGAATGTGCGACCAGAACCGTACTGTCTGAGCAGTCCAACCGTAGGTATGGCAATCAGCAATAAGTACATGGACATGTGTCCCAATTTGGACAGTAGGCTGACCGATGGAGGGCGTTTCGGCCGATTGATCAATGCCCAAATCAAACGCAGCAACATCAATACCAACAACATCACACCCAAGGTTTTATGTGAAGGCCAAAAGAATGCTTCAATCGCAGTGTCTTCATAAAAAAAGCGGGAAGCCGCACTCAGGAATTGCCACAATATCAGCAGGGCCATGCCCCAATGTAACAACTTACTTACCATGCCGTAGCGTTCAGTGTTATCTTTTAACGCCATTAATCTCTCCATTTTGTGAATTTAAGAATAGAATAATATAGCATACCGAAGTTTTTTTGAGCAGCTCATTTAAACGAAAAATTGAGTCACTTGGCTGCATCAATATGTATTTCGCACCACCACAAACTGGTTGTTTTACCTTGTTAAGCAAAACACTTTTGATGATCCCAATTCAACCTGCTTTAAGTTCAGGCTTGCAATCAAGCTTGAGTTGTTTGATTCAAAGCGGGGTATAAATGCAACAAGCAACCTTTGCCAGCAAAAGTTAGCTGGTAATGCGGTTCATCGCTGTTATCCATTACCATTTCAAGCACGCCTTGATCTATCAAGAAATCCAGCATAGCGACCGAAAGTTGGCTGGCCTTTAACTTGGCTGCAATCTCTAGTCGAGTGGCCATGCCCTTTGCAGAATAAACCGTTTTCAAAACCAATGCTTCCACATCTGAAAACTCTGGCATAGGTCCTGTGTACTCGGGAAATTGTAGGGCTGGGAATTTACCCCGAATTTTTTTATATGACTCTTGTATTGAACGGATGTCAGCCTCTTTGTCATCAGTCAAATGATAGGTATGGAACACGCCTGACTCTTTGGTCCTGAAATCAACCTTGGCCAGAAACACCGGTAAGTGAGTGCCTTTTGCCAGATGATAAAAACCAGTTTTCCATTTGCTGACTTTTCCTCGCGTCCCTTCTGGAGTAAACAGAAAAAAAATTCGGCGGTTTTTATGCTTATCAACAAAATGTTTTATCTTGTCAATCTGGCCCTGAGAACCTGAATCTCGATTAATTGGTATGGCGCCCATCCACATCATTAATCGCCCAATAACTGGAATGCGACACCAACTCTCTTTAATTGAAAAGTAAATTTTAATGTCCAATAAAATGGCAGCACCCATGGCGTAAAACACATCCCAATTTGACGTGTGTGGTGCTGCAATGGTGATCCCAGCACCCTCATGATCTGCCTTGATTGCTTGCCAGCCAGCCAACTTAAACCAGGCGCCAAAGAACAGTTTCATAATGTACTTCACCACAAACCCATCAAATATGGTTTTATCGCGTATTGCCAAAACTTTTTTACTCATTTATGGCCAGTTACCTCAGTCATTAATATTAAATCCAATGGGCGGGATTATAGCACCAGAGACCAGTAATTATAGATTTACAGCCAGTCCAAACCAAAGAAATTAAGGCTTTTTATGATGCCATCACTTATAAATTCACTTTTAATGTAAGGGCAACATTGCCATTCTGACTGCGGATTATTTGCTGTAAAGATTAATGAACTGCCGTCAACTTTGCGCTACAATATTAAACATGAGTACATACATTGAAACCAAAGTGAGCGGTTTGCTGCTTCTGGCAGTTGGCCTTTCTATCCATGTTTGCACCGCATTGCCAGCGCAAGCACAATCGAATTCGGCTGTTGTTGAAGTCATAACCGAGCCTGCAGTCAGCGGCTCTGTGCGATTCAGCGGCACCCCTGATGGCCAAGTCACTCTACCCAACGACTCCATCTCCGCATCAGGACTGACCGCAGGCCGTTATGTTTCCACCATCAGCTATGTAGACCCTGCTCTGTTGGCTGCCAATTACCAACTGACCAGCGTGACATGTGATGACGATACCAGCGCCTCACCCAGTAGGGGTGATGTGGGAAATGGCAGTGCCACTTTCAATCTTGATGCGCATGAAACAGTTAATTGTTTATTTAAGTTCACTGTTGTCGAAGCCGACAATGGGCCAGGCGATGGTGATGACGAAAGAGGCGGTGGTGAAGATGGCGGTAGCGATGATGGCGGCAGTAATGACACTGATCCAGGCAATGTCATTGGTGCCTGTACCTGTCCCAAAGAGGGTGCTTGGAACGTGGCTAATTTAGCCGGAAAAATGGCTTGCACTGGGGTCATGTCCATGACCATGCCATTAAAAGCCAGCAGAGAAACTGGCCACATTATCGCGTCCAACAACTGCCGCACACTTACGGCATCAGGCTTAAGTGACGACGAAGCCACAATCACTTTCCAACGCAATGCTGATTGTAACTACACTGGCACCGCAGGCGGATCGCATGAAGGCATCCCAATGGAAATCGACTTTACCTTAGACGTTGCTGACCAAAGCAACATGTCAGGCAAACTTCATTCAGTGGTTAGCCAACAAGGCATGACCTGTACCATGTCTCGGAATTACACCTTGAAACATGCCAATTGATAGCCAATAAGACCCTTGAACCAAAAGCCAGTCACAGGCTTTTGGCCACCCATATAGTTTTCAGTAGGAAACACAGACTGTTTGACAGCCACTGATGTGCCGCAAGGTTTAATTTTACGAAAATCATGTGCCGTAAACCAAAGGGTAAGACCTTTAGCCTATATTAAGGTAAATACCTCAATGGTACAATAAATGGGCTAAATAACTATAAGGCCTATTATGATCAACAACAGAAAACCACCCTTCAAAAAACCTACCTCTATGGCCCCATTGTTGGTTTTAATTCTGGCCAGTGCAACGAGCCTATTTAGCCACGCCAAGACCCACATTGAACCCCACAAGCAATTAACGGCTTATGGCCAAGCCTTAGCTGAGCACAATCGGGTTTTAGGTACTTGGTCTTTGTACCAAGGTGCTGACGCCGTATTCACACAAACCTTGCTGCCGAATAAAGAGGGGACAGGCGTTGTTGTTGCTGATGACAAAATAGTTCACCAATATAAAATCGGCTCCATCAGCAAGACCTTTACTGCCGTACTGACTTTTAAAATGATTGAAGCCAAAAAGCTCAGTTTAGACACCTCGCTGGCCAAATTCTATCCTGACATTGCCAACGCCGAAGCCGTCACCATCGGCCACATGCTCAACCACCACTCAGGAATCGCCAGTTACACAGACCACAGCGATTTTTTAGCTTATTACCAAAAACCACAAAGCCAAACACAAATGGTTGCCCGTATTGAAGCCTTGCCCGCAGCTTTTAAACCAGGTGAAAAGGCCGCTTACAGCAACAGCAATTACCTGTTATTGGGGTATATTTTGGAACAGGTCAGTGGTCAAAGCTATGCCAACTTATTGAACACCCACATAATCAAACCTTTACAACTTAAACGCACTTTTTACGGCTCCGACAACCAAATTCAGGGCATAACATCTTATCAACTCGTCACCGAACAAGGTGCGGCCAAATGGCAGGTTATTCCGCCATGGAGCCTTACCACAGCAGGTGCTGCTGGTGCCATAATTTCCACAGCCGATGATTTACATACCTTTTTCCGAGGTTTATTTAATGACCAATTGATTTCCGCCCAAAGTCGTAAGCAGATGACAACATTGCAGAATAACTATGGCAGCGGTATTTTTCAGACAGAATTCACCGTTAAGGATAAGGAAATTATCGGCTATTGGCACAATGGCGGTATTGAAGGCTTTGCCAGTCATGTTATGTATTTTCCAAGCATTGATATGACCACTGTGGTGTTAAGTAATGGACTGTACAAAAGCTCGATTGATGATTTGAACCAAGCACTCATTGATGGCTATCGGGGTGTTTCTATGGATACAAAAATAGCGGCTTTAACCATTAAAGCCGAACAATTAAAACCTTATATTGGCTATTTTCAAAGTGCCGCCAGCCCTTTGGATATCGACGTTTCGTTGCTTGACAATCAATTGATGGCGCAAGCAAGCGGCCAAGGCGCTTTCCCCCTAACTCCTGACGGCGAACACCGCTTTACCTTTGCAGCTGCCAATATTGAGGTGCTGTTCAAGCAAGACTATACGGGGTTCACCCTGAACCAAGGCGCCAATCGCACCGACTACCAGCGCAATGACGATGCCAAACCACAAGCCGCTGAGGTTGATGAAGCGTTGCTACAAAGCTACACCGGCGTGTATGCCACTGATTCCTTTCCCTTGGATATAACAGTGTCATTAAAAGACGGCCAATTACAGGCCCAAGCCACCGGTCAAGGGGCTTTCCCATTGACCGCAAAATCCACAACTGAGTTCACTTTCTCACCGGCCAATATAACCATGGTATTCGATGCAGACAAGCAAACCATGCACTTCAGCCAAATGAATAACAGTTTTGAGATGCAGAAAAAGACAGATTAATATCACCCATAAAAACCACCAACCTACAAAGCAAGCCAGGCTGGGCTTATTTTGTAGGTTGGCGCTGAGCTGGCGAAGCCCAACACCATAACTCAAATTACTGAAAAGCTTAAATCACCCATACGAATCAAACATGATTTGAGTTAACTTTCAGTATTTAAATTTTCTCTTAGCACTGATCATCATGCTGGGCTTCGCGTTGCACATCACAACCTACCTTGCTGAAAATAATGAACAACTGTAATTGGGGAAAAAATACACAACAAATCAGCTGAAGTCATTATCAAGGTGAATGACCAAAGTCTGTCTGGCTGTATTGAAATCAGCCAGTCATAGACTCGACATGCTCGCATTGATTGTACTCATCGTTATTGAGTTCATTGAACCAATCTGTCCAATAATTCAATAACCATTTTGCATTGTCTTGATTCAAAGTTCCCCCTTCATAAACATCAATGGTGTGATCGAGTAAATCATTGCGGTAAAGTACAGGATAGACCTTTTGCTGCTTCATATCAAAACCCAAAACCACTGCGGGGTCAGACTTCAATTCGCCATTGATTGAAACCACATGGGCGTATTCAATGTAAACATCAATGAAATCTTGTGAATAATTTGGATAAACTTTTTTAATCAGCAAGCGTTTGCCATCATCATTCATCAACATCCCTTGTTTGAATTGCTTATTTGGGTCAATAAACCCCTTAAATTTCATTTTACTGAAAACATCACTTCCAAAAGAATCGCTCACAAATTACCTCACAGTTTTATATCTTTTATCCTTGCCTCAATCTTTTATGTGACTCGTTAGAGAACCTTAACAATCGAATACATAATTAATGATAGCCATCCAAAGCAAATTGGACAATTTCATTTCATGAAACATTGAATTTATGGCTCAAAAAGACCTGAGAAATGCCCTTTTAAGAAAGATGTACACGGTTGTGCTGGAAGTTACTGAGTTGACTGCCATATTTTGGCACCCAATCAAGATCGTTTCCTTGAAACTAATTCCTGCATTGGAACAGCAAGGTAGGCTTTTTTGTAGGTTGGCGCTGAGCTTGCGAAGCCCAACGTCATAACTCAAATTTCCGTACAAGCTTAAAACACCCTTACGAATCAAACATGTTCAGAGTTGGCTTTGGTATTCAAGTTTTCTCTTACCACTGACCATCATGTTGGGCTTCGCGTTGCTCAGCCCAACCTACCTTTAATGCATGCAATAGGGGCCTTATTTAATAAAGGTAAAAATGAACAAAACTACAGAACTGGTTGCAAAAATAAAAAAGGCCTGTGACAACCACAGGCCTATACGTTTCATTTACGTCAAAGGTCACATAAGTTGAAATTTAAAAGATGTTACATCAATAACTTAGGCCCATTTCTCGAGACTGTAAACCAATCTGTGTATCTGCCTATTTTTAACCAATTAAGTTAAAGTAGGTAGATTATGTATAAAGACGA
>CANNAM010000007.1 GCA_947502595.1 uncultured Marinicella sp. | reverse complement strand
CCCTAGGGGACTCGAACCCCTGTTACCGCCGTGAAAGGGCGGGGTCCTAGGCCACTAGACGAAGGGGACACAGGACATTATATGATCTTAAATTTCAGTGCTTCCTTATGCATCAAGATCAAAATACATAAGGTGGCGTCCCCTAGGGGACTCGAACCCCTGTTACCGCCGTGAAAGGGCGGGGTCCTAGGCCACTAGACGAAGGGGACACAGGACACTTATAAACTTTCCTTTGTTTTCACAAAGCCTCTCAAGTGGTGGAGCTAAGCGGGATCGAACCGCTGACCTCAACACTGCCAGTGTTGCGCTCTCCCAGCTGAGCTATAGCCCCACAAAGAGGATGCGTATTATCGACATTTATTATGCCAGAGTCAAATATTTTTTAAGAGAATATGACAATGATTTCATAGCTGGCAGAATCAATGAGCCGCATGCCTTGGTGTCACTGCATTTGACGACTTTGGCTGAAATGAAAAATCAATACACTTTCAATGCGTTGTGTTTGTCTTAACCCGAATAAATGCAGCCAGAAGTACAAGTTTCACAAACTTCTACTTGGGACAACTGTGGTAACCTGGGCTTCAAGTGATCCCAAATCCATACCACCAAATTTTCGCTGGTGGGGTTACTTAACCCTTCCACGTGGTTCAAGCAAGCATGATCCAGTTGCTGATAAATAGGTTTGAATGCCGCTTTGATGTCAGCAAAGTCAACAATCCAGCCCATTTTAGCATCTGGCTCGCCACTGACCTTAATAACAACCTTGAATGAATGGCCATGTAAATTTCCGCACTTATGTCCTTCTGGTACATTAGGCAGCCAATGAGCTGACTCTAAATAAAACTCTTTATATATTTCCATTTATTTCTTTTTTACATACAAAACTAATTTATGATCAATCAGCTCGTAGCCATTTTTGTCAGCAATTTTAAGTTGTAATTGTTCTAATTCATGGTCATAAAACTCGACCACCTTGCCGGTATCTACATCTACCATATGATCGTGATGTTCACCGGTATCAAGCTCATAGACAGCCTGGGTATTTTCAAATTGGTTTTTACTCACTAAACCAGCCGTTTCAAATTGGTTCAATACACGGTAAATAGTGGCCAAACCAATGTCATGATCAGCCGATCGCATTTCATCATATAAATCTTCAGCAGTATAATGCTTACCTTTGTTGTTGCTTAAAAACTCAAGAATTTGCAATCTGGGCAAAGTGACCTTCAAGCCTGCTTCTTTGATATCTTTTTTACTCATGTGAAAGATTTAACTGTTATTTAATTAATTTTATTGTATCATTATCGGTTGATTTTTGAACACAATATTAAAATGAAAATTGTTATTATCGCTGCTTTAGCAACCTTGCTTTGTTTAACCGGCTGCTACAAAACCACCGTTCAACAAGGCAACATCTTAAAACAAGATGACATTGATGAAGTTAAACCAGGAATGACAAAACAACAAGTGGTGATTATTCTAGGCACACCCACAATTGCCGACCCTTTTAACCAAGACCGCTGGGATTACATCAACACCTCAAAACACAAAGGTAAGTTTAAAAAAGTTAAAAAATTCAGTTTATTCTTTGCTGATAACAAACTGGTAAGAACTGAAGGCAATTACTTCCCAAACAAAGAAGACGTTACCACCACAGAGCTCGAGTAGTTAATTTTTACCTGCCAGTTCGGCCTTTCTTCTTCTGACTGCTTTTGGGTCAGCTATCAAAGGTCTATATATTTCTATCCTGTCACCTTCATTTACCACATGAGACAGTGGTTTCACTTGGCTAAAAATACCTACTTTCATAGTTGTTAAGTCAATTTCAGGGTGTTTGGATGTGATTCCTGAAACTTCAATACAAGTTGCAATATCCGCACCCTCTTTGACCGTCAGTTGCAAAATTTCTTGCGCCTCAATGGTGGCATAAACCAACTCAACTTTCAGCATAGACAACCCCTGCCCGATTAACAAAATCATTGACTAAATGTCCGGCTATTTGATCAAAACCTTTGGTAAACATACGACCTAACAATTGTGATTTAATTTCATATTGTAACTGTAATTCAACTTTAGAACCAAATTTTGGGTATTGATAAAAGCGCCATTCACCGGTCATTTTTCTGAATGGGCCACTGACTAAAGTCATGAACATTGAAGTCAAATCACCGTCATAAGTAACTGTATTTCTGGTTGAAAATTCAACCTGTACACCACTGACATTAACCACCATCCCAGCCACATAACCATTGTCCAATCGCTCGTCTATATAACCACGCTTACACCATTTAAGAAACTCTGGGTACTTGTCTATATCATTGACCAAAGTTAGCATTTGAGAACTGTTGTGTGGCACAATGGCTGACTTGATTATTTCTGACATTTAAGCTCCAAAAGTTGATTCATATATTATAATTGCTTAATGCGTTAAAAAAAGAATTTTAAAACTGAAAATACCCAGCATCTACAACTCATTTTAAAGGTACTCAATTATGGCAAAAGCAAAGAAAAAGGATAATACCATTGTCGTTAATAAAAAGGCATCTCATGAGTTTCATTTTATTGAAGATTTTGAAGCTGGCCTCGAATTACAAGGCTGGGAAGTAAAGGCCATGCGAGCAGGTAAAGTGAATTTGGCAGAAAGTTATGTATTTATTAAAGACGGTGAGGTTTACTTAACCAATTGCCATGTCACACCATTGAATACCGCCTCAACTCACATCACCGCAGAACCCAACCGTTTAAAAAAGCTGTTATTGCACCGTCACCAAATCAATCACCTGATTGGCGCAGTAGAACGCAAAGGCTTAACCTTGGTGGCCAGAAGCTTGTACTGGATCAAAGGCAAAGTTAAGCTGAAAGTCATCTTAGCCCAAGGTAAAAAGCTGCACGATAAACGTGCAGCTTCTAAAGAAAGAGATTGGAACCGCCAAAAACAACGGGTGTTAAAAGGCGGTCAAATTAACTAATTATTCCAACAGTCTTCGCTAGGCCCTCTGCGACCTAAGTTGTCCAACCAAATGATTGCGCAAATAACATCATCTGTTGCTTGCGCTCCTCTTGCAGCAGCTTGTATTCGCCAAGTTGCACCAGCACCTGCATTGCCAGCCTGACTGATTTCATAATCTTCCCAAAGTAAAAAATCATTATTTAAAGACAGGGCACTGCCTCCGCCAGAGACTCCAGTTGGGTAAGTGTTGGTATTGGCATAAAATTTTTCATACATACCAGCCACTTCCAATACTTTAGAGTGCGCCTCAGCACGTTTGCTGCGCACCACATATTGACGGTAATTAGGTACCGCGTAAGCGATCAACATAGCCAGTATTGCTAAGGCCACCAACAACTCAATCAAAGTAAAACCCTTACTAACCTTCATTCTTCCACCATTGGCTTTGTGTCAGTAATAAAAATAATTTCTTTGAAATCTGAGGCATTGCTTAACAGTCCTTTATTTTTAGCAAAACTAATGGCTTCGTAAAAATAGTTTTCACCTGGTTTTAAATCATTGATGTTGAGCACTTTCAACTCAGCTTCATCCACTGCCAACACACTTGGTTTAGTATTGATTTTATATTGGTATTTTTTGCCATGGAAAACCACGGTGTTATCAGCTGTAGAAACATCCTCAAGAACACCAGAGCTGACTTGGGTAATTACATGCCCAACATCAGCGTTTAATTGTGGAGTCACTCCTAAGAACATTATTAAACAACCCATTAATAGTATATTTTTATTCATATCAGTTTCTCTGTTATTCTGTTAATAAATTAGTCCAATTTCTGCGACGCCAAGTGAATTTCTGGAAATCTACGGTAAATGTGTCATTTACCCCATCAAGGTTTGCGTACAACGTATCTCTGTCTTCAGTTAAGTTGATTTTACCTACTATAAAATCTTGTATCACCACCGCTGCACCATCATCAATTATTCTTACTGGCACACCATTAATTATAATCTCTATATTTTTGAATATTTGACCAAGTGTAGGTTCGCCACCAGTCAATGGATTAATTGCCATCAACCAACTTCTACCACCCGCTTCACAAGGGTCAGTGCCTGCCGTTACATTTGAAGTTACAAACAACAGTTGAGTCTGAATTTTTGTCAATGGATTGAACACCCGTTCTCCATTTTCTGGCAACTCAACCTTCCAACCATTGTCATTGGCATGATCGACATCATTGGCAGTAATGTCTCTTAAATAACCACTCCCTGCTGAAGAGAAGGTTTGCTCGATAAAGCCACTTGAACTGATATCTAAGTTGACTTCAGTTGAAGCTAAACCATCAATTACACCAACAATGTATTGTTTAGCTGGCAAATTGATTGAACGATCCGAAGGTTCCAAATACTTGCCTGTGGCATACATTACGATGACATCATTTTCCTTGGACTTAACACTGTCTGGCACTGCAACCACTTGAGGCTTCACAGTAATCGGTCTTTCTTTGATGCCATTGGCAGCAACCAATTTTGTTGCCGACCATTTACTGTAATCGGTGTCAGTAAAATCAAAGCGCCATAAGTTACCGTATAAATCTCCGGCATATCCATAATCAACACCATAATCCACCATGGGTTGGCTTGCACCTGGAGGGGTAACAAATTCGGAATCCACAGTTACCACATCAGCCAAACCGTTGGGGGTCAAGGCATCACCTACACCAGTATCAATTTTAGTTAATAGTTGGCCATCACGTAATCTGACCACAAACAGTACGGCATTTCCTGAAAAACTGACTTGATTTCTCGGGTCAAGAGGATTGGCATAATCTGGTTGACTGTTGTTGTAGCCATTTGGCAGCAAGGCTACCCATTCACCTGTGCTGGTAATCCGAACAATAGTAGCTTGACCATAACTGTAGCCCATATCTGGATCGTCAGCATCGGAAAATTCCCACAAAACAGTAGGCTCAGTACTGTTGCCGTCAGTCACATCCAAAGCAAAGAAAGATTGTCCACCATAGCGCATACCCGACACCATTACACTGCGCCAAGCATCGTTAAAGAACGCATCCCTTACAACTGGTGTATTATCCACATAAGACCAATGAGTTGCAGTTGGGTCAGGTAAACGATGTATGTTGTTCAATGCTTTGGAAGGCATGTAAGCCCATCGCTCTTTGCCTTCATCAGCACCTTCGGCATTGAAAGCATGCAACATACCACCATTGGAACCTATATAAACGGTGTTGTTGCGGTCCTTTTGTGTGATTTGAAACTGTAGGTAACCATTATCAGCATCGGCTGCTGCACGCTCAGCAGTGCCAGGCAACCATTGGGAATCTGAGTAAGAAGCACTAGGGCCTCGAACAATATATGGACTTGAGTGGACCACATCAGCCAAAACACTGACCCGATCTTTTAACACCCCAGAATTAGACTGTTCCTCACTTTGTTCACCTACAGCGTACTCGATAATCTCATCTACAGTCACACCTAAATTGGTAATCATAGCTTGCGCATTGGTGCCAATTAAACCTTTCAATGATGTTTTTAGAGTGGCATCAAACCTTTCTTTAGATTCGTTCTCTGGGTCATAAGTAAAAACCTTTCTTATGGCTTGCTTAGTAACATTTTCACCAGTAGCAGCACATAAACCACCCGTTAGAATACAAGCTGCATCCCATACAGGATCGCCTAAAGATTTATCTGCGTTAATCTCACGAGCAATCAAACTACCTGACCATGTCGAGGAATCAAAACCTGGTGTATAGACGCGAGTGGTGGATGTGATTACGCCTGAAGAAACAGTTGAAGAACTGCCCCGTGAAACACGCTCTAAAATATTATTAACTACATTGTTCAATGCTTTTACCAACTCCGTGGGGTTGTTGGCACTGAAAAAATCACCACGGCTGTTGACTGAAGAATGCCATACATCATCAATTCTGACATTTTCATTGGAGGCATCTGGCCAGTTACACTGCCCTTTTCTTAAACCCAAGTAAACAGCTTCTTTGGCATCAGCAACTGCTGCTTGTGAAGGGCAATTGGGGCTAGCAAAGTTATTGTTCTCATAATTTTGTACCCTGGTTGACTCCAGCCCCATGCCTACATTGTAAGTCACTAAATGCTGCCAATAAGCAGGGTCATTTTTTGGGTTCCAAACAAACTCTTCGCTCTGCCATGCATCACTGACGCCGCTTAAATCAATATTTGTGCCATCACTTTTAGTGAAAGATTTCTTAAATCTTTTAACATTGTTGTTTAAATTTGGATTTAAATCTTTGGCCCATGAATTGAAGGCTATATCAGCTAAAGTTGTTCTGCTTTCATCTTTCTTATATATGGCCTGTTCACCCGTACCCGTGTAATTGCTGTACAAACTTTTGGTATCACCAGGTAAAGCACCGCCGTCTTCATCCATTAAAACAGTGGCACTGAAACTACCGTTCCAACCACCATCAGAAATTGCAATATGGAAATTTTGTTGGCATGATAAGTTGGTGTTGAAATCAGCACTCCAATAACTTGAGTCAGATTCAAACAATTGGCCTGCACGATAAAATGCTCTCCTTAACGGTGTGCCACCACTGGTAGGGGACTTGAACAACCAGTTAAAAAAATCAGCCCTGTGGGTATTTTCAAATTTCTCTAATGGGCTGAAAGTGGTGTTTCTGTTCAGTTCCTGCCAGGCAATCTTAAAGTTTGGCCCAAACCCTGAAAACGATCGACTGATTGCCGCCCTAGATAATTTGGCTCTGGAATTATAATAACTGTACCAGTTGGCAAAGTTTTTCAAATCATCACCGGTTACGTAGACAGTATCCCAACCAGTATTTGCAGCATTTCTTACACTGTAGTAAGCCGCTGTTCCCCATGCGTTAGGGTGGTAATTTTGATAAAGCGCTCCAACATCGCCTATTCCTCGCTGTTGGGTATTAACAAAGCCAATTCTGACATTGTCGTCATACCTGTTGTAAACAACACGCCTGATGGTAATGTAATCTTTGGTTAAATCCACCGTGTCATTCATATTATTGGGATAGCCGTCAACCCAAGCTGCTGTGGGATTCGAGTCTGGCATTTGCGAACCATCGGCTTTTAACGGCGGTGAATAGGTAATATTTGGATCAAAATACAAGGTATTGAGCGTAGGATCAGTAAAGTCAGTACCATTGGAACCAGAAGGCCCCATATATGACCAGTACATACTGCCTGAATCATCAAGAGTAACAGAAATAGCTGGTGGCACTGACTGGTCTAAGAACAACGGATCATGTGACAAGTCAAGAAATGAAGCTTTTGCTGGACTGGCATACCCTGCAAAAAAGACCACAGTAGCTATAGCAAACAAATGGGGGGTTTTAGTTATATTCATAATATTTCTTCTCTATTAATTGGTGGCATCACTGGCTGTAACAACAGTGAACATGGATTGCATCAACGCTATGCTGTTGCCGTCTCCACTTTGACTTTTACCGGTGACCATAAAAGAACGTTGTGTTGATTCAGACCCTTTTTTTGCAGCCTCTTCACCATCAGTTGATCTGCCTGACCCTACTCCGCCATAAACCACTTCGTGTATGATGTATTGCGGCTGCGCATTCAGACCTGCATTTCCACTTGCACTGGTGAAATCATAATTGTGTTCTGTGCCGTTAGAGCTGTTCCAATTGCGTTGAAAAAAGTCAGTTAATACTGGGTTTTTAGGCGATGTTGGGTCATCAATATCTGACAACAAAGAGTACAGGTTATTAAAAACACCACCCGGGGTTCCTCTTACATCCACACCATTGGTGATCTCAACCAGGTTATACAAAAAATTTTCCCCTTGCCTGATGGCACTGTTGGCACCTGAATTGGCCAGGGTTCTGTTATGTAAACCAGCTGCCATCTTTTCCTGTAAAATAGTGCCTTTCATGCCTGTGTAGCCCATCAAGGTAATGATGACCAACAATATCAAGCCCACAGCCAATGCTGCACCTTGTTGATTTTTCATATGTATATACCGTGTTTTCATAGTGTGTAACTCCTGATTGGAACGATGGCAGTAAAATGTCTGCGGTACATCCTTTCAGCAGACAGTCCAGATGGCAAAGTTGCGCCTGGTGTTTGTGGTGCCAAACCATCTGGTGCATAGATAAATGGTTCATTATTTGTCGTCGCACTGTTATTCACCGTATTTAACAGCAAATGGACTTCAATGGCATAAATCGAACGCCACAAGCAACCAGGGCCATTCGCCAAGGTCACATTGCCACCCAAATAATCTATTGTGGAGGGTTTGATACAACCTTGGATGGTATCAACAGCCCCATCGCCATCATTGTCTCCACCACCTTGAATGGTTTGAACCTGATCTGCAGTCAGCCTCACCACATGCCCCGTTTGTATTTGTGCCAAGTAGTACAAATCAAACCGCTCTACCCCTTCTACCAGTGGCTGAGATACGCCATTTTGTGCACGGTACAGTGAACTGATCATGCGGCTGGTGTCATTCACATCTGTATCGATGCCGACAAAATAGGTTATGTTAGCTAATTCTTGGTTCAGGTTGTACACCCTGGTATCACCATTCAAATTAAAATTGGGCAAAGGAGTGTTTGATGTGACTGCGTTACTGCCCCAAGCTGCCGGCGTAACATAGGTGGTTTGACAGTCAGCAATTATGGCATCACCAGTGGTGAATGAATTGGTCTCTGCCAAAGTTAAATTGGTTCCTAGTCCACCTATGGCTGTCACTCGATTCCCGCCATTGAGGTATCTTATAGTCACAATATCGGTGTTGTCTGCCCTAGATCCTGCTGTTGTTCCAACACTCGGCATAACTATAGACGCATCGGCACCAGGGATGTTTAATGCAGGCAAGCATGTGCCTGAATTACACTCAAATCCACGGATGAAATAACTTGGGTCTAATGGGTAACTGTTAGAAGCGCCAATAGTACTGCCATCTGGTAATTGATCACCATCTCCGATACTGTCTAAATATATTTCGCCAACTGATGGTAATCCATTGGTAAAATTGACTGCATTGGATACCCGCCATGAACTCATTTCATAACCTTGATCCCATTCAGTAATGAATTTATCTGGCATGGATAAAGTGGCACAGTGTTTTCTGCCAGCTGATTCAAAGTCTTGTTTCAAACGACTGATGGCATAACGTCCATTTTCTTGCAGAATAGCCAAGCCTGTTTGGGTTCGATTGAGTGAACTAGAAGCAGAAAACAATGAAATCAAGCCCAACAATATAATCACCCCAATCACCATAGCCACCATCAGCTCAATTAAAGTAAAGCCTGTTTGTTTGGGTTGTATATTAATTTGTATTTTCATGGTTGTCCTACCAATGTCATGGTTTGTTGATCTGTGGCGGAATTGCGGTTTGACTCGTTCCAAGTAACTGTTATGGTACAAACGCCGTCATACGGCGGCACCGGAGACCAAATAGAAGGTGGTGAAGCGACACCGAGACCGACGGGTAAAGGGTTGTTTGCCACACATGCAATGGTGCCTGTTCCAGCAGGCAAAGCCGTTTGTAGCGAATCAGCCCAAGCTTGCATGTCGTACGTTGCCAGCTGTTGAAAATTACAAGGATTAGCTAAATCACACTCCGCTGAACCTTGAGCTGCCACCCCTGCATAGGCATTATTCCACAAGCCCACAGGGTTGGCTCGCATTCGATCCATCATATTTTCAACCATGAAACTGGCTTGTGAACGTAGATAACCATTGTGGTTGTTTT
Source organism: uncultured Marinicella sp. (assembly GCA_947502595.1). Lineage (GTDB taxonomy): Bacteria > Pseudomonadota > Gammaproteobacteria > Xanthomonadales > Marinicellaceae > Marinicella. The sequence continues at coordinate 162,299 of CANNAM010000007.1, read as the reverse complement.
TTACTGATATAGTCATCATGCCAGCTATACCTAACATACCAAAAGAAAACACCAGCACTGCCACCAGAACTTCTAGCAAGGTAAAACCCTTTTGTTTGTTTTGAGCCCTCATATCCCCACCACCTTACTAGATCCAGTTAAACTGATGATGACAGCGCGATCAAAACCTGTCGACCCTGGGCTTTTGATTTCAAACCGACCCGCACTGGCTCCATTTAAACCGCCAATCCTATTGAACACCAAGTCACCGTTAAGAGGACCTACTTGCGTTAATTCGAGGTTGGAACTTATGGCGGGTTGAACTGCCAGGACCACATCCGGATTACCATCCACCCCAATTGAGGTTAATGTCCAGCCATCCTGCCAGTCCCCACCTGCTGGTGTAACCCTGACGTTTGTACCGTACCTAACTGCTTCTGACCGAGCTTGAGTTAAGCTGTAAACCATTTCATTGGCAGCATCAGAAATTTGGTTGCGCAATTTAAAATCACGGTATCCTGGAACGCCCCAAGCCAATAGTATAGAGCCAATCAACAGCGTTATAATCAGCTCAACCAAAGTAAAGCCTGCAATATGTCTAGGGGGTGTGTTGTTTTGTAGTTTATACACGTACATTCTTTTGTTTTAAACCACCATGAATATTATTTCATGAGAGTCAAGCAAACAAGCACGGGGGTAATAATTTCTGATTGGCGGTATAAATTGCCAGATAAACGGTTACTTTTGTACCAAACGCAACTCTTTGGGTAAGGCAAAAACCATGTTTTCCGGCTCACCATCCAATTCATCTACTTGTAAGTTCGGACTGATTTTGGCGATTGCCTGGATCACGTCTTTAACCAATTTTTCAGGTGCTGAAGCGCCTGCAGTTAGACCAACAGACTGGACACCATCGAACCAGCTACACTGTAAGTCAGCCGCACCATCGATTAAATAAGCCGGGACACCGGTTCTCTCTGCCAGCTCTTTCAGTCGATTTGAATTGGAACTGTTGACACTTCCAACCACCAACACCAAATCTGCTTGATCAGCCAATTCGCGCACCGCCATTTGGCGGTTTTGGGTGGCGTAACAAATGTCATCATGCTTAGGACCTTCTATCAAAGGGAAACGCAATCGCAGTTCACTGATGATGTCTCTGGTGTCATCCATTGATAAAGTGGTTTGAGTAACATAAGCAATGTTATGTGGCTGATTGACTTGAATCTCTTGAGCCTCAGCCACTGAATCAACTAAATAAATAGTACCTGCCCCATTAAGTTTATCCCATTGGCCCAAGGTGCCTTCCACTTCTGGGTGACCATGATGTCCAATCAAGATTAAATCAAAGCCCTGCTTACAGTAACGAAACACTTCAATGTGTACCTTGGTTACCAATGGGCATGTGGCATCAAAGATTTTTAACTGCCGGTCTTCGGCCTCTTTACGTACTGCTTTAGAAACCCCGTGAGCCGAGAAAATGACTATTTGGTTGTCTGGTATTTCGTGCAACTCATCAACAAACACCGCCCCTCTGTCACGCAGCTTATCAACCACATATTGATTGTGCACCACTTCGTGCCGCACATAAATTGGCGCACCGAATGAATCCAGTGCACGATTGACGATATCGATGGCTCTGTCAACGCCAGCACAAAAGCCACGCGGGTTAGCCAGTAAAATTTTCATGTTTTATCAATGTTATTTGACTCTTTGTTTTTAAACGCATCAATGATCAATAGCACAGCACCTAAAAATATTGCGCTGTCGGCTACATTGAATGCGGGCCAATAGTAGCCATTGTAGTGCAATTCTATGAAGTCAACCACATAACCCAGCCAAATTCGGTCAACGATATTGCCTAAAGCGCCACCTATGACCAACACCAAGGCGGTGTTTTGTAACTTCAAGCTACTGCGGTTGTAGCGCAACCAATACAACAACCACAAAACGATCAAACTGGCCACCACTGCAATAAAATACCGTTGCCAACCAGATTGGTCTGCCAAGATGCTGAATGCCACCCCTTCATTGTGCATCAGAGTTAAATTAAAAAAACTGGTGATTTTATTTGGGAAATACAACTCCAAACTGAGACTGGCCCAATACTTGGTCGCTTGATCCAACAGTAAAACCACGGCACTTAACCACAAATAACGCCAACCTGACTGCTTAATTTTCATCAGGCAAATTGCCTCACTTCTCCAGCTCCATCGACATTCTCAACACAGCGAGCACAAATGGTAGGGTGTGCCGCATGACTGCCCACATCGCTTCTGATGTGCCAACAACGCTCACATTTTTCTCCAGCAGCGGCAGTCACTGCAACCGCAATACGTTCTCCACTGCTCATTTCCACCTCTACAGCATCACCTTTTTCTGACCAAGGTTTTATGTTGGCTTCGGAAGTAATTAATACAAACCGCATTTCATCGTTCAATGGCAACAACTGTTGGTATAAATTATCGGGCAAGTATAAATTAACTTCAGCGTCCAAGGACGACCCAATTTGTCCTGCCACACGTAAACTTTCTGACTGTTTAGCAACCACCTGTCTGATGCCAGCAATGGCCTGCCACTTATCCGCTTGTTGAGCAAAATCTAAGACAGGAAATTCATACCACCGTGCAAACAGAATGTGCTCCTCCTCGCCCCTAGACAATCGAATTTCATCAGCGGTAAAAGTCAAAATGGGTGCAACCAGCCTTTGCAGTGAGTTCAGCACATGGTACATGGCTGTTTGGGCGGATTTTCTGGCAGCACTGTCCTGATGACAAGTATACAAACGATCTTTGATCACATCCAAGTAGAAAGCCCCCATGTCTTGTGAACAAAAGTGCAAAATCTTTTGAAAAACCAAATGCAATTGGTAAGCATCATAGTGCTCAATCACTTGATGCTGTAGCTCAGCCGCCTTATTGATGGCCCATAAATCAATTTCGGTGCATTGACCCAATGGCAACAAGTTGGCTTCGTTGAATTCATTCAGGTTACCCAGCATGAAACGAGCGGTGTTGCGAATTCGACGGTACCCATCTGCAGCGCGGTTCAAAATTTCATCAGAAATGGTCATTTCTCCGCGGTAATCAGCAGAAGCCACCCACAAGCGCAGAATATCAGCACCCAAGGTATTTACCACATCTTTGGGGGACACAACATTGCCTAAAGACTTGGACATTTTTTTGCCGTCTTTATCAACCACAAAACCATGGGTCAAGACTTGCTTGTAAGGTGCATGTTGGTTGATGGCCACACCAGTTAACAAGGATGAATGAAACCAGCCACGGTGTTGATCCGAGCCTTCTAAATACAGATCCGCTGGCTCTTGCAGCACAGGATTTTGTTTTAACACACAATAATGCGTTACGCCTGAGTCAAACCACACGTCCAACACATCTGTGACTTTTTCATAATCATTGACTGCATCACCCAAAAACTGCTTGTCATCCAAGTCATACCATACATCCAAGCCTTTTTGTTCCACCAAATCAGCCACATCCACCATGATTTGAGCTGTATCAGGATGCAATTCACTGGTTTGCTTGTGCACATACAAAGTAATCGGCACACCCCAGGTACGTTGTCTAGAAATACACCACTCAGGGCGGTTTTCAATCATTTTATAAATACGCTCCTCACCCCAAGCTGGAATCCACTCTACTTGATTGATTTCCTGTAAAGCCTTGGCACGCAACCCTTCTTTGTCCATACTGACAAACCATTGAGGTGTGGTTCTGAAGGCAGTGGGTGATTTATGCCGCCAACAATGCGGGTAACTGTGCCTGATGTTTTCATGATGTAACAATTGACCGGCATCAGCCAGAGCGGTGACCACTGTTTTGTTGGCGTCCCACACATGCTGACCGGCAAACATTGGCGTGTCAGGCAAATAAACACCTTCTGAATCAACTGGGTTATAGGCTTCCAAATCATATTGTTTACCTACATTAAAGTCGTCCACACCATGTCCAGGTGCGGTGTGAACTGCACCGGTTCCCGCTTCGGTATTAACATGTTCACCCATGACCACCGGTACCTGCTTATCAAACAAGGGGTGGTGCAATTGCATCAACTCAAGCGCCTCTCCAGGTACCGTGGCCAATACATTGAAGTCAGTAACTTCCAATCTGTGCATGACCTCTTCTACCATTGAAGCAGCCATCACTAAATCATAATCATGATGCCCACTGACCAGAGCATATTCCAACTCAGGATGTAAAGACACTGCCTGGTTAGCAGGGATGGTCCAAGGCGTGGTGGTCCAGATTGGCAAAGCAACCTTTTGTCGGGTCAATGCCACAGCAAATTTATCGGCCACAGCTTGTTGGTCGATGAAATTGAATGCCACATCAATGGCCGGTGAAGTTTTATCCTGGTACTCAATTTCAGCTTCCGCCAAAGCCGAACCACAATCGAAGCACCAATTAACCGGTTTAACTCCTTTTTCAACGTGGTTGTTTTTGATGATTTCAGCCAGCGCCCTGATCATATTGGCTTCGTAATCAAATGATTTGGTCAAGTAGGGTTTATCCCAATCACCCAGCACCCCTAAACGAATAAAGTCTTGTTTCTGAATGTTGACTTGATTTTCCGCATAATCTCTACATTTTTGTCTGAATGATTTGGCGTCAATTTTTTTACCTACCTTACCCACTTTCTTTTCTACTTGAATTTCTATGGGCAAACCATGACAGTCCCAACCGGGAACATAAGGTGCTCGGTAGCCAGACAACATTTTGGATTTTATGATGATGTCTTTTAATATTTTATTGACCGCATGACCAATGTGAATGGCGCCGTTGGCATAAGGAGGGCCGTCATGCAAAATAAATGGCTTGCTGTCTTGATGGTGTTTTTGTAAAGCCGCATACAGCCCATCTTTATTCCATTGTTTAATCCACTGTGGTTCTTTAGTGGCCAATGAAGCCTTCATCTTAAAATTTGTTTTGGGTAAATTGAGCGTATGTTTATAGTCTTGGCTCACACCAGTTCTCCTTTGATTAATTTCACGGAATTAATTGCCTGTTAAAATATTCTTTGGTTTGTTGTACATCTTGACCAATGGCAGATCGCAATGCGTTTAAACTGTCGAATTCTACTTCATTTCGCAGCTTTTTATAAAACAAAACTTCAACCCATTGACCATAAACTTGCTGGTCAAAATCCAACACATACACTTCAATGCGTTTGGCGTTGCCACCCACGCTGGGGTTAAAACCAACTGAAGCCACTGCAGGATACTTGGAGTCAGCGATGATTATTTCAACCACATAAATGCCATGCAAAGAAAATGCCCCGTTTTTTATACCGATGTTGATGGTTGGATAGCCCAGTTCACGACCCAACTTTTGTCCATGAGCCACCCGACCTGATACACTGAAACCCCTACCCAACATGGCTTTGACCTGAGCAAAATCGCCAGCCCTCAGTGCAGCCCTGACAGCCGTTGAGCTGACTCTGAGCTGCTGCTCTGAACCAGCCACCGATGTACAGACCGTAAAAGTTGGCATTTTCTCTACTTCAACAGCCGTCTCAGCTGCCAGTTTTTGCAATAACTTGAAATCCCCTTGTCGTCCCACACCAAACTTGAAGTCGTCCCCAACCAGCACATAATTGGACTGTAAACCTTGGTGTATAACTTGGTGATAAAAATCTTCAGCACTCATATTGGCTAAACGCTGGTTGAAATTCAAATTACACCAAACATCTACCCCCAGTTGCTTGAGCAAACGATACTTGTCTTTAAATTGGGTGAGGATTTCAACTGCAGAAGACCCATTGAAGTACTGCAGTGGTAATGGTTGCATACTCACCACCACCGACAGCGAAGTTGACTTACGCGCTTGCTTCACGACTTTTGAAATCAAAGCCTGATGACCCAAGTGCACACCATCAAAATTGCCAATGGTGACACAGCTGCCAACGGACCTATGTTTGAGTTGTTGCAAAGATCGCTTTTGTGGGTACCTGATTAACTGCATAGGGACATTTAATTATTTATTATTCGATTTAATTTCATTGTAGCCATTAAAAAACCACATAGAAAGGAAATAGACCACTGCCGACAAACCAATGACTATAAACAAATTCAACACCCTCAAATAGCCGCTGATTTCGTACCACTGAGGGAAAACACCTTGTAGCCACACAATTACTCCAGACATCATCATCAACGAAATCAGTATTTTAACCAAGTACAAACCAGACAACAGTGCTTGTTGAATGATGTCATCATTGCGTAATTTACGGTACAACCAAAAACATTGCAACCACGCTGAACTGACACCAGCCATAGCCAAACCTACATGCAATGAAATCACCTTGTAGTAATAAAGCACACCAACAAACACAAAATTAAGTACCACGTTAATCAACATTGCTTTGACCGCAATCTTCACTGGTGATTTGGTGTCTTTTCTTGAATAAAAAGCTGGCAGCAACACTTTATTTGCCACAAAAGCAGGTAAGCCCAGCATAAACACCATCAAACTGTTGGCTGTGTATGTGGCATCCATCAAACTGAATTCACCATGGGCGAATAAAGTAATCACAACTGGTTTAGCCAACAACAACAACCCGACAGCAGATGGCAGCGCAATGAACATGGCCAATGACATCGCCCACCTCAAAGTGCCTTGATAATCCGCTGCATCAAGATCAGCAAAAGCCGAAGACAATTTAGGCAAAATAACAGTAGAAATAGCAATACCAAATAAACCCAATGGAAACTCCACCAGTCGATCTGAGAAATACAAAAACGAAACACTGCCTATCAACGGCAGCTTGGTTGCCAAAGCGGTATCAACCAAAAGATTAATTTGCGCGACTGAAGAGCCAATTAAGGTAGGCACCATTAAAGTCAGCATCTTTTTAACTTCAGGGTCGTTGAATTTAATCACGGGTTTTGGCAACAGCCCCAAGCGAATCAATGCTGGGATCTGAATTAAAAACTGAATCAATCCAGCCAATAACACACCCCATGCCACGGCTTTAATTGGCACTGCAAATTCTTGGCGCAAATACACAGCAGCCAAAATCAACACCAAATTTAAAACAATTGGGGTTCCAGCAGATAAGGCAAAACGACCGAAGCTATTTAATATACCAGCGCTGAATGAAACCAAAGAGATGAACAGCAGATAAGGCAGCATGATACGCAGCATCTCGACTGCAGATTGAAAAACGTGTTGGTCATCAAGAAAACCAATCCCAAACACCGAAATAATACCAGGCGCTATCAACTCAAACAGTGCAACCACCATCAACAATACGGCCAATAAACAACCAAATACATGATTTAAGAAATCTTTGAGCTCTGTTCGACTTCGTTGATTTTTAACTTCATTAAGTACCGGAATAAAAGCCAATGAAAAAGAACCTTCTGCAAACACCCTGCGCATAAAATTAGGGATTTTAAATGCCACCACAAAAGCATCCATCATTGGACTGGCGCCAAAAAATCGAGCAAACAACGCATCTCTGATGAAACCAGAAATTCTAGATAACAAAGTGAAGAAGCTCACCACTGCCGTAGACTTGATTAAATTCATAGAATTAATAACTTTCCATGTTGACTATTCATATGTTTAGTGTGAGAATATGCCGTTTTTAAAAATTCTTGTCTTAAATAAGGAGAAATAGGTTTGGCAAATTCAGCATCTGCAAGAAAGCGCGTTAGACAGGCTGTTAAAAACAGGCAGCATAACATGAGCTTGCGTTCAAAAGCACGTACATCAATGAAAAAAGTGATCACTGCGATTGAGAGTGGCGACAAGAAATCGGCACAAGAACTTTACAATGAAATGGTTCCTGTAATTGATGGTGTGGCCAGAAAAGGCTTGTACCACAAAAACAAAATCGCCCGTCACAAAAGTCGCTTAAACGCAAAAATCAAAGCAATGGCCTAACGCGCCGTTCTGTTCACGCAAAACCAGCATGGTTTTGCGTGTTCAACGTCAATCTCAAATCCACCCACGAAAAATGACAATAATTGTCACTTTTTATGCTTTTTTGTGAAATTCATCACTATTATTCCACTTAACTCATGCTATGATTAAGCATAGGTATAAATATAACTAACGTTTGAGCAGCCATGAGCATAGAAAAAGAAAAAATCTCAGTTAAGTTTTTAAAAGTAGGCATGTACGTCTGTAAGCTTGATAGATCTTGGTTAGACACCCCTTTTCCATTTCAGGGTTTCTACATCCGCAGCAACAACGAAATCAATGACTTAAAAGCATTCTGCGAATTTGTATACATTGACGTGGTTAAAGGCAAATCTTTGTCCAATGACACGGAGATATCAAAGCCGTCACCTTTGTTGCGCAAGAAGACCGAAGGCAATAAATACCGTGGTCGCATCAAACCTTTTGTAGTTAAACACAACTACTACCCTGAGATACTGAAACCGATTAAAAAAGAATTCGGACCAGCTCACACCTTGATGCTTGATCTGAACAGCGCCATTGAAGAAACCAGTTTTAACCTGCGTGTAGGCAAAGGTTTAAACATCAAAAAAACCAAACAAATTGCTTCTCAAGTAGTTAACTCAGTCATTCGCAACCCCAACACATTGGTGTGGATAACTCAGCTGCAAGAAAAAGGTCAGTATATATATGGTCATTCTTTACGTTCAGCTATCTTAGCCGCCGTTTTTGGCAGACACCTTGGGGTCAAAGAAGACCAATTAGAAGTTCTGGTTGCTGGTGTGTTGCTGGCTGACATTGGTAAAACCAAACTCAGTCGTAAACTGCTCAATAAAGACACCGAGCTAACTGCTGAAGAAAGAAAAATATTTGAATCGCATGTGGAGTTAGGAGTAGAGATGCTGGCCAAAGACAATACTTTGGATCATAACATCTTAACCATTGCAGAAACCCACCACGAAAGGTTTGATGGCAGCGGCTATCCATATGGTTTGGTTGGCGATGAAATTCCGGCTATGGGTCAAATTGCGGGTATCGTGGATACCTTCGATGCCATGACCAGCAAAAAACCTTATGGCGCTGTATATACCTCATCCCATGCAATGGAATGGTTGTTTAAACAACGCAACAAACTATTCAGTGCAAAACTGGTAGATGAATTCATTCAAGCCATTGGCTTATACCCGGCTGGCTCTATTGTTCAATTGTCAGATGGTGCAACTGGTGTGGTACTTTCGCACAACAAAGCCAAAAGATTGAAACCAGAAGTGTTATTAATTAAAGACAACAATGGACAAACACTGGTTAAACCTAAGTTCATAGACCTGTCTAAGAAAGCTGTGTTTTCGAACAAAGAAAGACCATGTATTACAGGCGCAATGAACCCTGATGCATTGAATATTGATGTCGACCACATCATCAACAGTTTCAACGGTCGAAACATAGTCAGTAAATTAATGACAGCATAAAATACTTTTAATCAGAGCAACACAAAAACCTTGTTATAATAATGCGTTTATAACAAGGTTTTTTTATGCAACAGTATTTAGATTTTGCCCAACACATATTAGACCATGGTGTCACAAAATCTGATCGTACCGGAACAGGTACTCGCAGTGTTTTTGGTCACCAATTGCGCTTCGATTTAAACCAAGGGTTTCCTGTATTAACCACCAAAAAATTACACTTGAAATCAATAATTCACGAGTTACTGTGGTTCTTGACAGGTGATACCAATATCAAATATTTACAAGATAATGGCGTAAGAATTTGGGATGAGTGGGCAGATGAAAATGGAGATCTTGGACCTGTATATGGCCACCAATGGCGCTCATGGCCGATGAGTAATGGTAAAACAGTAGATCAAATAAGCAACCTAGTTAAACAAATCAAAACCAATCCAGATTCCAGACGCCATATCATCAGCGCCTGGAATGTGGCTGATGTAGACCACATGGCCTTACCGCCATGTCACTGCCTGTTTCAATTTTATGTGGCAAACAACAAGCTTTCTTGTCAGCTGTACCAAAGAAGCGCCGATGTGTTTCTAGGTGTGCCCTTTAACATTGCCTCATATGCCTTGTTGACATTAATGATGGCACAAGTCTGCAACTTAGAGCCTGGGGATTTTGTACACACTTTTGGTGACGCACATATTTATAGTAATCACATTGAACAAATTCAATTGCAGCTGTCACGCACACCCTATAAACTGCCCACCATGCGAATCAACCCGGACATCAAAGATATTTTTGCTTTTCAGTTCAGTGATTTTGAATTGCTTGATTATCAGGCACATCCTCACATCAAAGGCCAAGTTGCGGTATGAAAATCACCCTGATTGCAGCCATGGATCAAAATCAATTGATCGGTAGTAACAACCAGTTGCCATGGCACTTACCTGAAGATTTAAAATTTTTCAAACAACAAACCACTGGAAAAACTCTACTTATGGGTCGCAAGACATGTGAGTCACTGCCGTTTTCTTTACCCAATAGACGCAATATAGTTTTGAGTCGAAATGCGAAATTTTCCAGAAATGGGTTTGAAACTATTCAGTCTATTGATCAAATACAATCCATTGAAACTGATGACCTGGTGGTCATAGGTGGTGCAAAAATTTATCAACTGTTGTTACCCATAGCAACCCACATGACAATAACTAAACTTCATCATGAATTCGATGGTGACACTTATTTTCCAACATTTGAATGGAATGAATGGCAAATCATTCGACTGACCAATGTACCAAAATCAGCAAGCAACCCTGATTTTGCTTATGACTTTATCTTTTACCAAAGAATTTCGACTTAATATTTAACTCAACTCACGGTGTTGCTTCATATTTTTTACTGCTTTTTTTTCAAGGTATTCATGCAATGCCTCAACCAAATAAACAGACCGATGCTGACCACCGGTGCAGCCTATGGCTATGGTGATGTAACTGCGGTCATTGGCTTCAAATTGATTGATCCATTTTTTAGTAAAATAACTTAAGTCAGTCAAATATTCTTTGACAATTTCTTCGTTCTCTAAAAATGATTTTACCGCTTCATCTTGGCCAGTCAATGCCCTCAGTTCTGGCTGCCAATAAGGATTAGGTAAACACCTGGCATCAAACACAAAGTCTGCATCAAAAGGGACACCACGTTTGAAAGCAAAGGATTTAACAATCACCGAAACATGGTCATTGGGCTGACTCATGATTTGCCAAATTTGTTGTTTAAGTTGCTGTATTTTCAGTTGGCTGGTGTCAATTATTAAGTCTGCCTGCAGCTTAAAATCACTCATTAGTTTGTTTTCTATACTAATGGCTTCCGTCAAACTGTGGTTATGTTGATCTGTTGACAAAGGGTGTCTGCGGCGGGTTTCTGAGTATCTTTTTAAAATCGTTTTTTTATCTGCTGACAGAAAAATCACTTTAACTTTTAACTGGCTTTGATCCATTGCAGCAATCAATTCAGCAAATGCACTTAAGTCTTGATTCTTACTGCGCACATCAATCCCCACAGCAACCTTAGGATAAAACTCTTTATCAGCAATGATATTGGCGGCTAACTGTTGCAGCATATTGATGGGCAAGTTATCTACACAATAAAACTCCATATCCTCAAGCGAGCGTAAAACCACAGTTTTACCAGCACCTGATAGACCTGTAACTATGACCAATTGTTGCATAATTGAAACCCCCTTAATATCTCTTCATACATTTGTTCTTTGGTTTCTGCCAATAATAAATTCTTATACAAGCGATGTTGTCTGAATAAAAAGGCAGTTTCCTTCATTAATACTTGATGTTTAGTGTTGGTCTTAAGTGGAAATGCAATGCCTAAGACTAATTTAACCGGTACATCATCAACAGCTTCATAATCAATTGGTTGTGACATTTTTATCACGCACGCCCTGATCTCACTGTCCTGCAAACATTTACCATGTGGCAAAGCCACACCATTACCAAGGGATGTGTTGCCTAATTTCTCTCGTTCAACAAAGCTGCGGTAAATTTCTAAACTTTCAGAACTTTCCTCTGAAAGTAAATTGGCCATGGTTTCAAACAGCCTTTTTTTACTGATGAAGTGATGGTTCATCACCATCATATCAACTTCTAGTATATCGATGATCTTCATGTTTTTTTCGGCCTTTTTACTCTCAAACACTAAAAAGGCTTAACTCATGTAAGTTAAGCCCTAAATAAAGAACTCATTTATAATCAGAAACTGGCTTGATTTATTCTGATTGCTTCTTGATGGTGATGATTGCTGGTTTTATCTTTATGTCTGCGAATTTGCTTATCCAGCTTATCTACTAATAAATCAATAGACTTGTATAAATTATCTTCGGTTGACTCAGCAAAAAAGTCTTTGCCTCCTATGTGCATGGTTGCTTCAGACTTGTGTCTTAATTTTTCCACATTGATGATGACATGCGCGTTTAAAACTTGATCAAAATGTCGTTTAATACGATCAAATTTAGTTTCAATATAAGTCCTGATGGAGTCTGTGACTTCTAATTGGTGACCGGTGATAGTTAATTGCATATGACTAGCCTCATTGTATGAACCTTAATGTTCATGTTAGTGGGATGTTCAACAAACTTAAAAAACCTGCGAGATTGGTACTTTGAAGTACGGTTTAGCGCCGAGTTAATTTGTTGTTGAACGGAAATTTGGATGTTTTGATTCAAATTGAATCGACTGTATTTATGGAGTTGGCAAGAGTAAAGTATTTTGGAAATCGCTTTGAATAAATAGATTTGTAGCATTGTTATCATTTCTCTCCTGCATTATTAATATAACCAAGCCCAAGCTAAAATACAACCATTATCAATCTCTTTACATAGAAAAGTCCTGTCCCAAATAAACCCGCTTAACATCTGCATTACTGATGATTTGTTCTGGCTTGCCCTCGGTCAACATACTGCCGTCATTTAATATATAAGCCCGGTCACAAATCCCCAATGTTTCCCTGACATTGTGGTCAGTAATCAATACACCTATGTTCTTACTTTTTAAATGATATACAATTTTTTGAATGTCTATTACAGACACTGGATCAACTCCTGCAAAAGGTTCGTCCAGTAAAATGTACTTCGGCTCCATGGCTAAAGATCTGGCAATTTCTACCCGTCGACGCTCACCACCTGATAAACTGATACCCAATTGGTTTTTAACATGCTCAATATTCAATTCTTCCATTAACTCCAAGCATCGATTTGTACGTTGCTCCAAAGATAAATCTTTGCGCAACTCCAGTACAGCCATGATGTTGTCCTTAACTGTCAACTTCCGAAACACTGAAGCTTCTTGTGGCAGGTAACCAACGCCTAATTTGGCCCGTTCATGCATACCAAATTTAGAGGCATCAATTGAGTCTATAATGATCTGTCCGCTGTCCACTGCAATTAAACCAACCACCATGTAAAAACACGTTGTTTTACCCGCTCCATTGGGACCTAATAACCCAACAACCTCGCCTTGGTTTACATGAAATGAGACTTTAGAAATGACCTGTCTCTTTTGATAACTTTTAACAATATCAATGGCTTCAATCATCTTTTTGATCTATTTCCATTCTAAAAGGTTGTTGCATATCATCTGATGAAATGATTTCTTGGGTTTTTAAATTGAATTCCAGCTGTTCACCGGTGGTTACACCAATTGAACTGGTAATACTGACATTACCAGAAAGATAGACAATTTCTTCGGCTTTTTTATAATCTATTTCATTGGCCTTGATAATCATTTTATCACCTCCTTCCATTAATTGTTCCATATGTACTTGCTCACCTTTCATCAACACACTGCCTATACCCTTGTCTTGATGCTTGATTAACCCATAAGTTGATTTAATAAGCAGACTGCCTTGCTCAATGGTTAAACCATTTAAGCACTCAGTTTGTTTCAAGCCAAATTTGATTTTACAACCTGGTCCCTGGATGATTATTTTCGCTGTACGATCACTGTCTAGAGCCCAACTTGTATTGGCCAAGACGCATAAAACCATTAAAACTTTAATTCTTAAATTCTGCATACATTTCACTCAATATATCTATTTCTTGTTGTTGAAAATTGACCACTGCTCCAACGCCTTGGATGATTGAATCCAACTGACTCATTTTTAAAAAAGCCGGTGTCAAGCCAGTCTTTTTTAATACGTCAACAGTCAGTTCTTTAGTCACCATCTGTATTTGATTGTTTTGACTTTTAACACCTTGCAAGTCTATCTGCACTTCATGTGGAAAGTATATCTCAGTTTGTTCTGGATTGATTTCACCAAGTTCTGATCTGAACAACCAATCCCCGGCTGCCTGATGTAGTGTAATATCAGGCTGTTCGATCATGGTTTTCTCAGTGTCTGCATAATGAATTACGGCTGGCGACTTGATGGTGGTAATGATCCGACCCGTTTCATCAGTGGATTGAATTATCACACCTTCCAATGCATAGCCCTTGGTGAAGGGCTCAAACTGCGGAGTAGACTCTTTGCTGAAATATTTTTCATAAGCGGCATAAGTCAATACCGACAGCAAGCCGAACAGTAACAACTGCTTGATTCGCGATGCTTCAATCATTGTTGGCTTTGATTGTGGTCTTCTGCAGTAAAATCATGCACCAGGTCTTGGGCATGCATAATCAGGTCACAGACATCACGTGCAGCGCCTTCACCACCACACTTATCCAATACCAAAGCTGCCTGCGACTTAACCTCATGATGAGCATCCGCAACTGCAATCGACAATGAACAACGGCGCATTATAGGCAAATCAATGATGTCATCACCAACAAAAGCCACTTCACTATCAGAAATGTTCATAGCAACTTTCAAATTTTCATAGGTTTCTAATTTATTCATCCTGCCTTGGTAGACATGATTTACACCCAAAGATTTCATCCGATCAGCAACAATCACCGAATTCCTACCGGTAATAACCGCCACTTCAACTTTCTTTTTAACTAAAATTGAAATACCCAGACCATCTTTAACATTGAATTTTTTTATTTCTCGGCCATCATCAGTGAAATACAATCCACCATCAGTTAAAACACCATCAACATCAAAAATAACTAATTTAATCTGTTTAGCCTTGGCTACTATGTCATCACTGTAACGCATAAATTCACTCATCAAACCACCCCTGCCCTCAATAAATCGTGGATATTAAGTGCACCCACCAAACGCTTGTTATCATCAACCACCAATAATGAATGGATTTTACGTGTTTCCATGATTTGAGCCGCTTCAACAGCCATCTTGGACTGGTTTATCATCACTGGGTTCAAAGTGGCTAATTTTCCGATTGGGTACGCTTTGTATTGATCAAACTGATCTAAAATACGGCGCAAATCACCGTCAGTAAATACCCCAACCACTTGATCATGTTGGTGAGTGACTGCGGTCATTCCCAAGCCTTTGCGATTCATTTCCATCAAAGCTTCACTGAAAGATGCCGTCTGATCAACTCGAGGTACTTCGTCTCCAGTACGCATCACGTCTTTGATGCCCAATAACAGTTTTTTACCCAACGACCCAGCCGGATGTGAGCGCGCAAAATCTTCTTTGGTAAAACCCCTTAGCTCCAACAAAGTTACAGCCAAAGCATCACCCATAACTAGAGTTGCGGTGGTGCTGGCAGTGGGCGCCAGACCCAAAGGACAGGCTTCTTCAGGCACAGATACATCTAAGTGTATGTCTGAATTTTGGGCCAGCCTGGATTTGGGTTTACCAGTCATTGAGATCAGCTTGGCACCCATGCGCTTAATTACCGGCAAAATAGTCAATACCTCTTCAGTTTCACCAGAATTTGAAATGGCCAACACCACATCACCAGCCGTTATCATACCTAAATCACCATGGCTGGCTTCACCTGGATGGACAAAAAATGCCGGCGTACCAGTTGAGGCCAATGTGGCTGAAATTTTATTACCAATGTGACCAGACTTGCCCATACCAATGACCACCACATGACCCTGGCATTTTAAAATGACTTCGATTGCAGCCACAAAATCAGCGCCTAAATTGCTTTCTAATGACTTTAAAGCAGCCCGCTCAATCTGAAACACCGCACGTGCTTGATGAATGATTTGCTGACTTTTATTTGAATTCATATACCCTCACTCACATACAGCCAACCCATATAACTGAAATACATTACCAGCAAAACAACACCAATAACTCTAGAAATAAATCGATCTTTTAAAACAAAATACACCGATGCCAAAAATAAAAACACGGTTAACAACAACATGTAAAAGTAGTCATACTTAATAAAGTGCACGGTGAATTCATACTCACGAATCAAGCCTGAAATACCAATCACACCTAACAAGTTAAACATATTTGAGCCAACAATGTTACCTATGGCTAAATCGTGCTCTTTTTTTAGGGCGCTGGCAATGGTCGCTGCCAATTCAGGTAATGAAGTGCCCAAAGCAACAATGGTTAAACCTATTACCATATCTGAAACACCGAAGTGTAAAGCGATATCTGTTGCACCTATGACCATGACTTGTGAAGCAATAGGCAGTAAGATGATACCTAAAATCAGATAAAGAATGGCCTTTTTAACAGTTATATCTAAATCAAATTCAGCTTCAAGTTCATCGCTGAACTCATCTTTGTCAGTTTTAATCCCTATGAACAACAAATAACCCGTCACCACGAACATCCCAATGATTAAGATCAACCCGTCTATAAATGTCAGTTTTAAATCCATCAGCAATAACAGCACCATCAAGGTGACCACCAGCAAAATCGGCATTTCTCGTTTGACCGTTTGAGACTTTATGGACATCGGGACTATCAATAAGCCTACACCCAAAACCAACGCTATATTAGTGATGTTAGAACCCACTGCATTGCCTAGGGCCAGGCCAGAATTGCCTTTAAAAGATGCAATGGCAGAGACCACCATTTCAGGCGCAGAGGTGCCAAAGCCGACTATGATTAAGCCAACCAGCATGGTGGATACCCCCATGTGTTTGGCCGTAGAAGCCGCTCCCAATACAAATTTATCAGCGGCATAAATCAGTAACACAAGACCAGCCACTAAATAAAGTGAAGAAATCAACATATTTATATATTATCCTTGATTAAAGCAGCAGCCAAATCCAACAGTTACCACATTAAATCACCATTGATTGCAAAATAATGATGACAACTACTTTATAAACAGTCTATTTTACAAGATAATGCGCGCTCAACAAACAAACAATTACATTTCATGCACCCGAACGAAGTTAAAAAGTTACTATCGACACAGATAGATTGTCAATACATAGAAGTCAGTGGTGAAGACCAAAGACACTACGAAGCCACTGTGGTTTCAGCACAATTTGAAGGATTGATGAAAATAAAACGCCACCGATTGATTTATCAAGCATTAGGTGAGCATATGGTGGCTGACATCCATGCCTTAAGCATCAAAGCCTATACCCCCGAAGAATATAAAAATTTAAGCAACTAATTAAACCACACCATTTGACCGAGAGCTAAACCATGAATCAAATCACCATCAGCGGTGGCCACACCATCAATGGCACAATTGAAGCATCAGGCGCAAAAAATGCCGTGTTACCTATTTTAGCAGCCACCATTGTTGGCCAAGGTGAGTCTCATATCAGCCGGGTGCCACACCTACATGATGTTACCACCATGAATGAGCTACTGGTACATATGGGCGCACAATTAACTGTTGACCACCATGCAGACATCACCATTTGTACGGATAATTTAACCAATCAAGTGGCGCCCTATGAAACAGTCAAGACCATGCGTGCATCCATTTTAGCGTTGGGCCCATTGGTGGCCAGGTATGGACGGGCCAAAGTTTCCTTACCTGGCGGTTGTCCAATCGGTGCCAGACCCGTTGATTTACACATCAAAGGTCTACAAGCCATGGGTGCCAAAATCACAGTTGAAGATGGCTACATACTGGCTTCCTGTGAGCGCCTACGAGGCAATCGCATCATGATGGAAAAAGTCACTGTGACAGGCACTGAAAATATCTTGATAGCAGCCACTTTGGCCAAAGGCGAAACCTTGATTGAAAATGCGGCGATTGAACCTGAAGTGGTTGATTTGGCTAAATACCTCAAAGCCATGGGCGCCGAAATAAGCGGTGAAGGCACCTCGAAAATATATGTTCAAGGCAAAGACCAGCTACAAGGCACGCACCATGCGGTGATGCCAGACCGCATTGAGATTGGCACTTTCTTGGTTGCAGCGGCCATCACTGGCGGTTCCATTACCATCAACAACAGCTGTAACGATGATTTAGACGCGGTATTTGATAAACTCACTGAAGCCGGCGCAACCATCAGCAAAACCGATACCTCTGTGAGTTTAAACATGCATGGCAAACGCCCCAACCCAGTCGATATTCGCACCGCGCCGCATCCGGCTTTCCCAACAGATATGCAAGCCCAGTTTTGCGCTTTAAATGCCATTGCCGATGGCACCAGTCACATCACTGAAACCTTATTTGAAAACCGCTTTATGCACGTTGAAGAGTTGAACCGCATGGGCGCCAACATCCAAGTAGAAGGCAACCAAGCGGTCATCAAAGGAGTCAAACAACTCAGTGGCGCGCCGGTTACTGCAACCGACCTACGGGCTTCAGCTTCCTTGGTGTTGGCTGGACTGGCTGCCAAAGGCAACACCGACGTGCATGACATCCATTATATTGATCGAGGTTACGAAGCAATTGAAGAAAAACTCAATCATTTGGGTGCTAAAATCATCAGAAGATAAAGCCAAACCAATCCAATCATTCAACACTTAGTGCAGGGCCTCAGGCCCTGCACTTCACACGATAACACTTGTTTTGAATAACTCAACATGTCCACAGACCAAATGTTGGTAAGTTGTTTCATGTGTCAGCTTTTTGTCAAGACAGAAACAAATTTATGCTAAGCTTGGATTGATTTAATTGCTTTTCATCCTTATGCTCAAAAATGCATTTTATATGGCTTTATTTGCCCTGGTTTCTTGGGGCGGTTATCAACTCAGCTATCCTTCAAACACTCCTCCTGACTTATTCTATGACGGTATTTTCATGGAAAAGATCATTCAGCACATAGATAAGCTGACTCAAGGGAAACGTGCGGTAGGCGATTATTACCATGACGATGTACAAAGGTATTTAAGCAGAGAACTAAGCACCATGGGGTGGAACGTTTCTAAACAAGTCAGTAGCGCATTCAACCCTGAAAACCGTACTGCAGCTCCTGTACGTAATATCATTGCCAAAAAAACCGGCAGTCAACCAGATAAGCCCGAACTATTGATTATGGCTCATTATGATGCAGCTAAATTCTCTGGAACCGGCGCAGGTGATGACGCCAGTGGTATTGCTGTGATACTTGAAACCTTGAACGCTTTTATTAAAACCGATAAGCCCCACAGCAACAACATCATGGTGTTATTTACGGATGCAGAAGAGGTGGGCTTATTGGGCGCCCATGCCTTTATCAATGAACAACTACAAAACCACAATGTAGGACTGATCATCAATTTAGAAGCAAGAGGCAGCAGTGGACCGGTGATGATGTGGCCTGAAAGTACTGGTGGCAATCGCGCCATGATTGAGGCTTATGTTGCTGCAAATGTGCCTATGCCTGTAACCACGTCACTGCATTACGAAGTGTATAAATTATTGCCTAATGACACCGATTTAACCCCATTCAGCCAGCTGGGTCAGGTCAATGGCTTTAACTTGGCCTTTATTGATGGTCACTATAATTACCACACCCAACTTGATACCCTGCAAAATTTATCACTCAACACTTTGGCACACCAAACCATTCAACTACACAGCATGCTCAACCACTTTGCCAATACCGATTTAAGCCAAATGCACACCGAAGATTCATTGGTGTATTTCAACCTGCCGATGCTTGGTTTGATCAGCTATCCTGTAGAAGTGAATTGGCTGTTATTGTTGGTCTTCACTGGGCTCTTAATATGGCAAGTGCTGTGGCATAAAGCCGAACAAAAAACCAGGCCCAGTGATTGGCTGAAATCATTATTGCCACTGATCGCCGCCAGCACTTTGGCTTATGCCAGCTGTTGGCTGTTATTGGCCCTGGTATACAGCCTTAAACCTGAATTCAAAGACATCATGCAAGGTTTCCCCTACCAAGGTCATGCGCTCATGACGGCATTGTTGTTGGTCGCTGTCATCACCGCTATGTCAGTGTTTGGCTGGTTCAACCAACACAAACAGCATCAACAGTACCCACAAAGTGTACTGCACATTGTGTTGTGGCTGATTGTATTGGTTCCAAGTGTTTACTTTATGCCAGGTGTTGGCTTGTTGATTTGGCCAGTGGTATTTTCAATCATCTTGCTGATCATCAACCTACACGCACCCAAACTGGCTGAACAGATGGCACCTGTGCTGGCAGTTTTAACTTGTATCCTGTTGGGTTCTTTACTGATTGGTTTACCCATCGCCATGGGCATTGACATACTGCCAATTACAGCAATTCTAGTGACTTGGTTGTTGGCGTTATTCCTGCCTGTAATCAGCCCGGTTAAAAAGGTTTTTCATGCGCTGTTGCTGTTGCTGCTACCTGTTGGTTATTTGGCATACGCTTTGTTCCAAGTGCCAACGATAAGCGCACAACACCCGCACCCTACCAGCCTTTCTTACTTGTATGACGTAGACCAACAGCAAGGGCATTATTTTAATTATGATGTCATTCAATCAGGTTGGACAGAAGACTTGTTTGCATCAGCTGTCAGCCCTCAGCAATTGAATCTATTCAGACAGCTGTACAAAAAACCATTGCGCCACTTAGCAGCTGCTGACCCAGTGATTGCACTTAAGCCCATAGCCATCAATGCCAGTAAGCCGCTGAAACAAGGGCCCCACCAAAGCATTGACTTCACCCTCACTGCACATGCCAATACTGAAGTACTGGAAATCTATACCAAGCAAGCCATCACCCTACATAAACTCAGTATCGAAGGGCGCAATGCCGTGTTAACTGAACCGCTGGAGTTGGCTGCAGGACAACGCTTGTTGCACTATTATTTCAATGGCAAAAAGCAAATTAAGCTCAGCATGGAGTTGGCCACCGATGACCACATAGATTGGCAGCTACAAAGCCACAGCTTGGATTTATTGAGCCAGTCAGAATTCAAAATTCCAGCCAGACCTGAGCATCAAATTCCCAAGCCTTTTATAAAATCTGATAACACCATTGTGGTGCAATCATTTTCGTTTGGCTTGAATTAATATAGGTCGACTGTCATTGGGATTTTTCAGGCTTGGATTCATGTTGTTATCGACCACTAAATAAAAATAGTCATCATCAACTGCCAGTCCTTCAGCATGACCAAACTGCATGTCTTGGTAGGCATAGTCAGGATGTTTAACTATGTGCTGGTAACTCCATGACCGCCCCTCTTGATACTCACCATTGGCATCTTTAACCAATTCATGTACCAGGTATGCATTGCGGTGCAAGGCATAAATCACCCCCTGATGATAGTACAAACCGGTTAAGTCGGGGTTTCTGTTACCGGGTAATACATGCTCACTTTCAGCAAACACTTGATTGCTTTGTTTAACAATGGTTTTAAAGTCGTCATCAAAGGTGACTTCAATCAAACCTCTGGGCTCACGCTCAGCCGCCAATAAAAATGTGTTGTCGCCTAAATATGTCACGGCTTCTAATCCTGCGTTATACACCTGAAACAACCCAGCAGCATACGCCTCGGCATACACCCCTTGCAACTCAGGCACCCAACTGAGTTGTTGGCCCTGAAGGCGGATTAATTTATGGTGCACTTCACTGATGGCAAAAAACTCATTATCAACAACCGTCACACCTTCTAAATCAAGGTTCAAGGCCGACAGCTGAGTGACATCCAAAACTTGATCCACCACTGCTTCTGCGGTTTGATCGTCCAACAAATTAAGTTTAAAGAGCGCATTGCTGTCATCACAAACCGTGTACAACTGTTGGTCTTTGAAGGTTAAACCCGAAGGTTCAATGGGCTGAGGACTGTTGATACGAAACACCTCATATTTATCTAACTTAACTGGTTCAGCTGCCACAGCTGTCCCAAGGAATAACAACAAAGCCAGCCACCCATTAGGCCAACTACTTTCAAATTGGTTCAAATCAAAGCCCTTCAAAATCATCTTTAAAAATTACGTCATCAGGCCCATTACATTGCGCTGCAGCCACCACACTGATGTCATCTAACGTCCAGTCTCCAGCAGCGACTCCACTGTCAGTGCCCATGCGCCACCTGAGATTAACTGTTTGGTTGCTGTAGGCCGATAGATCGACTATGACCTCAGTGTAAGTACCTAAATTATCAACAAAGGCTGAGCGACCACCCAGTGGATTGCCGTATTGTGTACTGAGCGTACCATTGTAGCCATTTTGGGTGATATCGGCACCCAAATCAGTCCAATTACTGCCACCATTAACACTGATTTCAATCACCCCGCCATCATAGTCACTGTTGCCTGATTCAAAGTCATGTTTGTGCCAGAACAAAAGTTCAGCATCGGCAGGCAACAACAAGTCTGGGCTAACCAAACTCTTGTCAGATACACTGTTCACATTGGTGGCGATAAAAGCCTGGTTGCCACCCACGGTGTGGTTTTCACCCGTAGCCACGCGCCAATCATTACTGCCTTGTGTACCCTGTAAAGACCAACCGGCTGCAATGGCTTGATTGATGTCAGCATAATTTTCCACATCAGCAAGCAGTATTTGCGCCTCACAACGTGGTTCAAGCATGATGTTCTGCACCGTATTTTGACCACTTGTGGTTACCACAGCATCAACTGTTTGACTGATGTATCCAATTTTACTGGCAGTCAAGTCGCTGGTGGTGGCCGTGGTTTGAATGCTGTATGCACCATTGGCATCGGTGGTGGTCTGCAAGCCGTCGTAGCTGACTGCAACCTGATCCAGTGCGGCATTGTTTGAGGCATCACGCACTGTACCGGACACTGTAGATAAGTCATTCGGATCAACCACGTCAATGAACACAGCCGAGGGCACACCAGTTACACCAGCCGCATCTGTGGCTGCAAACCAAACAGTGTAGCGACCTGTGGTTAAGCCAGATGAGTCCACAGTGCCATCAAAACTTTCCGTCTTGCTGTTGAAACTGCCATCTGTGGCTTGCATATCAACCCCAGTGGCGCCACTGGCCCATGGTGGCGTTTGTAAGTATGCTTTGATGCCAGTGATGTTTTGTGTGGCTTCAGTGCCACCAGAGTTGTTAAAACGCAAATCGGTTGCAGTACCACTGACGTTAATCATTTGGCCCGCTGTAACCAGTATTGGCTGCTGCGGCAAATCAATCACATCAGGACCTGATGCCAATACATAAGGCATTCTGGCGGCTTTGGCCGCGTAGATCAATGCCGGTAAATTATCTGGCCAAATGGTGCTTTCAAAAGCTGAGCAACTGGAATAAAAGCCACCCTCACCCAGTTCAATGGTGTATGCAGCCACACCCAATAACCCATAAGCATTGTCATCCGATGCCCCATCAGCACCACCCAATGTTTGGTTGGACTGTTCAGGTCGGTAGCCGTTGAAATAAGCCATCCTTCGAGCCAAGGTTTGTAGTTGGTCATGGTTGGGTGCTTGACCGGTGGCAGACGGACTGTCATAACCCCACGGAAACAACACCAATTCAGCCACATTGTGAACATCTAAATACACCCCTGAGGTATCCAGCGGTGCTGGACTGCTTAAATCATCGGGTCTGCGATCTGCAAAGATGGTTTTTATGTAAGCGTTGATGGCCGCTGTCTCAGGTTCACTGATCGCAAGACTGCCCCGGTATGCTTGACTGCATTGAGTGCCACTTGAACCACTGCCCTGGTTCCACAAGTACTCAAAGTTGCGGTTGATGTCTACGCCTTGCATATCACCAAAACCGCCGCCGCCTGGACAATGGTTTGGGTTGTAGTTTTTGCGTTGAAAAGCCGAGGACTCACCCTCAGAAATAACACGGCTGTCTGGGTTACCCTGCAATAACAGGTGAATTTCATGGTAATCAACCAACCAAGTCACATCGGCATTGTTACCATACTCAGAAAGTAAATATTCGGCAAATCGGGTCACCAACTCAGCAGGCGGGTATTCACGCGAATGGATAGAGCCCATGGCATATAAAACCGGTTTATCCGGGTCAATGATGGCTGAATTGGTGATTTTCACCACCTGCATGTCATATCCTGGTTGTGCACTGGCATTGGCTTTATGCCATGAATCACCGATGTCTACCAAACTAACCAATGCTGGGTAGCTGGCTTGCATGTCATCCATTGCTGTGAATGTTTCAGTGACTGTGCGGTAACAAGGGAAGTTGTTGATGGCCTTGATGCCAGACAAAGCCTTGGTCTGTAAAAAAGACTGCTGTTGCATTAGTTTTTCATGCAACTCAACCTTAAAGCCTCGAGTGATGAGCTCCGCATAATCGGCACGGTGATTAACTTGCATCAACACCGTTTGGTTTTTCTCATCCAGTTTCCATAAATCATAAAAAGGTTTCAAGGCCAATACATCTTGCTTGTCTTGATAATGTGTCAACACGATCCAAGGGCCCTCTCCTGATAATTGATTTTCGTTGCTGCTGGCAAACCCAGAATGACCGGTGGTTAACAGCATGCAACACAGCAGTGCTGTAATTATTTTTTTATATTTCATACCAATGATTTACGCTCTCTTTTTTTTATATTTTGGTGACTGCCGAACTATATACTGGCCTTGGTGGTAGTATGGATGGATATTAACAGCGACAACTTGCGGCATAATTATAAAGGCTGTCAGCGGTATTGGTGAAATTAATTTATCCTGAAACTGTAAAACGTGCACCACTTTTCAGTTTCAATGCTGCAATAATAATATCAGCAAAATAACCTACAAAAAAACTTTACTGGCCTTACAAAGACCTCAACATACACACTTCACACTTATTATGACCGGTATCGCCTAATCTATTCTGGCTGTAATTAAAACCGTTTTTCAGGTACAGTTTTTGCGCTGCTTGCATGCCAGTTACCGTTTCTAAGTACATGCTATGGTATTTATTTTTTGTGGCACCAGCTATACACAACTCAATCAATTGCTGACCTACGCCTTGACCCCTGAGTTTTTCAGCCAAATACATTTTGCGTAATTCAGCCACCGTACCAGGCTCAGTTCCAGCCAATGGAGCAAAACCCGCCGCACCCAGAATTTCACCATTAACCTCTACCACATAATACGCACTGAGTGCATCACTGTACGCAGCGTGCATGTCATCCAATTCTGCATCCACACCTGCATAACCTGCTCCAGCCAGGCCATATTCAGCCAACACCCCCAACACCAAGGTTTTGACCTCAAGGTTGTCAGCGGGTTGAATCAAGCGGATTATTGGTTCGGCCATCAACTCAATTGTTACTGTGGTTAACTTCTTCCAGCTGACCAAAACGGTAAACCACTTCGGTCATATCAGCCAAGGTGTCGTCAATCAATTGCTGGTAGTTACTCAAGTGCTGGCTTTCCATGCGCTGCAAGGCAGAGGCTTTGGACTTGGTTTTAGGGCTTTTACTGATCAAAGCGCAACAATCTTTATACGGTTCACAGCACAAATCAAACAAGCCCAATTGTTTGGATAACTCAATGATTTGCTCCTTGTTGTAAGTCAACAGTGGCCGCAATATAGGCACCGTAACAGACTGGTTCATTGAATTGATGTTGGCCATGGTTTGTGAGGCCACCTGCCCCAAGTTATCACCTGTAACCAATGCTTCGGCATAGATGTCTTGCGTGATTTGTTCTGCCACCCGTGCCATAAAGCGACGAAACAAAATTAAATCATAAGCCAAATCTTGCTCCATCAAGGCCAAATCAAAATGTGTATAAGGCACTATAAATAGCCGCGCGCGACCGGTTACCTCACTGATTTGCTTAACTATCCTCGAAACTTTGTAGTTTTCAACTTCTTGCCTGTTTTGGTGGCTGGCAGAAAAGTGTACAAAATGTACGCTACAGCCACGATTGGACATCAACCATGCTGCCACTGGTGAATCAAAACCACCAGATAATAAAGTCAATACTTTGCCTGTTGAAGAAACAGGCAAACCACCAGTGGCCTTTATTTTATTGGTGTGAACAGCAATGCCTCTGGATGAAATGTTGACATAAAAAAACTGATCAGCATGTTTTAAATCCACATCTTTCCAGTCACTGTTCTCCAACACTGTACTGGCCAGCTCATGAGCCAGTTGCTTTGATGTGTAAGTAAAATTTTTATCGCTGCGTTTCACTTTCAAGGCAAATGACTGGCCTGCTTGATAGGTTTTATTGGCCAAGGTTTTAATCACCTCATGGATGGGTTGCAGATCGGGCTTGGCTTGCATGAATCGATAAGTTCGTTCCTCAAACCAATGCACAAAACTCAACCAAGCAATGCCAGGGATGCGGGCTATTTCATGCACGGTCGTCTCAGCCAGTGCAGCATCTTTATCAGCCACATTAACAAACAAACGGTCGTGAATGGTTACCACTTCCCAGTCCAAGCCCATGGACAGCAACTTGTTTTTGATGTTCTGCCGCAAACGTTTAACAAACAAATTGCGGTTATTACCTTTTAAGGCCAGTTCTGCATAATGCACAACAATGCGATAATTCATATTAATTCAATCTTTTAAAAATAAGGTTTAAGTGCAGTTTCGATGCGCTTAACTGCTTGTTGCAAGGTTTCAATTGAGGTAGCAAAAGACAAACGCACATAACCTGCTGCACCAAAAGGCGTGCCCGGCACCACTGCCACACCGGCATTTTCCAACAGCCATGTAGCCAACTGGACGTCATCTTCCACCCCATCAAGTTGCTCAATCACTGCCGTTACATCAGGAAAGGCATAGAATGCGCCATTGCCTGCCGTACATGTAAAGCCCGGCAATTCATTCAAAGCCTCTACTAAATAGTCATGGCGTTGTTTAAACGCAGTTTTCATGGTGGTTAAACAATCTTGCGGGCCATTCAAGGCTGCGGTTGCTGCAGCTTGAGAGATTGAGCAAGGGTTCGACGTACTTTGTGATTGGATTTTACGCATGGCAGCAATGATTGCCTCAGGCCCTGCTGCATAACCAATGCGCCAGCCAGTCATGGCATAGGCTTTGGATACCCCGTTGATGATGATGGCACGCTCTCTTAACTCAGGTAACAAGGCCACAATATTAGCCAATGGTTCTTGACCCCAGTAAATGTGTTCATAGATGTCGTCAGTGGCAACCAAAACCTGTGGATGTGCCAATATCACCTCACCCAACGCTTTCAATTCAGCGGCAGTATAAGCTTTGCCTGTAGGGTTGCTGGGAGAATTCAACATCACCAAGCGGGTTTTCTGAGTGATGGCTTGTTCCAATTGAGCCGCGGTGAGTTTAAAGTCGTGGTCTATGGAAGTTTCAACAATCACTGATTTACCACCAGCCAATAGTGTCATATCGGGGTACGAAACCCAATACGGCGTGGGAATGATGACTTCATCACCGGGGTTAATGACTGCATTGAATAAGTTTGAAATACTGTGTTTGGCACCGCAGGACACAATAATTTCATTGGCCTGGTAACTGACATGATTTTCTCTGAGCAGTTTACCCACAATGGCTTGTTTCAACTCAGGCGTACCATCCACTGCTGTGTATTTGGTTTTGCCTTGTTGAATGGCCTCAATGGCTGCTGCCTTGATGTGGTCTGGGGTATCAAAATCAGGTTCACCGGCCCCTAAACCAATCACATCTTTACCTGCCCTTTTTAATTCAGCCGCTTTCATGCTGACCGCAATGGTCGCCGATGGCTTCACTCTTTTTACTAAATCAGCTACAAAATCATTCATACCAAGCGCTCTTATGATAAAAACAGCCTATCTTAAAAGACTGAATTGATATCGCAACCTTTTTCTTATGAACCTGATGATTTGCATGAAATTGCACAGCTAATGAGGCCAATTACTGCATAACCTCAATTAAAATGATCA
Organism: uncultured Marinicella sp.; assembly: GCA_947502595.1. GTDB lineage: Bacteria > Pseudomonadota > Gammaproteobacteria > Xanthomonadales > Marinicellaceae > Marinicella. The sequence continues at coordinate 134,383 of CANNAM010000007.1, read as the reverse complement.
CTTAAAAACCAGGCTAATTAACAGCAAACTGATTAAATTTTGCTGCAATTTACTGTACCATAGCAGCCATGGAAACCATCAACCTGCAAATCAAAAAAACCGCCAAACCATTCAGAATCAATAGCCCATTTGAACCTGCGGGTGACCAACCACAGGCCATCAAGAAATTGGCTCAAGGTTTTACAGACGGTTTAAAGGCCCAGACCTTACTGGGGGTTACTGGATCAGGTAAAACCTTCACCATTGCGCACATGATTAATAAGGTGCAAAAAACCACCATGGTGATGGCCCACAACAAAACCCTGGCTGCGCAATTGTATTCTGAATTCAAAGAATTTTTTCCTGACAATGCAGTTGAGTATTTTGTTTCCTATTATGACTACTACCAGCCTGAAGCGTATATACCTGCCACTGATTTATACATAGAAAAAGACGCTTCTATCAATGAATACATTGAACAGATGCGCTTGTCAGCCACCAAATCATTGATGGAACGCCAGGACGTTATTATTGTGGCCACCGTATCGGCCATTTATGGTTTGGGAGACCCACAATCGTATTTACAAATGTTGGTCAACCTGAATGTGGGTGACAGCATTGATCAGCGCACTTTATTGCGGCGTTTGGCTGAATTGCAGTACAACCGCAATGACATCATCTTGGAACGCAGCTCCTTTCGAGTTCGTGGTGAAGTGGTTGATGTATTCCCCGCCGATTCTGAAAAGGCCGCGGTGCGGATTGAACTGTTTGATGATGAAATTGAGGCACTGAGCTTCTTTGACCCCTTGACCGGTAAAAAAATCAGTGAGGAACAAACCATCAACATCTTTCCGACCTCGCACTATGCCACGCCACGTGAACGCATATTGAATGCCATCGGGCATATCCGTGAAGAACTGAAAGATCGATTAAAGGTTTTGTATGATGACAATCGCTTGGTCGAAGCACAGCGGCTTGAACAGCGCACCATGTACGATTTAGAAATGATGCAAGAACTCGGTTACTGCCAAGGCATTGAAAATTATTCCAGACATTTAACGGGTTTGCCGGTAGGACACCCGCCACCGTGTTTATTTGACTACTTACCCAGTGATGCCTTGTTGGTGGTGGATGAATCGCATGTCACCATTCCGCAAATTGGAGCCATGTATAAAGGTGACCGTTCACGCAAAGAAAACTTGGTGCGCTTTGGCTTTCGCCTGCCTTGTGCATTGGACAACCGCCCTTTGAAATTTGAAGAGTGGGAACAACGCACCCCAAGAATGGTGTTTGTATCGGCCACTCCGAGTAAATATGAAGCCGCCAATCAGGCACAAATAGTTGAACAAATTGTGCGCCCCACTGGTTTGATAGACCCGACCATTGAAGTAAGGCCTGTGGCCACGCAAGTGGATGACTTGCTCTCAGAAATCAACAAACGGGTCAAACTAGAGGAACGTGTGTTGGTCACCACTCTGACCAAACGCATGAGTGAAGACCTGACTGATTACTTGGCTGATAAAGGCATACGTGTACGGTACCTACACTCGGAAATCGAAACGGTAGAACGGGTAGAAATCATCCGCGACTTACGCAAAGGTGTATTTGATGTCTTGGTTGGGATTAATTTACTGCGCGAAGGACTGGATATGCCTGAAGTTTCTTTGGTGGCAATTTTGGATGCCGATAAACAAGGGTTTTTGCGCTCCACCAGTGCTTTGATTCAAACCATAGGTCGAGCCAGTCGAAACTTGAATGGCAAAGCAATACTGTACGGTGACAAAATAACCAACGCCATGGCAACCGCCATCGGTGAAACCGAACGTCGCCGCCAAACCCAAATCGAGCATAACAAAAAGCATGGCATCACCCCCACCTCAGTGGTTACAAAAATTCACGACCTACAAGATGCCTACGAACAAAACGACCCCAAACAGTTGGTTAAAATCGCTGAAGGCCAATCACCCTATGCGGGCAAAAAAGCCAAAGAGCTGGGCACTTTATTGAAAAAACTAGAAAAACAAATGAAGCAACATGCCACGGATTTAGAGTTTGAAAAAGCCGCCGATTTAAGGGATGAAATCGAACGAATCAAAGACGCTGTATTCTGATCACTCAAGTACTTAATAATTTATGTTAGGTGTTACAGCCAAACCCTTAATACCCAGTCACCTGCAGCATCTCGGCTACAGTTGAATCATGAAAAGCCTGACAGTCCAATACTTTGGGTTGTCAAAACACGTGATTAAAAAAAACCAATCACCCTGCTAAATTTATTGACAATTTCATTAAACTCAAGATTAAAAAGATTAAAAAGATTAAAAAAACATTTACAAAAATATTTTTTATAAAAAGAATTAATTAATTCTTTTTTAAATGGCTTAGCCCATTCTACTGTGATATATTGACCACAACGAGAAAAGGCAAGTCCAAAACAAACATTATAAACACCTGTTTTAGAACGTTTTTATTAAATTTTAGCTTATTTTAATGTGCTTTGACTCATGCAAGGTGATTTTTTAAAATTGTTAACTTTCAAATTTATTTTTTTATAAAAGTTTACGGTTTTTACAATCCAGCCCAACCATGAAGCACAAACATTATCAAAAATTTATCTGCTACAGACTAAAACTTTGAGGAATTTTTTCATGTCAGCAACCAAATTATCTACACAATTTCAAACATATACTCAAGAAGAAGCCTACACAGCGGCTTTGGATTATTTCAAAGGTGATGACTTAGCAGCCCGTGTGTGGGTTAATAAGTACGCACTTAAAGACTCGGATGGCAACGTCTTTGAACAAACGCCCGATGACATGCACCACCGTTTGGCAGCTGAAATTGCCCGGGTTGAACAAAAATATCCCAACCCAATGACGCAAGCCGATATTTTCGCTTTGATTAAAAACTTTAAATACTTGGTACCACAAGGTGGTCCCATGACAGGCATCGGTAACCCACACCAAATTGCTTCATTGTCCAACTGCTTTGTGATCGGCAACGCGGGCGGCTCTGATTCTTATGGTGGCATCATGAAGATTGACCAAGAACAAGTTCAACTGATGAAACGCCGTGGCGGCGTGGGCCATGATTTATCGCACATCAGACCGCGTGGTTCAGCCGTTAAAAACTCGGCTTTGACCTCAACCGGCATTGTGCCATTCATGGAACGGTATTCAAACTCAACGCGTGAAGTGGCGCAAGACGGTCGGCGTGGTGCTTTGATGTTATCTGTTTCTATTAACCACCCAGATGCAGAAGACTTTATCGATGCCAAATTAGAGCAAGGCAAAGTCACAGGTGCCAATGTGTCGGTGCGTATTGATGACCAATTCATGGAAGCCGTTAAAAACAACAAGGCATACGTACAAAAATACCCCATACACAGTGACAACCCACAATTCAGCAACACCATCGATGCCCGAGCATTGTGGGATAAAATTGTTCACAATGCGTGGCAATCTGCAGAACCAGGTATTTTGTTTTGGGACACCATCACCCGTGAGTCAGTGCCTGATTGTTATGCTGAACTCGGTTATGAAACAGTTTCCACCAATCCTTGCGGTGAAATTCCATTGTGCCCATACGACTCATGTCGCTTGCTGGCGATTAACTTGTTTTCCTATGTTAAGAATCCATTCACCGAACAAGCTGAGTTTGACCAAGCCTTGTTTATTGACCATGTAGGCAAAGCCCAACGCCTGATGGATGACATCATTGATTTAGAACTCGAAAAAATTGATGCCATTTTAGCAAAAATAGATGCCGACCCAGAAAGCGAAGAAGTTAAACGCATCGAAAAGAACTTGTGGTTGAACATCAAAACCAAAGCCCAAGAAGGCCGCCGCACAGGCATAGGCATTACTGCTGAAGGTGATATGTTAGCCGCCCTGGGCATTCGTTATGGCAGCCAAGAAGGCAATGATTTCTCTGAAGAAATTCACAAAACCATTGCAGTTGAAACTTACCGTGCTTCAGTCTTTATGGCCAAAGAACGCGGCCCGTTCACCATTTATGACAGCGAACGCGAAAAAGACAATCCCTTCATCCAACGCTTGAAAGCAGCCGATGAAACCCTGTATGCAGACATGCTCAAGTATGGCAGACGCAACATTGCCCTGTTGACCATTGCACCCACTGGCACCACCAGCTTGATGACCCAAACTTCATCAGGCATTGAACCGGTGTTTATGCCAGTTTACAAACGCCGCCGCAAAGTGAACCCCAACGATAAAAATGTGCGCATTGATTTTGTTGATGAAGTTGGTGACTCTTGGGAAGAATACACTGTGTTCCACCACCGTTTCAAACAATGGATGGAAGCCAATGGACATGCAACTGACAAAAGTTACAGCGACAAAGAAATCAACAAACTGGTAAAAAAATCACCCTATTACAAAGCAACGTCGAATGATGTTGACTGGTTAAGTAAAGTGCGCATGCAAGGCGCCGTGCAAAAGTGGGTAGACCACAGCATCAGCGTAACCATCAACTTGCCACAAGAAGTGGACCAAAAATTGGTGCACAATTTATACCTAGAGGCCTGGCAAGCTGGCTGCAAAGGCGTTACTGTGTACCGCGATGGTTCACGTTCTGGGGTATTGATTTCTAACGAAGAAAAACCTGAAGAACTGGTACCCTTCCCCACCAAACGCCCAGAAATTTTAGAGGCTGAAGTGGTGCGCTTTCACAACAACAAAGAAAAGTGGATTGCTTTTGTTGGTACCATAGATGGTAAACCTTTTGAGATTTTCACCGGTTTAGCTGATGACGAAGACGGCATCTTTTTGCCCCGTACAGTCGAAACTGGCTACATCATCAAAACCACGATGCCAGATGACAGCTCACGCTATGACTTTCAGTTCACCAATAAACGTGGTTACAAAACCACCATCGAAGGCCTGTCGCACAAGTTCAATCCAGAGTATTGGAACTACGCCAAGTTGATTTCCAGCACCCTGCGTCATGGCATGCCAATCGAAAAGGTGGTTGAATTAATCAACAGCTTACAACTAGACAGTGAATCCATCAACACTTGGAAAAATGGTGTAACACGCGCCTTAAAACGTTACATTGCCGATGGCACCAAGGTGGCCAAAGGCACCTGTGAAAACTGCCAATCTACTGAATTGATTTATCAAGAAGGTTGTCTGACTTGTAAAAGCTGTGGCTCTTCAAAGTGTGGATAAACTGAGAATCTGCTGACATTAAAACATGTGCCTCAGTTCTGATGCTGAGGCACTGCATCATTGATTTGGTAGTAATCTCCCTTCTCAGCAACAAATATATGTTGTTCAATTTTTATTGCAGTCGGTGTGGTGATTGATCCCAAAGCCACGCCTATCCAACTGTGCTTTTGTTTGTCCATGGGTTCAAAAAACAAGCTGGAACCACAGCCAGCGCAAAAGCCACGCCTGACCTTGGCTGAAGATTGGTACCATTTGAGTTGATCTGAGCATTCAATATGCAAGTTTTTAAGCTGAATTTCCGTGTCTGCCAAGAAATGTCCTGTCCATTGTCGGCACTGCTGACAGTGACAAGCAGAACCTGAACCTAAAGCCCCTGAAATTGAAAATTTCACAGCCCCACAAAGACATGACCCTTGATGCATAATGTCACCTAGATTTGAATGAAAGTTACATTTTAACAGAAGCCTAAGACCTTGGTTTGTTGAGGCATTGCAGTACAATGTAATCATTATTTACAGCTGTCAGAAAATATGGGCTGAAATCCCTTACTGTGCTGTGCACAATGAACTTTGGAGATAATCAACAAAAGGAATCTGAATATGAATTTAACCCAACAATTAAAACAGCATTTTGGCTTTGCAGCATTTAAACCTGGACAACAAGAAGTGGTCGACATACTGCTGTCTGGCCGTTCAGCCAGCGCCATATTTCCAACTGGATCAGGTAAATCACTGTGTTATCAATTGACTGCTGTGCAATTACCTGGGTTGACTTTGGTGGTTTCACCGCTGTTGGCATTGATGAAAGACCAGCTGGATTTTTTGTTGACACATAACATCAAAGCCGCACGTTTGGATTCATCCCTGGAACGTAATGCCTACAACCAAGTGTTACAACAAGCCAAAAGCGGTGAGTTGAAAATCCTGATGGTATCTGTAGAGCGCTTCAAAAATGAACGCTTTCGTGCTCAACTGAAACAAATGCAAATCAGCATGATGGTGGTTGATGAAGCCCATTGTATCTCTGAATGGGGACATAACTTCAGACCAGATTATTTAAAGTTACCACAATACCAACAAGCCTTTGACATCAAGCAATGTCTGTTATTGACTGCCACCGCCACACCTCAGGTTATTCAAGACATGCAAAATAAGTTCAACATCAACACAGAAGATGTTGTAATCACAGGCTTTTACCGAGAAAACCTAAAGTTAATTATGAAGCCAGTTGGCTCAACAAAACGGTTGCAACAGCTTCAACAACTGCTCAAGAATAACCCCACAGCAGCCACCATCATTTATGTCACCTTACAAAAAACCGCAGAGGCAGTGGCAGACTATTTGAACCAACATCAAATCAAAGCACAACATTACCATGCCGGCATGCAATCTGAGCAGCGTGAACACATCCAAAATCAATTCATGCAAGGACAAATCAATTGCATTGTTGCCACCATCGCCTTTGGTATGGGCATCGACAAAACCGACGTCAGGCAAGTGATCCATTACGATTTACCAAAATCCACTGAAAACTACGCCCAGGAAATTGGCCGTGCCGGGCGCGATGGTGAACCGGCCTTATGTGTTGTGCTGGCCAACAATGACAGCTTACAGGTACAAGAAAACTTTGTTTATGGTGATACCCCAGAACAACCAGCCATCCAACAATTAATTGCACAAATAGAAACTTGTAAAGGCAGTTTCTGGGAAACCAAGCTCATCTCACTGTCCAACGAGCTGAATATTCGCCCCTTGCCGTTAAAAACGCTGCTGGTGTACCTTGAATTGGCAGGCATCATCACCCCTAAATTCACTTACTTTGAAGAATATGCGTTCAAAAGCATCGACAACACTGCCAACATCATTAATTTATTTAAAGGTGAGCGACAAGCTTTCATCCAAGCTTTGTTCGACCATTGTGTGGTTAAAAAAACTTGGACTTATGTAGATATTCAGGCCATTCTGGACAATTATAAAGCCGACCGCAACCGCATTTTGACGGCGCTGGAATGGCTGGATGAACAAGGACACTTGCAATTACAGGCCAAACTTGCAGTTGAACGTTTTGATGTTTGTACGGATGATTTTGATGGTGAGGTGATCAGCCAGAAAATGCACCAATTATTTTTAAATAAGGAACAAACTGAAATTGAACGCATCCACAACATGATCAAATTATTTGAATCAGATCATTGTATCAGTAAACAGCTGGCTGAATATTTTGGTGATACTAATTCACCAACTCAATGTGGGCATTGTTCAGTGTGCTTAACCGGTGCTGCCAGTTTGCAAAGCAACCTACAACTCCCTGAATTAAATACTTTGGATTGCAATGCTTTGCTTAACTCATTCAAAACCACCATTGGCGATTCAATGTCAGCTCACAATGCCAGCAAATTTCTTTGTGGTATCCACACCCCAGTTTTCACCCGCTTAAAAGTCAGGGCACTGCCGTATTTTGGTCATTTAGAACAGCACCCTTTCCAAGCTGTTAAAGCTTGGGTCACTGAACAAATTAACTGAGCCATGCACAATAATGACGGCGCCTAACATCAGTACGACAACTTCAGGCAACACCAATCAGGGAATGAGCTGAGCATAACTGCTCATATTACCAGCAAACGCTTTCAGATCCGATACCAGCTAAGTTTTGTTTAAGACAATTAAAGCGCTTGTCTTAACACAATGACAAGCGCTGCTTTTATCAAAATGAAAAACGCAAGCCCAGCTGGCTTTCTAATTCACCATCTGCTGATTCTATTTTCAACCTCAGGCTTCGGTTTTTAAATATTTCATAACTGGTTTCCACAGCAAAAGCATGGTAATTTTTGATGAAATCTTTTCTTTGGTTGTAGAAAAAATAGTTGGTTCCCAGTTCGAATTTTTCAGTTGCCTTGTACCGCAACCCACCACCCAAACCCAACCCATTGGTACCATAACCTAAACTGTTAGAATCAAGCCTAAAAGCTTTCACTTCAGCATAAATATCTAAATCTGGGTTGAGGCTTTTATGGTACCCAGAAAAGATGCCATAGTTAGCCACATCAAAATTAAAATTATTGATTTCTCTGTGGTCATAATGTCCACCTAGATAAATGGATTCAGAGAGGTTAAATGAGCCTTTGACATAATATCCGCGGCCTTCAAACTTGTATTCTGTATTTAAAACATCGTTAGAATGACCAACGCCCAATTCTATATATTTATAAGACAAAGAGTCCTCAGCATAGGCAGCATAAGCAAATAAGCAGCATGATATTTTTAATAGCAAGGCACTTGTTGTAGGTATTTGTTTCATATGTTTTTTCTCAAAAGATAATAAAGATTCAAACCAGTCCGTATTTTTCAGCAACCAAATTACCTTTCAAAATTGCATGGAAATTATGGATATACTGCGGATAATCCAGTTCATGATTGCACCACTTGGTGCTGGAAACATTTACAAAACCTAAATCCTGTTTAATGATGTTCAGCGTTTTTCGTAGTACAGCTTAAGTTTAGGGTTGATGATGGACAATTGTTCTGATGTTTTCTGATGGTTTGATAATGGTAGGATGATGATATAAGAAACGTTAAGAAACACAGTAAGCTTAAGTCAAGAACATCAATACAAAAGGCACTCATTCAAGCAAAGGAAAATGTTAGCTTAGACCCAGTTAGTGGTATAGATATCATCCGATATATACACCAAAACAATTGCGAGCTGGGCTTAAACTGTAATCAATGACCAGGTATTATTGCCCTTTTTTATCAATGAATGATTCACAGTTACACTTGTATATGTGCTCGTACTTAAACTTGCACGTGTAAACACCAGACTCAATAAGGTTGTTACTGCTTGGAAAAAGATGAAAGTCATGCACCCAGCACTGGTAAATGTTTAATTTCATGGTACCGCAAAGACATTTAAACAGATGACATCAAAGGTTTGACAGGAACAGACGCTGTGATTAAAAAGTTTGATTTCTCGGTTACCGAAAAACTCAATGACCGCTCTTATTGTCAGCAGTTTAATACCTACAAAATCAGGAACAGCAGCAAATTAAGCTTACACATATTTATCCATAACAACAAACTCTTGGTTGCGATTGATTAAATTTTTTAATAATTAATTTAGTTATCTTCATTTGAAACCTCTTTCATCAATCGGTTGGCCATAATAAACAGCACACTGAGCACCACCACCAACAAACCCCAAAACAGCCAACGACCTATTGGGCTTTCAGGTTCGGGATCAGGTTTTTTTGGCTTTGGGGTTAACACCTGCAGCGAGCCCAATTTAATTTGATTCGAAAACAAATTTGTTTTCATTTTATTGTTTAACTGCTGATACCAGCCGTTAGATGGCAAGGATTTCAAGTTTTTACTAGCAAAAAACAAGCTGTAAGGACCGCTACCTTGCGCCAAGAATTGAATTTGATGGGGTCGCCAACTCAGTGACACGCCCTTTACCCACTGGCTGCTGATACTGGATTGGCTGGTCAGTTTCCAAAAACGGTTGTGATTGGCTCGAAAGCTCAAGCTGTTTTTCTCCATGGCCATATCACCACTGCCTACTTGATACAGTTGGCTGCTGATGACCTGTTGCCAAGGAGAGTTTAGTGAATTCCTGGCATAAAGCTGCACCTCGGCCATCAGGTTTTTATAGTCAAAATCAATGTCTACTTTTTCAATTGGGAAATAGCCACCTGTATCCCAAACAATCGCGTGACCGTATTTATCAGTTTCTAAAACTTCAAAATCACCTACAACACGGGTGAGCAAGGGTTGTTCCAAAGCATGGCTTTTCAACAGCGCTTTGACTTCTGTGACCACAGGTACGGGCTCACCTAAAAAACGCAGCTGATAATAATTAAATGTCTGGCCGTTCAGAGCAATGGTATTTTCAAGGATGACCTTTTGACCAGTATTTAATTCAATCAATTTATGCTTTGCTGCCAAAATCTGCCAACTTGACAAGTCGTGGCTGCCCTTCAGTTCTACATAAAAGACTCGATTACCTGGCCTATCAAACTGCCACTGCAACTCTAAAGCTGCCACAGCTGACGTTTTTACCAGCGATGCATCCAACAACAAACGATCATGCAGGACCTGTTCTTGACTGCGAATGTAGTTTTGGACCGATTCGGAGGTTTCTACACTGAATTGGCGCACGTCACCTTGCCAAGTGGTGCTGACTTGTTGACTACGCAACGGTGTACTGATGGTCTGGTTCAAAGAAAAAATAGGCAGTGTGGTTGCTGACAGGCTTTGTTTAATTTCATCCTGCAATAAAGTCATGCGCATCGGCACATCATCACCCTGGGCATTTTTTACCCGCAAATCTCGAATCATCGGATTGGTGGTTTTTTCATAGACCACAGGTGGTAATTGCAGTTCATAACCTGTGGCATCAGCAGACTGATTGGTTTCAAGGGGCAGTTGGTATGTAAACTCAACTGCTGCAACTTGGGCAGTAAAGGTCAGAAATAGCAGCAACAGCATTTTATTATTGTTCATAAACAGTTTCCTTATCTGCTTTGTGATCACCCAGCTGATCTGTTGTTTTGTCCAACTTGTTTTCGGGAGGTAACGGTGAAAAATAACCCACCACCGAAAGTAAAAAGCCAACTGATAAAAACGCCACAATCCGCTCAATACTGCCTGAAGCTGACATATCAACTAAAAATAATTTTGCCACCACCGCTATCATCAAGCCTAAGCCAAGCAACCACAATGGCCGCCACTTTTTACGTGCCGCCAACACCATCAATGTGACTGCAGTAGCAGCCCACAGAATACTGAACCCCGTTTGTACCATAAATGATGACATCAGGTCTTTAAGCTTATAGTCTATACCGTACCAATAATGGAAACAGCGCAGCATTGAAGCATTCAGCAACAAGAAACCCATCATTGCGAACAGACTGTACCTGATGCGTACAGCTGGGATAAAAAGTTTTGTTTGATCAGTCTTTTGCATTTTATAAGCCAGATACAATGAACCGATACCGACCAAATCTATCACATTCAAGACTGGCACATAAGGTAAAACGGATGACCCACCTGGATAGCTCAAGTTCAGCTCCAATAATTGCAGCCACTGGATGGCCATCAATAACGGCAGCGCCCAATAAAAATAAGCCACAGGGTGTGCTTTTAAAGGCCAAGCCACACGATCACGTAATACAAACACCAGGCCCATTATCAACAACAACATCACAACAGAAGCACTGCTGTGCCAAATATTAATGCTGCCAAACTGCCATTCAATCAACTGTGTCAATTCATACATCAACAGCCAACTCAAACCCATCAAACTGACGACGTGAAATGCAACACTGACTTTATCCAGTTGTTTATCATAAACTTTCAGCAACCAATAATTAACCACAAATGCCATCAACCAAGCCAACAGACCAAATGAAGTGTGATAATCTTGAAAATTCGGCGTGATGATAAGCAAAAAGACTAAAACTGCTGTGGCCAGGTATTTAACTTTATGTAAGTCTGACCAGTTAAGCTGATGTGCCAACAACACAAACAGCAACCAAGAAGCACTGACAAAAACAATGACCGCAGGCAGCCAGTGTGGGGCGTTAAGGAAAGCTTGTGACTCCATCACCCCATTGGTGAACCAAATCACCAATGCCAACAGCAACAAAGCAGCCGCAATCCCCTTCGACAGATCAGATGCTTTCAACATCTTGGCTTGCCAGTAATAAGCCATCACAAAATGCGCCAAGCAATAAATCAATAATGACAAACATGCCACATTGAATACTGGCCAAGCATCAACCATTGGCGGCAATGACCATTGCAAGGTTACAAAAGTCACATACAACGGCAGTGCCATGGCAAATACAACGCCCAATGCGGCCCAGTTAAAATCAAGCCATTGGCGTTTGTGTCCAGTCCACAATAACATGGCTGCTGTTGATGCCATCAACAGTTCCGTCCATAACAATTTTTCTGCAGGTAAAAACTTGTGGATATCAAACACCATAGCAAACAGCCAAGTGATGATCCCAACGGCCAGAAAATAGCGGCTCGCCCACAAATTCAGGTTTTTTATACGGCCATTCATTGAGCCCCTTAACTTTAAACTCCAGAAGGGTGACATCACTAAATAGAACAACCCCACCACTGCCAAAGCAACAAACCGAGGGTTAAAGAACATCGCCTCATCAACAGACTGGCTGCTCATATTTAGCAACAACGGCCACATCAACACATTGACCAACAAAGCGCAGTGAAGTAACAAGCGATAAGTCAGTTTTTCTGCAGAGTAAATCAGCATTAAAGTGGTACCCAGCATCCACAGTTGTTGGATGTAATAGGCACTGCCATTGAAGTGCTTATTTATTTCATCAATGCCACCGACGACCCACCACAACACTGTAGCCAACAGCATCAGATGTGACACCCAAGGCGTTTCGATAGGCAACAACCGACCTTGGTGTTGCCGTGCATACAAGCCCATAAAAGCTGTGGCCATGACGATGATCAAGACCCCAATGAAATCGGCATTTAAAAAGGCCAATACATTTTTGTTCGCCTCAGGTTCCACAAAAAAAGCCAACGAGCCCAGCACCGCCAAAGCATATCCACTGAAACGTGGTAACATCCTGCTTTGTCGAATACCGACCCAGACCAAGGCACTGGCTTCTGCCACCCACATCGCCGAAGTGACGCGGCCATCAAAGCCCAGTGGAATTGCCAAGGTGCCGAAGCCTACACCCAAGGCGATGAATGACTCAATCAAATCTTTAAAAAATGGCCGATGCAGCATTTTAATCAGGTATGCCAAGGCCACATAAAACACACCCATAATCAATGCTGAATATGCCAGACCATAATCCATGTCTTTGACCAAAGCCGCTTGCAGTGAAAACACCACAATTGGCGTACCAAAAATAAGGGTACCATCGTTGATGCCTTTGAGTTTTGGTGGTTGTTTAAAAGCAAATAACACCGCTATCAGCACATACAACAGAAAATGTGCAATCAGAAACGGTTCGACCGAGGTAAAATATGGTGGCTGATAAAACTGAGCGCCCCAAACACTGCCCACTGCAAAAGTAGCAACAAAACCAACCACATTCAACAAACGCCAAGATTTAAACCAAGCGATGCCTAATATACTGAAGTTTAACAACAGGTAATAAGTAAATAACTGCACATGGCTGCCGCTGCCAGTTGAGGTCAATATGGGTGCTGCGAAGCCACCTGCGATACCAATAACGGCCAAGGCCATAGAGTTTTGTAAAACGGCTAATGTGGCTGATAAAACCACAATGCCGACCAGACACAATAAAACCACTGATGGGGGTAACAATTGATGCAACCGCATGGCAGCAAACAAAGTTAAATACAACACCCCAATACCACCGCCTTGTAAACTCAGCGCGAAACCGGGTCTTTTGTGCCGAAAACGCCAACCCAATCCCAACAACACCAAGCTACCCAACACGATGCCAACATAGCGAGCTTCTACAGGCACTACAGTGCGTTCTGCGACATATTTTAATAAGAAGGCCACACCCACAAACAACACCAGCATACCGGTTCTGACCAAGGAATTACCACCGGTAAAATAACCCACCACCCAGTCTTTTATTTTTTGTATACCCTTGCTGATTGCCAATTCAGAGGCTGAAGGTGCAGCTGGAACCCTTGCTGCGGCTGCCTGTTCAGCTTCGACTTGTGCATCACTCAGTGAAATGTCTTCTGCAGGTATTAGCGGTATGTTCTGATCGCTGTCTTCCTCATCCATTTGCTGCGCTGTAAGCAATTGATCAGTGGCAGTTTCAGCCAAAGACTCACTGACTGGTTCATCAATTGGCCGTTCTGAATGTTGTTGCACAGACCATTCTGATTTATTTTCAATGTCCATAGCAACTGCCGGAATTGAATCAATGTCATGCGCAGACTCTGAACCCTCATCAACTGTAGTCTGTTGAGAAGCAACGGGCTGTTCAGAAGTGAAACCACTGGCACTGATGGCACTTTTGGCTTCATTGTCCAGTAGCCTGGACTCTAACTGATTAATCTTATTACTTAAAGACTTAATCCAAGCCAGTAAAAAGCCTAAAAAACCACCAACCCAAACGCCCCATTCATCATTGCTGAACAAGCCAAAAATCAATCCACCAATGATAAAAAATATAAATTTCATGAACTGCCCTCCTCCTTCTAATTTATGATTCCTATTGACCCGCACACAAACCAAGTAGTTTTAATTCTGACAGTTAGCACCACTGAATTCTATTGTTTTTTTATTCATAATAAAATCAGTCTAAAAAACAATCCTTTGGTACGAAATAACAATACCTTTAAATCAAATTCATTCAATTGTATGTCATGTTTACTAACAGTTTATCGAATAAATAGACATCATTCACTTTTTTAGCAGAGACACAATATGAAAAGCATCATTTACCTGGCTGTCTTAGCCTCTACAACAACACTGGCTGGTGCAACCGAGCTTAATAACAGCCTTAACCCAACCCAAGCCGAAAAGCTTGAGTCTTTAGTACAACAATTCCAACGGTTAAAAACTGAATTAGATCAATCAAAAACCACTATTAAAAGATTAGAACAACAAATCAATATAATGGACGACAACTCAGTTTTGGCCTTAGACGGTTATTTAAAACTGGGTTTCAAAGATGGCCACCCCATCGCCATATTTAATGCCATCAATGTACAAGTGGACAATGGCACAGGAAGAACAGACAGGGTTGTCAATGGACTGGGCAACTTGATTATTGGTTACAATGAGACTTCCTCAAACAGCCTGTATTTTTGTTCAAACCCTATTTACACACTACAATCAAGGTGCACCTTAAATGGTTATCAATGGGGCAACAATGTTCGCCGAGGTTCACACAATCTGATCATCGGATCGAACAACTCCTATGATGATTATGGCTCCATTATTGCCGGAGTGGGCAACACATCAAATGCCAACTATTCCAATATTTTAGGTGGAATAGCTAACTACACAGCAGCTATTTATTCAAATATAAGTGGAGGACGATACAATGAAACGCATGCTTACTTTTCCAGCATTACAGGTGGTTATGACAACGTAACCAATGGAAAATACAGCAGTATATTAGGTGGCAGAGAAAATACCGCCACAGGCTTATATTCAAGTATTTCAGCTGGCATCAAGAATACTGCAGAGGGTGTATATTCCAGTGTATCTGGCGGCCAAAGAAACCATGCTATTGGCGAATATTCCAGTGTAAGCAGTGGTTCTGGCAACCAAGCCACCGCGACAGGCTCCAGCGTAACTGGAGGCCAATCAAACATTGCCAAGGGGTTTATGTCAAATGTCAGTGGCGGCGCTATTCGTGTCGAAGCCGGGTACAACGCATGGCGTGCGGGTAACCTACACCAAGATTATTAAGCCCATCAACCAACATGAATTATAAGGGGCACATCGTCCCTTTGTTTTAAACTTATGCCGGCGAGCTGACGGCGGTCCCTTAACCAAGTTATTCCTCAGCCCCATACATGGCAAATAACTCGGCACCAGTCATGTTTTTAGTTGTGTTAGAAAAACTGTAGTATCTGGGTTTTTCATCAATGAAAACTTGATGGTCAAAGACCAATTCAGGTTCAATATCGAGAATGCCGGCTGGCAGTATGTATTGGCCACTTGCTTTGAGCTTATAAAACAATGCACTGCCACACTGCTTACAAAAGCCACGTTCGGCCCATTCAGATGACGCATAAACACCAATAAATTCATGACCGGTAAAACCAACTTCTGTACCACAATCAACAGCCATTAAAGGTCCTCCAGACCATTTTCGACACATATTACAATGACAAGCACCGACCTGCGGGTTGACTGCAGTGGCTAATAGGCTGACTGCACCGCACAGGCACTGTCCGGTGGCTTGTTGGCTGGTTGGCTTTTTATCACTCATTGTTGTTCCTCACTATCTGATTTTTTTCACATGATTTATATGGCAATTAATTTTCTTCATTACCGATCAACATGACTGGCGCTCCACCGGTTGATATGCGGCTGGCATCTGCTGCGATTTCTTGCATCTGTGTGGTTGCCAAGGTTTGCTCCAACGCCTCTGCTGAAGGAAAAGTAAAACTGAACATTTGGTAATACGGCGAAGTCCCAACTGGGGGTGCAATCATTTTAGTGACTGTATAAGGGCGCTGATCAGCTGGGATGCTCATTTTTTGATGAAACAGCTGCAAATGGGCTTGGTAATCTTGGTCAAATTGCTGACTATCTGTGGGTTGTGGGTACAACACCATCAGTTTAACTTGTGGCATATTAACTCCCTCTTGGTGTGATGACTGTGAATATCTTGAGTCAGTAATCTTACCTGTGATTAAAGTGTGCAACAACAAAAACCAGCGTAATTTCATTGGCACAAAACTCTGATTTTTGTTTTTGAGTCGGTTGTACCTACTTGATTCATAAGCTTAACCGGCACCATTTAGACCGCTCCAAGCAAAACACAGACTGAACTTGAAACACTTTCAAGTCCCAGACAATTAATTTTAATATCAAATACATAGAAAAAAATCCTTCCTAAAACAACCCACCAAACCACCCCCTTTTTCCCCGCTTTTATATTTCATTGATGGCTTCAAGTACATACCATCAATTCGACTTCATCTGAAGTTGAAACATATAAAACAATCATTAACTGAGGGAATTATTATGAATAAATTAAGTTGGGATATACGAAAAATCCTGAAATTAACGGCATTCAGTGGTTTAACCATATGTGCCACCATGGTCAGTGGCTACCAAGCCCCTGTTGCTGATTTAAGCAGTACAAAACCGCAATCATCACCCATCAAAGCAGAGGTTCAACAAATTTATGTAGAGGTGGTATCCGAAGGTGCTTTGTACTTAACCAGAGACCACAATAAACTGTTGTTCTGGCTGATTCAAGGTGAAGATATTGGCGCCAGGGTATTGCTACATGAAATCACCGAAATTCCAGTGGATTCTCCCGCACAGGTGAATGTTAAAGTGGACGGTATCAGCAGTGTATTTTATTCTGACAACTTACTGCAGCCTGATTCAGTGACCGGTCAAACATCAATCAAGTACAGCGTCTCAGGATCATTTAAACAGGGTCAGGCGGTGCTGCCGATTGCGAAAAGTAAGTTTGAACCGTTGTTTGCGGTGCATGAGAGTGAGGCCAAACCTATTCATGAATTTACAGGTGTGGAAGCGTTGTTTTTTGAGCAAATGGAGGTCTATGCACAAGTTGCTGAAATAGAGAACTCCCAGGCCACCCATGCTGAAAACTTTGTTACTGAAACCACTCAGTTGTTACAGGACTATGCGACTGCAGTTTTAGAATTAAGTGAAAATACTGAACAGCTATTGAGCCACAATGAAGAACAGTCGCTGACTGTTGTAGATGCCGGTACGGCACAGGTGGTTCAAGATTTGGTTGCCGTTTCCCAGGTAGAGGATGAACTGAACACACTGATTCGCAAAAATAAAGACTTAACAGCTTATTATTTCGATTGTATCAACCAAGGTGAAGTTCAGCTGCAAGCCGATATGCAAGCTTTTGCTGACTTGGCAGACACCTACACAGAAGAAAGCGATACGGATGACCCTTTAGAAGATCCGCTTGATGACTTATCTGAACAGCAAGAAGACGCCTATGATCTGGCCCAAGAAGACATGCATAACTGCGTAGGCACAGAGGCAAGCATTGAACAAATGGCAACCTACCAAATACCTGTCAATATTGAAGAAGAAGGCAGCTATCATATGGTTGCTGAATTTGAAACCACTGCGATGGCGATGATGCAAGCTGCTGAATTACAAGGCTCAAAAGCCCATGATATAGGCATGTCATTTGTCGACCGGGCTTATGCAATAGCTAAAGTGGATGATTTAAATCAATTTGAACATGCTTTTGATGCATGGGTCAGCCCGAACTATTTGGCATACACCGGTTTCAATGCCAAAACAGCATGGGAAGATCGAATTGATTACAGCAAAATCACTGACAGCCAAACCAAGGCATCTGAAACCTTGTGTGAAAATTACACGGATTTTGACTTGGAGTTCAATGTTGCTGGAGTTGGTGTGGTTATCGGAACCCCATTAGATGACCGCATAAAAACCGGCAATGAAGCCAATCTGGTGGTCACGCTGCAAGGTGAAGACTGTATTGAATCACATGGTGGGGTCGACTTTGTGTTTTCTGGACCTGATGAAGACAAAATTTTTGGTGGTGATCACCATGACTTTTTGATCGGCGGTAAAGACAATGATGAAATTCATGGCAGCGCGGGTAAGTCTTACACATGGGGCAATGTCAATGTTGATATTGGCAACTTGATTTTAGGTGCCGGTGGCGATGACAGCTTATTTGGCGGCGAAGATGATGCCGATAAAGGTGAAGATGGAACAGTTGCTACACAGGGTTTCACTGACATCATCCTGGGTGATTTGTGGTTCACTGGTGATGCCGGAGCTGACACCATCAAAGGTGAAAGAGGCATCGACTTTATCTTTGGCGAACAAGGCAATGATACCTTAAGTAATGCTTATACCGGCGCGATCAACATTTATGGTGTGAACATTAAAATGGGCAGTTTCTTTTTTGCCGGCAGTGGCAATGACAGCATCACAGGATCTAACTCCACAGGTGCAGGTTTGACCCAATTACTCGGTGATTTTATTTTTGGTAGTGAAGGCAACGACACAGCCAATGGCCGTGGTGGATTTGATTTCATGTTCGGGGGCGCTGGCAATGATGTTTTCTCAGGTGGTGACTACATCGACTTGGTGTTTGGTAACAGTGGTGATGATACAGTTAAAGGTGATGATGGCATCGACTTGGTCTCTGGCGACAGTGGCAGTGACAAAGTTTATGGCAATGATGGTGCTTTTGACTTATTGCTCGGCGGTGTTGGCAACGACGGTATGTTTGGCGGTAAAGGCGTGGACCTGATCTTTGGTAGCCAAGGCAATGATCGAATTGAAGGCAATGAGTCAATTGATTTGATATTTGCTGGCGCTGGTACAGACACAGCCCATGGCGGTGATGGTGTTGACTTGATTTTCGGTTCACAAGGTGCTGACTTTCTGTATGGCAATGCCGGTGTAGACATTATATTTGGTGGCGATGATGGCGACTACATTGCTGGCGGTGCTGATACCGATGTTATTTTCGGCAATGAAAATGCAGGCACTTCTAAACGCGACGAACTGCACGGCGAGGATGGCGTAGACATCATCTTTGGCAATCGTGGTGAAGATTACATCAATGGCGGTAATGGTACCGATGTATTATTTGGCAATGCAGATAATGATGAAATCGTTGGCGGTGCTGGAGTTGACATCATGTTTGGTAACACCGGCGATGACAACTTGTCTGGTGAAGCAGGAACC
This sequence comes from uncultured Marinicella sp., assembly GCA_947502595.1. Lineage (GTDB taxonomy): Bacteria > Pseudomonadota > Gammaproteobacteria > Xanthomonadales > Marinicellaceae > Marinicella. The sequence goes on along the minus strand of CANNAM010000007.1, from coordinate 114,824 downwards.
GATGTGATGTTTGGTAACGACGGTAACGACCAAATGTCAGGTGGTGATTCTACCGATGTGATGTTTGGTAATATGGGTTGTGACGTCATCAACGGTGGCGGTTCAACTGACGTGTTATTCGGCAACAGCGGCGCAGATAAAATATTGGCTGGCGAAGGCACCGATGTGGTGTTTGGAAACAGCGGTAATGACATGCTGTATGGTGAAGGTGGGACTGACGTTTTGTTTGGAAATTCCGACAATGACTACATCAGCGCTGGTAGCGGTACCAATATAGTGTTTGGTAACAGCGGCAACGACCACATCATCGGTGGTGCCAACAAAGACATCATTTGGGGCAACAGTGGCAATGATTATATTGCCGGCGGTGCTGATAAAGACCTGATTTGGGGCAACCGCGGCAATGACACCATAGACGGTGGCAGCAGTGGCGACATTATTTTCGGTAATCGCGACAATGATTTAATCAATGCAGGTCATGGCACTGATTGGATCTGGGGCAATCGAGGTGATGATCGAATCAGGGGGCTAGAGGGCAAGAACCGAATTTGGGGTAACCGCGGTAATGACATCCTAGATGGCTACCTGGGCGGCGGTGACACCAAAGACAAGTTGCGCGGCAACCGTCACAGTGACACGTTAACAGGTAACAGTTCAAACACCAAAGATAAACTCCGAGGTGGTGCTGGTAGTGACAACAAAATGCGTAACGTAACTTTGTTACCGGCTTCACTGTTCATTGAACCAACCTATCAGGTTGATGCCTGCTTACAATAAGCTTATCAAGAGCAACATTTAAAGGTCTCGAAAGAGGCCTTTTTTTTGCCTGACAAATATTTAAAAATTTACAAGCCATTTACTACACAACATCAACCTAACCAATAACACTTTTAAATGATTGATTATAAAGTAATAATTCGAAACGTTCCCTGATTAGTCCCCAACTGACTGTGGTTTAAAAACAGGTAATCGCCGTATAATGACTTCACTTTAAAAACTTGAGGAAATGCCATGCGATTATTTAAAAAAGTCAACTCCACTCCACTCACTGCACTGGTTTCTGTGGCTGTTGGCGCATTTATTTTCAGTTCAAACACTTGGGCTCATTCAGACGCTTCAGATCCTGAATTTTGTAAAGATGGAGAGATTGTTTCATTGGCCACCATCACCATTCCTGACATGTCTTTAACCGTACTAAGTCAAAACAGCAAAGTGGATTGTCCAGTCGGTATAGCTGAACCGATAGGCAGGATCATTCTCAATGAAGGCAAAGAAGACTTACACAGGTATGTTGGTGAAACCATTCAACACCGCAACCAATACGCATCAAGACATGACTTTTTTGATGACACCGATGCCAAAACAGCCTACTCAATGGCAGCATGTCAATGCGCCAGTTTAATTAACCAAGACATTAACATGAATGAAGTCAGACCCTTGCTATTGTCCCCAGAGTCATTATTAAGCGAAACACATCATGAATCATACCAATTGACTGATGGCATAACTTTCAGTTGTAACGTGTGTAAAAAATAACCACATTCTAAATCAGGACAAGGTGTTTGTGCTTGCTCTTAAATGAGCCATAAACACCTCTAACCTGTCATTTAAAAATTTTCTTTGTTCAAAACTGAGTTGGACTTCCGCCAATATATAGTGACTGGTTTTAACCACTGACCGCCACCTTGGTGTTTGTGGCAGTGACTTTAGACTCAAGTACCGGTCCATGGCCCTGGTCCTGAGCCTGCCATCATCAATCGTAACCTTCCATACACCACTTTGCTCTGCCAAAGTAATCCTATCACCCTGCGTAATTTTGCGCCAAATTTCCAAATTACTGACCATGAGCTCTACCAAGGAACTGCGGTATGCATCAGTTAAATCTGTTTTGGTGTCAGCAGCATCTAATTTTTGTTGCAATTGATTGACCAAGTCCCGACTTAAAACATCGTCACTGCGCCTCTTTAAATCATTGAGTTTATTGTATATGTCATCAATCTGGTTGGCATTTTCTATGTGTTGGTAGATTTTAGTCGGTACCGCTTCACTTTCACCAGCTGGCTGAAACGAAAACACCACTGTGTTATCTAATCGCCGCAAAACACTGACCCAAACGTACAAGGGTTGTCCGTTGACATCTGTATGACTTAAAAACTGTTGTTCAGGCAAATCATCAGTATTGAATGTCAGGTTAGACAATGTTGCATCAAATTGTGGCAAGGCTTGGGCAATACCAAGATTCAAAGCAGCGGACTTATCAATTAGAAATGTGTTACAAAACGCTTGATTAAGGTACCGGACCACACTGGATTGGTCAATACATATCACTGGATCATGGCTGTCTATAAAAAACTCAGCCAACTTATCATCTGGTGCTTTTAACTGTTGCAACTGATTTCTGTGGTAGTCTATTTGTTTCAACAGCTGCTGTTTTTCTGTGGATTTTTTACGGATGTACAAAGTAAAAAACAATACGGTGAATACACTCAATAATATAAAAGTGAACACCCAAAGACGCTGCTTATTGATTTGCAACTCTTGAATTTCATTGTTTTTTTGTAATACGGCTAAGTTTTTATCTTGTACTTGTAACTCTATCTCATTTTGCAGAAACTTAACTCCTGTGTCATACCTTTGCTTTAAATTCAATTCATGCGACTCAATGAACTGGGTTTGATAATCTAACGCTGCCTGACTGTCACCCACCGCCTTTTTAATTGCTGTTAGCAGGCGCAAGAATAAAGATCGTGGCTCAGAATCGCTATTGGATGTTGCCAATGACAAACCTTTTAATGCGGTCATTTCGGCCTGCTCGAAAGCATGTTTCAACATATAAACCCGAGTCAACACCTCATACCTTAACAGCTCTTGATCAACACTTAAGTCTGTTAAACTCAATGTTTTAGTTATGGTTTCTAAGGCTTTTTCCTTATTTCCTATGGTGGTATATATTTCAGCCAAAGTACAGTGGGAATCAAACAACAACATGTCATTTTCAGGCAAGTCTCCCACTTTACTGATTGTAGCTTGGAGTAACTCTATGGCAGCCTCAGATTGCCCAAGTTGATTGAGTGAATCGGCAATCTGATTTTGAATATGAATGATGCGCTCATTCATTTTGAAGTCTATGGTGTCTATTTGTTGGTATAAATCCAGGGCACGTTGATGAAATTTAATCGCTTCCTGGTACTTTTCCATCAGCACGTACACATTACCTATATTGTATAAAGTAGCACCTATTTCACTTTTGACCTGTAAAACTTCTTTTATTTTCAGACTTTGTTTGTAGGATTCCAGAGAATCCGCATACCTGGACTGGGCTTTATAGACAATGCCCAAATCATTGTAACTTTGAGACAGTGCAGACAGCTCTTGTTGCACTTGCGCAATGTCAAAAGCCTTTTTAAAAAATTGTTGCGAATCTGTGTACAGCTTTAGCCTGAAGTAATTGATACCAATTTTTCTGAATAATTGATGCCTGGTTTTGAAGTCATTGATCCATTTGGAATAGTTTTTTTCAACATTTATTAATACTTGATTGCTGCGTTCATATTCATGTTGTTGAGAATACAACCCAGCCAATTGCATCCCTACTTTCACAATGTCGGGTCGTTGCAGTAATTTTTCAGGTGCAACATGAACAGCTTCACATGCCTCCAAACGATGTGTTGATTCGATTATTTCATCATCAGATAAGCAAGTGAGTAGTTTTGCATGCTGAGCATAAAGTGGCGCCGACAAGAACAACAGTAATGACGTACATGTGAGCAGTTTGATGTTTTTTATATTTAGCATATTACTGTGGTTTGAATAGAACATTATTGTTGATTTAACCGAGTGACAGTTTAAGCGTAATTGTTCAACAAGAATGAGAAGGGATTATCTAATTAAGAAATAAATTAAAAATTTTACGGGTTTGTTATTGAATTTCCAAAGTCATCATATCTGGCTTAAGGCTGATTAGCAACCTGATATTTTCACAGCAGACTGTTTGCTTTGTTGGGTGGTAAAAAGAGCTTGAACTGAATCAAGCTCACCCAGTTACAGTTATTTTAGCAAGGACAACAAGTCTTTGGCCACAGCTTCAGATGAAGCTGGATTCTGACCGGTCACTAACTTGCCATCTGTCACAGACAATACGTTCCAATCAGGCACTTTTTGATAGATTCCACCTTGGGCTTGCAGTTCCTCCTCTAATAAATAAGGCACCACATCAGTTAAACCTACAGCCTGCTCTTCAGAATTACTGAAACCTGTCACATTCTTGCCTTGCAGCAACGGATCACCATTGGCCTGTTTAACTTTTAATAATACAGCTGGGGCATGACAAACTGCCGCCACTGGCTTGCCTGCTGCCACAAATTGCTCAATCAGCTTGATAGAGTTTTTATCCGCATACAAATCCCATAGAGGACCGTGCCCTCCTGGGTAAAAGACCGCATCGTATTCAGCCACCTTGGCCTCGGCTAATTTCATGGTATGGGCCAATTCTTGCTGCGCAGTTAAATCACCGCTGAACCTTCGAGTGGCATCAGTTTGGGCATCGGTGTTGTCACTTTTGGGATCGACAGGAGGTTGACCGCCCTTGGGTGAAGCCAAGGTAACTGCCACACCGGCATCTTTGAGTGTGTAATAAGGGCTGGCAAATTCTTCCAACCAGAAACCAGTTTTCTCACCGCTGTCACCCAAATCATCATGCGAAGTTAATACAAACAATACTTTCATTTTATGCTCCTGAGTTTATCAGTATTTAAAACGCACAGCTTAATTGAACGACAGTCAATTCAGTGTCAAAACAACAGCAAATCATCGTTACTGAACTGAAAACTGCTGTTACAACAACAATAGGCGGTTAGATGGGTTTAATCCACACAGGGTTAGAGTGGTTCAAAGTTACTGAGACTTGGTAATCAATAAAAAACCATTTAAACCAAATCCAACACTTCACTGACTTGATCCACTGTGATGATTTTGATGTCCAAACCTTTTACCCACTTACCGGCATTACCCTTGGGAATGATGGCAGTTTTAAAGCCGTGGTTAGCAGCCTCTTTCAAGCGATCTTCACCATTGTGAACTGGCCTGACCTCACCGGTTAGCCCCACTTCACCAAAAACAATGGTTCCACTGGGTAAATAACGGTTCTTGAAACTGGAAATAATCGCCACAATAATGGCCAAATCTGCAGCTGTTTCTGTGATTTTCATGCCGCCAACGGCATTCAAAAACACATCTTGGTCATGCACTGCCAAATGGCACATGCGATGCAATACGGCCAATAACATCGCCAGTCTGTTGTGCTCCAAACCCACTGATAAACGGCGGGGATTTCCTAACGGGCTTTGGTCCACCAAGGCTTGTATTTCAACCAACAAAGGACGGGTGCCTTCACGCGTACACATCACCACTGAGCCCGCTTTTTCAGCGCGGCGTTCACTCAAAAATATGGCTGATGGGTTTTCCACTTCTTTGACTCCAGTTTCAGTCATGGCAAAAACACCAATTTCATTGACCGCACCAAAACGATTCTTCAGGGCCCGTAACACCCGATAACGGCTGTTACCATCTGACTCAAAATACAGCACCGTATCGACCATGTGTTCCAACATTCGGGGCCCAGCAATGGCACCATCTTTGGTTACATGACCCACCAAAATCACCGTAATTTTACTTTGTTTGGCCATCCGCACCAGCTGTGCAGCGGCTTCTTTGACTTGAGACACCGAACCGGGAATGGCAGTCAACTGCTCACTGAATAAGGTTTGAATCGAGTCAATAACCACCAAATCAGGTTGTTTTTGTAAGGTGGTGGCAATGATGGCCTCTACCGATGTTTCAGCCATACAGTCCAAATCATCGGCTTGCAGCCCCAAACGTGTGGCACGCATCGCAATTTGTGACAAGGACTCCTCGCCAGTAACGTACAAAGGTGTAATTACTTGAGATATTTGCGCCGATACTTGCAGCATCAGCGTTGACTTGCCAATTCCCGGATCACCACCCAAAAGAATCACTGACCCCGGCACGATACCACCACCCAACACCCGATCAAGCTCTTTGATGTGGGAAGAAGTGCGTTGTTGCTGTTCTGTGCTGATCTTACCAAGTTTCTGAATGCGGTTGTCACCAGAGTAGTTGGCATATCGATTGACTTTATTCACCCCAGTGGTGGCTTGAATTTTTATTTCATCAATACAGTTCCACTCCTTACAAGCACTGCATTGCCCTGCCCATTTACTGCTGGCATTGCCACAAAGGTTGCAGACGAATTGGGATTTGGCTTTAGCCATCAGACAACTCCTTCGCTTGGGTAACAGTGAATGGCCAATTCAGTTCCTGCACACCATCAGAAAGCACTGGAATCCTGATGTGGTAAGCCTTAATTAAAGGCGCCGAATCATCTATATCTACTTCAGTAAAATCTATGCCTGCTGCTTGTAATTGTTCTGCTGCATACTCACACAACGGGCACTCAATTCTGCTGTATAATTTAAGTTTTTTCATGGGTATAGTTTATCATGGCAGTCAGCGTTTTTGATCTCTTTAAAATTGGCATTGGCCCCTCCAGCTCACATACAGTAGGTCCGATGAGGGCGGCCAATATGTTCATGACACAAGTGGTTTCCAACCAATTACAAGACCGCATTTTCAGCATCAAAACTGAACTTTATGGCTCATTAAGCCATACGGGTCGCGGTCATGGTACAGATAAGGCCATCATTTTAGGCTTACTCGGTGAAGAGCCCGACAAGGTGGATCCTGATCGCATTCCTGAGTTATTGTCTCAAGTTGAGCAAGACGAACAGATTCGAGTTAATGATGAAATTAATTTACAGTTCAAAGTTAAAAAAGACTTGGTTTGGCACAAACGTAAAAAGTTACCACTGCACTCCAATGGCATGCAGTTCACAGCTTTGGATAAAGCCGGAAATGAGTTGTTACGCAAAGCTTATTATTCCGTCGGTGGCGGTTTTATTCTTGCTCATACTCACATGGCTCAAGAGCACATCATGGAAGATGACACAGCCCTGCCATACCCTTTCACTTCAGGGGATGAATTGATTGAACTGTGTCACCAACACGATATGACCATTGCCCAAATCATGTATGCCAATGAACTGACTTGGCGCAACCAAGATGAGATTGACCAACAACTGGATACCATATGGGAGGCCATGCAAGCCTGTGTCCAGCGTGGCATCAAGGCCGATGGGGTCTTGCCCGGTGGATTAAAACTGATTCGCAGGGCCCCAAAAATTTTCCGGGATTTAGATCAGCGTTCAGAGAAGGATTTGTCAGACCCTTTGACCATCCTGGATTGGATCAACATGTATGCATTGGCTGTCAGCGAAGAAAATGCCGCTGGAGGCCGTGTGGTCACAGCCCCCACCAATGGCGCAGCTGGTATTATTCCAGCCGTACTGCACTACTACAAAGAATTCACCCCAAACAGCACCCATCAAGGCATCCGTGACTTTTTATTAACCGCAGCAGCAGTCGGCATTTTGTACAAAACCAAAGCTTCAATTTCCGGAGCAGAAGTGGGTTGCCAAGGCGAAGTTGGTGTTGCCTCCTCTATGGCCGCAGCAGGTTTGGCAGCAGCACTGCACTTGAACCCTGATGAAGTCGAAAATGCCGCTGAAATTGCCATGGAACACAACTTAGGCTTAACCTGTGATCCGATTGGAGGTTTGGTTCAAATCCCATGCATTGAACGCAACGCCATGGGTTCAATTAAAGCCATCAACGCGGTGCGCATGGCTGATCGCAATGAAGGCACCCACACAGTATCGCTGGATAAAGTCATCAGAACCATGAAACAAACCGGCGACGACATGAAAGAGCATTACAAAGAAACTTCTCGTGGTGGTCTGGCCGTTAATATCATTGAGTGTTGAATAGCTGAAGCAATTCAACGAGGGCACATCAAAGCACTGCCGTTACATGCAGTGCTTTTCCTATCACCCTTAATGTGAACTAATCTGGTGAACTATAATCTGGAACTAATCTGGGAAACAAATCTGACACAGGCACCTCTTTCATTTATAACCAGCAGACCCACTCTGCAACCGTCTAACCCGGATGAAATCTAGCCAAACCACATAAAAGCGCCCTAACCTTTCCTTGATCACTTTCTATGAGAGTTCGGAGATCAATTAAGTCATATTTTTTGACTAAATCATCGCTCATAACTTAATTTTGTAACAATTGAGTGATGCGTGCCCTTGATTAGTAATAATCGCGGATTCGAGCACAGTTCTTCAAGCACTCAGCAATATAAACAGCGCAGGCAGTAACAATGAGTTCACAAATTCAATTCAGCCGTTTCATTTATAACTAAAAACAGTTAAAATCCACAGCCCAGTGCGGTGAGGTGTCTGAGTGGTTGAAGGAGCTCGCCTGGAAAGCGGGTATAGGTTAACGCCTATCGAGGGTTCGAATCCCTCTCTCACCGCCATTATTTAGATGTCACAATCAGCTGTTACCTGTATACTGATCCAATCCAGCAATTTGCTGATACAGTTTGGATTTAAGTAAAACACCAACTTCAATTGAAGGGTATTGCGCTCTTAAAAAATGCACTGATTTCAATATTTTGAATGCATCAAACCATTCGTGTATAAATTGTGCCCAGCGGGTCTCATTGTTGACTTGCAGCAAAGCCTTAGCAATCACCTCTTCAAGCTTCCAAAACTTATTCAAACCTTCGTCTTGATCAGGCATTTGCCGTGAATGATAGTATTTAATTAATGCCAAACGCCAAGATTTCAGCCGCACAAAAATCAATGGATTGTAGTGAAGCATAACCTGGCCTGTGCTTTCCAGAGTTTGTAGCTGACTGATGGCTGGACCCGTACCAAATGGCACCCGGTCTGAAAACCTCACATTGATTTCAACTGTGGGTGTGGTTGGCTGATGAATTGCGCCGACTTTAGCTAATTTATTCAATAGGTAAAAGTCTTCACCACCACTGCGACAAGGAAACCCACGCACTTGGGCATAGTGTTTTGACCGAATAATCAAGGTGCTGCCTAGTGGAATGTAGGCATAATCAGCGCCTATAAAACGAACCCCTTGTTGGTAGTACTTGAGTTTAAAGTCATACTGCGCTTGTAGATTGTCCATTGCAACATCATCACCTACATGTTTGAAGCTAAGGCTGATAGCCGCCGTGTTGTCATTCATTACATCATCTGTGACTGCAAAGTAACCTTTGGGCAGTACCACATCGGCATCAGTACTGAATACCCATGGCGTTCTGACCACCTTCATTTGCTGTAAGGCCAACACCGTATCTGCTGCGATTCGCCTGGCTAAGCCAACACCCAGTTTTGGATCAAAGGCTGGTGTATTGAAATCAAGCAATAAAACATCAACACCTTGGTGGTTGGAACAAAGCTGATGCCCGGCTGCAAGGGGCAGAACTCGAGCCGATGATTGCATCAACTGGTTAATAACAGATTGATTTTGTGCTGCCCAAAGCTGGCTTTGTGGGTGCCCTTCAGGGCGATTAAACAACAGCAGCACCAACACCGACTGGCCTGACTGATGTTGCATCACTTGATGGAGAAAATCTGGGGACTCGCCACAGACAGGAATCAGCAAAGCATAATCCCAACATAGGTCAGTTGGCCATTGGCTTAAGTCAATGGCGCGACTGTAATTCTTCAGGTAATGTTCAATGGCCTTGGTGGTCACCAAGGGTCAATGTACTGCAGCACGAAAAGGCAGTTGACTGACGATTTCTGCTTCAGCAGTTAACAGTTGATCCAGTCTGTCGTTGACTTCCGCTGAGTCATAATACTGGTGTGCCAATTTAACAAATAAAGTGTAATGTCGGTATTCAGCTTGCGCCAAGCGCAGATAAAAATCTTTCATTTTGGGTTCTTCTAAAGCTTCCCCCATCATCGAAAACCGCTCATGTCCGCGTTTTTCAACAATACTGAAAACCAACAAACGATCCAACAAATAAACCGTGCCATCTTTCCTAATTAATCGCAACAACTGTCTGATGTAAGGGTCTTTTTCATCGTCTTCTTGTTGTAAACCACGATCCAGCATGATTTTCATCACTTCACGAAAATGTGCCATTTCTTCCATGGCTAAATCAATCATGCCGCGAATCAAATCAGGTTTATCAGGGTAGTGTTGCACCATTGACATCGCCAATGCAGCGGCTTTCCGCTCACAAGCTGCATGGTCTTTAAGAAAGGCATTAAAATCAGCTTTTGCCACAGCCACCCACTCAGGAGCAGTCTTGACCCGCAGCTCGTACTCTAAATCATCCATTTAAATCAGTCCTAACTCCAAAGCTTTTAAAACAGCACGGGTGCGGTCACGCACACCGAGCTTAGACAATATATTTGACACGTGGTTTTTCACCGTACCTTCGGCCACAAAAATAGAATTGGCTATTTCTTTGTTGCTGTACCCACCGGCCATTAAACGCAGAATTTCAGTTTCACGATTGGTCAATGGATCGGGTCTTTCAAAACTGATGAAATCATTCTTCAGGCCTTCTACACTTTCCAATATGCGCTGAGTAATCTGTGGTCTGACTATGGTTTTTCCTTCAGCCACTTGCTTGATGCCTTCCACCAGTTCTTCTAAGGGTACATCTTTAAGCAAATAGCCTTTGGCGCCGGCTTTAACCCCCGCCAAAATCAGTTCTTCATCATCAAATGTAGTTAAAATAATGGTTGGTGGTAATTGGTTGGCTTGCGCCAGTTCATGCAACACATCCAGCCCTGACATGCCTGGCATACGCATATCCAACAAAATCACATCAGGTTGTAATTTAGGCACCAGTTCGATGGCTTCTTGCCCAGAACGGGCTTCGCCTATCACCTCAATGTCCGCTGCTATATCCAACAAAGCTTGGACACCTTGGCGAACTAAATTCTGGTCATCGACCAGCAATACTTTAATTGTTTTTTTCATTATAAGATCGACTTTAATTTTATCAAACTGGAAAAGTTAAGGTTGATTTCAACCCTTTATCCGAGACGTATACGCACTTCCCGTTGAGTAATTTAACACGTTCCGCCATTCCTGTCATGCCATTACCCATCTTCGACTGGCCCAAACCAATGCCGTTATCTTGAACAGTTAAAACAACACTGTTTTCATGGCGTTCCAACTGCACTTTTAACTGACTGGCTTGTGCGTGTTTCATGGTGTTGGTTATCAGCTCTTGGGTACAGCGCAAGATGGTTTGAGCCAGTTTAGGGTCTTCCACCAAAAATTCATCAGGAATCTCTTGAATAACTTTTATTCTTGGCAAACCAGCCAACAACTCTTTGATCGCCAAGCCCAAATCTAAGGTACCTGACTGTCTGAATTTACCCACCACCTCTCTGACATCGGACAACAGCAAACGAGCGATTGAATGTGCTTTTTTAACATAGGTCTGGGGTTTGCCTTCAGTCATGTGGGTTGCTGCCTCTAAATTCAGAGTCAGCGCAGTGAGGTGATGACCAATTAAGTCGTGCAACTCCCTAGATATCCTTAATCGCTCGTTTATCCTTGAACTGTCAGCCAACAACACCTGTGTGGCTTTCAACTCGGTATTCAGCATGCGCAATTCCTCTTTGGCATTCTGCTGTTTAAAAGCCACCAATGAAATGATGAACGAAAACACCGACACACCTGAGTAAATAAAGAATAAAACATATGACTGCGCACGGTTTTCTAAATCACTGCCAATGTAGGTAAACTGTAGTCCAATCAGTAAATTACACACAAACAGCAGTGCCAGGCTTTGCTTTACTGGAAACAGCCAAGCCAACAACACAGAAATAATCAAGGCATAAAAAATGCCGATGGCACTGTCATTGGTGTGATTAATAAACAACACCAAAGCCACCAATATCACGATAGATAACCAAGCCTTGATTTGAAAACTCATTTGACCAATGTTATTGGTTACAAACCAAAAAACCAGGCCAAAAAACACATGGGCTGTCAAATAGACATTAAAAGTTTGGTTGAAAGTATCGTACTGAAGGATCAATGGAATCGATAAGCTGAGCCATATTATCAGCCCAGCCAATCGAATTAATTTTATATGTGAGTAACGGTATACCACAAATTAAATGGTCATTTTAAGATGAACATATGATCACCTTTGCGCTCAACTTCTCGATCAATGGTGGTCTCACCAACCAACCAATAATAGACACTCTGAGCACTGGTGATAGGTCGCTCTACCAGCACTGTTTGGTTTTGTACATACAAAACATCCTTGGCTTTTAATTTATCAGCACTGATGGTGTAATCCACTCTTTTATTGCGTATGTTGTTTCTGCGTAAATCATTTTGATCTTGACTGGCAGTATCCACAGCAATGAAATTCAAATCCGTAGGCTCAACTGTTTCAGTGGCAGCTTTATCAGACATCACACCTTTACTGGCAGTCAGGTCTTTTTGGTATTTTCCACTGCCTTTTTCTACCAGTTTATGGACAGCAGGGTCATAAGCTTCATGCATCCAATAAAATAACACCACACCTTGGTTAATAAAACGTTTTACTAATACCACAGAACCTTGAATGTACAGTTCATCTTTGCTGTTTATGTTGCTGTAGTTGATTGACTTTTCGACACGTTTGGAACGAGCATGTCTTTGTCTGAGTGCTTCTTTGATGTCGTCTATATCTGCATCAGTTGATACCGCAACAACTTGGTTCACTGCCGGCGCTGTTACAGTTTCTGTTTCAACAACTTCTTTAACAGCAGTAGGCGCTGCCTTTTCTTGCTTAACAGCGGCACCAGTTGTTTTTGGAGCAGCCACAGCAGCAACACCTAAATCCATAGAACCTATTTCCTCTAACACCATGGCTGTACCGTTGTTAAAGTCTGTGTCACCAAAGTCAGGGGCTTCGATTGCTGTATCGATTTCTGGCTTGTCAATGACAACTTGTTTTTGAACAGTTGAATTGTTGTTGTTGCTGGTTGAAATCTTGGCAATTTTTGCGCCAGGCGTAGCAGAGATAGCGATGCTGTTGTACATTGAATCATTCAAAGCCATCTGCACATCCCTGTCCCCCATGTTGGTTAAGGCTTCCCTTATGGACTTGTGCCAATCACTGGGTGCTGTAACTTTTAACAACCAGTTATTTTTTGCTGCTACTTTGCCGATGTCATTCAATTTACTACTGAAATCAGGCATCTTATATTGATTTTCAGTCATGCCCCATGAAGGCAATTCAGCCCAACTGGCTGAACTTAATAATAACAGGACGGATAAGACTATTGTTTTCATGATTGTTTTTCCTCAATACCACCAGTGGTCAATTTAATAGGATCTAAGATCTCTTTGATTTGTTGTTCAGTTAAGTCGGTATTTTCTAATGTCACATCCAACACCGAGCGTTTTTCTTTATAAGCTTGTTTGGCGATTTTCGCGCCTAAATCATAGCCAATGACGGCATTTAAAGCTGTGACCAAGATTGGGTTTTTACCCACATTCTCACTGACTGCCTCATGATTAACTTTGAATCCTTTGATTGAATTGTGAGCCAATTCTCTGCTGCAAGTGCTTAGGATATGGATACTTTGCAATACATTATAAGCAATCACTGGTAACATCACGTTGAGCTGGAAGTTGCCTGACTGGCCTGCTACAGTAACGGTTGCATCATTGCCCATCACTTGTGCGCAGACCATTGCCATGGCCTCAGGCAGTACTGGATTGACTTTACCAGGCATTATGCTGCTCCCAGGTTGTAAAGCAGGCAGCTCAATTTCACCAATGCCTGCCAATGGACCTGAATTCATCCAGCGCAGATCATTGGCAACTTTCATGAATGTAGTGGCAACCACTTTCAACTGACCAGACAATTCAACAATGTTGTCTTGCGCACTGATACCGTCAAACTTATTTGGCATAGAACTGAATGTAACACCCGTTTGCACAGTCAACTTTTCTGCAAACAATGCGCCAAAACGCACATCAGCGTTCACTCCAGTGCCTACTGCAGTACCACCTTGGGGTAATTGAGCCACACGTTTTAAGGTGTCTTCAAGTCTTTCAATATTGGTTTCAACAGTGCTGGCCCAGGTAGTTAACTCTTGACCAAAAGTTACAGGCATGGCATCCATTAAATGGGTTCTGCCAGTTTTCACCACTGCACTCAATTCATCGGCTTTATGGCGACATACAGCAGCAAAATCGCGCAATGCAGGAATCAATGCTTCTGTAACGTTCAACACACAACTCACAGCAATTGCAGTTGGAATCACATCATTTGAACTTTGTCCCATGTTGACATGGTCATTGGGATGAATGAATAATTGTTCAGTACTGGCCAGGTGTGAAATCACTTCGTTGCAGTTCATGTTAGAGCTGGTGCCTGAGCCGGTTTGAAACACATCAATAGGAAAATGCTGGTCAACTTCACCAGACTGTACTTTTAAAGCAGCTTGCTGAACGGCCTCACAAATCGCTGAGTCCATATGGCCCAGAGCTGTATTGGCTTCGGCAGCAGCGGACTTAATCAGACCCAGGGCCTTGATGAACTCTCTAGGCATGGTCAGGTCACTGACAGGAAAATTATTGATGGCTCTTTGCGTTTGTGCACCATAAAGGGCATTTACAGGGACTTGCAATTCACCCATGCTGTCTTTTTCAATGCGGTATTCGGTCATAGTATTTGCGGTTAAAAAAACGAGCACAGATTATAAGCGTTATCTACCCAAGTTGGGGTAAAAATTAGCTTACATGGCGTCCTGCTTCATCTTTGTGGCATTATGAACAACGGCAGCCTGGCGTTTGGTGAAATAAGCTCAACCAGAACAAAAATTGTCAACTTAACTCAGAAACTCGAACCAGGCTGAGTCAAAAATTCTGCTTCTTCAACTGAAGACTTGCGACCTAAGGCCTGATTGCGGTGTGGGTACCGACCAAAACGATCAATGATTCTTTTGTGCCGGTGTTCAAACTCAAGGTTCTGCTCCAGCCCTGGCTTTGAAAACATCTTTACTGCCTGTTCATGTATGACTGCTGACTCACTGTGCATCAATGGCATGTACATAAAAGCCAGCTTTTGCGGCTGATCCAACAGTTCTGAGTCCGCACCCACATCAATCGCTGCCTGAGTCAATGAAACTGCCAAAGAGTCATATGCGAAGGCGGCTTGATGGTCTCTGAACATATTGCGGGGAAACTGATCCAACACAATGATTTCGGCCAACCTACCCTCTGCAGTTTCCCGCCATTGATACAATTCACACTGAATGGCTTGCCGATAAATATTTAAAAATTTATCTTTGATCAACTGATCAAACTCAGGGTTTTTCTCCCACCATTGTTGGCTGTCAATTTCTTCAAACCAAAAATTCAAAACTGAATACATTTCTTTCACGTTGTTTTCCTATAATTAAAAAGAAATTAGATTTTTATTGTTACCACTTTAAACTCAACAATAAATCCATATATCTTATTTTAACTTATCAATTAATTAATTTTACTCAAAGTTATCAGGAGTTATTATATGTCATTTGAATTACCTAGTTTACCTTACGATAAATCTGCCCTTGAACCTCACATTTCAAAAGAAACTTTGGAATACCATCACGGCAAACACCACAACGCTTACGTAAACAATTTAAACAACTTAATTAAAGGCACTGAATTTGAAGGCATGTCGCTAGAGGACATTGTTTTGAAATCAGATGGCGGCATATTCAATAATGCTGCACAAATTTGGAACCACACCTTTTACTTCAATGGCTTTTCACCAGACGGTGGTGGTGAACCCACAGGTGAACTGGCAGAGAAAATCAATGCAGCTTTTGGCGACTTCAGCAAGTTTGTTGAGCAATTCAATCAAAAAGCCGCCACTACATTTGGTTCAGGCTGGGTTTGGTTGGTACAAAACAAAGCGGGTGACCTTGAAATTGTCAACAGCTTTAATGCCGGCAACCCCATGACTGAAGGTTACCACCCGCTATTGACTTGCGATGTATGGGAACACGCTTATTATGTGGACACCAGAAATGATCGCGGTGCGTATGTGAAAAACTTCTGGAACATCGTTAACTGGGACTTTGTTGCCAACAACTTAAAATAAACCCTCTGCGCTGCCAGCCTGCTTTTGAATGCAGGCTGGCAATCATTAAATAAACCAGACCTTTCCAATACCAGTAAACCATTAAGTCAAACAGCAACTACTCAGTACGAAACATTAAATATTGTTTATTGCGCCTTTGCCAACGCCTGACTGACATCGGCAATGATGTCATCTATGTGCTCAATACCAACAGAAATCCTGATCAAATCTTCACTGACGCCTGCAGCAGCCAATTCTTTCTCATTCAACTGTCTATGGGTGGTGGTTGCCGGGTGACAAGCCAATGATTTTGCATCGCCAATATTCACCAGACGCAAAATCATTGTCAGTGAGTCAATGAACTTGGCACAGGAATCAACTCCACCAACAAGGCCAAAACTCAGGATACCAGAGGCTTTTGAGTTGGTAATCTTTTTACAATTTGCATAATAAAGGCTGTCCGGCAAGGCTGCATATTTAACCCATTTCACTTGCTTATGTTGTTGTAAGTAAGCGGCCAGCTTTTCGGCATTTTCACAGTGCCTATCCATGCGCAAACCAAGTGTCTCCAAGCCTTGTAATAGTTGAAAGGCGTTCATTGGGGACAGCGCTGCTCCGGTGTTTCTTAATGGCACAACCCGACAGCGACCAATATAGGCTGCAGCACCCAATGCCTCGGTATAAACCACATCATGATAGGAAGGGTCTGGCTCATTCAAGGCGGGAAAGCGGTGTTTGTTGGCCACCCAGTCGAACTTCCCAGAATCAATAATCACCCCTCCTATCGAAGTACCATGACCACCAATGTATTTAGTCAACGAATGCACCACGATATCTGCTCCCAACTCAAATGGACGGCATAAATAGGGTGTAGCAACAGTGTTATCCACAATCAAAGGCACACCATACTTGTGTGCAATCGCTGCCAAACGTGCAATGTCTACAACATTACCAGCTGGATTTCCAATCGATTCACAGAACACAGCTTTGGTTTTGTCATCAATGGCTTGTTCAAATGCCGCAAAATCATCATGGGCTATCATGCGGGCTTCCACACCTTGTCTGGGCAATGAATGGGCAAATAAATTATAGGTGCCACCATACACTTCATTGGTACTGACGATGTTGTCACCAACCTCAGTTAAACACTGAATGGCATAAGTTATAGCGGCCATTCCTGAGGCCACACACAGTGCACCAATACCACCTTCCAATGCTGCCATGCGTTTTTCAAGCACATCAGTGGTTGGGTTCATGATGCGGGTATAAATATTCCCAGGCTCTTTAAGGTCGAACAGATCTGCACCGTGTTGGGTGCTGTCAAAAGTGTATGATGTGGTCTGGTATATCGGTACAGCTGCCGCTTTGGTGGTTGCTTCCGATTGGTAACCCTCGTGTAAGGCTATTGATTCAAGTTTCATGGTTTTTCTCAACGGGTTGTGCCACAGATGGGAGGTCACAACAAAAGTTTACAAGTCTTTACTTAACATGCAGCTGTCACAGCAAAGTCGAATTGATTAAACGACGGGTAGGTTTGGGCAAGATGCAAGCCCAACATCACCATCAAATTCTGTCAATTAAAAATACATTAACAACAAGCTAAAAATTAGTTGTGTGCGTGCAATCTTATTTAACAGGCTAGAAGTCTAGCCGTCTAAATAAAAATAATCAATGAGTTTATTGGATTTCTATACCAATGCAAAATTTTCACCATTAAATTACACCACTAAACAAACAGCTTGTAGTGCATCAGTTAAATCAATTCAGGGGAATAAAAAAAAAGGTACCCCAGCCTAAGTACAATATTTTTCTTTGATATGGCAGTCAGCAAACCGACTTAAACCTATTAATCAAATAAAAATTTCTGAATCAAAAATGAAACTGTATGAACTTGAACACTAACCATCAAATATGACATAACTTCCTTGAATCAGTTCACAATTACATAACCAAATATGCAAACTTTGGTTAAATTTATTCTATTTTTATTGACAACGGCATATATTCATCACCAACATCAACAACACAAAGAGGTTACCAATGAAAATATTTACCAACAAATTCTTATTCGGTGTATTTGGACTTACTGCGGTAATGAGTGCAACTCAAGCAGAAGAAAATTTGACCATGGAGAAACTACTGGAAATGTCAAAACCGGCACCCAATCCTCAAGGTTCACAATACAGTCGCTCTCAAACTAATGCAGAAAACCAGCGCCTTGAAGTTGGCTATGACATGGAAACAAAGACTGAAACAATCTATCCATTCAGGCCCAAAAACAACCCACAACCAGATAAATTCAAAAAAGGCAGCATTGAAGTAGCAGACAGTCTGATCGATGCCGAGCATGATAATGTGGTGTGGAGAGGTGGAGCCACTCCACCAACTCAGCACTTGAACACCACATCATTCCCATGGAACACCATTTATAAATTAGTCATGCGCTTTAATGTAGATGGTACTGATTATTTCTATAATTGCAGTGCATGGTCAGCCGGAAACTTTCACTTGGTTACAGCCGGTCATTGTGTGTATAACTATGACCCTAACGGTGATGACGATACCAGCGATCAAAAATGGGCCGATGAAGTTTGGGTATATGCAGGTCAAACCGACAGGGTTTCACCATTTGAATGTGGCAATCAATACTGTGCTGATTTACCGTATGGATGGGCTCGTTCAAGGTACATAAGGTCCTATTCTGGCTGGACCGTCAACCAAAATCACAACCATGACTTTGCGGTAATCACGCTTGACAGAAATGCCGGTCAAAGAACTGGCTGGATGGGCAGAAGCAGCGACGTGAGCGCTGGTGATTCAGTTAACTTTTCTGGCTACCCAACCGAAACACCCCATGTTCCTGCAGGCATCAATGTTCAGTACAAAGGTTTTGATTCAGGCAATGTGGTGTCAACCACAGATTACAGAATCGAGTTAAGTGCGTTTGTGTATGGTGGTCACAGTGGCGGTCCATCATGGCGCTACACCAATGGCGAACGGTATGTAGTTGGTATACACTCCACGTCAAACCGTACGGGTACAGCACATGATACCCTATTAACCACTGGCAAAAGAGATGACATCAATGCTTGGATGACTACGGATGAAACAGCACGCCCACCGTTGGTGAGGGGTGATTTAACCGAGTCGTTATTTGATGGCAATCCCCACAAAAGCATCAGCAAAACTTTAGTCGGTAAAGAAGAAGATTTAACGGTAAATTTTCAGATACTCAATGCAGGCTATGCTGATATTACCAACAATATATTTGTTGATTTTTATGCTTCAACCAACCAATTAATCTCTACCAGTGATTACTGGTTAGGCTCAGGAGTTATCTCATCTGATATATCTGATTGGAGCTTTATGAGCGTTTCCAGAGACATCACTATTCCAAGCAGTTTGCCAGCCGGCGGCTACACTGTTGGGTGGTTGATGTCGACTACAGGTGAATACGCCAACGACCAAGACTGTGGTGGTACTCCCTGTACAAATGTTGTTGCAATCGCTGATCAATCATTGGTGGTAGAAAACTGTACTTCAGATGCATATGAAGACGACAACACCAGCGCCACTGGGTTTCAACTGTATAATAACAGCAGTCAATCACATTCAATTTGCTCAACTGGTGACGTCGACTGGTTCAGGATTACTGTACCCAGCGGATCAGGCGCATACGAAGTCATCACTGAAACCTCTGGCTCATCTGGTGACACCGTAATTAGCTTGTATAACAGTAATTTGACCTTAATTGAAAATGACGACGATTCTGGAGCTGGTCGTTTCTCTAAGATTGACAGAAAGTGTGGAGAAAATGCACTCAACCCAGGTACGTATTATTTACAAGTGTTTGAGTACCAAAACAATCACACGATTGAAAACTACCAGGTATCAATGAGTCAGGTTGCATGTAGCGACTTGATATTTAGACATGGTTTTGAAAATTAAAACCGCGGGCTTTTAACACCCAATATCCCAACCAGCAGCAAGTCAACGACTTGCTGCCTTTTTTAGTAACAGCAGTTAATCAATACAGATAAAAAAAGCCACAACTTGGTGGCTTTTTGACTATTAATACTGCAATGGTATTAACTTATAATTGGCGTGTTTGGCACCTCATCATCTACGCCATCATTTGTTTTTTTCTCATTTTTTCGGTTGAATAATTTCATAGCACCGGTTTTGATGTCAATACCAATTCCATACAAAGACGGCACCATCAGCAACGTAACAAAGAATGCCATAAACACACCAAAGGCCAAAGACACCACGATTGGCTGCAAGAAAGCGGCTTGGATAGACCGTTCCATCATCATCGGCACCAAACCAACTATGGTGGTAACTGAAGTCAATAAAATTGGTCTGAAACGCGCCACCCCTGCTTCGACAATGGCCTCTTTGGCTGTCATGCCTTGAGCCCTTAGCTTATTACAATAGTCCATCAATACCAAATTATCATTCACCACCACGCCTGCGGCAGCGGCAATCCCAAAGTAACTGAAGATGGCCATGGTCATGTCCATAGCAGCATGCCCAACCACTGCGCCAACGAAAGCAAATGGAATGGCTATCAGAATCAAGATTGGCTGGGAATAACTTTTGAAAGCCACTGCCAACAAAGCATACATGGCAAAGAACGCCATTAAATACAAGCCTGTGATCTCTTTCAGGAAACGCGCTTCACCTTCCGCCTGTCCAACTGAGCCTCTTATGATGCCAGGGTATTTGGCCTCCCAGGCTGGATAGAAGTTTTCGTCCAAGTCCTTGTTAATGTCTTCTCGAACGTCATCTTTTAAGTCGGCACTGATGCGAGCAGCGCGGTTACCATTCCAGCGTCGAATGCTCTTGATACCCGGTGCATACTCAAGATTTGCTACCGACAACAAAGGCAATTCACGACCATCGGTGGTTCTGACGTAAAAGTTATTTAAACTTTCAATCGATCTTCTGGATTCCACTGGGTAGCGCACTTTTACCCGCACATCTTGACCATTCCTCGGCACCCTTTGTACCTCTTCGCCAAAATAGGCCTGCCTGACTTGGCGGTTGATGTCAGCCAAAGTTAGGCCCAATTTGGTGGTCCCCGGCTTTAAGGTCAAGCGAATTTCTTCAGACGCACCTTCCAAATTATTGCGCACGTCATATAAATTTTCATAGGTACGCAGTTGGGTTTCTAGTTCATTGGTAGCAGCCCGTAAAATGTCCAAATCTGGGTGTCTGATTGACAGCTCATAACCAGGGTCATTGTTGCCTTGTTGGTACTGCACCGACACTTCTTTGGCATCCGGTACATCACCCATCAATTCACGTAACCGCACTGAAGCCTCTTTGGCTGACATGCCTTGTACCGCTTCTGGACGCTCTTCTGGCGGGGTTAATTTAACAATCGCAATCACACTGTCGCGCCTGGATCGGGTGTACCAGTTCTCTATTAGACCGCCTTGACCATTGGTCTTCTGCTTGATTTCTTCTTCCAAAGCTTTTTCAGCATTTTGTAGTTGTGCCAATATTTCAAGGGCTCGGCTGTAGGGTGCTCCTTCGGGCAACACCACATTGACGATGATTTCATCTGACTCAATGTCAGGCATAAAACTTTTCTTCACCAAGCCATTACCGAACATCCCAAATCCAATGATTAAAATACCAATAAACACACTGGTGGTAAAATAACGGTGCTGCAATGCAAATTGGCCAATGCGGCGGTAATGTTTGTGCGCAAAATTAATGATGCTTTGTGAAACTGCTTTTTGCATCCGACCAATGCGATTTTGACCCTTGCGTGGTTTCATCGTTGACAGGTGCGATGGCAGAATCAACAGTGATTCTATCAATGAAAAGGTCAATGCCAGTATCACCACCCACGTTATGTGTCGGGTGAACTCACTGGTGGAACCACCCAAGAACAACCACGGCATGAACGCCATGATGGTGGTCAATACCCCAAACACCACCGGTTTTGCCACCAATTGAGCACCTGAAATGGCCGACTTGGTACCACCACCCAATCGATTGGATTCACTGTGAATGCCCTCACCCACTACGATGGCATCATCCACCACAATACCCAACACCAACAAGAAGGCAAAAGTAGACAGCATATTCAATGAAACACCCACTGTAGGCAAGAACACAAAAGCCCCAGCATAAGCAGTACCAATGCCGACAGCCACCCAAAGCGCCACCTTAGGTCGCAGGGTCAACATCAACACCAACAGCACCAGCAACAAGCCAATCAGCGCAGAACTGCCAATGGTCTGCATCCGTCCTTTGAAGTCTTCGGCTTGGTCATTCCACAAAGTCAGTTTGGCGCCAGCTGGCAGGTTACCTTGCTTATCTTGCAACCATTTTTGTACCGATTCTGAGGCTTTCACAATGTCCATTATTTCTGTGGTCATGACTTGAATCAAGACCCCAGGTTCGCCATTTAATGTGGCCAAAATTGGATTGTCTTCAAACCCATCAATCACCGTCGCCACATCACCCACTCTGATGACACCACCATCGGCAGTTTCTTTGACGATGATATTGGCAAACTCAGCTTCAGTATCAGCCTGACTTCTGACTTTCAACTGATAAGTTCCCACCTCAGTGCGTACAGTACCAGATGATTGACTCATGGATGAACTGCGAATGGCACTGGCAACATCTGAAAAAGTCAGCCCATAACGTTGCAACGCCGACTCACCCACTTCAATCGAAATTTCTTCTTCACGGGTACCAAACAATTGCACCACTGTGATGGCGGGTAATTGCGCCACTTCACGCCGCAGCTTTTCTGCCAAACGTTTCAATTCTCGTTCAGACAAGTCTCCATGCACTGCAATGCGGATGAATTCATCGCGGTTAACCCATTGTTGAACGATCGGCGGTTCCATGTCTGAGGGAAAAGTAGAAATAGAATCTATGCGAATCTTGACATCATTCATGAATTGATTGAAATCCACTTGTTGCTCAGCCAATATAGAAACTTGACCATAGCCTTCACCAGAGTTAGACCTGACCCACTCAATTGAGTCCATGTCATTGACCGACTCTTCTATACGGACCACCAATTGCTCCTCCACATCTTGTGGTGACGCGCCCGGCCAGCTGACATTGATTTGTAAGCCAGGGAATCTGACTTGTGGGTCCATTTCTCTTTCTAGAGAATTGAACCCGATGAATCCAGCGATGAATATGCCAATCATCAATAAATTGGCTGCTACAGAGTTATTGGCCCACCAGGCGATCATTCGATTCATCATTACACCTTATAGTTGTGAGATTAATTGGTCTTTAACCACTGGCTCAACCAGCATACCTTGTGCGGCATTGGGTGCGGTTGAAATCGCTACTTTTTCACCCACTTCAACACCACCACTGAGTACCACTTGGTCTTTAGAAGTTGAAAACACCTCAACCATACGAATGTCTAATTTATTATCCGCATCAACCACATAGACTTTGTCTGCACTGCGCAGGGCATCGCGAGGAACCACCATCATTTGTTTGCTTTCAATGCCAGCAATATTGGCATGTACAAACATACCCACAGCAAAAGGCACACCAAAGTCCGCTCCTTGTCCATAAGGATCTTGAACTTCCGCAATCGCGTAAATCAATCGGGTTTGTTGGTCGACTGAGGCATTGGTGCGAATGATACGACCTTGCCAGTGGTGTGATGACCGTCCTGTGCCTGCCGTGAACTCCACTTCAGGACCTTCACCTGGCTTAGCCATGTAACCCATCGGCAAATCCAGCTCAGCCAATTGCTGATCGGTCAATGGCAAGCGAACCTCGACCACATCGGTAGCAAAGACTTTTCCCAACTGTGTTCCAGCTGTAATGTATTGACCGATGCCTACATTTTTACTCACCACCCGTCCTTGGAAAGGCACTTGTATTGAAGTTCTTGCCACATTGAGCTTGGCTTCTTTCAAGTTGGCTTTTGCGGCGCGCAATTGCGCACGTGCATCATGCACTTGGGGTTTATTCAAAGCAAAGTCAGTGGGTTTAACGGTACGGTCTTTTTGCAGCCATGTGTCTTTTTTCATTTCAGCATTGGCCAATTCCCTAGCCAATGCCACCTCAGCTGCAGACACTTGTGCTTCTGCCCTAACCACCGCCACTTTATAATCACTGTCATCCAGCTGAATCAATACAGTTTCTGGGTTGAATTCAGCACCTTCGGCAAATTCATTGGCAACGCTGACCACATGCCCTGATACCCTGGCAATCAAATCAATTTGGGTTTTGGGCTTAACCTCACCTTGGGTTTGCACCCCAGGGGTAATAACGGCAGACTTCACTTCATCAACATACAGTGAAATCAGGCGTTGAGTGGGTGCTTTTTGTTCGGGGGCAGGTTTACCAGCAGCCAAAGCTTGTACCAGATAGATACTGATGACTATAACTAATATGGGTGCAGCAATTTTAAGTAGGGTTTTCACGGTTAATTCCTCTTTTAATACAACAGTTATTGATACGACGGTTATTTAGCTGATAAACGTGGGGTGTTTTTGATAGTTACAAATTATTTATAACTAAGTACTTTTGGCCTATA
The DNA here is from genome assembly GCA_947502595.1 of uncultured Marinicella sp. Taxonomy (GTDB): domain Bacteria; phylum Pseudomonadota; class Gammaproteobacteria; order Xanthomonadales; family Marinicellaceae; genus Marinicella. The sequence goes on along the minus strand of CANNAM010000007.1, from coordinate 90,231 downwards.
AAATTGCTTAATAGTTCAATTCAATTCTATAAATCTTTGTTCCCACACAACCTTGTATTATTATTTGAACATATAGATACAAGTAAAACATGGGCCATCAGTCATCAATTACAGTTGCTTTCGTAGGCCATAAGTCATGGTTACGGTATCGCTTTTTTATGAGTATTTGGTACATCAACCGCATGATTTTGTAAAGATTGAAACATAAGGGTAGAAACTGGGTAGTCAAAGCAAAAGAAGTTCAAGCATTAGAAAGTCCGGGCAATAGAACCTCTCAAGAAGGCACTATCAGAGGTTTGAATTTGACTGCTAATTTAATACCAATAGCTTATCTAGCGAATGGGGTAAACTGAAAATTCAGATAATTTATTTTACAAGGCTATGTACTTTAATCCTGTTCCACATTAGTAAACTGTAACAACAGAATTTTATTGAGGCCGTAGCTGTTGCGGGTGAATTTTTGCTGGAATATATGTACAGAGCACTCATATTGTCTTTCAGCACATCACATTCAGTCATACTTTGATGCGGTGCAAGGCAGCGGCAAGCCTGAATAGCTCTTACATAACAGGAAGTTACACTTATGTTGTTGTAATTAAAGTCAATTATTCAGTATCAATTCAGCGCCTTAGGCTCGTTGACTTCAGTCAACTTTTTTGTAAAACCTACGGTTTTATGGGTCGGCTGAAGCCGACAACCCTAAACACCTTTTTTTTGATTGAAAATGTTCAGTTGAACAATGGCTAGAATGTGCATAAACTTCGAAAGCTTAGGGCTTATGTAAGTGCCATTCGGGGTAAGCCCTGCAGCTACAATGAAAAATGTGCGCCATAAAATCAGCAATGCACCTTAGGGTTGATGACTTCAGTCAACTTTTTTGTAAAACCTACGGTTTTATGGGTCGACTGAAGCCGACAACCCTAAACACCTCTTTTTGATTGAAAATGTTCAGTTGAACAATGGCTAGAATGTGCATAAACTTCGAAAGCTTAGGGCTTATGTAAGTGCCATTCGGGGTAAGCCCTACAGCTACAATGAAAAATGTGCGCCGTAAAACAGGACTGTAATGCTCATCCATGTTATTTTATATCAGGGCTGTTTCTGAGGGCTTTTAGGTTGTAGTCAATGATCGACTTATCAAGTAGTTTGTTCAAAAAACCTGGAACGACCAAAATCATACCAATAAAATCAGTTAATAACCCAGGCATCACAATCAGCAACAAGGCAAAAGTAAAGATCATGATAGACAGCGTGAATTTAAAATAATGTTGTTCGTTTTCCACAAGCACTTGACCATTTTTAATCTTTTGACGCATCCTTTTTTCAGCTTTTTTACTGAGATTAATGGCTTGAAAAGCTTGCTTAGAATATAAACGGCGCTCCATTATTTTGAGAAACACAAAGCCAACTACCGTGGCAGTCAAATAAATTAACACCAACATTTTCACATTAACCCACTGGTGCAGCTGAATAACCAATAACAGCTCAGCTAGACCCAAAATCAATAAGCCAGCAATCCATTTCCAAGAAATCATATGAATGCTCAGTCCAAGTGTGAAAACTTGTCTTTTTTGGTTTTCAAGTAATGTTGGTTGTGTGGGTTGTGTCCAACCTGAATGGCGATTCGATCAACCACTTGAACACCTTGAGACTCTATTGACTCTATTTTATCGGGGTTGTTGGTCATTAGCTTGACCTTGGCCACCCCCATGTGCTTGAACACATCGGCCAACATGTCATAACTGCGGTTATCTGGTAAATGACCCAATTTTACATTGGCATCAAAAGTATCAAAGCCTTGGTCTTGCAAATGGTAGGCTTTGATTTTTTCAGTCAAACCTATGCCCCGACCTTCTTGGCGCAGGTACACAATCATACCCTGCCCGGCTGCGGCTATCTGCCCCATCGCAAAGGCCAACTGAGGGCCACAATCGCAACGCAAACTGAACAAGCCATCACCGGTTAAACACTCTGAATGAACACGAGTCAATACTTCATCATCGGCATTGAACTGGCCTTGGGTGAGCACCAAATGCTCTTGCCCTTGGTGCTCAAAAACATGCACAGTGAACTCGCCATAAACCGTAGGCAACTTGGCTTGGGTGATGAACTGAATGGTGTTGTCGGTACGGCTCATTTAAACAATTCTTGACGCATTCGCAGCAAAGCCACAGCTGCTTGCGCCGCTTCTTTGCCTTTGTTTTCTTTACCCAAACTTTCATCAACACTGGAGCGTGCCAACGCTTGGTTTTCATTTTCAACCGTAATGATGCCGTTACCAATCGGTAAATTATTTTCCAGTGACACATTCATGATGCCCCTGGCACTTTGCTCACAGACATGATCGAAGTGTGCGGTTTCACCGCGAATCACTGCACCTAAAGTCACAATGGCATCAAAACGATTGGTTTGCGCAACGTACTGGCAAGCCAAAGGAATTTCCAAAGCACCAGGCACATCAAAGCGTTCAAATTCGAGGTTTTCGCCCAATAAATAATTCACAGCGCCTTGGTACAAGCCGTCGCTGATGTGGCGATAAAACGGTGCAGTAATGATAGCAATTTTCATAAGTTATCCTTGGTAAGATATAAATTCAGTGATTTCCAAACCGAATCCTGACAACGCAGGAAAGCGGATTTCAGGACTCATCAGCTGCATTTTACCCACCCCTAAATTTTTCAGTATTTGTGAGCCAATACCAACATTCTGATAAGCATAATTTTCTTTGTTCTTGCGGGCACCAATCTCATCAATCTCAATCGGCACAGATTCATTGGAATTCAACACCACCATCACACCACTGCCATTGTCAGCGATGGTTTTCATCGCCCGTTGGGCAGTCCAGTAATGATCGTTCGAGTCCAAGCCACGCAATTCACGGAAAAAATGTCCGTACTGTACCCGCACGGGTACCGCTTGCTCTGGATTGAGCTCGCCCAGGTAAAAGGCCAAATGTTCAGTTTCTGTGATGCTGTCTATGTATTTTTTGACTTGAAAAGTACCCCATTGGGTGTCATAGGTAAATTCATCAGCAACCGATACCGTGGTTTCATTCATCATGCGGTATTCAATCAAATCAGCTATGGTGCCAATTTTCAGGTCATGTAAGGCAGCAAACTTAATTAAATCTTCACGGCGCGCCATGCTGCCATCATCATTCATGATTTCAACAATCAAAGCAGATGGTGAGCGACCAGCCAACAATGCAATGTCACAACCTGCTTCGGTGTGCCCAGCTCGAGACAACACCCCACCACGTTGGGCCATCAGCGGGAATATATGTCCTGGCACCACAATGTCACTTGGTTTGGCATTGACTTGAACCGCATCTATGACGGTTTTATAACGGTCGTAAGCTGAAATCCCAGTGGTGATGCCCTCGGCGGCATCAATTGAAACAGTGAAATTGGTGGCTAATTGAGCGGTGTTGTTGTCCACCATCAACGGCAAATCCAATTTTTTACATTGTTCTGGCATTAAGGTTAAACACAATAAACCACGGGCATGTTTGGCCATAAAGTTAACCACTTCTGGGGTCACAGCATTGGCAGCAATAACCAAGTCACCTTCGTTCTCACGGTCTTCATCATCCATCAAAATGACCATTTTGCCGTCTTTGATGTCGGCAATTAATTCTTCGGTGGTATTCAGTGCCAAGTGTTTTTGTTGTTCTACTGCTTTCATCAGGCGCTCCTTAAGTTTAAGCCATTGAATGGGTTAGATGCGGTTGTAACATCCTTTCAACATACCTGGCAATGGTGTCCACTTCAATGTTCACTGTGTCATTGACTTGTAAACCACCTAAGTTGGTATGTTGTAAGGTATGTGGGACTAAATTGACTGACAGCACGTTCTCGGTCATGCTGTTGACTGTGAGGCTCACGCCATTGATGGTGATAGAACCTTTGGTCACCACAAATTTCATTAACTCCATTGGAATTTCAAATTCAAATATTGCAGACCGCGCACTGGGTACGCGGGCCACACAACGCCCGATGGCATCAACATGCCCTGAAACCAAATGACCACCCAGCTGATCTTGCAATGTCATGGCAGGTTCCAGATTCAATGCAGTGCCCACTTGCCAGCTGGATACCGTGGTTTTATTCACAGTTTCAACAGAGACATCCACATCAACTGCATCTTGGCTGATGTTCGTCACAGTCAAACAAACCCCGTCCATGGCAATAGAATCACCCAATCGTATCTTTTCCGGTTGGCTGAAATTGGTTTTTACAGTGAATTTTAAGTCACCTGATTGTTGTTGTTTATCAGTGACTTGACCTATGGTTTGAATGATGCCTGTGAACATATTATTTTCAATTACTTGTTAATCTCTGAACCTGCATGGGCAACGCCCGCAAGCGCCAATCTTTACCAAATGCTTTGCTGGATTTGACCTCAATATGGAGTCGCTCAGACATTTCTTCAATACCTATTTTGAACAATGGTCTGCCGCTCGAACCCAGCAACACCGGCGCCGTATAAATGATGAGCTCATCAATTAAACCTGCGGCTAAAAAAGCACCACTCAAGGTGGCACCACTTTCAATCAACACCTCATTGATCTCACGCAGACCAAGCAGTCGACACAGTTGTGACAAATCAACTCGCCCTTCGGCACTGCGCAGGCATTGAACCTCTATACCAGATTCTCGATACACCGCTAATTTGGCTGCATCGCTGACCGCCGTAACTATCAACACCTGCTCTGGATGCTGCAGTATTTTAGCTGTCAGAGGCGTGCGTAACTGACTGTCAACAACCACTCTCAGCGGTTGGTTAACCTCGGTTCCTGCTGCCAGTTTGCGGTGCTTTTTACGCAAATCTTTAGGCCTGAAATTCAGCTGACAATCATCATGTAACACCGTATCAACCCCGGTAATTATGGCGCCACTGCGCCCGCGCCAGTACTGCACATCGGCACGTGCAGGCTTGCCGGTTATCCAATAGCTCTCACCACTGGCCATGGCCGTTCGGCCATCCAAAGATTGCGCTGATTTACTGCGTATCCAAGGTAAACCCGTTTGCATGCGGTGCAAAAAACCTTGGTTCAACTCCTGACCACGCGCTGATAACACCCCACGAATCACTGCTATGCCCGCTTGTTCAAGTTTCTGGTAACCTTGACCAGCCACCAATGGATTGGGGTCATCATTACACACCACCACTTTAGCCACTCCAGCTTTGATTAAAGCATCGGCACAGGCTGGATTTTTACCCACATGACTGCAAGGCTCCAAAGTCACGTAAGCAGTGGCACCTTTGGCCAACTTGCCTGCTTGTGCCAAAGCCAACGCTTCGGCATGTGATTCACCGACCCTTTGGTGATAAGCCTGAGCCACAATTCGTTCATCTTTAACCAATACACAGCCCACACGGGGGTTGGCACCAGTAGTGAATACACCATGAGCAGCCAAACGCAGGGCTTTTTTCATGTATTTATAGTGTGGACTATTTTCTTTGAATTTTTTGTTTAGGCTCTTGTGCTTCATCGATGGGTCAAAGATAATGTTGGCTGATTAAATAATTGTGCATTTTAACAGCCACACCAACCAATACACCATTGAATACATTATGAATCCAATAAATTATCGTCCCATCATTGCCAATGCTTTACTTGAAGACATCCAAACCGGTGATTTAACCAGTGAAGCCATCTTTCCAGCCGAACAAATTTGTGCAGCCAAGTTAATCGCCAAACAAGCCGGTGTCATTGCCGGTCTGGCCGTATTCAAAGAAACCTTCTTGCTGTTTGATTCCAGCGTTGAAGTTGAGCTGTTATTCAATGACGGCGACCACTGTGCGGACCGTGATGTGATTGCCCGCATCAAAGGCCCTGTGCTTTCTGTGTTAGGAGCCGAGCGCGTGGCCTTGAATTTACTGCAAAGAATGAGCGGCATAGCCACTTTGACCAATCAGTTTGTCAGCTTGGCCCAAGGCAAATGTAAGATCTTAGACACCCGCAAAACCCTGCCTAATTTACGCATTTTAGACAAATGGGCGGTGGTCCTTGGTGGTGGCGTAAACCACCGCCATGGCTTGTATGACATGGCCATGCTCAAAGAAAACCACATCAAAGCCGCTGGTGGCATCACCCAAGCGGTGAATAAGCTGATTGAATACGACAACCACCGTCGCCCCATTGAGGTTGAGGTCACCAACTTGGATGAATTACGCGAAGCCTTAACCTGCCCAGTTGATCGAATTATGTTGGATAATATGGACAATGAAACCATGGCTGAAGCAGTTAAAATCACTGCCGATAAAATTGACTTAGAAGCCTCTGGCAACGTGTCGCTGGCAACCATTGAAGGCATCTCCCTCACTGGTGTGGATTATGTCTCCATCGGTGCCCTCACCCATTCGGTGAAAGCCATGGATTACAGTTTGTTGGTGGTTTAAACAATCAATGGTGTGATGAATACAATGAAAAAACCCAACATTAAAATAGCCATGTCTCAGCTGAACGTCAAAGTGGGCGACTTGGCCGGTAACCAAAGACTGATTTTAGACGCCATTCAACAAGCCAAAAACGAAGCAGTCGATTTACTGGTGTTTACTGAATTGGCGATTTGTGGCTACCCACCTGAAGATTTGTTGTTTCAACAACAGTTCTTGGATGACTGTTACCAGTCACTTAAACAAATTACCGACCATTGTGATGGTATGGCCGTGGTAATTGGCTTTCCCAGAAACCACCCCAACGAAACTGAATTACTGCACAATTCTGCCGCCTTGATTCAAGACGGTGAAATCAAAATGATTTATGACAAACACAAATTACCCAATTACTTGGTGTTTGATGAAAAACGCTATTTCACTGCTGGATTGCACGATGGCATCGCTGAAATTCAAACCAATAACCAAACAATTCGTATCGGCATCAGTATTTGTGAAGACATCTGGTACGAAGCTGAGCCTGTGGTGTACCAAGCCTCACACAATGTCGATTTGTTGGTAAACATTTCAGCCTCACCTTATGCCACAAACAAAATTAACAGCCGCATAGCCATGCTACAAAAGCGTGCTAAATCCTTTGCTACCCCGTTGGTGTATTGCAACTTGGTTGGTGGCCAAGATGAGTTGATCTTTGATGGCAGCAGCTGTGCAATTGATGCAGCAGGTGAGTTAATTGCCCTGTCACCTTCATTTGGTGCCGCTTTTACTGTGTTTAATTTCGCCACTGCGGACACTTGCGAAAAACCAGCCGTGTCTGCTGATGCTGAACTGTACCAAGCTTTGGTCACCTGCACCCGCGATTACTTTCAAAAAAGTGGCTTCACCCGTGCGGTCCTGGGTTTATCCGGTGGTATAGATTCGGCTTTGTGTGCAGCCATAGCAGTTGATGCTTTAGGTGCTGACCATGTTACAGGCATTTTGATGCCCTCTAAGTATTCATCTGACCACTCTGTAGAAGATGCACAAGTGTTGGCAGACACTTTAGGTATGCACAGCAAACTGCTGCCCATCACCAGCGCCCATGATGCTTTGCATCAACAACTTGAGCCACAGTTTGAAGATTACTTCCAAGGCCAAACCGATGAAAACATCCAAGCCAGAATTCGCGGGTTGTTATTGATGGCTTATTCCAACAACAGCAACGCCATTTTATTAACCACCAGCAACAAAAGCGAAACAGCTGTAGGGTACACCACTTTGTACGGTGATATGGCTGGTGGTTTTGCCCCCATCAAAGATTTATTTAAACTGCAGGTTTATGCCTTGTGTGAATACCGCAACAAGCTGGACCCAGCAGGTCCCGTGATTCCCTTGAACACCATAGCAAAACCCCCATCGGCTGAACTCAGGCCTGATCAAAAAGATTCAGATTCACTGCCAGAGTATGCGGTACTGGATGAAATCCTCAAAGCCTACATCCACCATCACAAAGATGCTGCACAAATCGCCAAGTCATTGAATCAAGACATTAAGCTGGTAACCAAAGTATTGAACATGGTCGACCGCAATGAATACAAACGCCAACAAGGCGCACCTGGCCCCCGTGTGACCCAAATGGCCTTTGGCAAAGACCGACGAATGCCAATCACCAATGGTTATCGACATTGATGGTTAAAAAGTTTAACAAACAAAAAGAACGGTTGGTCTAAAGTATGTATTATCAGGGTTCACTTGAATAAACCCGACAAAATCATGTCATTGCGAAAGAACAACAATTGCAGCAATGACTCCACTTATAATGTATATCTCATAACAAAAGCCAACCATGAATAAATCAGCCTACACACTTGTATTCGGCCTCACCGCTGACCCCATACACAAGGGCCATGAGCAAGTCATTCTGAATAGTTTTGAGTTTGCTCAGGCCAACAACATTGGCATACAAAAATTTCTCTTGGTACCAACTTACCAAGCCAACTTAATAGCGGATAAAACGCAGCCCAGTACCGCGTTTAAACACCGTTTTAACATGTGTGAACTGGTGGCTGAACAAATAAGAATTGAAAACAACATACCTGTTTATGTGTCTGATATTGAACAGCAATTGTTCTTGGAAACCAATAAAAAAAGTTACAGCTACGACACTTTAACAGCCATTGAAGCAGCGCCTAAATTATTTGTCTTAAGTGCCGATCATTTTGCCGGGCGTTGGCCAAAATTCAGAAAGTGGCACAACTGGCAATCACTCACCAAAGAACATGGTCTATTGATTCACCAACGACCTGGCCACAATATCAACGACAGTTTTATCAACCAACTGCAGGACCTCAACCCCAATGTCTTTGTGGTAACAGGCCTGCCATCTATTAATATTTCTTCAACACAATTGCGCGCCACCATAAGTTGCGACCTGCAGTCAGTGAGTGAATTCCTATCCGCCAGCAGCATAAAATACATCAAACAGCATGGACTGTATTAATGTATTTTATGGGCGTAGTCTAGCCCGAATCATTCAGCATAACCTTATGGTAAGAATAAAGTATCGCATAGGATACATAATAAAAAACCAGCCAATGCCCAGAAAAACCACGCAATTTGTTGGCTTCATTGACAACATTGGCCGCATTGTCTGTAACAAGAATAAACATAAAAAAGCTTATAAAGGCATAAGCAAAAATCACTACAAAAAGCGACTTCATCCATTCAGGACAGCCCCGCAAAACAGCGTGCCACATTTCATCTTGCAGGTAACCTTTGGATAATTTTTGCGCCGCAAATACAGCAGGTATACAAACCACAATCACCCCAATATGCAATGGCCAGGGATCCATTCCAAATGGCCGACCAATGCCAATGTACCCGCACAGATGAGCAACCAAACTGAGAAAGCAGCCAACCATGGCTAAATACATTAAATATGATTCATGGTTTTCATTTATGTTTGGTTAACGCCCGGTTAAGCGAATAAGAAATAGATTGTTGAAATGTGAAGCGAAATGGAGCCTAACCAGCTGCTTTTATTCCATTTGAAGTTCATGCCATGTGTTTGGCACACAACCGTTTTCTTTTAGCACGCGTTCAGTTGACGCTGGATAATTTTTTAATGCAGCAACAGGTCTTATTGGTCTGCTTACAAAATCACCACCACAATTAGGACATTGATTATTTAAAATACCCGCAACGCAACTTGTACAAAAGGTGCATTCAAATGAACAAATCAGTGCCGCTGTAGATTCTGGTGGCAAATCCCTGTCACAACATTCACAATTAGGTCTCAATTCTAACATTTAACGCTCCAGTTAAGGGCAACACAATACGCCGCGATAAGGGGCAATTTTACCGTTAGCCGTTTCATTGCCTTGTTAGCTGCCGATTGGGTGGCACTCACTCAGCATGTATTTACGCAAAAGCATTTCGCTTCGCATTACATAGACGATGTATAGTTTTTCTTCCTGAACGCGGTAAAAAATACGACATGGTTTAACTACGAGTTCTCTATAGCGGGTGTTACGTGAGAGCTCAGACGGCTTTTTTACGGAATTTGGAAATTGCTCTAGATGCTCAACCTTTGAAAAGACCTGTTGAACTAGATTATGTGCCGCATTGGGTTTATCAAGTGCAATATACTCAGCGATTTCATCAAGATCGATTAGGGCTGACTCCGTCCATACTATTTGAGCCATTTGGCCATTTTCTCTCTAGCTTCCGTGTGCGTATAAGTACGTCCTTCTTGAATGGCAGTTTCGCCACGAGCAATGCCTTCTAGAATACTCATACGATTCTGCAGCATTTCGTAGTAGTCTACATCAATAAGATAGGCAGACGGCTGACCGTGCTCGGTTATTAGTACGGGCTCTTTGGACTCGCGCAAGTCTGAGAGTATTTTCGTGGCTTGGCGTTTCAAGGTTGTTACGAGTTCTGTTTTCATAGAGTGATACTATTCTATCACTCTGAATTATGCAAGTACTTAGGAAGCTAACGCCCGCAACAGCGGAACCAAAAGCTGTGCGCCTTTGTGCGATAATTTGCGAAGCAAATGCACAAAGGCGCACAGCTTTTGGTTTCCGACTGCTTGCGATTGTTATGTGCTACCTATTACAGTGCTAAGCCAGTACAACACAAAATATAATGCACTGACAATTGCACCATGAACTATTAAAAATATTGTGTAATCTCGAACTATTGATGATGCCAAATCATTTAGCTCTTGTTTATTTAGGTCTTCAACTTCCCAAACTAACGAACTTTGAATAAATACCGATTGGCGGGCAGTATAGCCAGCAACAACTGACATTACAGCGAAGTATACTGATATTTCCAGAGGCCACACTTCACTGAGATAAGACCATACTGCTAGCCCAGAAAATGCCAATACGGTAGTTGGCAAAATTATAAGTAATACCCTTTTACTCATGCCTACCCATCACATAACAACTTATTAAACATGCATTTTAACCTTAACTGTTACTTAAATCGGTTGTTTTTCGCAGCATTTGAAGCTTTATTGCTAAAAACTGGTGTATTCTATAGTTAGTAAATGCACCATTATTCGATCATATCGAGTATAAAAAGCATTAATGCGCCATTATCCGATTATATCGGGATTAAAACGCATTTATATACTGCTTGACTAAGTCAGGTAGTTTTGGGCTGAGCGCCGCGAAGCCCCACATAATAGCCTTAATGACCAGCCCAATAAACCGCTACCAGTTGTAAAGAGAGAAATTTCATCATGAAAGCATGCTTTCATGCTGTTGCTTGATGAATTGTGCTGAGCAAAGCCCATCATTTTGCTTAAATTTGAACTGAGTTTATATTTTTCAGTCTTCAAAGTTCTGCTTATAAATTTTAAACCTTTAGCAATGCAGACACAATTGTGAAGGGAAAACTCATCCTGCATGGCTTAAATCACGGGACTGGAACGTTGTGATGTGCCATTTCAATGAATCAGTTGCTGAGAAATCAAATACTGATGTTGAACTCAAAGCAATTGCCCATACAATTAACCCTTAACAACACAACTGCATCACTCTGGTCATGCAATCGACTTGGTATTTGGAGACATCATTGAATAACACTGCTTTACACAATTCCATCAAAACACTGCTCAATAACCTACCGCAAGATTGGGTACAACTCACCACCCACCGGCTGGATATTTACAATGAATCGGCAGCCAAGTCTGAGTTTTTAGCTGAACTTAACAACTTGATCGCCACCGGTGAACTTACACCAGCAAAACTCGATGAGCTACCTACTGCTTATGACTACATTCGCTTGGGCCATCAATTATCGAGTTTATTGGAATGGCTGTTGGCTGAAATCAATCAGGTTGCTGATGAACAGGTCATCACATTTGCCTCTAAAACCATGCCAATATTGGCCCTATTGCGCCAAAATGCCATTGAAGATAAAGCCACGCACATTTATTACGATGGCAATTTTTCACCGCTGTTAGATGAAGACAGGTTAAACAATGTATATGGTTACCAATATCAGTTAACTCGGGTCTCCAGTCCCCTAGACATTTTACCACTTGAGGATGCCACGGTTATTTATGTCACCCAACAACCACCCACCACAGATTTAAGCAGAAACCCGAACATTGATGCGACGATCAATTTACATGATGTTTTGGGCTCATACATGGTTATTCATGCCGATGACTCAATAGCGACAGTAGCAGCGGTACAACATGTCAGAAGAAGAGAAAGCATTGCAGCATCACCGGTCAATTGTTTGTTTGTATTAAATGAATTAGCTGGACTACCTACCCAAGCAACTGAACTGGAAGATGAAGCAGCCATCACTGTGGCTAACTGTATTCGCGACAACACCGGCAGTGAGTCGGCGCCATTAATTGCCACCAGTGGTTTATCCATTCAATATGCCATTTTAATGGGTCTGATAGAAGATGCACAAACTCAACACCCGAATAAACCCATCCGAATCGTGTTACCACCGAACTGTTATGGCGGTACCAATGACCAATCACGGCGCGTGGCAGAATTAATCCCCGGAGTGGACATTGTTGACTTATTGGTAGATGGTGGCGCAGACTTGGTACAAAGCTTAGAAGTGGCTTTGAACGCTGTGGCTGAAATTGACGGTGTGCCCATCGTGTTGGCCGAAATTCCGACCAATCCCAGAGTGGAAGTACCCGATATGGCAGCTTTGGGTGAAACCCTGAGCAAAACCCGTCTGACCAACAAGACCAACACAGCTGTTGAACCAACCTTTATGGTTGACCAAACTTTTTGTCCTGATGTGAAGTTATTGCATGGTGACAGCGAATTAAAATCGGTTAAAACCATCTCATTTTCTAGCGGTTCAAAATTTCCCAGTGGTGGTCGCTGCATCGCAGGCTACTGTGCAGCCAATCAAGCAGGCAGCGATTTGATGCATTTGATTTCAGCACACTTGAGGTTATCTGATAATGCTGCCCAATTTCACCAGTTGAATATTTTGGCTGAAACCATGCCATCAATGCCAGAACGTATCGTAAAAGCTTACCAAAAAACCCGTGATCTTGTACAACGAATCCAAACCATATTACCAGGTGCCAAAATATTTTATGTCAGTGATGGCATCGCTGAACGAGGTTTTAAGCCTTCAGTCTTCTCGCTGGACCTGCCTGTAGAAGCTGACACAGTTGAAGAAAAACAATCACTACAAAAAGAACTGAATAAAAAATTAATTCAATTCATGATAGAAAGGCATCCAGATACCTGTAAAAACTGTGTCAGTTACGGCCAACTCAAAGGCAGCTACTGGACCATACCCGCTACATCAACCCAAGGCACCACCAAAGAAGACGATAAGGATTACGTGGTCAGAACATCTGTCTCGCCTGCGACAGATGTGGCTTTATTGGCAGAATCATTTAAAGATTTTTGTGAGTTGCATGATTTGGTCTGATTAGTCAACAGCCAGTGATGTAACAAATGGTGTTTTTCAGCCATCACCATACCATGCATTTCATACCATTAAGCGTTGTCCAAAGTTGCCAACTTCAGCCGACCGATAAATGGTGGTTTATATAACTGATTGTCTGAAGCCAACAACCTAAATGGGCTTTTGCAATATTGTAAAATTCATTTAATTTCAACATTTTAATAATAACTTTTATTAAGTAGTTGATGGTTTGGTTTAATCCAGCCATACACCACAGCTTAAGACAGTTTTAAACTAAATCCAAACAAAAACCTCAGCACATGATTGCCACCCTTAAAGGCTGCACAACTACGGCGTTATAGTTCCATTGATTAATTACAATTGTGAGATTTAACACCAAATATTATGCCTGCAATGCGGCCTAATTATTGGTATGAAGAAATAGATATCAACTCTAAACATTTTGTGCTGACAATAAAGGACACGCAAAAGGTCAAGCTATAGACCAAACAAGTTCAGACCTATTGAAATTTATTAAGGCCAAAAAATTTATTCAAAAACCGCTGACAGAGCACCTCAATGCTGTTTATAATAAATAGTATGCAAAGATTTACGGCACATCAATTCACTGTATTGCCCATTCTGATGGCTTTCATCTTCATAGCCGCTTGCCAATCTACCGCACGTTTTGAAATCAAGAACAATTACACTGAACAGGATTTGTTTGTTGATCATTTGTTTGAACCCGTAAAAAACATCCCAAATATTGACCAGGTTTTTGAATTAACTCCTGAACAAGAAAGGGACTTTATTAAAGCATATAACAGTTCGGATTACCGCAGTTTGTCAGACAGTGAGCGGGTTTACAAATATTTAAAATCACGCTTACAGTACTTTAACTTTCACGCTGAAACAACTATGGCCGCTGAATCATTATCTAAGAACTCAGGTAATTGTTTGTCACTGGCTATTTTGACCAGAGCACTGTCTAATTTGGTCAATGTCGGCACTGGTTTTGAAATAGCCAGAACTGAACCTGTTTTTCAACTTGAAAATAACATACAACTCACTTCGCAACACATTCGCACTGTGGTCTATACCAAAGAAATCAGGAACACCAAGCAATATGTTAACTCAAATCGAAAAATCAGAATTGATTACTTTCCTTCATTTGGCTCGAGGACATTAAGGCGAGTTAAAAAAGCAGAGTTTTTCGCCATGTTTTATATCAATCGAGCTGCAGAAGCAATTATAAAAGAAAACAACAGCTTGGCATATTGGCATTTAAAGACGGCCATCAAGCATCAAGCAGACAACCCTGCAGCTATAAACATGCTGGGTGTTTTGTACCGGCGCATCGACAATGAACAAGTTGCTGAAAGAGTTTTTAAGTATGGTTTATCGCTTAAAACCGACCAAATTGAGTTACTGAACAACTACCATAAATTACTGCTCAATGCAGGTCGACACAATGAAGCGGCTGTGGTGGCAAAAAAACTTGCGAATCACAATAACAAAGACCCATTTAACTGGATTGATTTAGCCAATTCTGAATTCAATGAAAAAAATTACACCAACACCATCAAGTACTTCGAAAAAGCCATTGAGCTGGCCGACTATTTACACCAACCCTATGCCGGTATTGCCAAAGCCAATTTTATGTTGGGCCGCCCCAACCAAGCACTTAAAGCCCTGAACCAAGCTATAGACAATACACGGCACAAAAAAACCAAATCAATTTACCAAGTCAAGTATGACTTCTTCAAATCTCAAGGTAACATCAATTAAACAACACATTTACCGGGCTATTTGCTAGCTAATCAACTGGACCTGTACTTATCAAACCAAGCCAATATACTTACCACTTTAGCCACTAAATTACTGGGCCGATTGGCAATCCCATGACTCGAACCCGGTATTCTGACCATTGCGGCGTCTACTTTTTGTAATTTCAGTGCCGCGTAGTACTGCTCAGATTCAGCTATCGGTGTTCGGTAGTCTTCTTCACCGGTTAACAACATGGTAGGAGTGGTTACATTACCCACATATGACAGTGGTGATCTTTTTAGGTAATTTTCTGCATCTTCCCACGGCTTATTGGCAAACCAATACTTATAGAAAAAACCTGGGTTATCTGCATATAAAACAAAACTCATCCAATTAATCACTGGTTTTGCCACCACTGCGGCCTTAAAACGATTGGTATGACCAATGATCCACGCCGTTAATACGCCACCACCACTGCCACCGGTAACAAACAATTGTGTTTCATCAACATAACCTTCAGCAATGGCAGCATCTACCCCAGACATCAAGTCATGGTAGTCATTATTGGGGTAGTCATGGTGGATGGCGTTGGCAAAAGCTTGCCCATAGCCAATACTGCCACGTGGGTTGGCATACAGCACCACATAGCCTGCTGCCGCAAACAACTGGGCTTCGGCGGAAAACACTGCACCATAACTGGCAAAAGGGCCACCATGTATTTCAAGGATCAAGGGGTATTTATTTTTGGCATCAAAGTTGGGGGGGGTTACCAACCAACCTTGAACAGGTTGTTGATCTACCGAAGATTTCCACCACAACTCTTTCACAGCACCCAATTGTTTATAACTGAATAAATCTTCATTGACTTGCGTTAAGCGACGCACTTTTTTGTGTTCTACCACTGCCAAATCAGCTGGGTGCGCAGTTCCACCTAAGGTGATGGCAACCCGGTTGTTATTTGACACTGAAAACGCTGCGGCATTGTATGGTCTTCCTAATGACAACCCACCCAACTGTTGGGCTATTGGTGTGCGCTTTCCTGACAGTTTAAGCAGCGCCAATTTACCATCGCCCTGATCGGTATATTGCACATACAAACCTTTAGAATCTGAGGACCAACTCATTCCTTGTACCGAACGATCTAACTCCTGTGAAATTAATCGATGGTTTTCACCATCCACATCCATGACATAAAGTTGCCGCACTGAATGGCCTTGAAACGTATCATCAAAGCCTAAATACGCCAACTTTTTGCCATCTGGAGACAGTTGCGCATCGGCATCAGGGCCAAACCTTTCAGTCAATGCGAACACACTTAAATCACTCAACTGCAGCCGATATATTTCTGTATTCAGTGGTTCAAACTCATGGTTAGCATGCAAATTAGCTGTAAAGAATATGTTTTGTTTATCCGCTGACCAAACCGGTGACCGATGATCAAATGCTGAATCTGTGAGTTGTCTTGGCGTACCTCCATCAATTGACAAACTGAAAATTTGTTGGTTACCAGCAGACAAATAACCTTGGCCATCAGCCCGGTATTTCATGTCATCAATATAAACAGGTGGTTTATTCCATTGTGCACCAGCTGGTTTGGCAGGCATAGTTACCAATGAATGTTTGGCCTTAGGTACAAATTGTGTAAACACCAGGTGCTGGTCATCACGAGACCAAGCGACATCGCTGGGCGCAATGGCGCTGTTACTTAAAGCCACTGATTGTAAGCTGTCCATCCACATCAAGTATAATTTGGTTTTATCATCAGCATGATCAGATAAAAAAACAATTTTTGTTCCATCATGTGACCACCTTGCAGCACGTGCATTGTGGTTGCCTGTGGTCAATGGCCGATTATTCTTTCCTTTAAAATCAATCAACCACAAGTTACTGTGATTTTTATCTGTCATCACATCTTTGAAATTGCGGGTATAAATCACTTGGCTGCCATCGGGTGAAATCTGTGGCTCTGACACGTATTCCAAGTTAAACACATCCAGTAATTCCAGCGGCTTGGAAACTTGCGCATCTGCTGGGAGAAATGAGCAACAAATAAACAGGATGAGGGTTTTATATTTCATGTGATTAACTCAGCTTAAATTATGCACCAGTATAAACATTTAACGGTAAAACAGCCAGAATGCAGCTATTTGTGCTTTAAATCTGGATTGGCTATTCAAGCAAGCAATAAATCAGTTAAACTGTGCAGTCAATAATTTCACAGCACAAAAAATAAAAACCAACATGAATAACAACGACATCCTGCGCAGAACCCGCTATATTTTAGATTTGAAAGACAACCAAATCACAAAAATCTTCAAACATGTGAATGTAACCGCTACTGAGCAACAGGTTAACCTATGGCTTAAACGCGAAGAAGAGGAAGGGTTTGTGCCGTTACCTGATGAAACGTTGGTGGACTTTCTGGATGCTTTGATTATAGAAAAAAGGGGCAAAAAAGAGGAACCTACTGCCAAAGTCAAACAAAAGTTAGACAATAACCTGATACTGATGAAACTGAAAATTGCATTTCACCTCAAAGCCGAAGAAGCATTGGCCATTATGGAATTGGCAGACTTTAAGATCAGCAAACATGAGTTCAGCGCCCTATTCCGTAAAAAAGACCACAAACACTACCGTGTCTGTAAAAATCAAATGTTGCGTAAGTTCATGAAAGGTTTACAGCTTAAATACCGAGGTCAAACCAATAAACCCAAAGCTGCCGCGACAAAATCACCCGCGATAAAATCTGCAAGGCCTGAAGACCACACAACTAAGTCAACCCCAATCAAAGATGTTGAAACACCAATCAACAAAGGTAAGCTGAGTCTCAAAAAAGCCACTGCAAAACGCAGCCCTTATACAGCAAAGACGCCTCATTCAGACACAGAAAATACCACACAAAAAAAACCAACTAAAGACCAAGCAACAACAAAACCAGCCACAAAAACAGCAGCCAGCGTTTGGAAAATACCCAATAAAAAAAGCTGAACGTGGTCTCCTGCTGAACATGTACATTCAACTGGTTAATTCTACGGTTTGCAATCAAAACAAAAGGCTAACTTGCCTTATGGTCATACCTTTGATTGCTGGCGTTCAGTTGATTTTTCTATTCAGGCTGCAGTGCGGTAATCTATCACAGTCTTTAACCCCAACAGCCATTGTGCGTTCAAACAACAGTTAAAACATTTGCATTGTTTTCATCGGCTGCAAAAGCATTGACACAGGCTTTTACTGCTGGTACTACACCAGTTAAATGGCTTCAGTTCAATGACGATAAGGATTGGCAGTGTTTTTGGCCATGAACTGTCCGCTTAAATAAGCTGCATAAACCACCACAAACCAAACCCAAGGACTGTAACCAGTGATGTTCTTCAACCAGTAAATTGGCCACGATACTGCGATAATAAAATTCATCAATGAATTGATGAAAAAATTGATCAAATCGCCAAAGCCTAAATCAGCCAAAGTAGCGAACAAGGAGCCTTCACTGGTGAAAAATTCCACCACTTCTACCAACTCCACTGCCACATAAGTCAGTACCGCCATGACGCCGTAAAAACCTCCGCCAAATGCAACCCACTTGGACATCACTACATTTTGCCAAGACCATGGTGCTGCTTTCAGCTCTTTCTTTAAACGTTTCAAGCCACCTTTGTGCTTTTTTTCCAGCGTCTCAACAGTCGCCAGGTCGCGTTGTTTTAGCATCACGTAAAACAACAAAAAACTCACCAAACCGGTGGTTATAAAAGCCAAAATTAAGCTGAATATATCTGCCATTGAAACCCATGTGTTATTGTTAAATGAATCATTAAGCCACAAACTTTGACTTTATCTAAACTGTATTGATGACAGCACTTTGGTCTTTTTATTAAGCTGCACACTCAAGTCTTTACCAAGTATTTGGGCTATTTTACAACATAACACTGGGTGAATTTACACCCTTACAGGCTATACAAACTAAATTCAGTGGATCAGTCATGCAGACGCCAACTTACACCAACATTCACTCTACATCGTTAAAACCTTCGATTTTCTTATACAGCAGCAGTGAATAAACAACTGGCAACAACGCGGCCACCATCAATGCAGCAATGGCCCAACTTACTGGCAGTGATAAACAAGCCGACAACACCACCAACAGACCAGCTGTCACAAATGTCCATGAGCCCAAACGATGGGTTTTGTACCACACTTCATCTGACGCCAGTGTCCAAGGGGTTCTGATGCCCAAGAAAAAGTTTTTTGGCACTTTGGCTAAGTAGTTACCAATAATCAAGAACAACACCCCCATGGCGCCCAACATCCATTGATTCATATTCAACTCATTATTCAATGCAGCTTCAAAACTCAAAACCATAACTGCCAACATAAACCCAGCCATCACCAAGACAATGATGTCATACACTTTTTTGGCACTGTCCAGCTTGAATCCTTTGGGTGAAATTTTAGGCAATACCAACAGCAACATACTCAGCAGCGTTGAAATGACTGGCAACATATACACACCCCAAGGCTTGTTGGTGTACCCGTCAACTTCGCCACTGGCATTCCAATGGGTAGGTATTTGCTCCGGTAATTGAGGCGCGTAGATGAATGCCACCACCCAAGTGATGATAAGCACCAACATGACTGTAAACAGTGTTTTGTTATTTTTCATATGTAATCTCTGCCATAGGAGAGCCTAAAGAACAGCCAGGACTATTCATTACTTTCTCGTTTTCTTAATAATTGATTCATTAACAGCATCAGCTCCTCCGCCACACTTAAATTTAAAGTATAAATGCGCTGTTGCCCTTGTCGCCTTACGCGCACCAGTTCAGCTTGTTTAAGTATTTTTAAATGATGCGATAAAGTGGCCCCGCTGAATTCAAAATTAGCTTTGATTTCAGCCACTGACATTTCACCTTGCTTCAATAAGGCCAATATTTTTCGCCTTTGCATGTCAGCAATCGCTGTGAATAATGATTCTTGTTTAGGAGTTTCTTGCATTTTATTTAGATTATCATCTAATTATCTATGTGTCAATTGTTTTATAATCAAGTATTTGAGCAAGTACAACAATGGATACAGTCCCTTTTTACAGTGAATACTTGAGTTTATTCATGTCATTGATTGTTGCAGGCACGGGTTTAAAGCTGGCACTACAAGAGCAAAACAACGAAACCTACCAACTTGGTGACAAACAAATTTCCAAACAAAAAGCCCACACCGCCGCCATGTTGGCTTTATTAGGGGTGGTCATACAAACCGTTTCAAACACCATGCAATCACTGGATGGCAGAACCCTGTTATTGGATGAAAAGATATTGGCAGCTTATGCAATGAGTATCATGGTTATGATCATGAAAAAGTAAGCAACAGATCAAATATAACAGCCACTGAATCACTGCAAACTTTGCCAGTCGACAGATGCACTGGCAAGAGTTAAAATTATAACTAATAACAACAACCAATTGAGGAGTATGAGTATGAATAAAGACCTTAAAATCGCCATCGCGATCATCGCCGTCATCTTGGTATTAACAATTTTTGAAGGCGGCAGCTCTTACCCAAAAACATCCAGTCCTTTTAGTGCCAAAGCCAGTTATGCCAGCAGCCAATCTTCAAGCAATGAATCTTCTGGCAGTAGCTCCGAAAAATCTTGTTACCACAATGGCATAGAATTAAAAGGCAAAGTTCAGTTTGTTGATTCATTTCCTGATTTAAAAATCAAATATGTCAGTTCTTTTCCTGACATCAATGTAGAATTTGTGTCGAGCTTTCCAGATAAGTGTGGCCAGTGGCAAGAAGTCAGTAGCTTTCCTGATTTTAAGGTTCAAGTGGTTGACTCATTTCCAGACATTGAAGTTAAAAAAGTCAGTTCATTTCCAGGCATGAATTAACCGTTACTTTAACCACATTAATACCTAAATAACCATGAATAAAATATACCCAGTCAAACCCTCCATCAGTGACACTACCCTGTGTAACGACCAACAATACCTGACCATGTACCAAGACAGCATAGACAACAACGAAGCATTTTGGGCCAAACATGGACAACGTCTGGATTGGTTTAAACCCTATACCCAAGTCAAAGACGTGTCATTTGCACAAGACCAACTGCACATCAATTGGTATGCCGATGGTGAATTGAATATCAGCCACAACTGTATCGACCGACATTTGCCTGAAAAAGCCAACCAAACAGCCATTATTTGGGAAGCTGACAACCCCAATGAAAGCAAACACATCAGTTATGCCCAATTACATGAAGAAGTGTGTCGGTTTGCCAACACCTTGAAAAAGATGGGTGTAGTAAAAGGCGACCGAGTCACTTTATACATGCCTATGATCCCACAAGCAGCTTATGCCATGCTGGCTTGTGCCCGTATTGGGGCTGTGCATTCAGTGGTTTTTGGTGGCTTTTCACCCGATGCACTGGGTGACCGCATCATCAACTGTCAATCTAAATTGGTGATCACAGCAGACCAAGGTGTTCGCGGTGCTAAGCCCATACCATTGAAAGCCAATGTTGATAAAGCCACCCAAAAAGTTGGCGTTAAAGACTATTTAGAGTCTGTATTGGTGATCAAAACAACGGACTCAGAAGTTGACTGGCTGGAACACGACCACTGGTACCATGAGGTCAGCAGTGATGTAGGGACCGACTGTGAAGCCGTACCAATGAATGCCGAGGACCCTTTGTTTATTCTGTATACTTCAGGTTCAACTGGCCAACCCAAAGGCGTTTTGCACACCAGTGGAGGCTATTTAGTCTACGCCTCAATGACCCATGAATATGTGTTTGATTTACAACCCGGTGATGTGTATTGGTGTACTGCAGACATAGGCTGGATCACTGGTCACAGTTACGTGGTTTATGGACCATTGGCCAATGGTTGTACCACCTTGATGTTCGAAGGTGTGCCCAACTACCCTGACTACAGTCGCTTTTGGCAAATCTGTGACAAACACCAAGTCAACATCTGTTACACCGCCCCAACAGCCATCAGGGCTTTGATGAAACAAGGCGATGAACCAGTTAAAAGCACCTCAAGACAATCACTGCGGGTCTTGGGCTCTGTGGGTGAACCCATCAACCCAGAAGCATGGAAATGGTACCATGATGTGGTGGGCGATGCACGCTGCCCGATTGTGGATACTTGGTGGCAAACTGAAACCGGCGGCATCATGATCACTCCACTGCCAGGTGCCACCGACTTAAAGCCAGGTTCAGCGTCGCGACCTTTTTTCGGTATCAAACCGGCTTTGTTAGACAATGAGGGTAATGAACTTAAGGGTGCCGCCAGCGGCAACTTGGTCATCACCGATTCTTGGCCAGGTCAAATGCGCACTGTTTATGGTGATCATGACCGTTTTTTCCTCACCTACTTTTCAGCTTTTGCGCAAGTGTACACCACTGGAGATGGTGCCAAGCGTGATGAAGATGGGTACTATTGGATCACTGGCCGCACCGATGATGTGATTAATGTGTCAGGGCATCGCATGGGTACCGCTGAAGTGGAAAGCGCCTTGGTGGCTCACCCTGCAGTGGCAGAAGCCGCAGTGGTTGGATACCCTCATGACATCAAAGGCCAAGGCATTTATGCTTACCTGACGCTGAACAACCACATCACCGCAGATGATGACCTCAGGGCCGAATTGGTGCAATGGGTACGCAAAGAAATTGGCCCCATTGCCACGCCTGACATCATTCAATGGGCACCTGGCTTACCGAAAACCCGTTCCGGTAAAATCATGCGCAGAATCTTACGGAAAATAGCGGCCAATGAACATGAAAACCTGGGTGACATTTCCACTTTGGCAGAACCTGCAGTGGTGACCGATTTGATTAACAACCGATTGAACAGGTGAATCGCTGCAATTAATTAAGCGACTTTAAACTGCACAAGCACAACAATGAGTATAGACTCACAACACTGCAGTTTAAACCTACAACCAAGGTTTAAACTGCAAAACTCACATATTCAGACGAACAATATACGGCTCAGCTTTGAATCAGTACACAATATCAAAGTCATCATAAAATATAACATCTTCCAATAACTCAATGGCTCCCCGGTCACAGCGGGCACTGCCATCGTGATCACCGTCTTGGGTTCGCGCCACGCCTCTTTGATCCTCAGCTTCACAACCCAGGCCAGGACCAGGAGCAGCGGGGTGTGCGCTGTCAACGATTGGACTGTAAAACCCAGGTCGGTAATAGCGGTGCCAGTTTTCGTCGTCCACTTTAAGCGAAGACAGCTTGGGGTCTTCAATATTGATGGTTGAGGTACCCACCGGATTACTTGGAAAACAAAAAGCGTTATCAGATGAAGTGTTCCAATTATTGGTTAAGCTGTTAACTGCACCAGCTGAACAATTAAATGCATTTTGGTCAAATACAGAATTACTGATTCTTAAATCTGGGGTTATCCCACCACCTGGGTTAATACCTATGCCACGATCTGAATGCCCCGAAAAAGTGCTGTTTTGCACGGTTACATCCGCTGCCAAGGCATAAATTCCGGTGTTTGAGTTATTGAATACTGTAGAATTTTTCAGGGTTAAACCATCCGGTCCAAAATCATTTCTTCCTACAAACACAGCTTCTTTGAACTCGTTATTGAAATTCAAGTTTTCAAAGAGGGTTGACTGATTGATCTCCGCAGGTCCTAATACAGTCACAGCACCACCTTGAGAAACCGCTGCATTCCCGACAAAAACACTGTCAGTGATTAACAACTCACTCAAAGCATTCATAAAAATTGCACCACCAGAATCTGCTGTATTGTCTTCGAACCACACCCGTGTGATATTGACCTGATTATTGGTACTGATGCTGATGGCACCACCATCACCAGCACCAGCTGCACCACTGATGATGCCCATGTTAACAAACGAAACGGTGCCACTGCTGTTTAAAACATGGAAAACTCGGTCATTTAACAGGTTGGCGTCCACTGTAGGAAAATCTGCTGTTGACTCAGTGAAGGCCCCTATGGCAACCGCATCTGTGATATCAAGATCTCCAGTTGCTGCTGAGTTTTCACCTGAACCAGTTATAGCCAATCTGATGGTGGCATTACCAGGTAACACAATGATGTCTGAACCGGGTAAGGCATTGGCTTCCATTATGGCCGCACGTAAAGTACAAAAACCACCTGAAGGAATAGCACACACCCCATCACCAGGGTTGCCATCAATTTGATCTTGAACAGTTAAATTCACTTGAAAAATAGCTGCACTTGATACCCCACAAAGAAGAACTAAAAAACTGAATAATATATTTTTCATGACTCATTCCTTTTATTAAAAATTCATAATTTTTAAGCAATATAAATACCGCCCAACATGTAGGGTTAATATTAGGAATTTATGCGGAGATGATTATGAGGAATTAATCATGATTACCTGATGATTGCTTGAGTTTTAAAGACAGAACGAATAATTAACTGTGTGTTTGCTCGTGATGCATGACTTGCTACGGGCTCGATTCAGAATAAATGACCAGTAGCGCTGCTAAAAAGATTCACCGGTAAATTGGCCTCATGGCCAAATGTTCATAACACCCGCTATTGGCTCTTAACTTCTGCAGCCAAATCAAACCGTGCCGCAAAATTTTGGTGCCGTTTGGTGGCTTGTTGAATGATGGCAGAAAATTCTGTGGTATTTTGAATTGACGCCAAAGCTGGATCATGTAAAAAGTAATTCATCGGAAAGAAACCCTGATCAACTGCAGTCTGTAGCATTGTTAAGGCCAGTTGAGGTGCATCAGCCAGGGCATATAACTGTGCCAACTTATAGGTCATTTCACCATCGGTGTGTTTTTTTTCTTTGCGCTGCTTAACCATTGCATCAACCACCTCAAGTGCGGCTGTATGGTTACCCTCAATGATAAATAACAAAGCTTGGGAAAGCTGGCTGAATAAATCAGTCGACTGTTTATCAACCACATTTTGTAAAATCACCTTGGCTTCTGTGGTTTTATTGGCAAACAGCAAACTCAACCCGCGGTAATAATCATGGTAAGAATTTCCAGGCAACGCCAGCAAAGCGACGTACTCATCAAAACGATTCAAATACAACAAACTGTTAGGCGCTTGGTTGATGGGCTTTTCACTGAAGAAAAAGGGATCTAATTGTAAAATCCGATCTATTTGTCGACTGGCTAAACTTAAAAACCCAGCGTACCTTAAAGCATAGTTTTTGTGGTTAATGGCATCAGGGTCATTCCAATCGGCGTCTTTGAATAGCTCATATGCTTTCTCCACTTGGTTTGATTCAATTAATATGGCATTCATACCCAGTGCTATGGGATTGTAAGAATTCGGCGCCAAACGCTGAACGATTTCTGCCATAGCCAAGGCTTTTTGATGGTAATCAATCGAATCACCACACATCCAAACACGTTTAAAATAATTGGCAAACAATTGGTAGTAAGCATAAGCAAATTCATCATCTCTTTGCACTGCTTTCAGTAACAAATGCTCTGCTCGCCGCAAATCTTTACAGTCGTCCTTGCGTGACATGTGATGGGCTGCAATGACCAGCCTATAGGCTTCAGGGTCATTGGTTTCGGTTTCGCCATTGTCTTTGATGACCATGCCTGGCTTGATGATTTGAATGATACTCCTTACCGTTACTTTGCGTTGTTTGTATAAATCATTCAGTTCCTTGGCACTTTTCGGGTAAGGGAATTCAAATGCCCCTAAAGGGAAAGGCTGCAACTCACCGTCTTGATTGTTTTTATATAAACTCAGGTGTAAATTAACCCGTTGTGCTGCGATGGGCTCGATGAAGCCTTGAATAATGTAATCAGCTCGAGTGGCTGCTTGGACAGCATAAACATCATTTAACTGTTCATTCATACTGACCAAGCTGTCAGGGTGTACCACCTTCATATTTAAATTAACCGCCAGTTGATTGGTCAGGTAATCAATCAGGGACTGTACCAGCATGGACATTTCCTCATTTCCTGCTTCAACTTTGATGGGCAATACAGCAACGGTGGGGTAAATATCAGGACTGGTTTGAGAATTTAAATTATTGGCTGAGTGTAATTGATTGCTGTTCCGATAGAATAATACAGCAATGGCTGCCATCAACAACACCACACCAAAAACCAAAAACCATTGGTACCGAGCTTTGTTTGTCGAGTGCGTGGACCCCTTAGATTGATTAAGCCCATGGCTTTCATTGACAATAGCAATAAACTGGTAGCCTTTACCCCTTACAGTTCTGATGTGTGAGTGTAGTGAACTTTTATCATCTAAAGCTTTACGCAATTCATAAATGATTCGTGTAATGACATGATCAGACACCACGCGTCCATGCCAGATTTTAGTCAGTAGCTCGTCCTTACTGACCACACGCTCACGGTTTTCAATCAACAACAATAAGGTGTTGAATACTTGTGGCTCTATTTCAATCGAAACACCATTCTTGGACAATCGCACGGTTGCAGGATCGAGCTGATATGGGCCAAACTCAAACATGATCAGTCTTCGTTACTTATATTAATGTTATAAATACTCACCATTTATAGTTTATAGCTATTTGCATATTTTTGTTACGGCTTTTATGCAAACATTAAGAATTTTGTAAAGGCATGCTGACACAATGATTGGCAATGTTGTCAAATGGTTAAACCAAAGCAACTACAGCTATAGCTCTTACCTGCAGTATGCATAGCAGCTAATCAATGAACAATTGGAATTATGTGCTTATAAGCAAGTGCTTAAATACAATTTCAGTTTTTGCCTGTGGCTTTAGGTCGCCATATGACTGGCTTTTTGACTTTCTTGGGTTTGCGGCGCTCCACCAACATCATCACCAGCTCGAATAAAAAGTAAAACACCCAAGCAATCAATTCGATGAAAAACAACAAGAATACCGCGAAGATAGCTGCTATACCCACCCCAGCGGCATCTTCCATAAACAAACCCGCTATGCCTTGCACCAAAGCCGTGAAGCCTTCTGCCAGCAGTTCAAACAAACTGGACAGGCCTTCCCAAATGGCTGCAAAAAGAGCCACCAAGCCTTCAATGATTGCACCAAATAGTTCATCAAACATAAGTTAAACTCCTGTACATATTAATTTAATTATTATTCGTGGCATCACCAGCCGCCACCACCACCACCGCCACCGCCGCCGCCTGAAAAGCCGCCGCCTGATGAAAAACCACCACCTGATGAAGATGATGGAGGTACAGCTGCAGCCGCCACACTGGAAGCCATGGTGCGACTCATTTCACCGATGCCACCAGCTGAGTTTGCAACATTGAACCGCCCCCCAGAATACCAATCAGGTCGGTAATCATAATCACCAGGGTCTGTGCCTGCCGCTTTAAGGTGGTTAGCAAACCTTTCAGACCATTGGTTTTCCACATTCAAAGCGATGGCATAAGGCAGGTATTTCTCAAATAATTCAGGTGTCATTTCAGGTGGGTGCATGATGTCTAAACGATGCTGCTCTGCTGTTGATAGGTACAGCTTAAATCCTTCAATTTTATCCATCAGTTGGCGACCGAATGGAGTCGGAGACTTTAGCAAGTATATGAAAATGGCATTAACCACCACCAAAAACACAGCCATAAACAAGACTTCCTTAGGAAAACCACCAGCTGAAAAATTACCGGAAGATGCGCTGAAAACAATGACCATAAAGACCACATGGAACAATGAGCCTAATACATTCCACAAACCACGGCTGGATTTGAACAACATAAACAACACGAAAACCGTGACACCAAAGGGCGCCACCACAGCTGCGAGGCTATTGATTCTGAAAACATTCAAATGCAACATAAAAAACACCAACACCAATAAACTGATACCGATGCCCAAATAGCCCAGTGCTTTATTGTCTTTGAAGCATTTTTCTTGGTACTCACTTTTCAGCTTTTTACTGACTTGACTGATGGCAGTTTTAACTTTTGCGTCGTAAGTTTTATCAATGGTGATTTTTTTTCGGCCGCCATTGAGTAGGCGTTTCATAATAATGGCTTCACCTGATGATTGTGGCTCCAGCTGCTTACCACTGACGTCTGTTTTGATGACCTGATAACCACTGCTGGTTTTTTTAAGCTTCACGTAACCTTTGACGGCCAAACTAATCAAAGCGGCAGTGAAATTCTTGTGGTTGGCTTTTTCCTCTAAAATATAGCGCATGGCTGCAGGAGAAATGTCTTTGGGCGGATAGAACAAGGGCATGATAACACCCGGTTCTGGATCACGGCCCACCTGATGCCAAGCCAATAAATAGAAGGTCAGCAATGACAACAAAGTAACCAACATCAACACCCATAACAAATTATCATTGAGAAAATTTAACCACTCGTTGGAATGGTTGATGATGAGGCCTTTGGGTATCTCTAGACTGAATGTCATGCCTTGGTAAGGCTCAAGTGGTGATGTGCTCTCGATAAATATGACATTGTCGTTGACCTTACTGCTGTAATCAGCACCAGCTTCACCTGCAAAACCAGTCCATACACCCTGCTTGACCATGGTCATTGAAACACCTGCTGGTAACCGTACCTCGGCCGTAACTCGGTTCATACGGAAACGCCAATCATTACCGGTCACATTCCACGCAAACCGGTCATGGTCCTCCATAAAAGCAATTTGGCGGTTGGTGCGATACGTTATTGAATAAACTTGCTCCCCCTTTTCAACCCTGCGGGATGGGCTACCGATATAGAGTCTGATGCCATTGCTGAGTTGTTCCGTGGAGTGATTTTCGGCTTGGCCATTGCGCAGCACCGAGATCACCTCAAAATCTACTGTCGATTTAGTCAACAAGGCCGTTTTATACAAGGTTGGAAAATCTCGAAAAATTCCGCGTTTGATGTTGTTATGCTCTACCTGTACGGTGATGGTTTCGGTGACCAGTATGTTGCCATCTGCATGAACCTGTATGTCACTGTGGAAGTGCTTGATGTGCTCAACAGCAAAAACCGGCCCAACCAGCAGTAACAGCAACAGGGTAAAGTGTAATTTTAAGCGCATGGAGTTACAGTTTCACTTCAGGGTTTTCAGCATGTTTAGGATTTTCTAACTCAAAAAACTCAGCTGCTCTAAAATCGTATTTGTTGGCAATGAAGTTGCTCGGAAATGACTGCACCGCAGTGTTGTATTCTCGAACAGCACCATTGTAATAACGGCGTGCATATTGGATGTCATCTTCAATTTTTTGTAGCTGTTGTTGTAGGTCGATGAAATTGCTGTTGGCTTTCAAATCTGGGTAAGCTTCAACCTGAATCATCAAACCAGACAAGGCTTGCGAAAGCTTTTGCTCATCTTGGCTTTGCTGGCCTGGGGTTTGGCTGCCTGGTGATTGCGACCTTTGCGCTGCATTACGCAAGTTAATCACTTTTTCCAAAGTTGACTGTTCATGCTCGGCATATTTTTTTACCACATTAACAATGTTTGGAATCAGGTCATAACGCCTTTTTAGTTGCACATCAATACCGCTCCAACCATCTTCCACATGGTTGCGCTTTTTTACCAAACGGTTGTATATCGAGATGCCCCAAATTACCACAGCACCGACTATCAAAACAATAAACAACAACAAACTCATTCCGCGCATAAACAGCTCCAATAAATAATTAAGCAATGATTATAGCGCGAAACCAAGCAGATATTGAAGTGCCAAAAGTGACAGGTAAAAGTTTAAAGACCTGTTAAATGTACTCATCCAGAAGATCAGCATGCACTTCACCGTCCCAAGGATGGAGCATCATCAACTCTTTTAATTGGGCAAACTGTTCAGGAAAACGCACAATCACCTGGTGGGGTTGAGGCACTGATTTCTTATCTACTATCAAACCAAACTCAACATTGCCATTGTAAGATAAAATACTGATGCCCATCCCAATGGTGCCATTTTGAGGCACCCAGAACATGGTTTTTTCCACTTTACAGCCTGCAATGTACAGAGGTACAGATGGGCCAGGCACATTGGTCAAAACAGCGGTGGCTTTCTTAGAAAACAAATTCAACAGCAGGTTTTGTACTGCCAGCGGTGCTAAACCAACCATACTCAACAGCCCCAGTGAGACCAAGGCTTGTTTCGACTTTTTCAAGGCGTTCATCTCATCATGTACATAAGCCAAACGGCGCAACGGATTGGCTTCAAAAATAGGCAAATTCAAAAACACCAACCCAAAGTGATTACCCAGTTCTTTGGCATGTTTCAAAGGCCTTAGATTGACCGGCACAGTGGCCCTGATTACTTTACTGTTTGGGTCATCACCGCGTTCCAACATGTACTCGCGTAATGCCCCAGCTAAATTTGAAATCAGCACGTCATTAACAGTGGTGCCGGTGGCTTTGGCAATGGCTTTAACCTCATCTAACGGCAGGGACTGGGACCAGGCGACACGTTTGCGGGTACACAGCTCCGACTTATAGACAGTTTCAGGGTCGTCGCTTAAGGTCAATGCATTGAATAACTCTTCGGCAATATCAACCGTATCGCCAAAGCCTTTGTCAATCAACGAAGGGTCTTGTAGCAGCTTTTTACCCAAGTCTGTTACATCATTCAACATTTTCAAAGAATGGTCCCATTGTTTTTTAGCTGGATTGACTACCTGCTTTAACAAACCCAGTTTTTGGTGTTTTTCTTTTGTGGTTTCATCAACATCAAAATCTAAACTTTTGGCTCGACTGGTACTGGTCATTGATAACAGCACCTGAATCAATGCAATGCCATCGGCGTAACAATGGTGGATGCGCGCCACCACTACTGGGCCTTGGTTGTAATTTTCCACGATATGAAAAGACCACAGGGGTTTGTTTTTATCCAACGGCGTGGAGGCCAAGTTGCTGACATAATCTTGCAGTTCCTGGTAATCACCACGTCCCGGCAAAGCCACCCTTCTGACATGCGCTGCCATATCAAAATACTTATCATCTTGCCAATATGAACCACTGGCAGATTGGTGTGCTAACTGTCGAAAACGGCGGTACTTTAGAAACTTTTTCTCTAATGCCGCAATAAATTGATCATGATCAGGCATTTTATCTAAAAATAACAAACCCGTTATCATCATTAAATTATGCGGAGATTCCATTCGCAACCAAGCCGTGTCGACTTTGCGCATCGGTTCTTTCTTGTTATCAATGTATTGGAACATAGAGAAAATTTATTCGTTTTAATTTATCCTTCCTTCATTATAATAGAAAGCATGATTAAATATAGAAAATATACCGTCCGCAGCAGTTAATGGAAGAATCCTTCGAAATTGAAATTCCAAATTTTACTTTAGGCAAAGAAATTGGCCGTGGTGGTATGGCAAGGGTTTTCTTAGGTGAACAATTGGAGCCAAAACGAAAAGTAGCCATCAAAATTGTCATGCCACAAGGCAATGACCCGAAAATCCTCGAAGATTTACAAAAAGAAGGCGATACGGTAGCCCAGTTTTCACACCCCAATATTGTCACTGTATTTGCCTGTGGCGTGATTGAACACAATTATTATTTGGCCATGGAGATTTTAGGCGGCGGCGACCTTAAGCAAAAAATCAAGGCTGGGATCACTGAACTGGAAGCGTTCAACATCATGCTCGATATGGCCAAAGCCTTGGAACATGCACATAAGCGTGGCACTTTACACCGTGACATCAAACCAGAAAATATTTTATTTCATGAAGATGGACAAGCAGTGTTGGTTGATTTTGGCATCGCCAAAGCTCAAAATTCGGTCAGTGAATTCACCAAGGTTGGCGCGGTGGTTGGCACCCCACATTACATGAGTCCTGAACGTGCATTGGGCAAAGAAATTGATGAGCGCTCTGACATCTATGCTTTGGGCGTGGTGCTGTACGAAATGCTGATAGGGAAAAAAGTATTTGAAGGCACTGATACTTTCGCCATCAGTTATGCCCATGTACATGAACCCATTCCAGACCTACCGGCAGAAAAAGCCCGCTACCAATCATTGCTGAATAAATTGTTGGCTAAAAATCCCGATGACCGATTTCAAAACACCACTCAGTTGATTGCGCAACTGAAAAAATACCTGCGTCGTTTAAAACCCATGAACGACACACAATCACTTGATCCTTTGCCTGAATTACGTGCCACAAAGAAATCGCACCGTCCTATGTCCTATATCATCACTGGAATCGTGGTGGGTATGGTGGTGTTACTGGGGTACTGGTTTATCAACCAACAAAACAATAAAGTTGATGTCAACTTGGCCCAACTAACCCCAACCCAAAAGGTTGAGTTAAATAAAAAACTGTCAGCTGCTAACAGCTTTTTTAACGTAGAAAACTTTGATGTTGCTGAGCAGCATTACATAGATATTCTGACCAATTATGACTGCAAGGAAGAAGATGCCAGAGGGCGGTTAAAAACCATCAACCCAGAAAAGCTAGAACAAATCATTGCTTCTTGTGACTGAGTCTGCACCAAACTGACATCCACGCCAACCTTGGGTTAATGTAAAGCTGTAGTTTTAATTCAAGAAAGCCTGGTATCATTCAAAATACTTACTTCGTATTTTGTCTAAATTCTTATGCCTTACATCCTTACCCTTGATCAAATAAATGATGTATTCACAAATATTTTTTGCATGATCACCTACCCTTTCAAGCGCTCTTGCGCACCAACTGAGCCTTAACACCAATTTTAAATCATCTTGATGATTGACCATATATTTAATCAGTTTGCCATTCAGTTGGTCAAATTTATCGTTGATTTTGGCATCGAATTCTGCAGCTTTTAGGGCACTGTCTGCATCCAGTCTCGCCATGGCTGTTAAGGTTTGTGATAAATTCATAGACACCAACTCTGCCAACTCCTGGAGTTCAGAATAAAATTTTCCATGGTATTTTTTTAGCACCAGGCGGCGGGCAGTTTTTGCAATTTTTTCAGCCTCATCACCCACCCTTTCTAAATCTGTAATGCACTTAATAACCGCAATAATTAAACGCAAGTCACTGGCGGCTGGTTGTCGCCTGGCTATGATGCGGGTGCACTCTTCATCAATTTTAACTTCCATTGCATTGATTGCAGATTCAGTATTTATCACCTGCTCTGCCAATAACTTGTCACCATTTAACAAAGCATGCATCGCATTAACCAACTGTTTTTCTACCATGCCCCCCATTATCAACAATTGGTTTTTCACAGCTGCTAACTCGATGTTGTATTCTTGCGAAGTGTGTTGATCAAACTCTAAATTTTCCATACATTACTCTTTATCAACCGAACCTGCCGGTTATATATTTTTCTGTTAATTCATGCTGAGGGTTGGTGAAAATTTGGTCAGTTTCACCCACCTCAATTAATCTGCCCATATGGAAATAAGCAGTTCTTTGTGACACCCTGGCTGCCTGCTGCATTGAATGTGTCACGATGACTATGGTGAAGTTTTCTTTCAACTCAGCAATCAACTCCTCTGTCTTTGCTGTGGCAATAGGATCTAAAGCTGAAGCAGGCTCATCCATCAGGATGACTTCTGGTTGAATGGCTATTGTTCTGGCAATACAAAGCCTTTGTTGTTGGCCACCTGATAAGCTTGTGCCTGCGGCATTAAGCCGGTCTTTGACTTCCTCAAACAAACCTGCTTTACGCAAAGAATCCTCTACCATGTCATCTAACTCAGCTTTGTTTTGGGTTAAGCCATGAATTCTTAAACCATAGGCCACATTGTCATAGATTGATTTTGGGAATGGGTTGGGTTTTTGAAACACCATCCCTACTCGTGCGCGCAATAAGACAGGGTCTTGAGACTTGGCATAAATATCCTCGCCATCAAGGATAAAATCACCGCTCACCTTGCATATATCAATGCTGTCATTCATGCGGTTCAAACAACGCAAATACGTCGATTTACCACAACCTGAAGGCCCAATTAAAGCCGTCACCTCATTGGCACCCATGTCCAAGGACACGTCCTGAATGGCATGGTTCTCAGCATAAAATACATCCACATTCTTCGTCTGTATTTTGGGGTTATCACAGCATGGGGTGCCCACCGTATGTTCAAACGTCGCTGCCAGACTGACGTTGACTTGATTGCCAGTTAACTCTGACTTGGCTCTAGCCATTGGACTTGCCATCATCAATTCATTCATTTCATATCACCACTTCTTTTCAAATTTTTTACGTAAGTAGATTGCAAGTGCATTCATCACAATCAAAAACACCAACAACACCAATATTGCAGCAGAAGTTTTTTCCAAAAAGCCCCGCTCAGGAGAGTCTGCCCATAAATACACTTGGATTGGCAATACCGTGGCTGGATCTATTATTGATTGTGGAATATCTACAATAAAGGCCACCATACCTATCATCAATAACGGCGCTGTTTCACCCAGCGCTTGCGCCATGCCGATAATGGTTCCGGTTAGCATACCCGGTAAAGCCGCTGGCAACACATGATGAAACACGGTTTGCATTTTTGATGCACCAACCCCCAGCGCTGCTTCTCGCAATGAGGGAGGCACCGCCTTAATGGCAGAACGAGAGGCAATGATAATGGTGGGCAAGGTCATCAATGACAGGACCACAGCCCCAACTACGGGAGCCGATCGGGGCATACCAAAAAGGTTTATAAACACAGCCAAGCCCAACAAACCATATACAATCGACGGCACCGCAGCTAAATTATTGATATTGATTTCTATCAAATCTATGAGGCGATTTTTAGGCGCAAACTCTTCTAAATATATGGCCGAAGCTACGGCCACAGGAAATGACATCAATAAAGTCATGAACAAAGTATAAAATGACCCCATTAATGCACCCTTTATACCTGCCAGCTCAGGTTCTCGTGAGTCTCCACTGGTTAAAAACTGCCAATTAAAAGTACTGTGTACTGCACCATCACTTTCAAGTGCTTCAATCCAGTTCAGTTTTTGGTTTTTAACCCGCCTGTCACTTTCAGGTAAGCGTCGGTCAATTGCACCTTTTATCAAAGCATCTACATCATCATCTGCCACCAACATGAAAGTCGATGTTTGGTTGAGCAAACTTTTGTCAGCCAACACCAAATCCAGCAGTTGATATTCTGCTCCGGTACTAACTAGTGAGTACAATGATCGTTTATCCTGCCTGTTGGTCACTGCTGGGAATCGCTTTAACAAGGCGGCTCTGATCACCGCACGAAAATCGGCTTGTCTGATTTCATCATTTGAGCTGTCTTTATTCAAACCTAGCTGTTCACTGCTTAAATCAACCGTCAACTCTATTTGAGTTTGTATGAATGCTGGCAATGCTTTACTGCTTATATCAAGCAATAAGATAACCAAAAACAACAATGCAATACAAACCGAAGTCAAACCAAGTACACGAAAAGCCTGCTCTTTTCGGTACCTTCGCTTCAGTCCTTGTTTAATCAAAGTAGAGTTATTCATATTGTTCTCGGTATTTACGCACCACGTACAGGGCAATCATGTTCAACACCAAAGTGGTTAAAAAAAGCATCAGGCCCAGTGCAAAGGCAGCCAATGTTTTGGCACTATCAAACTCTTGATCACCGGTTAATAAAGTGACAATTTGCACGGTGACTGTGGTGACTGCAGCCAACGGGTTTACGGTTAAATTGGCTGCCAAACCAGCTGCCATAACCACAATCATGGTTTCGCCAATGGCCCTTGAAGCCGCCAATAACACGCCACCGACGATGCCAGGTAAGGCCGCTGGCAACAAAACCTTTGTGATTGTTTCTGACTGGGTTGCTCCCAGACCAAGAGAGCCTTCTCGCATGGTTTTGGGCACTGCAGAAAGCACATCATCAGCCAGCGACGAAACAAATGGGATGATCATAATGCCCATCACCAAACCTGCCGCTAAAGCACTTTCCGAGGCCACTGACAACCCTATGGACTCACCTAAGTTGCGAATAAAAGGAGCAACCGTCAGGGCAGCAAAAAAACCGTAAACCACCGTGGGTATACCGGCCAAAATTTCCAGTATGGGTTTGGCTACAGTCCTGAATTTTACCGAAGCATATTCAGATAAATATATGGCACTGAATAAGCCCAATGGCACAGCCACCAGCAAAGCAATGAATGATATCAATAAGGTACCCAAAAACAAAGGTACGGCGCCAAATGCTGCTGATGAACCCACTTGGTCTGCCCGGATTGCGGTTTGCGGAGACCACTCCAGACCAAACATAAATTGCATTACTGGAACTTCGCCAAAAAATCGCACCGACTCAAACAGCACCGATAACACAATACCGATGGTGGTCATAATCGCTATAGACGCTGCCATCAATAAAATCAGCTCTATGATTTTTTCAAAAATTTTTCTGGCAGCGGTATCAACCTTGATACGTTTAAGTATATAAATGGACATCAGCAAAGCAATCGCCATAACAATCACATTTTTGCTGTTGTTTGCCAATGTGTTTAACTGTGTATAACGGTGATAAATGGCTTGTTTTATCGGTTCAATATCAGCCAAATGACTGGCCTCAATATTTTTTATTTCATTTAAATACAAAGACAAGTTTTCACCCACCTCAATCTGCTGCGAAGCCAGGTAATTTGTTATTTGGTGGTTGATCAATGGCGCCTCAATCAACTCAATCAGCATCCACACCAAAAGTGCTGGAAACAATGACCACATTGCTGCCACATAACCAAAGTACTTAGGTAAGGTAAGTATGCGCCTGCCTGGTGACTTTGGTTGCGCCTGATACTGTGCATATATTTTTTGCTTACCAATAAAATAAGTAAACATTGCCAATACCAAGAGTAAAAATATCAGTGTTATTAAACTCACTATCGCCTCTGTTGTTATCCAATTTAATGTGTTGTTTTAAGCTTGCTAAAAAAAGCAACCCACCCATAAAGAGTGGGTTAAATCAAACGTAATCAACTACTTATAATTCAATATTTTTAAGCGACTTTACCCTTGAGTAAACGGCTTGGTACTTCTCCTGACCCAAAGGTATCAAGCCTTTATCAGTCAAATACCCTTCATCACCCATGGCTTTTTTACTGGTGAACTCAGCCAAAAACTCACTGATACCAGGGATTTTTCCAACATGGGCTTTCTTCACATAAAAGTACAATGGTCTAGACACTGGGTACTCTCCAGTTGCGATGGTTTCAAACTCAGGTTTGGCGCCATCAATCAACGAACCTTTGACCAAATCAGCGTTTTGATCGAGGAATGAAAAGCCAAATATACCCAATGCATTTGGATTTTTCCTCAGTTTTTGGATGATCAGGTTATCATTCTCCCCAGCTTCAACATAGGCGCCATCTTCACGAATGCTGTGACAAATCGATTTGTATTGGTCTTTGTCAGTAGCTTTAAGTGCTTTGATCCATTGGTGCGACTTACAACCACCTTCCATAGCCAATTCAACAAACGCATCACGTGTACCTGAGGTTGGCGGAGGGCCCAACACCTCAATCTTTATATCAGGTAATGCTGAGTTGACTTGTTTCCATGTAAGGTTCGGGTTGGCGATCAACTCGCCTTCTTTTGCTCCAGGCACTTCTTTGGCTAAGGCCAAAAACAAATCTTCCCTGGTCAATGAAAAATCAACGGCGTTGATCTCATTGGCCACGACAATGCCATCGTAACCAATCAACACTTCTACTACACCGTCAACACCATTGTCACGACACATTTGATATTCACTCTCTTTGATGCGCCTGGATGCGTTGCTGATATCTGGTGTGTTAACGCCGGTGCCTTGACAAAACAGTTTCATACCACCACCTGTACCAGTTGATTCTATTTTGGGCGTTTTGAAGTTTGTAGACTTACCAAACCGTTCTGCAACAACAGTAGAAAATGGATAAACAGTTGATGAGCCAACCACAGATATATAGTCACGACTTTCTGCAGAAACTTGTGAGGCTGTCAGTAATGCCGTTGCCATAAACAATGCTTTGTGTGTATTCATATCAGTATCAAAAATTTAAGAAGTGGCTGCATTTTAAGAATTCAATGTTACATTTATATGACATTCAATAACATTCAGTACAAGCCTCATAAATTAAACTGAAAGACAGCTCAGCTGAACAACCCGCTGTTGTTTTAAGGCGCGACTAATTTGTATCCCGCACCACGGACTGTTTGAATCATTTTTTCACAATTATGTGGTTTCAATGCTTTACGTAGGCGCAGTATGTGTACATCTACGGTGCGGTCGTCAATATATACATTACGCCCCCATACGTGATTTAGAATCTGCTCTCTGGCTAGCAGCTTATTGGGGTTCATTAGGAATAATTTAAGCAGTTTAAACTCTGTTAAACTTAAATTAATCGGGTTGTTAAGGACCTTAACCTGGTGGGCTTGGCTGTCTAATGTTAGAGCTTCAAAAGCCAATATTTCACTGTCATCAAATCCCTTGGAGCGCCTTAAGTGGGCTTTGATTCTGGCCAGTAGTTCAGCCACTGATGCAGGCTTGGTTAAATAGTCATCAGCACCTGTCTCCAATCCTTTGACTTTATCCGCTTCTTCTCCTCTGGCAGTCAGCATGATAATTGGCACCGCTTTAATCAGCTGATCTCGACGGATGACTTCAATCAACTCAATGCCTGTCATATCAGGCAGGCCCCAATCGATTATCACCAAATCTGGACGGCCTTGGTTCAGCCACTCCAAAGCAGCGTGGGCAGAAGCGGCTTTTACTGGCGAATAACCTTCTTGTTGCAAAGAGAATGCCATCATTTCTCTGATTGCCATGTCATCTTCTACAACCAGTATTGTTGTCTGTTTCACCATTTTTATCGCCTGAAAATTAAGCCATTCTATTCATTCTTTATGACAACTATGTGACAAAATGATTAATTGCTGATTTGCAATCTGCTGCTGGGAAAAATTACTTTAAAACAACTGCCTTGACCTACCTCGCTTTCGATGTCTAATTTGGCACCGTGCTTGATACAGATGTGCTTGGCTATTGCCAGACCAAGACCTGTACTTTGGTGGTTTAAGTGTTGCACATTTGTCACCTTATAAAACCTTTCGGTTAAATGCGGCATGTGGCTTGGGTCAATTCCTGCACCGTTATCAATGACCCAAAAATTGGGTTGGTTATCAGCAACAAACCAACGCAAACGAATTTGAGTTCCTGGTTTGTTATGAATCACTGCATTGCGTAATAAATTGAGGCATAAGCTGGTGATTTCTGACTCATTACCAATGAGCCTTAAACTGGAATCTATTGCAGCTTCAAAATCCTGCTCTTTTGCACCGCTGCTGTTTCTCACATCATTATAAATACTGTTCAATAACTCAGGCATGCGAATGGTCTGATCAACTGACTCCAAATGCCTGTCGTGCTCAATGCTTGAAAGCTTTAACATCCCATCAATAATAAGGCTCATTCTTTGTGCCTGCTCGAGTGCTTGAGCGATTGGGCCAGTCCAATGCTGATGTAACTGACCTGAGTTTTGCAACATTTCTAAGTAGCCTGATATAACTGTCAATGGAGTTCTTAATTCATGAGATGCATTGGCCACAAATGCTTTGCGAGATTTTTGTAAAGACTCCTGTTCACTGACATCCCTACCGACCAAAAGATAACGGTAAGCATGTAATCTGATCAGCCTCAATAAAATTATTTTATCCGGTTCAGTAGGGTGTGGCAGCTTTACATGTTGGTCTTTTCTGGTGCTGTTAAGCATACTGGTTAACTGTGGATCACGTAAAATGGTATCAACTTTTTTGCCCAAGTCATTACCCAACACCCCAAGTATTGTTTCAGCACTTATATTCAGCCATTGAATTTCATGTTTTTCATTCAGGATGATGGTTGCATAAGGCAACGCTTGGGCCGTGGCATTGAATTGCTTCAGCAGGTATTTGTTTTTCTTTTCGACTTGCTTAGCTTGCTTTTTATTGTGTAAAACACGAACGGCCAAGGCTTCGAAAACACCATGACAGAGGGGCACATCTTTTGCAGATGCACCATTCATATACCATTGGTAGAACTGTAGAAACTCCCACCACTGCCACAGCATATAAACAAACAACCAAAGCAATAAACTCCAGGCCCAATACCCGCTGATTAAAGCTGATACCACTGCCAAAAAGACAAACAGTGCGATGCCAATTTGCTGTTTTTTTCTGGGAGTATTTTGCATGATGCCGCGTATTCTAACCCAATCAATTTGACTTATCGCATAGATTTTAGTTTCTTTGGTGAAATTTTAAAGTTATACCCAGCTTTTTCTAGTAACCCATTATCGTATACTTCACTGTCATAAAAATGTCATGTTACTCATGTAAATTTACAGCTCTTTTAAACCACAACTTAATCATGAAAATTAAAATATTGACCTCATCTGTTTTATTGGCTTTAGGCACTCAAGTGTATGCCGAAACTGCTGCTGATGAAATGGCTGTATTAAAGCAACAAGTTAAAGTGCTTGCTAAAAGAATCGAGCAATTACAGGCGCAGACAAATAAACAAGAACATGAAAAAGCAGCAAAAGTGGCTGAGCAATCGACTGCTGATACCCAAAAAGCTTCTTGGGCGTCTAGAATGGCTTTCAGTGGTGACTTGCGCGATCGTTTTGAGTATATAGATGAAAAAGGCAAATCGGCCCGCACCAGAAACCGCGTACGATTGCGGGTTGGTGCAAATGCCAAAGTTAATGACAAATTAAACGTTGGCTTGCAACTCGCTTCAGGTGCAGATGACCCAGTATCGACCAATCAAACCATGGGTGACGCTTTTTCCACCAAAGATGTGCGTTTAAACTTGGCCTATTTTGATTGGCGCCTCAATGATGTATTAACACTTACTGGCGGCAAAATGAAAAACCCTTTTTATCAACCTCAAAAAAACCCAGTGTTATGGGACGGTGACTTGAACCCTGAAGGTTTTGCATTGAAATTCAACCGCAATGGGTTCAGTGCTGATTTGGTCGGATTCTCGGTAGAAGAACGAAAAGCAGCAGACGATATTTTATTGTATGGTGGTCAAATCAGACAGTCATTCGCTATTAACAATGGCGCTGCTTTCATAGCAGGGGTTGGGTATTACGATTACTCTGGACTAAAAGGCAGTGCACCATTGTTTGATGGCAAAGCCCGTGGCAACTCCTTAGATCAGGCTGGCAACATCGCCAATGATTTTAATATTATTGAAGGTTTACTGGAATACCAAACTGAATTGGCTGGTCGGCCACTATCAGTATTTGGTAGCTACCACCAAAACACCGAAGCCGACGACTTGGACAGCGCCATTGCTTTTGGTATTGATTACGGCAAAGTTAAAGCAGCGGGTTCTTGGCGTGTGGGCTATGCA
Organism: uncultured Marinicella sp.; assembly: GCA_947502595.1. Classification (GTDB taxonomy): domain Bacteria; phylum Pseudomonadota; class Gammaproteobacteria; order Xanthomonadales; family Marinicellaceae; genus Marinicella. Next base: position 48,935 of record CANNAM010000007.1, on the reverse strand, counting down.
TACATGGATATTGAGGCAGATGCGGTGTATGCTTTATTCAATGACTCTGATTTTGCTGGTGGCAACACCGACGCGACAGGTCATGTATTTAAATTTGGTTACGGCTTAGGTAAAAACATGTCATTTGCTATGACTTATATAGATTCAGAAAAAAACCAAAGTGCCAACCACCAAACTGCTTATGACCGTTTACAAGCAGATATTTCATTCAAATTTAAATAAACCACCTGTTCATGAGTTTGTACTGCTACTCAGGGCAAAAAAAAGCCGGCATAAAAACCGGCTTTTTTGTCTGTACGAACAGTTTAATCAGAACAAATGTTCAACAGCAGCACGCTCTTCACGTAACTCTGCTTCGGTGGCATCAATGCGACTTTGGGAAAATTCGCTGATTGGTAGGTCTTGTACGATGCTGTACTGACCGTTAGCACAAGTCACAGGGTATGAAAAAATCACACCTGGCTTAACACCATAACTACCATCGCTTGGAATCGCCATAGAAACCCAATCACCTGCATCAGTACCCAAAGCCCAGTTGCGTATATGATCAATCGCTGATGAGGCTGCTGAGGCTGCAGATGAAGCACCACGTGCTTTAATGATTGCGGCACCACGTTGTTGTACCGTTGGGATGAAATCATTCTCATACCAGTCTTGATCAACGTCTGTTAAGGCAGCACCATTAATTTGTACCTGAGAAATATCCGGGTATTGGGTTGAGGAATGGTTACCCCAGATGGTCATGCGCTTGATGTCACTGGTCTGTGCATCGAACTTACCTGACAACTGCGCCAAAGCACGGTTATGGTCCAATCGAGTCATCGCAGTGAATTGCGCAGGGTTGATGCCCGGTGCATTTTGCTGTGCGATCAAAGCATTGGTGTTGGCTGGATTACCCACCACCAAGACTTTAATGTCTTTGGCAGCATGGTCGTTCATGGCTTTGCCTTGAACTGAGAAAATTTTGGCATTGGCTTGTAACAAATCACTGCGCTCCATACCAGGACCACGTGGCATCGCACCAACTAACAAAGCATAATTGGCGTCTTTGAAAGCCACATTGGCATCATCAGTGGCCACCACCCCATGTAACAATGGGAACGCACAATCTTCTAATTCCATAACCACACCTTGAACTGCGTTCATGGCTGGTGGGATTTCAAGTAAGTGCAAAATGACTGGCTGGTCTGGACCTAACATGTTGCCTGCAGCAATTCTGAATAGCAGTTGATAGCCAATTTGGCCGGCGGCGCCCGTTACAACGACTCTGACTGGTGATTTCATTGATGTCTCCAATTGATGGTATAGGTAAATCCTTTCATTCATTACTCTTAGTTGAGCAATAAGGACAGAAGCATGCGCGATTATAACAACCATGCAGTAATAATTAAATATTAATCAGACCAAAGATACACCAACGTTGTCATCTGCTTATCAGCTGACAAATACTGGACTAGTTTTACAGCCTGGTGTGTGGGTATTCACAGCGGGTATTTTGACAACATTCAATTAGACAACAACATTGAATTTATAATGTGGAGGAACAAACAGCAACCATCAAAATTAGATGATTGCTGTATGTTGGTTTCAAGATGGGTTATTGAGCTGAAGAAAATACGCCTCTGCAACCATGGTTAACCCACATAGGAGGTACACCACTCAATCCCCATGTAGTGCCTTGCTCACAACGACTGTTAGAGTTGCGCTGATGCAACCACACTGTTTGTGGTCCTGCTACTGGAAAACCGCAAGATGCATAGGAATATCCCCAACTTTCACAAGTAAAATTATTGACGGTTACAGGCGAACTTAAAAATGCACTGAATACACCACGACAACCATTGGTTACATGAAGGGTGTCACCGCTGGCATAATAGCGTCCGGCACATGAGGTATTAGACAGTCGCTGTACCAGTGTTACGTTATAGATATTTCGAGGCAGTTTACAGGTTTCCGCATCATAATCCCAACTTTCACAAGTTACCCTCACCGTACGAGTTGAGCTTGGTGTGCTGCTACCAGAGCCTGAACCACCACCTGAGCCACCACTGTAATCACACATTGAAATCGCCATTTTTTCTGCTAAAGCTCCTAACTCTGTCTGTAATTCATCGACCTGATTTTCCGCCAACTTGGGGCCAGTAGTTTCAGGATCTATGTATTCTAGAGCCTCCAAAATAGGTCGTGGCACATCGCCATAGGACATTGCACTGTTAAGCAGTAAATACTCAATTTCATTGGCCTCTCTCAATAAGGTATCACAAGCATCCAATGAATCACCTGCATGAGCCGCCCCTACTTGAAACAACACCGCCACTAAACCTGCTTTATATTGATTGATCATATATACTCCAATTAAGTTTAAATTCATAGGTAAGTTATCAACACTTACACCAAAGTTAAGTCGATATTCGACTTAACTAATTTACGACAGTAATGAATGGATCATGCAATATTGGCTGGGCTAATTAGGGATGTTTTTAGGGTGCTTCAGGGTGGCTTACTATTTATTTAACACCTGTTTAAGTTCAAGCGCACAATGCAATCAATTAAATTGGTACAAATTTTACTTTGGAGTCTTTTGCTAGAAGCAGGAACTAGCTATGGACTGGAAAATGAGAAAACTGATTAATTGCACGAACAAATCAAAGGATGGTTTTGACAAATTTATTGGTTGTGAAAGATGGTAAGTGTGGTTTTTTTAAAAAATGTTATTGGTCGGAACGAGAGGATTCGAACCTCCGACCCCTACAACCCCATTGTAGTGCGCTACCAGGCTGCGCCACGTTCCGAAATAACCCGCGTATTCTAACACAAAGAAAACTAAAAATGAGCCGAAAAAATCAGCTTTATTGGTGTGATATGACTACTTCAACAACTCAAGAATTTCTTCTAATTCTGACCTGGTTTGCTGAATCACTTGGTAGGATTTACTGGCTTCTTTTTCTGACACTTTACCGTTGAGTTTTTGACGGGCGCCTGAAATGGTGTAGCCGTGATCATACAACAAACTGCGTATTTGTCTGATCATCATGACATCATTGCGTTGGTAATAACGCCGGTTGCCCCTGCGCTTAACTGGATTCAAGTTGTCAAATTCATTTTCCCAGTAACGCAATACATGTTGTTTTACATCGCATAAAGTCGAAACTTCACCAATGGTGAAATATCTTTTTGCAGGGATGGGAGGTAGGGATTTATTGTGGCCTTGATCCAGCATATGTTTCTATCGTATTCCTCAATTTTTGACCTGGCTTAAATGCCACAACCCTTCTGGCTGAAATAGGTATCTCTTCCAACGTTTTGGGATTTCTACCTGGTCTAGACTTTTTGTCTCTTAATTCAAAATTACCAAACCCAGATAATTTGACCCCATGACCCTCAAGCAACTGTGCTTTGATGGTTTCAAAGAACACGCTAACAAATTCACTGGCTTCACGCTTATTTAAGCCAACTTCCATATATAATATTTCAGCTAAGTCAGTTTTAGTAACAGTCTCTGTCATGATCTAATTTCTGCGTTCAATTGTTCTGCTAAAAAGGATACCGCTTTTGATACCAGTTTGTCTACCTCTTTATCTTCTAAAGTCCTATTATTTTCCTGAAAAATCATAGCCATGGCTAGACTTTTGTATCCTTTTTCAATATTGTCACCTTTGTAAACATCAAATAAGCACAATTTGTCCAACAAACGCCTACTCGCGCCCAAGCTGTCATGTACTGCGGCCTCTACTGTGGACCAAGCCACTGAATTTGCAATAACAATAGACAAGTCGCGCCTAATTTGCGGGTATTTTGAAACACTGTGCCATGCTGGGAGTTGTATTTTCTGAATCGGCTCGACTGCCAACTCAGCTACATACACTTCCTGTTTAATTTTCATTTGCTGACAAATTGACGGATGTACCTGACCCAAATAGCCAACTGTTACTTGGTTTAATTTAATTTCAGCCTGACGACCTGGGTGCAAATGATTAATGGCTGAATGGGTGAATTCAAGTTCTTGGCCAATGCCAGACAGGAGGTTTTCCACATCGCCTTTGATGCTAAAAAAATCAACTTTTTGACTGTTAACTGACCATTGCTCAGGCGCTTGTTGTCCGGTTTTAGCCATCAACAATACGTCTTCTTGGACGATGGTTTGGCCCTTGCTGAATACTTTGCCTATTTCAAACAACGCCAAGTCTTGGGCTTGTCGGGCCAAATTGGTTTTAATGTTGGACAAAACACCTGGTAATAAATGAGTGCGCATCACTGCCATTTCTTTGTTCAGTGGGTTGGCCAAAGCAAACATATCATCATCTAAGCCTAATTCTGATAATTGCTTTTCACCTACAAAAGAATAATTGATGACTTCTTGGTAGGATAAGTCAGCCAACTGCTGTTTCAATAAACGCAATTGTTTAACGGCTTCTGGAATCACTGCAATGGCATCTGTTGAATGCAACCTATGGGCCGGCATTTGGTCGTAACCAACCACCCGCACCACTTCTTCAATCAAATCCTCAGCGATGGCCAAATCAAAACGCCACGAAGGCGATGTAATTGACCACACTTCTGCAGCAAAATTGCAAGCAAGACCCAAGTCTTGGAAAATTTGTGTCACTTGTTCAGTTGGTACTGTGAAGCCCAATACCTGGTTTAATCTAGCCACTGAAAGCTGGATATTCTGCTGTTTTGGAAGGTGTTCAGTAGCCTGTTGAATATGAGCCGGACCAACTTGTCCGCCACATATTTCTGTGATTAAATCAGTGGCACGCTCCATGGCTTTAAGTTGTAAATCCCAATCTACACCCCGCTCAAAACGCAGGGCCGATTCGGTATGCACGCCTAATTTTCTTGATTTACCCATGATGGTGGCAGGGTCGAAATAAGCCGACTCTAGCACAATGTTCCGAGTTTCGTCGCTGACACCACTGTCCATACCACCTATCACGCCAGCCACTGCCAACGGTTTACTTTGGTCTGCAATCACTAAAAACTCTGGCGTGAGTTTGGCTGCTGATTGGTCAAGCAAAGTTATCTCTTCACCCTCATTGGCCATTCTGACCACAATACCACCATCAATATTGGCTGCATCAAAAGCGTGCATCGGCTGGCCCAATTCCAACATTACGTAGTTAGTTACATCGACCACAGGGTGAATAGACTTGATACCACTGCGACGTAATTTTTCTTTAATCCACAAGGGTGTGGTTTGGCTGTTATCTATGCCTTTAATGACGCGACTGACATAAGTTGGACATTGTTCAGCTGCTTCAAGCTCAACCTCAACAATGTTTTCAATAGAGGCAGTAATAACTGGAACATCAGGAGCATTGATGGCCAGATGGTTCAAAGTGGCAACTTCGCGGGCAATACCACGAATACAAAAACAATCTGCACGATTTGGGGTTAAATCAATATCTATGACTTGATCATCAACACATAAATACTCACGCACATCCATGCCCACAGGTGCGGCTGAATCAAACTCTATTATGCCTGCAGAATCTTGGCTGAGGCCCAGTTCGACTTCAGAACACAGCATGCCATTTGATTCGACACCACGCAATTTGGACTTTTTGATTTTAAAATCACCAGGTAACACCGCACCAATTCGTGCCAAGGCAGTTTTTAAGCCTGTTCTGGCATTGGGTGCACCGCAGACAATTTGTAAGCTTTCTCCACCTGCATTGACCTCACATACTTTGAGTTTATCGGCATCAGGGTGCTTCTCACAGGCCACAATTTCAGCAACCACTACACCGGTGAAGTTTCCAGCAGCTGGCTCAACACCATCCACCTCTAACCCCAACATGGTTAATTGCTCCATCAATTCCGCAGTTGTCAAATCATATTTGACCCATTCTTTTAACCAATTTTCACTGAATTTCATTGATGGTCTCCTTATGATTGAAACTGGCTTAAAAAAGCCATGTCATTTTCAAAAAATGTTCTTAAATCCTGTACGCCATAACGCAACATAGCAAAACGCTCGACACCTAAGCCAAAAGCAAAGCCGGTGTATTTTTCAGGGTCAATTCCGCCAGAGCGCAACACATTTGGGTGGACCATGCCACAACCCAAGACTTCCAGCCAATCAATGCTACCATCGTCTTTTTTCCATTCCACATCAACTTCTGCTGATGGCTCTGTGAATGGAAAATAGGAAGGCCTTAACCTGATCTTCAAATCGTCTTCAAAAAAAGCATTAACAAATTGATTCAAAACACCTTTTAAAGAGGCGAATGTTACATTTTCACCAATCACCAAACCTTCTACTTGGTGGAACATGGGGGTGTGTGTTTGGTCAGAGTCACTGCGGTAAACCTTGCCTGGCGCAATGATTTTAATAGGTGGTTGCATGGTTTTCATGGCCCGAATTTGTACCGGCGAAGTATGGGTTCTGAGCAAATGGCCATCAGGGAAATAAAAAGTGTCATGCATGGCCCGTGCTGGGTGATGAGCAGGAAAATTCAATGCTTCAAAATTATGGTAATCATCTTCTATTTCAGGTCCAGTAACCACATCAAAACCAACTTGTGAAAACAAGTCAATGATGCGTTGCATGGTTTTGCTGACTGGGTGGACGCCTCCTTGGGCTTGTTTACGGCCGGGCAAAGTCACATCAACCGCTTCTGCCATCAATTTTTGATTCAGTTCCGCAGCCATTAAAGTGGTTTTTTTGGCTTGAATGGCAGTGAACAACTGCTGTTTAATTTGATTGATTTGCGCCCCAGCTGCCTTGCGGTCTTCAGCTGCTAACTGGCCTAACTGTTTTAATTGCAGGGTTACGCTGCCTTTTTGACCCAAAAAATGAACCCGTACATCATCCAATGCTTGTACCGATTCAGCCTGTTCAATTTGATTCAAGCCATCGGCTAAGATTTGTTGCAAATCACTCACTGTTATTCTCTGTAATTGTTGTTAATACTGAAGGTGTGTCTTTTGCGCATAAAAAAAGGAATCAGTTATTTCACTGATTCCTCTTTTATCATTGCTGCTCAATTGCCCTTAATGGGCCATTGTCATAAACCTATGACAATGCAGCTTTGGCTTGTTCTACAACAGCAGCAAAACCTGCTTTGTCGTGTACAGCCATGTCTGCAAGAACTTTACGATCCAAAGAGATATCAGCTTTTTTCAAACCGTTGATAAATCGTGAATAGCTTATGCCGTTGTTGCGAGCACCTGCGTTGATGCGAGTGATCCACAATGCGCGGAAAGTTCTTTTTCTGGTTCTGCGGTCACGGTAAGCATATTGACCTGCTTTAATGACAGCTTGTTTAGCTACGCGGTAAATTTTACGGCGTGCGTTGTAATAACCCTTGGCTAACTTAAGGATCTTTTTATGTCTTTTGCGTGCTTGAACGCCTCTTTTAACTCTTGCCATGATTTTGCTCCTTTAGTTATGCGTAAGGTAATAGTCTTTGAACTGTCTTTTCGTCAGCTTCGTGTACCAGGCTGGTACCACGTAAATTACGTTTACGTTTGGTGCTCATCTTAGTCAAGATGTGACTTCTGAAAGCATGCTTTCTTTTGAAGCCAGATGCGGTCTTTCTGAAGCGCTTGGCAGCGCCCTTTTTGGTTTTCATTTTAGGCATAATGCCCTCCTGTATTTTATTTATATACTCCAGCAAGTAGCCACAACAATGGCTTTAATCGTACTTGACTCACTGGTCAGCTTTTTTCTTATCAGGTGTTTAAACCTTTGTTTTGTGTCTTCGTGACACTTGACCTACACGAATGTAGGTCAACAGCATGCGCATGTAATAGCATCTACTGCTGTTTTAACTGGCAATAAAAAACGCAGTTGACGCACGACTTGCGGCATTTAATCAAAGCTGTTTAACTATTCGTTAAACCGTTTATTTTTAGTTGCCCAGCCTGTATCTATCAACTGTATTTATTGTTGCACTTTTTTAGTTATGCTTATTTGTTGGTTTTTGGTGCCAACAACATAATCATAAATCGACCTTCCATTTTCGCCGGTCGTTGTTCAACAACCACTTCATCCTCTAAATCTTTTACCAATCTATCCAGCATATTTGAACCAATGTCACGGTGGGCCAACTCACGTCCTCTGAACATGATTGTTACCTTAACTTTATTGCCCTGCTCAATAAATTTACGTAAATTTCTGATCTTGACTTGATAATCCGCTTCTTCAGTATTTGGCCTGAATTTGACCTCTTTTAACTGAACTTTCTTTTGTTTCTTTTTGGCCTGTTGATTCTTTTTGGCTTGTTCAAACTTGAACTTGCCATAATCCATGATTTTACACACTGGCGGTGCTGATTTTGGTGATATTTCCACCAAGTCAAGTCCGGCACCTTTGGCCCGGTCTTGTGCCTCTGCAGTTGTTACAACCCCAACCTGTTCTCCATGTTGGTCAATTAGCCTTACTTCAGGAACCCTGATTTGGTTGTTCCTGCGTACTTTATCATTTCTAGCGATCAGTCAATCTCCTAATAATTATTTTTTCTCGTTGATTTGTAAATTCATTAATTGAATTAAATCATCAACTCTCATAGAACCTAAGTCCTGACCATCATGTGATCTCACAGTAATGGTTTCACTTTCTAATTCATTGTTACCCACAATAACCAAGTAGTTTGTCTTGTTTAAAGTGTGCTGGCGAATTTTATAGCCGATCTTTTCGTTTCTCAAGTCATAAATTGCTCTGAAGGCATGATTTTTCAATTTTTTGCCTATTTTTTCGGCATATTCGGACTGTTGGCCCGTAATATTCAGAACTGCAACCTGAGTTGGTGCCAGCCAAAGCGGCATATTTCCAGCATGATGTTCCAGCAAAATACCGATAAAACGTTCGAATGAACCTAAAATGGCTCGGTGCAACATCACCGGTGTGACGCGATCACCATGTTCATCAATGTAAGTCGCTTCTAAACGGTTGGGCATTGAAAAATCGACTTGTATGGTACCGCACTGCCAAACCCGACCCAAACAATCTTTCAGTGAAAACTCAATTTTAGGACCGTAAAAAGCACCTTCTCCAGGCAGCTCTTCCCATGCAATGCCCTTGGCATCCAACGCATCAGCCAAGGCTTTTTCAGACTTGTCCCACACTTCATCACTGCCCACTCTTTTTTCTGGGCGGGTTGAAATGCGGTAGATGATTTCATTGAAACCAAAGTCAGCATAAACCTCATGCAAGAAATCAATAAATTGAGACACTTCACCACTTATTTGATCTTCTTGACAGAAAATATGTGCATCGTCTTGAACAAAACCCCTGACCCGCATCAAGCCATGTAATGCACCTGAAGGTTCATTGCGGTGACAAGAGCCAAACTCAGCCAAACGTATGGGTAAATCACGGTAAGACTTTAAGCCTTGATTGTAGACTTGAACATGACAAGGACAATTCATTGGCTTTACTGCAAACTGTCGGTTTTCAGACTCAACACTGAACATGTCATCGCCAAATTTATCGGCATGGCCTGACTTTTCCCACAAACTGTACTCAACCACTGAAGGCGTATTGATTTCTTGGTAGTCACGGGCATTAAGCTTTTTGCGCATGTACTGTTGAATGGACTGATAAATAGACCAGCCACGTTCATGCCAAAACACCATACCCGGGGCTTCTTCTTGAAAATGAAATAAGTCCATTTTTTTGCCCAGTTTACGGTGGTCACGTTTTTCAGCTTCTTCAAGCAAATGCAAGTATTCTTTTAAATCCTTTTTATCGTTCCAGGCTGTACCATAAACCCGCTGCAACATTTCGTTGTTGCTGTCACCACGCCAATAAGCACCAGCAATGCTCATCAGTTTAAAGACTTTGATTTTGCCCGTATTAGGCACATGAGGACCACGACATAAATCAACAAACTCACCTTGTCGGTACATGGAAAGCACTTGGTCTTCAGGAATATCACGAATGATTTCAGCTTTATACTTTTCGCCTTTTTGTTCGAAAAAAGTTATGGCTTCATCACGCGACATCTCAAACCGCTCAACAGGTAGTTTTTCTTTGACTATTTTTTTCATCTCAGCAGTTATTTTTGCTAAGTCATCTTCATGAAAAGGGTCTTTAGATGCGAAATCATAGTAAAAACCATTGTCAATCACTGGTCCAATGGTCACTTCAACCTTAGGAAACAGGCGTTGAACCGCTTGGGCCATCAGATGTGCCGCAGAGTGCCTGATGACTTCCAAGCCATCATCTGTATTACCGGTCACAATGGTTAACTCCACATCTTTTTCAATGAGGTGTGACAAGTCAACCATTTCTCCATCCACGCGCGCAGCCAATGCGGCATTGGCCAATCCAGGTCCAATGTCTTCAGCCACTGCTTGAACAGTTAATGCTTGATCAAATTTACGCTGAGTTCCATCAGCCAAAGTTACAGTAATCATGTTGTTTTCCAAGTTTGAGACCAGCTCAATCCAAAATAACCTTAGAGGTATGAAAAAGGGCGAAAATTATACCATGTCTATTGACTTTAGGACACATTTGTTCACCAGCAATCAGTCAATATTACATTGATTCATTGATATTACAAAATTCTCTTGAATTGGACAGTTTATTCAACAGTCTTTAGAGTAAAAGTGTTCATGATGCCATCAACCAACATTTTGGCATCAGTTTCTAAATCACTGCCTAAAGCAACCATTCGGTAATAACCCTTATTATCGAGGTCTCGAATCAGCAATTGCCAACAGAACAACGGCTGCCCAGTTGCAACATCACTGCCCTCACTTTTAATCAAATAGGCTTTTAAACCGGCCACATCTCGTGATTGTTCAGATTGGATTGATGACAACTTAAAATCCCTTAAATCTTTTAACATCTCAATATTAGCCGATCGCAATGACCCAAGCGCACGTTCATCATAGGATTGAGTGACTATGACCAAAGGCCAATCCATTGGGGTGCTGTGTTCTGGTGCTGCATGCTGCTTGAGGGTAATCACAGTGGGCATATTGTCAGGGTTGCGCACTTCCCAATCTGGAGAAACCGCAAACTCATAATTCACATGATCAAATGCTTGCGGCTCAGGAACCGCCTGTATTTCAGCACTGAATATGGCATCGTACAAAGCATCAAACACTGAATCCTCGTGACTCTCAAGGTAAATACCATTCAACAAAATCAATTGCTCTTTATCGGTTAAAATCCGGATGATTTTTTTTGCCAGACCTAAGGGCGTTTGTTGCTCTACATAATACAACTCAGTTACTTCACCATTCAAAGTTACGGTGTGTTTGCCCTTCAGCTCCATATTCCTTTCCTGCAGTTTTTCCTCAGAAAAAAGCATTTTTTTCAGCGCTGAAGCCGAAGTAACTTTCATCGGAATAACCATTAAAGAAGATTGGGTTTCAACTTGTTCAAAACCTAAGAACCTACTGGATTTCACAAAGCCCGTAGGCGGCTCGAGAAAAACCGAGGTGCCGGCCACTTGTTGCAAAGTTGATTGCTGGGCATTTAAATTTGTAGATACAAAGCCACAGGCGCAAAAGACAGTAAAAAGTATTTTTTTCATGGTTAACAGTGCGTGTATTTTATACGTTTATGGACTAAAGCAGGCCTTTCAGTGAGCCATTAATGTGGGTTAACTTTTTTGCCTATTTAAGCTGCGTTGTGACGCTTAGTGATACAACTTCATTATGACAATTTTCGGTTGTGGATTATACCTTTCAGCGACAAATTTCCAAGTATTTGTGTACAACTTTTGTCACCCCAAACTCTAAGGACTCTACTGTCAGCGCGTGACCAATTGATACTTCTAAAACCCCTTCAATGGTGAGAAATTCCGACAGGTTGTTCAGGTCTAAATCATGACCTGCATTGACCCCCAAGCCCAACGATTGAGCCAATGCTGCCGCTTGAGCATATTGACCTAACACCGCATTCAATTCAACTGGTTCATTGACCCTGTTGGCATAAGCGCTGGCATAAGCTTCAGTATACAGTTCAATGCGATCTACACCAGTCTGACTGGCCAGTTTGATTTGTTCCAGGTCAGGGTCAATAAACAGTGAGCTGCGAACGCCCAATTGTTTAAGCTGTGCAGCCAATTCAACCACCCAATCAAAATGCTGGTGCAAATCCCAACCATGATCAGAGGTCAGTTGATCAGGTGCATCTGGCACCAAAGTACACTGATCAGGTCGCGTTTCAGCAATCAGTTGCATGAAATCAGCAGAAGGGTATCCTTCAACATTGAATTCCACTGCATCAACTGACTTACACAAAGCGGCCAACTCGCGGGTGTCTTGTTTGGTGGCATGCCTTTCGTCTTGTCGCGGATGTACAGTCAACCCTTGCACCCCTAAAACGATTAAGTTTTTTGCATAGTTAATAACATGCGGGTAGTTTCTACCACGAGAATTTCTGAGCAAAGCTATTTTATTTAAATTAACGCTGAGGGCCGTCATGAATTGCACCAATACAAAAATTCAATTTTACATGATGTAAGGGCAAAATGAATGAGCTAAATAAAGGAATCAATGACCAGTTAAGAGCAAAAGGCAGAAAGGAAGTTAGCGAGGACAATACAAAGAGAAAACGTCAACCCACAAAACTTTGTATTGCCTCGCTGGTGTAAGCTAAATGAATCGCCTACGATTTGGAGATAAATTTGACCTCCCCCTGTTCGTTTCACATAATTGCGAAATGAGATAAAACTGATGTGTACACGTACAGGTTGAAAAGGATTGTACACCATATGCAGCGCATGATAATATTGCGTACAAATATGCGCGCAAAATAACATGAATACAGACAAAAGACACCTAGTACAGTTACAAAAAGCCTTGATCCCAGTCAGTAAAATGGTGATTAAATTTGGACTGCAATACAACGAATTCAGGAACAACAGTCAAAAAGCTTACATCAAAGCCGCAGAAGAACTGTTGTTAGAAGCAGACATTAAACCCACCAACCAAGCCATTGCAGTTAAAACTGGTATTGACCGAAGGACCATAGCGGAGTTCAAAAATCAAACAACTGATAAACAAGATGCCTTGAACAAAATGGACTTGGTTATTATTGACCTACAAAAAGCCAAAACCAAAAGCAAACAGCTGTCGCATGCCAGCTTAACCACATTAATCGACAACATATATGGTAATCACATCCGTGCCAAAGCAGTGATAACGGAGCTATTAAGCAGTGAAATGCTATTTAAAGAAGCCAATTACTACCTGATTGCAGGCTCTTTAAGCCAACAACTGGAACAACAAGCAGCCTTGGCTGAAGAAGTGGACATCACCACCAAGCGCTTATTCCAAACCTTTTATAAGAAAATGTTTGCCACCGATCAAAAACAAGACCTCAACCAAGCCTCTATTTTTTCCAGCAAAATCCCACACAGCAAACACAATCAAGTGAACCAAATCATCGACAAAAAACTGCGCCAATTTCAGCAGGAGATGGCGGCATTGATTGCACTACACGAAACCAACGTCCCTGAAGGCACTTATGCCAACGTGGGTTTTTCACAATTTCAGTTTGATTCAACCGAATGAACAGCAGGACTTGCTGATTACAGCACGCCCTGCTTACACTGTTTTTACTGCATCTGAACAGCAGCCAGACAATTCAGACCGCTATGCTTGCTGCAGAAAATCTCGCAACACATACTGCAAAATACCACCGTGTTGGTAATATGCAACCTCTATCTCTGAGTCCAGTCGAGCTTCGGCTTCAAATGCCACCACATCACCGTTGGCTTTGACCGCTTTAACCGCAACTTTCTTGTGTGGTTTAAGGTCATCAGCAATACCCGTGATATCGAAAGACTCGGTACCATCTAAGCCCAAACTCTCGGCGTTTTGCCCAGCCAAATACTGTAAAGGCAAGACCCCCATACCCACCAAGTTACTGCGATGAATACGCTCATAACTGTCCACCAACACCGCTTTAACCCCTAGCAATGAAGTGCCTTTTGCTGCCCAATCTCGCGAAGAACCACTGCCGTACTCTTTACCACCCAGAACCACCAGTGGAATGTTGCTTTGTTGGTATTTTTGTGCGGCATCATACACCGACATTTCTTCACCAGTAGGCAAGTACAAAGTAACTCCACCTTCATTTTTGGCCAATTGATTTTTAATTCTGACATTAGCAAATGTACCGCGCACCATGACTTCATCATTACCACGCCTTGACCCATATGAGTTGAAATCAGCTGGATCCACCCCTTTACTGATCAAGTACTTCCCAGCAGCAGAATCTACACCAAATGAACCGGCAGGAGAAATGTGGTCAGTAGAGGTGCTGTCACCCAACTTCAACAAAGCACGGGCACCAACGATGTCTTGAGGCGCCGCTGGTTGCTCTGGCAAATCCCTAAAAAATGGAATTTCTTGAATATATGTTGAATCAGACTCCCACTGGTATAAATTGCCTTTGGCGACGGGTAAATCTTGCCAAATTTGATTACCAGCAAAAATTTCACCGTAATTTTTGGCAAAATCTTTGGGTGTCAACACTTCAGCCATGATGGCATTGATCTCGTCATCACTTGGCCAAATATCTTTTAAGAACACAGGATCACCATTGGGTGTGTGCGACAAAGGCTCATTGACCATATCAATATCAACTCGACCCGCTAAAGCAAACGCCACCACCAACATGGGTGACATCAAAAAGTTCATTTTAACCAATGGATGAATACGTGCTTCAAAGTTGCGGTTACCTGACAACACTGAGGTCAACACCAGGTCATATTTTTTCACCGCTTTTTCAACTGCTGGCAACAAGGGACCTGAGTTACCGATACATGAAGTACAGCCGTAACCCACCAAATGGAATTGCAAGGCTTCAAAATCACCCATTAAACCAGCTTTGGTTAAATAGTCTGTTACCACTTTAGAACCGGGGGCCAATGAAGTTTTGACCCATGGTTTAACATCAATGCCTTTTTTAATTGCATTGCGCGCCACCAAACCCGCGCCTATCATTACAAAAGGGTTTGAAGTGTTGGTACATGAAGTGATTGCCGCAATGGCTATTGATCCATCAGCCAACTTGTATTTAAACCTGGTCTCATCAACCCATACACTTTTTAAGCCATCGATGGTTTTACCCGGGTGTATTTGCTGTTGAGCGCTCACTTCACAAAGGTCTTTTTCAACTTGATCACCACCCTCCTCGATAAAGCGCTTTTCCATTTCGTCAATGGTTTGACGGTCTTGTTGTTCAATGTAGGTGCGATCAAAACCACCTTTCAACAATTCCCCAAATTTAGTTTTGCTGTTTTTCAACAGTATTTTTTGTTGTGGTAATTTAGGCCCTGCTATGGTGGGCTGAATACCACTTACATCAAGCTCCAGAACAGTGGAATAATTAATGGCTTGCTCGTTTTCACGCCACAACATATTTTCTTTGCAATAATACTCAACCCGCTCCACCTGTTCATCGGTGCGGTTGCTGTTTCGCATATAGTCTAAGGTTTTGGCATCAATCGGAAAATAAGTAATGGTACAGCCAAATTCGGGAGACATATTACCCAAGGTCGCTCGGTCTGGCACCGACAAGTTATCCAAGCCTTCGCCGAATACTTCTACAAACTTGCCAACCACCCCATGGCCACGCAACAGCTCAGCCACTGTCAGCACCAAATCGGTGGCAGTGGAACCCAGTGGCAACTCACCAGTTAGCTTTAGGCCCACCACTTCAGGCATAACAAAATAAATCGGCTGTCCCAAAATGGCTGCCTCAGCTTCAATACCGCCAACACCCCAACCAACAACACCAATACCATTAACCATTGGCGTGTGGCTGTCGGTACCCACCAAGGTGTCTGGAAACAGTTGTCCATCTCGCGCAATCACACCTTCTGAGAAGTACTCCAGGTTCACTTGATGACAAATGCCCATACCAGGTGGAACCACCCTGAAATTAGTGAATGAATTTTGCGCCCATTTCAACAGTTGGTAACGCTCTTGGTTGCGTGAATATTCCTTTTCAATGTTTCGCAGATAGGAGTCTTCCGAACCAAAGTAATCAATTTGTACAGAATGATCAATCACCAAATCAACTGGCACCATTGGATTAATTAAATCAACTTGTTTGCCTTTGCGTGCCACTTCCGATCGGATGGCTGCCAAATCAACCACCGCTGGAACACCGGTAAAGTCTTGCATCAGCACCCTGGCCGGCTTAAACGGTATATCATCGGTACCGCCTTTAGGCTGCCAGTTTAATAAAGTTTCAATGTGTGCTTTGGTTATGCCGAACCCATCAAAATTACGCAAGGCATTTTCCAGTAGAATGCGTATTGAAAACGGCAGCTTCTCGATGGCATGCCCTTGTTCTTGTAAAGCCTTTAAACTGAAATATTCATAGTTCTCACCTTGCAAGCTTAAACTCTTTTTAATTTGATATGGGTCATGCTCAGTCATTTTTAACTCCTCTGATTGGTTATTTAATTAGCCAAATATCATAAAAATTGCGCACCGTTGAATCACATCGGCACAAATATTTGTTATACGCCATTCACGGTTTTTTATCAAGCCATCAGGCTGTAGAAACCGACTTAAAAAGTCTTGCTATGTACTGTTTATTTTTTGCAAATGATACTTCAATGGTTACAATTCGGTTCGCAAGCGCAACAATTCTGGGAAGAAAGTCAACTCCAAGGCTTTTTGAAGAAAGCCCACACCCGATGAACCACCGGTGCCTTGTTTAAAGCCAATGATGCGCTCAACGGTTTTCATGTGCCTGAAACGCCACAATTGAAAAGACTGTTCAACATCAACTAATTGTTCACACAAAGCGTACATCGCCCAATGCTGATCGGGCCGTTGGTAAATCACCACCAGCACTTCCATCAGCTGTTGATTGAACACATGAGGCTTGCGCAAATCGCGGTTAACTAAATCTTCTGGCACACTGTAACCTTCGTCATACAAGTGCTTGATAAAAACATCATAAATACTCGGCGATAACAACACCTCTTCCAACACCGTCCTGGATTCAGAGCCTTCTGGAAAAACTTTGATCATGTTTTTATTTTTATTACCCAGTAAAAATTCCACTTGGCGGTAATGCACTGATTGAAATCCAGATGCGTTGCCTAAAACATGCCTGAATTGAGTGTATTCGCTGGGTGTTAAGGTTTCTAGAACTGCCCATTGTTCGAACAGCTGTTTTTGAATTTGTTTAACCCTTGCCAAAATTTTAGACGCTCGGCCCAAGCGTTTGATCTGTACACAGCGGATGGCTTCATTCAATTCATGAATAATAAGCTTCAACCACAACTCTGAAGTTTGGTGCTGAATAATGAATAACATTTCATCATGGTGTTGCGGATCGCTGAGGGGTTTTTGCGCAGCAAATAGCGTATCTAAACACAAGTATCCACCATAATTACTGCGTTCTGAAAGGTCTAATTTGATGCCTTTTTCAAGTGCACGGAGGTTTTTTTTATCTTTCATGTTTTAGCTTGTATATTGTTATATGTTGGACTGAATTGGGACTGCAACAAAATATCTGAATATAAGTAACCACTGGCATTTAATAAAAATACAGATTCCTATATAATACTGTGCGCTTCGCTGGTGTAAATATGCCCAGCAGTCTGACCCAACCATCTGAAGTTGTCTAAGACCTCATGTATTGAAGCATTATAATTAAGATGACAAGACAATGAATAGTTATTCAAGCTATTTTATTGAATACACACTCAAAGTCCTGACATCCCATGTGTGAACATTTATTTTGATTGCCTGGTTTACCAACTGTTCAGCAAGCAATACTTTATTCGATGTTTCACACCAGTACATCAAATTTTTCGGAGAGTGAAATTGACCACAGTCGCATCATTTAACATTGATTATTTGCAGTACCTCACGCCAAACGGGGAATTGGTTGGTGATAAAAAACCCACCGTTGCCACTGATTTTGAACACTTAAAATCTATATATGAGTTGATGGTATTGACCAGAACATTTGACGCCAAAGCCGTGGCTTTACAACGCACCGGCAAACTTGGTACTTATGCGTCCTGTTTAGGGCATGAAGCCGTTCATATAGGCATCGGTGCAGCCATGGCAGAGTCTGATGTATTTGCTCCTATGTACCGTGAGTACGGCGCTCAATTTTTCCGCGGTGTGAAATTGTCTGAGGTGCTGTTGTACTGGGGTGGTGATGAGCGAGGCAGTAATTTTTCAGGCCCACAACATGACTTTCCTTGGTGTGTGCCAATTGCCACCCAATGTACCCATGCAGCTGGCGCAGCCTTGGCCTTTAAATTGCGTGGCGAAAAACGTGCGGCAGTTTCCGTGGTCGGTGACGGTGGCAGCTCAAAAGGCGACTTTTTAGAAGCGATTAATGCAGCCAGTGCCTTCCAATTACCTATGGTGCTGATGATAGTCAACAACCAATGGGCCATCTCAGTCCCGCGTAAAAAACAAAGTCAAGGACGCACTTTGGCACAAAAAGGCATTTCCAGCGGTTTGCCTTCAATTCAAGTTGACGGTAATGACTACATTGCTGTTTATACCGCTGTAAAATCAGCACTGAAAAGAGCTTATGAAGGCAAAGGCGCCTCAGTAATTGAAGCGATTACTTATCGCTTGAGTGACCATACCACTGCTGACGATGCATCTAGGTACCGTCCGAGTGATGAAGTTGAAAATGCCAAACAATTCGAGCCGATTAAACGCATGCGCAAATATTTGACCAGCCAAGGTCAATGGAATGAGCAATTGGAAAACCAACTACTGAGTACTTGTAAAGTAGAAGTGGATGCAGCAGTTGAAGAATACCAAAGTGCATCAGATTTATCTGTGGCTGATATGTTTGACTATATGTTCGAAGAATTACCGCATGATTTGGCAGCCCAAAAAGCCTATGCTGAAAAAATAGAAAAAATGGCTATGCAGGAGAAGTCTAATGGCTAAAATTACAATGGTAGAAGCAGTCACCATGGCACTGGCGCATGAGTTAGAACATGACAAAGACGTGGTTATTTTAGGTGAAGATGTAGGCATCAACGGCGGTGTTTTCAGAGCCACCAACGGTTTAGCCCAAAAGTATGGTGAAGACCGCGTCATCGACACGCCTTTGGCTGAAGCCATGATTGCTGGTATGACAGTTGGTATGGCCACCCAAGGCATGAAACCAATTGCGGAAGCCCAGTTCATGGGTTTTATTTACCCCATGGTTGAACACATCATTTGTCACGCTGCCCGCATGCGCAACCGAACTCGTGGAAGATTGACCTGTCCATTGGTAATTCGTGCGCCTTATGGCGGTGGCATCCATGCCCCTGAACACCATTCAGAAAGCACCGAAGCCATGTTTGCTCACATGCCTGGTATCAGAGTGGTTGTACCCTCTTCACCAAGCCGAGCTTATGGTTTGTTACTGGCTGCCATCAGAAACCCTGATCCGGTCATTTTCTTAGAGCCTAAACGTGTATATCATTTAAACAAAGAAGAAGTTGAAAATGATGGTGAAGAATACCCATTGGACATGTGTTATGTTGATCGCGAAGGTGATGATGTGACTTTAGTCACTTGGGGCGCGATGATGAAAGAAACCATTGAAGCTGCTAACATTCTTGCCAAACGTGGCATTTCTGCAGAAATCATTGACGTGGCCACCATCAGTCCTTTAGACATGGAGACCATCCATGAGTCAGTGGCCAAGACCGGTCGCTGTGTGATCATTCAAGAAGCAGCCAGACACTGTTCTGTGTCCTCAGAAATAGCTGCCAACTTAGCTGACCAAGGTTTGTATAACCTCAATGCGCCAGTTAAAAGAGTTACCGGCTATGACACAATCATGCCACTGTTCAAGCTAGAGAAAAAATACATGCCGACAGTGGACAGAATTTTAGATAAAGTGAATCAAGTGATGGAGGTTTCATGAGTATTTTCAAATTGCCCGATTTGGGCGAAGGTTTACCTGATGCAGAGATTGTTGAATGGCATGTAAAGGTGGGTGACAAAGTTGAGGTTGACCAACCGATGGTTTCTATGGAAACCGCCAAGGCAGTGGTCGATGTGCCAGTACCTGTGAATGGAACAGTCACACGTTTGTACGGTGAGCCTGGTGATGTTATTGACACCGATGCACCTTTGATTGAATTTGATACTGGCGATGGCAGCGCAGCAAAAAGCAGCGAAGCCACGCAAACCAACTTACCTGAACCAGGTAACGATTCAGCCGCAAAATTGCGTGCTGAAGCCGAACAGGTGCTGAAAGACTTGCACGACAACCAATCTACAGCAGATGAACAACCTGCAGCCAAAGAAGCCATTGGTACAGTGGTTGGCCAAATGGAATCATCTGATGCCGTAGTTGACAGCATGACTGACTTTGGCGGCAAAAAAGCTGCTCCAGCAGTGCGTGCTTTAGCGAAAAAACTGGGGGTTGACCTCAGTACGGTTGAAGCCACCGGTACAGGAGGAGTCATCAGACCTTCTGATGTCAAAGCAGCTGCTGCCAACCCAAGCGCCAAAGCTGTACCTGCTAAAGTGCAAGCCACTCCGGCTGCAACCCAGGCACCTAAACAGGCAACAACACCTCAACCGACAGCACCCAAAGCAACCAAGCCAACTGCAGATGACCAATGGCAACAGGTCAAAGGTTCTCGTCGAACCATGGCACGGGTAATGCAAAATGCACATGCCAATGTGGTACCTACCACCATCATGGATGATGCCGATATCAATAATTGGCAAGCAGGTGAAGACATCACTGTGCGTCTGATTCGCTCATTGGTCGTTGCAGCGCAAGCTGAGCCTACTTTAAATGCCTGGTTTGATGGCGACAAGTTATCCAGAAGGCTGATCAGCCATGTTGATGTGGGTATTGCGGTTGATACTGAAGATGGGTTATTTGTACCTACTATGCGCAATTGTGACTCGATGTCAGCTGAGCAAGTCCGTGCGGCAATGAACACCATCAAAACCCAAGTCAAATCACGCAGCATCCCTCCAGAGGACATGAAAGATTACACCATCATGTTATCTAACTTTGGTGTTTATGCAGGTCGCTATGCCACCCCAGTGATTACGCCACCGTGTGTGTCAATTGTGGCAGCTGGCAAACTCAGACATGACGTGGTGCCTGTGTTAGGCGGGATGGAAGCCCACAGAATTATTCCGCTGTCATTAACTTTTGATCACCGTGCAGTTACTGGCGGTGAAGCAGCACGATTCTTAGCTGCCATGATCAAGGATTTGAATAAAGCCCGTTAAAATACGTTAATTTTTCATTAACGCAGTCCATTAAACGCTCAATAGCAACTATTGAGCGTTTTTTTTTGTGATTATTTTTATTGTTTGTGGTCAACTCTATGTGCTTATAATAAACACCGAAATTATTCTTCAGTATTTGGCCACATGCCAATCCATAATTGATGAACGATTCGAAACAACAGAAAACGAACTTAATTATTCATTCCCTCGGAGGAGACATAGATGAAAAACTTTAAATTGAAACCTGTAAATGCTGCCATTGCAGCCGCTGTAACTGTTATTGGAGCGGGTGCATTGATGAACGGTACTGACAACCCATTTGGTCAAAACGACTTAAGTGACGGTTATCAAAATGCCGACGGACGCATTGCTAAAGCCGACGGGTCTGGAGAAGGCAAGTGTGGTGAAGGCAAATGTGGTGGTGACGACAAAGCCAAAGCCAACAATGCCGAAGGCAAATGCGGCGAAGGTAAATGTGGTGAAGGCCATGACAAAGACGCCGAAGGTAAATGCGGCGAAGGTAAATGTGGTGAAGGCCATGACAAAGACGCCGAAGGTAAATGCGGCGAAGGTAAATGCGGTGAAGGCAAATGTGGTGAAGGCCATGACAAAGATGCCGAAGGCAAGTGTGGCGAAGGCAAATGCGGTGAAGGTAAATGTGGTGAAAGCCATGACAAAGACGCCGAAGGTAAATGTGGCGAAGGTAAATGCGGTGAAGGCAAATGTGGTGAAGGCCATGAAGACCAAGCTGACAAAACCGACAAAGACGCTGAAGGCAAGTGCGGCGCCGGTAAATAAGGCGGCCGAAGCTCGGATGAACTGAAATGAAATCTTTAAATCTTTCAGGTGCCGGTATCGGTTTGAGGCGGGGACTGATGTCCCCGTTTCTCACTCATGGTAAACTTAATCCTGTACAATTTATGGAAGTAGCACCAGAAAACTGGATGACAGTGGGAGGTAAAGCAGGTAAAAACTTTCGGGCTTTTGCTGAACAATACCCCATGGTTTTACATGGTTTATCTTTATCTATAGGCGGCCCAGATGAACTGAATGTGGCCTTTGTAAAAGCCTTGAAAAAATTCAAAGCAGAAATCAAAGCACCCATCTACTCAGAACATTTATCCTATTGCAGTGATGGTGGCCAACTGTACGACTTGATGCCCATTCCTTTTACCGAAGACGCAGCCAACTACGTAGCAGACCGGGTGATGCGTGTACAGGACATTTTAGGTGAACGCATGGCCTTAGAAAATGTGTCCTATTATTTAACCCAACCCAACCCCGAAATGACCGAACTTGAGTTCATCAATCATGTGCTTGATAAAGCGGATTGTCTGCTGCACCTGGATGTCAACAACGTCCACGTCAACAGTGTTAACCACCGTTACGATGCACTGCAATTTGTTGACCAGTTACCAACCGAACGCATCGCCTATATGCATGTGGCAGGTCACTACAATGAAGCTGATGACTTACTGGTTGATACCCATGGCGCTGCTGTGATCGAAAAAGTCTGGAATATTTTAGAGCACACCTATAAAAACCATGGTGTCTACCCCACTCTGCTGGAACGCGACTTCAACTATCCACCGGTGTCAGAGCTGTTGGCAGAAGTCAGCAGAATCGATGCTTTACAAGCCAAATACACCCACCATCATGAGTCACAACAAGCCATCCTTTAAGCAAGCTCAATTGGCGTTTGCTGCGCACATCAGAAACCCTGAATTACATCCCAAGCCAGATGCCATTGAAGAACGCCGCATGGCCATTTATCGAGACTTGTTCATTAACAGCATTGCAGGCCTATTGGCTGACTCCTTCCCAGTACTGAGGTCACTGTATAATGACGTCGATTGGCAGCAACTGATCCGGTCTTATTTCAAGCAAGAACACAACAAAACTCCGCACTTTCCAGAAATACCCAGAGAGTTTGTGGCGTTTTTAAAAGACCACCAACAAATTGACCCAGACAAACCTTTTTTGTATGAGTTGGCTCATTATGAATGGTTGGAGCTGCATTTAGATAAGCATTGTATTGAGGTAGAAAAAACCGCAGTTGATGGCAGTTCATTGTTGAATGAGGTGCCAGTGGTATCACCCTTGGTTCGTATACACAGCTATCAATTTCCAGTGCATCAAATCAAACCCAGTTTTCAACCGCAAAAACCACTGGATCAACCCCTTTTTATGGTGGTGTGGCGTGATACAAACTACCAAGTTCACTTCAGCAGTATGAACCCTTTTTCAGCCATGTTGCTGGAAACGCTGATCAATCAATCTACACACTCAGGACAGCAAGCACTTGAGCAATTGGCTGTCGACCACCAACACCCAGACACGCAACAATTCATCCAATTTGGACTACAAACCCTCGAACAATGGTATGCTCAAGACATCATCTTAACAACTACAAAGTAAGCAACACAGGAGCACAACATGTCATTTCACTCTTTACAAAATCATTGGGTTCAACTCACCAGCAGACTCAATTCAGTGGGTCAATGGTTACCTGCCCTATTCATTCGTTTGATCCTGTTTTGGGAGTTTTATGAAGCCGGTGTTGGTAAAATAAAAGGGGATAACTGGTTTGCCGGCATCCAAAGCAACTTTCCTTTTCCATTCAACTACATACCTGCTGATATCTCGTGGTTTATGGCGGCTTGGGGTGAATATATTTTTGCCATAATGTTGTTATTAGGCTTGTTTACCCGATTTGCAGCCGTGTCATTACTGGTCATCACAGCGGTGGCCACAGCAGCTGTGCACTGGCCAGAGAGCTACTCCTCACTGGGGCAACTGTGGGAAGGCTACGCCATTTCAAACAAAGGCGCGGGCAACTTCAAACTGCCATTGCTGTTTATGTTGCTGCTGTTACCATTGGTGTTCTCTGGTGCCGGGAAATTCAGTCTAGACCATTTATTAACCCACTTCTTTGGTGGCGATGCCAAGCACCCAATCACTTCAGACTTCATTGCTAAAGGACTGGGCCTGGTTGTTATTGGTTTACCATTATTTTTTGTGATGCAAACTATTGGAGTTGCCCTACTGGTTGGTGGGCTGTTGTTGATGGTGGCCGATCGTTTTATAACCCCAAACGGTTAACACAAGGCAACGCTTAAAGCGATGAAAAGGCTGCCAATAGGCGGCCTTTTTTAGTTTTTTTTAAGTGTTTTTATCCATCTTTATACAAGTTAATTAGATTGGCTATTGAGTCACACAAATTGTCATAAATTGCAGTTAGAATATCTGCATCGAAATTAGCAGGAAAACATATAAATGAAGATAATCACCTCCCTATGGCTGTGTACTGGCATGGCTTTTATCGCTCAAGCAGGACTTGAGGACTTACTTATCACAGAAATCAAGATCGTACCAAACAGTGATGAGTTCATTGAAATACACAACAAGGGTTTGGATCCTATTGACCTTTCTGACGTGTATTTAACTGACGCCACTTTTTCCAATGGCGGAACTTATTATTACCAACTGGTCACCGGTGGCGGTGGCGGTGGTAATTTTGAAGATTTCTTTGCCCGCTTCCCCGCTGGCGCGACCATTGCTGCCGGTGAATACCAAACAGTGGCCCTTGATGGCTCGGATAATTTTTTCACTGCGTATGGCGTTCAGCCCACCTATGAATTGTATGAGGATGGCGCAACAGCAGATGCTATTCCTGACATGCGTGAAGCAATTACTTTATCAATCAATGGCCAAGGGAGTTTGACTAATAACAGTGGCGAAGTGGTGGTCTTATTGCATTGGGACGGCACCTCTGACTTGGTTCAAGACCTAGATTACGTGGTCTGGGGCGATAAAGTTGAAGCAATTGATAAAACTGGCATCGACATTGATGGACCTGATGCTGACTCAATCACCACCATGTACCAAAATGACACGGCCATCAGTGCGCAAATTGCTGTTGCTACCAGTGCCCATGCTTCAGGCAACAGTTGGCAACGCATCGACATGAGCGAAGGCGCTGAAGTTCAATCCGGCGGCAATGGTTTTGCTGGCAGCGACGAAACTTCAGAAAACACTGATTTTACTTTTGCTGAATCAACACCTACACCCAATGCAGCTGCCAACATTGCGCCCCCTGTGGCACAGTTTGTGATCAACGAAATCGACGCCATCAGCAACAATGCTGACTTTATTGAGCTGTTTGGTAATGCCAACACTTCACTCGATGGATACACCATCGTGCTGTACGATGGTGACACCGATCTTGCTACCGCAGTTATCGGATTAGACGGCATGACCACAGACGCCAATGGCTTTTTATTGCTCAACAACAGCTTAGAAGATGGTGTTGATGCAGTGGCCTTGTATGCAGCGGATTCAATGAATTATTTAGTTGGTGATGCGATCACCACAACCGACATTATGGATGCTGTGGTCTATGGTACAGGACAAGCCGATGATGCTGAATTATTAACTTTATTGAACCCTGGCCAAGCGCAACTCAATGAAAATGCCAATGGCGCTGCCATGACTGAATCTCTGATTCGTTGTACCAATGGTTCAGGTGGGCAGTTAAACAGCCATTCATTCAAGGCTTTTTTACCATCCCCTGGCGCTGAAAACATCAATTGTGTGACCTTTGAAGACTATTATGCCACAGCCGATGACAGCTCAGCGCAAACCTTGCGAGACAGTTTGCATGAAATCATTGATGACCATGTGATGTTCCCCTATTCATCGGGAGCTGAAGACACTTGGGACGTGTTATCCATTGCTGATGAAGACCCCAATGAGCCAGGTCAAGTATGGATGATTTATAAAAATAATAACTACACCTACCAAGGTGGTGGCCAACAAGCGTACAACCGTGAACACACGTGGCCACAATCTTATGGCTTCAGCAGTGGCGCGTTAGGTGATAACAATGCCGCCAGGACTGATGCGCACCATTTGATGATGTCTGATGTTGGCTACAACAGTGATCGAGGCAACCTGTATTTTGATAATTGCTCAGCTTCATGTACTGAAAGACCAACTGATGCCCATGAAAATCCAAACACCCCGGTAAATGACGTCATTGGCGGTGGTTCTGGTGTTTATCCAGGCAACTCAAACTGGTTCGATTCAAACTCGTTTGAAGTTTGGAACTTCCGCAAAGGCGATATTGCACGTGCCATGTTTTATATGGATGTGCGCTATTCTGGTGATGTGGCTGGGGAAGTTGACTTGGAACTGACCGACAATGCCGGCTTGATTCAAACTGGCGACAGGTATATGGGACTGCTGTCCACCTTACTTCAATGGCATGCAGCTGATCCTGTAGATGACATCGAAAGGAACCGCAATAATTTTATTTTCACCAAACAACAAAACAGAAATCCATTCATTGACCATCCTGAATGGGTTGAATGTATATTTGTGTCTGGTGGAACTTGTGGTACCAGTTACATTGATTTGATTTTTGCTGATGGTTTTGAACAACAGCCATAAAGTTTGAGCAAAAAGTATAAAAAGGCCAGTCAGTGACTGGCCTTTTTTATTGTTTATACTGCTGTAATTGAAGTGCTTGTCCCAACTTTTTGCTGCCGACTTTTTGCTCAAACAAACAACAGCTGCCTGGGGTTGTCGGCTTCAGCCGACCCATAAAACCACAGGTTTTATCACAGGTTGACTGAAGTCATCATCCCTAAGACTGCTTTGGGGTATGCTGGCTTTTCGCTGGCGTGTATTTTTGCTTTAATTAAAACTGCATCAATCAGCAACCATCAACAACTTGTACTCATCCAAAGCACTGTGGTCTGTCATGGCACTGACATGGTCTTGAATCAAGCGACAACGGTAATAGAACTCCCATAACGCACTGTCCGACTTATGTTGTGCAACACTCTGCTGATAGGCTTTGATGATTTTGTTATCAACACGGTTCAATAGCAAAGCAGCATAGCTCATGCCATGGTTCTTGCCATGAGTTAGTTCAGTAAACTGCTGTTGTGGCAGTTGTAATAAACGCAGGTAAATATCCAATAAGCCGCTGATGATGCGGTGTCCTTGTAGCTCTAAATTTTGTACTTCTTGGTGGTTGAACACATACCGATAGCCAACTTGTTTAAAGGTTTGCACAATCTTATTGGCCACACTGCCATCTTCCAATAACGCTTGGTTTAAGCTGCCATGGTAGATTGCCGGCATATGATCAATAAATTTTTGGCTGGCATGGTCAATCAAATGATGAATCAAATTCACCCTTAGTTTTACAAAATAAGCATGGTTGTGATTAATAGTATGCTGTTGACTGGCGGCCTCACTGGCCATAGATAAAATGTCTGCAAAACTGTTGTTTTTTCTGCGGAAAGACAGGATATTTGCCGCCTGTAAATCTCCTGAATGTGCTACGAAAGTTTGCTGCAATAACCGAGTCAGTTCATCCAGCCTTAATATGCCTTTTTCAACAGCGTCTTCCAAATCGGCCAAACAATAAGCGATGTCATCAGCGGCTTCCATCACATAACTGAAAGGGTGGCGGTGCCCACTTTGCATCTCCAGTTGCCGTAACATGTCTTCAACAAAGCGTTGTTCAGATAAATAGAAACCAGGCTTCTTTTGTAAATAACTTAATGCATCAGTAGCAGCTGGCTTTGGCTCATAAGCAGCCCGGGTGTATTTCAAAATACTGGCTGATTGTGCATAGGTCAAATTCATTTGTTGCAATGAAAAAGTCAATCGAATGGCTTGTGCATTGCCTTCAAACTGTGCCAAATCACGTAACATCTGTTGTGCCAATGGGAGATCAGCACATTGTTTAAATGCCTCAAATTCAGCCAAATGCGCTGTGAACCATTCAGAAATAGCCACTTCACCAAAATGTCCAAACGGCGGATTCCCTATGTCATGCATCAAACAAGCCATTTCCACCAGCGACTCAACTGCTGACTGTAAGCCACTGAAACCCAAAGCCTCCGCTTCCGAACCTAATTTATTGAAGATGGTTTTCACAATGTAACGGCCGTTTTGCTGCACTTCCATAGAATGAGTCAAGCGTGAACGTACAGCAGCATTGCGTTCTAAAGGGAAAACTTGGGTCTTTTGCTGTAAGCGCCTGACCGAAGCGGAGTTGATGATGCGCCCCCTGTCACTTTCTAAAGCATATTCAATGCGCTTGGGGTCATCAACCACCTTCTGACTTTGGTCATAAGGACGAGTGACATTGAGTTTGGTTTTGAAGTTGATAGACTGTTTAAATTCCATCCGAGTATTTTAGCCCCTTAGTGAAATAAACCAAGCAACAATTATGTTGTTTGCTCAAGCCCCTAAACGGATAAACATCAGCAGTTCAGTACTGTATTGAAACAAACTTACAACTGACTGATGATTTGTTCAGCCAACTGTGAGTTCATCTGCCAGTTGGCCTGGTAGGATTGAATGGTGACGACAAATAGGTCATTGTTTTTTTCATCAATGTAAAATTCAGTCAGCAGCAGTTGCTGTTGGCTGTTTAGGTATTTGATATTGAAAACTTTATAGCTTGGATGACTTTTGAATTGACTGTCTAGCAACTCATGGTTTTGGTTGTCCCTGATTTGGTGGTACAACTGCAAGGCTTGCGCAAATGCATTGAGTCGGGATTTCTTCATGGTTTCGCTGTAAACCGACAGCTTCACACCTTGTTCAAAGTCATTACTGCCATTAAATTGACTGCGGCTTAGCAACAACAAGTCGTGTTGATTGGTGATGATTTTATGCAACTGCCAATTGGCCGGAATAAAGCGCTCCCAACCAAAGTTGAAATATGGACTGCGGTTGCCCACACTCAGGCTCTGACGAGCATGACCAACAACGCTTTGCGACAGCGTCTTTGGCCTTGCGCGCTGGCTGGCTTTGGGATCAGGCTTTAAGGCTTTTTGGGGGCGTGGCTTAACGGGTTTGGGTTGCTGTATGGCTGTTACCTGACAACGGCGGTCTTGAATCACCACAGAGCCATCGGCTTGTTGACAGCTAAACAGCTTAGGCGTTTTTGCAACGACAGCCTGTACACATAGTAAGCCGCCAAACAGCAGCCCTATTTTTAGCATAAATTTCGCCACCTATTTCGACTTAAAATGGCATACCACCAGGCATTTTACCACCCAGCTTTTGCATCATTTTCATCATGCCTTTGCCTTTGAACTTGCGCATCATTTTTTGCATCTGACTGTACTGTTTAAGTAACTTAGATACGTCTTGGATGGTGGTGCCAGAACCATTGGCAATGCGGCGTTTTCTTGAACCCTTGATCAATTGCGGGTAACGCTTTTCTTTATTGGTCATTGAGTTAATCACTGCCAACATGCGCCCTGTGGTTTTGTCATTGACCTGGTCTTTAACCATGTCTGGCAAATTACTCATGCCTGGCAATTTATCCAACATGGAACTCATGCCACCCATGTTTTGCATTTGTAATAACTGCGACTGAAAGTCTTCCAGGGTAAACTTATTGCCTTTGGCCACTTTCTTGGCCAGTTTTTCAGCTTCCTTTTTGTCAACTTTGCGCTCTACTTCTTCCACCAAAGAAAGTACATCGCCCATGCCTAAAATACTTGATGCTATGCGGTCTGGATGGAATGGCTCCAATGCCTCCATTTTCTCACCCACACCTTGAAACTTAATGGGTTTGCCGGTGATGGATTTAACTGACAATGCTGCACCACCTCTGGCATCACCATCGACTTTGGTTAACACCACACCAGTAAGTTCTAAGGCATCCGAAAAAGCCTTGGCCGTGTTGGCTGCATCCTGACCCGTCATGGCATCAACCACGAATAAAGTTTCAGTTGGATTGATGCTGTTTTGCAATGACTTGATTTCCTTCATCATTGCTTCATCTACTGCCAAGCGACCAGCTGTATCCACTATCAATACATCATAATAGCCTTTTTTAGCTGCTTCCAAGGCTGTCATACCAATGGTAACAGGCTCATCAATCACCGAAGATGGAAACCACTCTACTCCAACCTGTTCAGCCACAGTCTGCAACTGTTCAATGGCAGCTGGACGGTATACGTCTGCCGAAACTACCATGACTTTTTTGTTTTCGCGTTCTTTTAAATACTTGGCCAATTTACCTGTGGTGGTGGTTTTACCCGCACCTTGTAGGCCTGCCATCAGAATGACCACTGGCGGTTGGGCATTGAAGTTAATGCCTTCAGTCGCTTCACCCAGTACTTTGACCAATTCTTCCTGTACCACTTTAACCAGAACTTGAGCTGGTTTTAAGCTGGTCATTACTTCCGTGCCAAGGGCCCGTTCGCGCACATCATCAATGAAAGACTTAACCACAGACAAGGCCACATCCGCTTCAAGCAGGGCCACCCTGACCTCGCGCAATGCGTCTTTGATGTTGTCTTCAGAAAGGTTGGCTTGACCGCGGATCTTCTGAATGCTTTTAGACAGTCTGTCAGTTAAATTATCAAACATGATGGTGAATATCCTGTTGGTAAAAAATAAGACCTGCTATTATAATAGGTAAATCCTCAAATATAAATGAGACGGCCAATAAATATAGCCTCTTTACAATTATGACTTACCTTTTTGCAGCAACAGCAATGGCGCACCTATTGGCTGTGGTCAATATAAAGAACTATAAAGTGTCAGTCACTTTCTTTGTGTTGGCCAGTTTGTTCCAAACTGTTGTTACAGGACAGCTGTTGATTTCCGAAACGGGCTGGACTTTCAATGCACAAAACGTTTGTTTGGTGATCAGTTGGTTGGCCAACATCATTGTGTTATTGGCGCAAATTCGCCTGCTATGGGTCAGGATTACATTGCATTTGATTGCTGTATTTATCCTGCCTTGGATTTTTTATCTGCCACATGAGTCTGCTTCAAAACCGTATGTGTGGGCAATTGATGTACATATTTTACTTTCGCTATTGGCCTATGCCTTATTGTTTGTGTCGTCCTTGGTTGCCATCAACCTTGGCTGGCAAATCAAACAAATGAAAAACAATGTTTTCGTGGCGCAAAATATGACCATCAACAGCCTGTTAACCAATGAAGAAAAATTATTTAAACTCATTGTTGCAGGTTGGTTGGTCCTCAGTTGTGCACTGGCCACTGGCGTAATTTTTGTTGATGGTTTTTTAGCTGGAGGGATGGGCCACAAAATCATCTTTTCATTGATGGCTTGGGTGTTGTTTGCAATTTTAATCATTGGCAGAATCACCAAAGGTTGGCGGGGAAAAACTGCCATCAAACTCAACCTCATCGCTATGAGCCTACTGATGCTGGGCTTTCTAGGCAGTTATATTGTATTGGACTACCTGGTTTAAACGGTGCTAGAAGACGCTTCCATACAATCTTTATTGGTGATTATTGGCATACTCTTGGTGTTGTCTGCATTTTTTTCCAGTTCCGAAACAGCTTTGATGGCATTGAATCGGATTAAATTAAAGAATGAAGCCAAACACAAAAAAGGTGCTTTTCTGGCCCAAAAACTGTTAGAAAAACCAGACCGTTTAATTGGCCTGATCTTAATTGGCAATAACTTTATCAACATTGCTGCCACCGCCTTAACCACCATTGTGGCAATAAAAATTGCTGGCAACAAAGGTGTTGCCTATGGGACAGCCATACTGACCTTTGCCATCCTGATTTTTTCTGAAGTCACGCCCAAAACCTATGCAGCTCTGAATCCTGAAAAAATAGGCTACGTTGCGGCTTTTGTTTTGACCCCTTTATTAAAGCTTTTATACCCCATAGTCTGGGCCACCAACTTAGTGACCAATGGTTTGTTGCGGTTACTGGGGGTGCCCAAAGAGATTGCCGAAGAGGCTTTGTCACGTGAGGAGCTAAAAACACTGGTGGTAGAAAACGACTTGATCAATCCTGATGTACACCAGAAAATGATGATTAATGTCATGAACTTAGACCACCTTGACATCGAGGATGTCATGGTTCCTCGCAATGAAATTCAAGGCATCAACATCAATGACGATTGGGAACTGATTGAAAAGCAGTTAATCAATACTTACCTGACCCGTTTACCGGTTTATGTAGACAGCATTGATCATGTGATTGGTATATTACACATCCGCACCATTTTGACCATGCTAAAAAACCAAACCCTGGATCAGGCCAAACTTAAGAGCATTTTACGCAAACCTTACTTCGTTCCTGAAACCGCCAGCTTATCGGCTCAACTGAGCGAATTCCAACGCAAAGAACGGCGCATGGGCTTAGTGGTCGATGAATATGGCGATTTGGTGGGTTTGGTTACTCTGGATGATATATTGGGTGAAATTGTTGGTAAGTTCACTTCTGAACCGGGTGATCGTGGTTTAAAAATCATCAAACAAAACGACAACCAATACCTGGTCAAAGGCCGTATTGCTGTGCGTTCATTGAATCGTCGCCTGCAATGGACTTTGCCAACAGATGGCGCCACGACCATCAACGGCTTAATTACTGAACACCTGCAAAACTTGCCAACTGAAGACTTGGTGGTAATGATTGAGGATTACCGCATGACCATCTTGGAAACCACAGATGACAACATCATCAGCAAAGTACTGATTGAGCCACCTAAAAAACACTGAGCTTGTTTTATTCAACCCATTGAATTAAGTAATCAGTTTGTAAACAATCACCCCAGCGACCATTAAAACCAACACCCCAACAGCAATCCATGAATCCTTGGTAGCACTGTCTGACTCTTCAACAGTGGCATCTATGGTTAATCTGACTTGAGCTGTTTCAGCAGGCGCATCAGCAAAAACAGCCAATGCGATTTTTCTGTTTGGCTCCACAAATGAATCATGATCATCTACCTCAAAGCCAATAAATTCACTGTGTTTATCATAAAACCTGAGCTGAGCCTTGATGCCCCAAATACGTGCTGATGACACATTCTCTAACTCCATTTCATACCAATTACCTTCACCGTCAGCACGTAAAACTGAACCTAAAATTTTGATTTCAGGCTTGATGTATTCAATAACAATATCGGTTGCTTTAAAACTTGTCATTATTTAGCTCTGTCGCGATTAAACCACGTACTGTACGCCGTAAATTAAATCCTCTTGGGCATTGGTGATGTCCGCTAAGTCCAAGCGCTTGTGTTCAATGTTTTGCTTGGCCAACCATGCCATTAATACCGCTTCAACATAGTCAGGATCGACGCCAAATTCAGCACTGCTGGATACAGGAATCGGTAAGGATTGCGAAAACAGTTGCATCATTAAATCATTGCTTGCGCCCCCACCACATACGATTAAACGGTTTAAATCACTGTCAACTTGATTGCAGCCCCGCAGCACAGTTTCAACGGTTAATTGCAGCAATGTCCTTTGCACATCAACGGCAGCTATTTTGAATGGTGCCAAATGACTCGCCAACCACTCAGCATTAAACAGCTCTCTACCGGTGCTTTTCGGGTACTTCGCTGAGAAATACGGTTCGGCCAACATGTTTTTCAGCAACGCCTTGTGAACATTGCCTTGACTGGCCCATTGACCATTGGCATCATAGGCTTGACCCTTATGTTGCTTAATCCACTCGTCCATTAAACAATTTGCCGGCCCGGTATCAAATCCAATGGTAATGTTTCCATCAATTACTGTAATATTGGCAATGCCGCCTAAATTCAACACCGCCACAGCTTCACCTTGTTGCGCAAATAGACGTCGATGTAACACCGGCGCCAATGGTGCACCTTGGCCGCCACTGGCAACATCCATTTGCCGAAAATTTGCCACCGTGGTGATACCTGTTTCAGCAGCTACTATAGCTGCAGAACCAATTTGCAAAGTGTTGGCCATCAACGCAAGCTTGTTTTCTGGCGGTTGATGAAATACTGTTTGGCCATGTAAACCGATGGCCTGTATGTGGTGTTTATCGAGTTGATTTTTGCGTATAAGATCGTTAATCGCCTGACTGTACAGATGACCCAGCTTGGCATCTAAATCAGCAATGCTTGCAATGGGTAAGGCCACGCCTGCCATAACATCTGCCAATGCAGCTTTGATACTTTCAGGATAGGGGAAAAACTCACTGGCCACAACCACCATGCTGGCAGTACCTGGTTGATCAAAATCAACCAAAGCCACATCGATGCCATCGCATGAAGTGCCAGACATCACCCCTACATACTGCATTAATTTTGTGCCAATAACGGGGTTTTTAAGTCACTCAATCGAGTTAATAAAGGATTCGCATACGTTTGGAATTCAGCCATTTCAGCACTGGGCAATGGCTTTGACTTAGGCAAAGAAACCGTTCGGGGATTTCGGTGCACACCATTATAAATAAATTCATAATGCAAATGTGGTGCTGTAGATAAACCGGTTGAGCCTACATAGCCTATGGTTTGCCCCTGTTTAACGCGTTGGCCTTTTTTCACTGCTCGTTTTGAAAAGTGTAAGTATTTAGTGATGATGCCATTGGGGTGCTGAATAAACACATAGTTTCCATTGTATTTATTGTAAGCAGATTGAGTAACTCGTCCACCACCCGCTGCGTAAACAGGAGTGCCTGTGGGCGCACTGTAATCTATACCGCGGTGGGCTTTGACGCGTTTAGTGATGGGGTGTTTGCGGTTTGGATTAAAGTTTGAACTGATGTAGGAAAAATTCAAAGGCGCTCGAAGAAAAGCTTTTTTCATGGCCCGACCATCAGGCGCGAAGTAACTGCCATCCCCCTCTGGAGTGGCATAATACACGGCCTCGTAAGTAGTGCCTTGGTTGGTAAAGCTGGCCGCTAAAATTTTACCATCAGTCAAATACTCACCGTCTTTATAGACTTTCTCATAGATCAAGCTGAATGTATCACCTGCTCTGATTTCCAGTACAAAATCGATGTCCCAACTGAATATATTCGCCAATTGCATCACCATACTGTCAGTTAAGCCAGCGGCTTTGCCTGCACCGAACAATGAATTATTGATGGTACCTTCTGCGGTTACCAGGGTTATTTGCTGTTCATGTGTGACAAGCTCAGTAGACAATTGATCCATGTCGTTATTGATGACCAACTCTTCAAATGCCGAAGCTTGGTAACGCAACTGAGTCAACTCACCACTAGGCGTTAAAGTAAAATGTAGATCATTACCTGGCATCACCTTAACCAGTTTTTTACTGTCTTCATTGAAATGCGCAATTTTTAACAGCAGACTTTGTGATAAACCCAAGTCAGTAAATATGCCTGATAAAGTTTGGCCTTTTTTAACCGTCACTGTTTTGTATACAAACTGCTCAGAACCAACCAAGCCACTTTCAGCGAAACTCATCAATGGCGTTGATGGAATAGCCAACAGTTGACTTTGGTTGAATACTGGAAGTTGTGACCTGGTGTGGGCATCTGCATCAACCGAAACAATGTCACTGACAGCAAATAACACGAACAGAATGGCCATCAGCCCCAACATTTTGTTTCTGGTGGCTAAACTAGTGAATATTGATTTAATTTGCGGTACATGACTAGACAACTTTTGAGTCTGATTATTTTTACGCACAGCTTGAGCTTTGATAAGGCAAATTCCAATGTCTTTCGTTGATTACGGGAAATTATAGATGATTTTTTGGCTCATTGGTTCAATTGAGGTTCTAAATTTTGGCTTATTTGGTTAGAATTAACCCCTTTTTAACGAATTAAACAACATGACTGTACAAGATGCACTGGATACTATCTGTCGAGGCACAGATGAAGTCATTAAGCTTGAAGAACTTGAGACCAAGTTAAAAAGCGGTAAAAAACTTCGAATCAAAGCTGGTTTTGACCCCACTGCACCAGACATTCATGTCGGTCACACGGTGTTGATCAATAAAATGAAACAGTTTCAGGACTTGGGGCATGAAGTCATATTTTTAATCGGTGACTTCACCGGTATGATTGGCGACCCAACAGGCAAGAGTGTTACCCGCAAAGCCCTGACCCGTGATGAAGTTTTGGACAATGCCAAAACCTACCAAGAACAAATATTCAAAATACTTGATAAAGACAAAACCACCGTTGAATTCAACTCCAACTGGTTCAAAGACATGAGCGCAGCAGACATGATTCAATTGTCAGCAAAATACAATGTGGCGCGCATGTTAGAAAGAGATGATTTCAATAAACGGTATAAATCTGGACAGTCTATCGCCATCCATGAATTCATGTACCCACTGGTTCAAGGTTACGATTCTGTGGCCCTAAAGTGTGACGTTGAGCTGGGTGGAACAGACCAAAAATTCAACTTATTGGTGGGTCGTCACTTACAGGCACAGGTAGGCCAAGACCCACAGATTGTCATCACCATGCCCTTACTTGAAGGACTGGATGGCATCAATAAAATGTCCAAGTCCTTAGGAAATTACATCGGTATTGAGGACGCGCCAGCAGACATGTTTGGTAAAGTCATGTCCATTTCCGATGAACTGATGTGGCGGTATTTTGATTTATTGAGTTTCAAATCAAATCAAGACATTGAGCAGTATAAAACCGATGTCGCACAAGGCAAGAACCCACGTGATGTGAAATTTGATTTGGCCATGGAGTTGATTGAACGTTTTCATGATGCCCAAGCTGCCGAAGACGCACTGAATAGCTTCAAAGCACAATTCCAAAAAGGCGCCATACCTGACGACATTGAAGCGTTGACCCTAGCGACTGAAGATGGCTCGATGGGCATTGCCCACATCCTTAAAAACGCCGGTTTATGTTCCAGCACATCTGACGCCATCCGCATGGTTAAGCAAGGTGCAGTGAAAATCAATGGTGAAAAAGTTGCCGACCCAAAAAGCACTTACCCAGCTGGCACAGTGGATGTGTTTCAAGTGGGCAAACGTAAATTTGCCAAAATCACGCTGACTTAATAGCAAGCAAAGACCAACGCAATGAATCAGCAATGTGTTGGTCAACCTGACTCTGACAAAGGATTGTCCTTGAACCAACTCAAGGCGTTCGCCCTGGCTGAACGGTAATCAATCACCGGTTCAGGATAACCACATGCAGCTCGAACCTCAGCTTTGGGATCATGTATTGCTTTGCTGCTGACCGCCACCAGCTCAGGTACATACTTTCTGATGTAGGTGCCATCAGGGTCAAATTTTTTCGACTGTGTGGTTGGGTTGAAAATACGGAAGTAAGGTGCGGCATCGCAACCAGTGGCAGAAGACCATTGCCAGCCACCATTATTTGAAGCCAGATCACCATCCAATAAATGGGCCATAAAATGGGCTTCACCCAAACGCCAATCAAGCAAACACAGTTTACATAAAAACCCAGCAACCACCATCCTCACTCGGTTATGCATCCAACCCTCTTGCGACAATTGACGCATCCCTGCATCAACCAGTGGAAAGCCAGTTTTACCTGCTTGCCATTGCTGAAACAAAACAGGATTGTGCTGCCAATAATCAACCGCATCAGCTTTGAATGTTCTGTGTTTAGCTAATCTTGGGTAGCAATACATCAAGTCATTGTAATAGTCTCGCCAAATTAATTCCGAAACCCAGGTACTATAAAATGCTGCTTCACCTTGTGTTTTCAGGGCAACAGCCAAACACTGTCTGGCGCTGAGCACACCTATGGCCAGATAGGGAGAGATTGAACTGGTGCCATCAATGGCGGGAAAATCACGCTCATCAGCATAATCATTGTCAGTTACAAAAGCTTTGAGCCTGGCTGTCGCAGCCACTTCGCCGATTGGCCAAAGTGCGTGTAAATGTTCAGGGAACTGATTGAGTGAATCAGCAACCTCCGAGTCACCAACCTCAGCAAAATTTGCAGTGTCTACATTTTCACTTTGAGGCACTGCCAATGGTAAGGCGTAATCGGCCATCAGCATTTCAATGAATTTATTTTTATAAGGGGTAAACACATGGTACATGCTGCCATCTGATTTTCTTACAGTAGCTGGGGGCAATAAATAATTGCTGTCGTAACTGTGCACATCAATATTAAGCTTTTTTAAGCAGCCTACAACCTGCTGATCACGCTGTTGCTCATTGGGCCAATAACTGGCATTAAAAAACACCTGTTTGATTGCATACTGTGCAGTTATTTCACTAACCAATGCTGCGGTATTTGAGAACATGGGAACTGTTTTAATGATAGACTGTACCCCTATTTTTTTGAGCCGTTCAACCAAATCATTTACATGGGCTTGAATAAAGTCATATTTATTTGGAGCCTCACCGTGCACTTGGTGTTGTTTGGGGTACAGAACAAATAATGCGACAGTGTTTTTGCTATCTTGTAGTGCATGGTATAAAGCTGGGTTATCAGCCAAACGCAGGTCATTTCTAAACCAAACCAAATTCATGTTACTAGCCTCTCAAATGGGTCAAAAACTGGATTAAATTGAATACCGCCACTGTAACAACTGCCAATCAAAATTAAGTGAAAATAAGGCAACTAACAAGCAAAATATTAAATGTCACCTTTAATTGCGGTTTGTCTTCAGTAGAGGGGTAAAGGTTAATGCCAATTTTGACAGGATTTTTAATCCTGCAATACAAACAAATTTAAACAGCGGTGGTGCCAGTGAACTACTTACTCTGACTGAATGTAATCATCCACTTTTCCATGGTTGACCACGGGTTGCCTGTTAAGCGCCCTTTGATCATGCGATCAACCTCTGAGAGCTTTTGTAAGCACTTTTCCCAATGCGCCAATGGCTGTTGGCTGAGGACTTTCTGGATGCTGGCTTGGCGGTTCTGCCAAATACCAAAGCGACGGTAATCTGCAGCACTGACATTGCGGTTTTGCGCACGAATAAAAGCCAGGTCACAAAGCATTCTGGTTTCTCGCTCCAAGGCCCAGTGGATGATCACCGGTGACAAGTCGTTTTTTTGTAATGACCGCAGAATTCGGATGGCCCTGACGGGTTGCTTTTCAAACAAGGCATCAGTTAACCTGAACACATCAAATCGGGCATTGTCAGCAACCAAACCAGCCACATCTTGCCCTGTCACTTGTTGGTCAGCGTAACGCATCTTCAACTTTTCTAATTCTTGAGCGGCCGCCAAAAGGTTGCCCTCCAAGCGCAAGCTCAACAAGCCAATGGCATCATTGTCCACTTGTAAGCCAATTTGTTGGCAACGGTTTCTGATCCATTGTGGCAACTCTGCCGCTTTGGGTTGGTAAACCCGCAAAAAAGCACCTTTGTCGATGATGGTTTTAACCCATTTGGTCTTTTCATTGGCTGCATTCCATTCATCACAACGAATAATCAGCATCACATCAGGTGGCATATTTTCAACAAAAGCCACAATGCTGGATGATCCTTTGGTGCCCGGCTTGCCGGTTGGAAGGTGCAACTCAATGATTCGCTGGGTAGCGAACAAAGACATATTGCCGGCACTGTTTTGTAGCTCATGCCATTGAAACTTTGGATCAACCAAATGATTTTCTCGTTCAGAAAAACCTTGGGCAGCTGCAGTGGATTTTATCGCATCACCAGCTTCTTGCAACTGCAAAGGTTCATCACCAACCAACAAATAAACTGGCAGTAGTTTCTGTTTCAGTTGCGCTGCCAATTGATTGCTGTAAAGTTTCATAGGGCGTTTGGTTTATTTAAGCCGTGGCAACTCACTCTGCAGCCGTTGTGTGACCGGAAATGCTGCGAATAATCATTTGCGCCATGTCTTTGTACATTTGATCACGCAGAATACGCTCTTCGGCTTGGGTACCGGTGATTTGACCAATGTCAAAAGCATAATCACGAGACAAGTTTAGGGTTTGCTCTGGTACATAAATGACATCTAAAAAATGCACGGCAAAAATCAACTCATAATCCAAGCGGTATTCCTGTACCCGATTGTTGGTGCCGATTGATTGGATTTGCTTGACTAAACTGTCTTTTACAATCACTATTTTTGCTGTGGCAGCACTGGCATCTTCAACCAGGCTAACACCTTGGTTATTCAATGCAACTGCTAAGGGTCGGTACAAAGGTGCGCTGATGGCGTGTTGAATGTACGTTTTATCGAAAGCAGCATCCAAAACAACAGGCGATTTCAAATGGTAACCGCAAGCTGAAAGCGCTACCAGAAACAACATAAGCCACAATTTTTTCATGAAACCACCACATTGATCAATCGATTGGGTACCACAATGACCTTTCTGATGGTTTTATCAGCCACAAATTTCTGCACATTTTCATCAGCCAAAGCCAAAGCTTCAATCTCGGCTTTGGAAGCGTCTGCTGCAACCGACAATTTAGCCCGCAGTTTGCCATTAACCTGCACCACCATTTCAATTTCATCTTGTATCAATGCAGCAGGATCTACCTTCGGCCACATTTCATCACACAGTATTGTTGAATGACCCATAGCGGCCCACAAAGCTTGGGCCATGTGTGGCGCAAATGGGCTGATCATTTTAACCAAGCTGCTCCAAGCCTCTTGACGGATGGCCATACCATTGTTGCTGTCATCATTGAACTTACTGATGCCATTGGTCAATTCCATCATTGCTGCAATCGCTGTATTGAAGGTTTGACGCACACCAATATCCTGAGTCACTTTCTCAATGGTTTGATGCACCTTCAAACGCATGGCCTGCTGGGCTTTATCCAACTCACCGGTAAGCGAAAATACCTGTCCTGCAGCGGCTTCATTGAAGGTAGTTACTTGAAACCACAAGCGATTCAAATACCTGGCAGCCCCTTCCACCCCTTCATCAGACCATTCTAATGACTGTTCAGGCGGTGCAGCAAACATAGAGAATAACCGCACTGTATCGGCACCATACTGCTCAATCAAATCTTGGGGGTCAACAGTATTGCCTTTGGATTTTGACATCTTGGCACCGTCTTTCAACACCATGCCCTGAGTCAACAAATTAACAAACGGTTCATCAGACTTGACCAAACCTTGATCACGCAATACTTTGTGGTAAAAGCGGGCATACAATAAATGTAAGATGGCATGTTCTATGCCACCAATGTACTGGTCTACTGGCAACCAATGATCGGCTTCTTCACTGAGCATACCGCCTGAGTATTGTGGACAAGTGTAGCGGGCATAGTACCAGGAGGATTCCATAAAGGTATCAAAAGTATCAGTTTCTCGCTTGGCTGGTGCTGCACATTTTGGACAACTGGTTGCATAGAATTCTGGCATCCGTTTAATCGGCGAACCACCGGTCTCATCAAACTCGACATTTTCTGGCAACACCACTGGCAACTGTTCTGCTGGTACAGCCACTGCACCACAATCATCACAATAGATAATGGGTATCGGACAACCCCAATACCTTTGCCTTGAAACGCCCCAATCGCGTAAGCGGTAATTGATTTGTACCCGACCTGTGCCATCGGCTTTGAACTGCTTGGCCATGGCCTCGAAGGCTTGGGTGAAATCCATGCCATTGAAGGTTTCAGAATTAATTAACACCCCCTTCTCAGTGATTGCTGCTGTTGACAAATCACCTTCTGCATCAATCACTTGCGTAATTGGCAAGCCATACTTTTGAGCAAATTCAAAATCACGTTGGTCATGCCCTGGAACTGCCATCACCGCACCAGTTCCATAAGTCATCAAGACAAAATTAGCCACCCAGACAGGCACCTTTTTGCCAGTCAATGGATGGGTCGCATCCAAGCCTGTGTACATGCCTTTCTTTTCCATGGTAGCCATGGCAGCTTCATTGCTTTGCTCTTTGGCACATTGCTGTAAAAATGTGGCCATTTCCGGGTTATTTTCAGCAGCTTGTAAGGCCAAAGGATGCTCTGGTGCCACCGCCATATAAGACACTCCGTACAAAGTATCAGGGCGGGTGGTATAAATG
The DNA here is from genome assembly GCA_947502595.1 of uncultured Marinicella sp. Taxonomy (GTDB): domain Bacteria; phylum Pseudomonadota; class Gammaproteobacteria; order Xanthomonadales; family Marinicellaceae; genus Marinicella. Next base: position 7,061 of record CANNAM010000007.1, on the reverse strand, counting down.
CTGATTTGACCAAAATTCTCAACCTGAAAATCCAGTTCTAAACCCTTAGATTTGCCAATCCAATTGCGTTGCATGGTCTTGACTGAGTCAGGCCAGCCAGGCATATGATCCAGTGACTCCAATAATTCTTCTGCATAATCAGTGATTTTCAAAAACCATTGTGGGATGGTTTTGCGAATCACTTCAGCGCCAGAACGCCACCCTTTACCATCGATCACTTGCTCATTGGCCAATACCGTCTGATCAACAGGATCCCAGTTGACCACTGAATCTTTGCGGTAAACCAGGCCTTGTTCAAATAACTGAACAAACATCCACTGTTCCCAGCGGTAGTAATCAGGTTGGCAGGTGGCCAACTCTCTTGACCAATCAAAAGCAAATCCCAAGCGTTTGAATTGGGCAGTCATTTCTTGCATGTTGGCATAAGTCCACTCTGCCGGTGCTTTTTTGTGTTTGATGGCGGCATTTTCAGCCGGTAAACCAAAAGCATCGTAACCAATGGGTTGCAACACATTTTTGCCTTGCATCTTTTGGTAGCGGGCAATGACTTCGCTCAGGGTGTAGTTCCGCACATGACCCATATGTAACTTGCCGCTGGGGTATGGAAACATACTGAGGCAGTAATATTTTTCTCGGCTGTCATCGGCTTTGACTTCAAATGATTTGTGCGTTTCCCAAAGTTTCTGAGCGTGTAGTTCAACTTGTTGCGGATTGTATGTGGTCATTATTATTTTAAATCAGATTGGCTAATTTGTTTAAGCAGTATTGCAAAACGGAAATTATACGTTTTCAACAGCAGATGGTAAAGCTGTGATTCAGCTGTTACATTGTCTAAACAGCCATTAAAAGTGAATTTTTACCAGGTTCGCAACCGCATCCCCAATTCTGTGCTGTAGCCCATCGACCGTGACACCAACTTACCAGTTTCATCGATCACATAATAAGTTGGGAATCCAGTGATTTGATAGTCCTGCATTTGTTGCTCACTGCCCAACAAAACTGGTACATTCAACGCCAAGTCCTCGACAAACCGCTCTACTGCAGCCTGGTCTTCATATGCAAGCGCCATCATCATGATCATCAAGTCACCTTCTGACCGAGCCTTGCGCAAGTCATTGAGGTTGTCAGCTGAAAGTTTGCAAATTGAGCACCAAGGAGCAAAGAAATACAACAGCACTTGTTGGTCCTTAAAATCACTTAACCGATAGCTGTTGCCATCTAAGGCCAACAGCTTAAAGTCTGGTGCCGGCTGATTATCGGCAGCTAATGTACCTCGATTTTGCCACCAAGATATGAGCAGCATGATTGCCACCAATAATAAGACATCCATTAGTAAGGCACAGTTTTTATTCTGTCGCCATTTTTTTATTATTTTCATAACCCTATGTAGTTGCTACCTATGTGTAAACAATGACCTAATAATGAAAACTTTCATACAATTAATATATATCCTGAATTGCTGCAAAAACATTATATAACCGAGAAATAAAAAAAAGAGCTTTATCCACTGTCATGTTGTTATGTGTTTTTAGTCAATCGCTATTTACCCAAACCATCCGTGAGGTATTTAGTCTACCACCTGCAAACATTTTCGGGGAAAGACAAACTGCTATTACCAGTCCAATAATAGTTGCCATGAATTTTCAAAGGCCAAATAACTCATTTGAAGAAGGGCGCTTAGGTATGGGTACCAGAGCCACTGTACTGAATGTTACAGACAGTAAATCATAGTTCATAAGTGAAGACTATTCAGAAGCCTCTGTAGTAGCTGGTCTTATTTAAACACTTTATCTGTAGACTGGTGTTACCGACTCCCACTAGAAATTGTTGTTGGGTACATAGCCGGTATCGACTGTGGTATTTCGTTTTGATTTTTAATAAAGGGTAAGGCAGAACTGTAACAGTTAATTCAACGATGGAACAGCCAATACTGTCAATGACGCAGTTGTTGGGGATGGTATGGAGCCTTTTACCAGCGAGGGTTATAACTGGCGGCAGGAAACACTATATGAAAGGCGCAGAAATTGCCTTTTTTCACTGCTGCTTGACTCAAGTTTCACACCGCTGAAATTATGCTGTTGATTTACCCATCAAATAATATGATAAAAATTATCGGCGCCATTACACTCATTACAGTCTCACTGTTTGCTTTTCAGTCATGTCGTACAGGCCCGCCCATCAAAATGGCTGAAAAAGTCAATTTAGATTTATTTATGGGAGATTGGTATGTAATTGCTAATATCCCTACCTTTATTGAGAAAGGCGCACACAATGCCGTAGAAAGCTATAAGCTGATAAAACCTGGCGTAATTGACACCCTCTTTTCATTTAACAAGGACAGCTTTACTGGACCTGTTAAACAATACAATCCCACCGGCTTTGTTACTGACGATCCATCCAACGCAGCTTGGAAGATGCAATTTCTTTGGCCTTTTAAATCAGAATTTATTATTGTATACATAGATCCCGCTTATGAATACAGCATTATTGGCAGAACCAAACGTGACTATTTATGGATTATGGCTCGAAAACCGAAAATTTCAGAACGGCAATTAAATCAGTTGGTTCAGATTGCCATTGAACAAGGTTATGACAAAGACAAAATTAAGCGGGTTCCACAACAATAATCAGCTGCCAAACAGGGGTTATTGAGTTGCCAGATTACCTGAGAATAAAAATGTGACAGTAATTGTCACTGTATCCACACCAAAGATATTAAGAGACCATAAGCAACAAAACATTTTTGTGAACTGTGTTACAAATTGTTAAAAATGTAACTTTTATTCACTCACAAGGTTTACTGCTTAATTTTCTGTGATATAAGTCACATATATTAAAAATGAAGTGTGTGTGTATATGAAATTCAAAACTTTTAGTGTGGCTTTACTGTGCCTTGTCATTTTTTCCTCAGAAGTAATGGCGCAAATTGACCGAAACTTCACCAGTCGTTACAGCATCGATGCCAATGGTGACATTGAATTGATTGGCAATGTGTTAATCACTTGTGATGGAACTGGCACCTGCCCAAACGTACAAAACGGCACAGTTGGCGGTAACAACAGCCTGCAAACGGCCTATGTCAACATAGATCCTTCAGCAGGATACAGCAATTCATCCAATGCAACTTTAACGCTACCTGCTAACTCAACTGTGTTGTATGCTGGTCTGTATTGGGCAGGCAGAAGTGGCCCTACTAACAACAGCCGTCGCAATATTCGAATCAAGCCTCCTGGCGCCAGCACTTACACTCAAGTAACTGCCAGCAATGCCAACGTAGACACTTTCACCGGTCAAGGCAGCTCCAACAACCGACCCTATCAAGCCACCACCGACATCACTTCAATAGTGTCAACAGCAGGCTCAGGTGTATACCATGTGGCTAATTTAACGGCCAATAACGGTACAGACTCCTTGGGCTTTTATGGTGGCTGGGCCATTTCTGTTGTCTACCAAAATAACAGCAAACCATATCGCAGACTGGCACTTTATGATGGCGCAGCACGAGTAACCGGCACAACCACCCAATCTGTCACAGTACCTGACTTATTAACACCACTAACAGGAACGTTTGATACATTCATTGGTGCACTGGTATGGGAAGGCGACAGTGAAATTGTTGGCGACAGCTTCAGCTTTGAAGGTGTAGTTATAGATCAAGCGCCACTGAACCCTGGTACCAATTTTTGGAACAGCACCATCACCAAAAACAACATCAGAAGCAACAATAAAAATCCAGATTACGTCAACCAACTGGGCATGGACTTGGACTTTGTCGACATCAGTTCCTTGAATGCATGGGGCAATGGTGAAACTGACGCTACCATAGACTTCAGTACCACAGGTGATTACTATTACCCACAGCTCTTGGCCTTTGTAACTGAATTACATGTGCCAGATTACGCTGCCTCTTTAACTAAAACTGCCATTGACGTCAATGGTGGATTGATTGGTCGCAACGACATCATAGAATACAATATTACCTTTCAAAATGAAGGCAACGACAGCTCGATTAATACAGTAGTTACTGACCCTATTCCAGCAAATATGACCTATGTCCCTGGTTCATTAGAAATAGTCAGTGCCGATGCAGGTCCTACTGGAAGCATGAGTGATACAAGTGGCAATGATGCGGCAGAATTTGACGGAGGCAACAACCGAGTGGTCTTCAGAGTTGGCGCTGGTGCCAATGGCACAAACGGCGGCACTTTAAATTCTGGTCAAAGTGCCAGCATTAAGTTCAGAGCAAGCATCAACAACAATGCACCATTAGGTGACATCATCAATACTGCCACTATCAGATCCAACTCATTTCAACTCCCAACAGAGGAGTTCGTATACAGCACCAACAACACCATAACATTAACTGACAACACGCCACCGACAGCGGCAGCGTGTACCGTTGTTCCAAACCCTGCAAATAATGGCACGACTTTAACAGCCACGTGTACTGGCGTGGAAACTGGCGGCTCAGTAAGCATTCCTGGTTACTCTTGTGCTGCTGAATCAGGTGGTACAGTAATCTGTTCAGCCACAGCTGGCTCAGGCCCAGGTCAAGTATCGGGCGATGCCACTGCAACCACTTATGATGCAGCAAATAACAGCGCCACATCGAATGTACCTTTCACTTTAGACAACACCGCACCGGCCACCGGCACCTGTAGCGTGTCTCCAGATCCTGCCAACAACGGCACTGTGGTCACCGCCACTTGTTCGGGTGTTGAAGTGGGCGCAACCTTAACCATCCCAGGTTACAGTTGTACCGACAACGGTTCTGGCAATTGGTCATGTACTGCCACAGTCGGTGTCAATGGCGTTGATGGTGATGAACAAGCCACAGTCACTGACCCTGCAGGCAACTCAGACACCACACCTGCCACCTTCACTTTAGACAACACCGCACCCACTGCAGCTGTGTGTACGGTATCGCCAAACCCTGCCAATGATGGCACGGCTTTGAGCGCCACTTGTACTGGTGTGGAAACTGGTGGTTCGGTAAGCATTCCTGGTTACTCTTGTGCCGCTGAATCAGGTGGTACAGTAATCTGTTCCGCCACGGCAGGTTCTGGCCCAGGTCAAGTATCAGGTGATGCCACTGCAACCACTTATGATGCAGCAGGTAATGATGCCACATCGAATGCGGCATTTACTTTAGACAATGATGCGCCATCGGCTCCGGGCATAAACACACCAACCAATGGTGATCCTGTGACAGGTACAGGCGAACCTGGTGCCACAGTAACAGTAACCACACCTTCAGGCGCCACTTGTACGGCCACAGTTCAAGCCAATGGTACTTGGTCATGTAGTTTGTCACCCTCACCTGAGGACGGCGAAGACATCACCGCCACCCAAGAGGATGAAGCGGGTAACACATCACCACCAACCACTGTTACAGGTGGAATTGACACCACCGCACCAGCGGCCCCTGTGATCAACCCGGTCAACGAAAACACCGACCCGATCACTGGTAACGCTGAACCAGGCACCACCATTGATTTGACTGGCGTGACTTGTGACAATGACCCTGTGATTACCAATACCAATGGCTTTTGGAGTTGTGATGTCACCAGTTCATTGCCTTTAGTCCCTGGTGACTTAATTATCGCCACTGCAACTGATGCAGCTGGCAACCAATCACAACCAGCCAGCACCACAGTTGGTGACTCGGCGACTGAGTCAGTCAGCCCTACAGTAAATCCAGTAGCCAATGGCGCCAATGTAATTAGCGGTTCCGCTGTTGCCGGCTCATCAATTGACATCGATGGCATCACTTGTAGCAACGCGCCGGTAACGGCCAATGCCAACGGTCAATGGACTTGTTTGTCACCAGCCCCGGTTCCAGTCACCGATGACATCATCATGTTGACTGCCACTCAAGCAGGCTTATTGGTCAGTCAACCTGTTTCTACAACAGTCTATGACCCCAACATCACAGCGCCACCTGCTCCACAGGTTAATCCTACAGATGGCGACCCTGTAACTGGCACCACCATTGCTTTTGGTGAAACCACAGTGTTGGATGAAAACGGTGTAATCTTATGTACCACTGTAGCTGATGCAGCAGGCGTTTTCAGCTGTTCACCAGTCACTCCTGCACCATCACATGGTGACATTTTGACGGTCATTGTTACTGACGACACCGGCAACAGTTCATTGCCGACACAAGTAACTGTGGATACTGTAGCGCCTGCAGTGGCAGTGTGTACGGTTGATCCCGATCCAGCCAACAATGGAACTGCATTAACAGCCACATGTACTGGGGTAGAAACAGATGCCACATTAAGTATTCCAGGTTATTCTTGTGGAGTAGAATTTGCCAATGAAGTGGTTTGTACAGCCACTGCTGGGGTCAATAATGTTGATGGTGATGAAATTGCCACCATCACCGACCAGGCGAATAACAGCAGCAATGCCAATGTATTTTTCACATTAGATAACACCGCACCCACTGCGGCTGTATGTACGGTATCGCCAAACCCTGCCAATGATGGCACGGCTTTGAGTGCCACTTGTACTGGCGTGGAAACTGGCGGTTCGGTAAGCATTCCGGGCTACACTTGTGCTGCTGAATCAGGTGGTACAGTAATCTGTTCAGCCACAGCAGGTTCTGGCCCAGGTCAAGTATCAGGTGATGCCACTGCAACCACTTATGATGCAGCAGGTAATGATGCCACATCGAATGTGCCATTCACTTTAGACAACACCGCACCCACTGCAGCTGTGTGTACGGTATCGCCAAACCCTGCCAATGATGGCACGACTTTAACAGCCACGTGTACTGGCGTGGAAACTGGCGGTTCGGTAAGCATTCCTGGTTACTCTTGTGCTGCTGAATCAGGTGGTACAGTGATCTGTTCAGCCACTGCAGGTTCAGGCCCAGGTCAAGTATCGGGCGATGCCACTGCAACCACTTATGATGCAGCGGGTAATGATGCCACATCGAATGTGCCATTCACTTTAGACAACACCGCACCGGCCACCGGCACCTGTAGCGTGTCTCCAGATCCTGCCAACAACGGCACTGTGGTCACCGCCACTTGTTCGGGTGTTGAAGTGGGCGC
>CANNAM010000006.1 GCA_947502595.1 uncultured Marinicella sp. | reverse complement strand
AGAGTAGGACATCGCCAGAATTTAACAAGTAGGAAAAGCCTCAACGTAAGTTGGGGCTTTTTTTTGTCTGAAATTTGGTAACAATCCATTTTATTTTATATTCATACAGCCATTGCGGGTAATTTTTATGGAAACTCCCACAATAACCTGGCTTAGGCCTTAAATCCATATGAATTACACCAGCTAAACTTCTATTGTATTTTTCACTTACAGCGTTTTATATCTTTAGATGGTGCTTAATTTTGGCTAATGAATTCATAAAAGTACCATAGATGTGATTTTTTTACACACCTGCATAATGATTACAGCAACTTACTACAGTACCAATTTGTGTAAAGAACTAGGTGGCTCAGACAAGTATCAAATGACGTAAGGACAAATCAAGCAGGGGATTAGTTTAGGAAAATGTTTGTTGCTTATTTAGAACCGACAACTTCAATTCTGATGTTGCCCAATCTGAATATATTACACAATGCGGATGGGTCAAACTCAGACCTATATTTTGCTAAAAAATTTGGAGTTTGTTGGGTATTTAAAAACAAACGTTCAAACGATGTAATGGCAGTGGTAAGACAATACTACCGTTATTAATGGTCACGTTTTAATACGTATGCAGCCAAAGCTTTTAATTGAGTGGTGTCAAAGGCCAGGGCATTCAAGGCTTTAAAGGCCATGTTGATGTGTTGATCAGCTTTACTCTTGGCAGCTTCTAAGCCCAATAAACTGGGGTAAGTGGCCTTGTTATTTTTGGTGTCTGAATTGGCTGGTTTACCTAAAGTTACACTGTCTTGTGTCACATCTAATATATCATCTACTATTTGAAATGCGATGCCAAAATTGGCGGCAAATAGATTGAACTGCTGCTCATCATGTTGACTGATACTTTCGTCGCAATGCAAAACCAGAGACACACATGCAGACAACAAAGCGCCTGTCTTGGCAGCATGAATGCTTTCTAATTGTGCCAGTGATAAGGTTTGGTTTTCGGAAATCAAATCCATACTTTGGCCGCCAGCCATACCAAGCACTCCGCTGGCTGTTGCCAATGATTGAATCATTTTAAGTGCTTTGTGGGGTACTGTTGGCGTTCGAGTCAAGGTTTCAAATGCCAATGCTTGTAGGGCATCTCCAGCCAGAATAGCTGTAGCTTCATCGAATTTAATGTGATTGGTTGGCTTGCCTCGCCTTAAATGATCATCATCCATGGCAGGTAAATCATCATGAATCAGCGAATAGGCGTGAATCATTTCAATCGCTGCAGCGATGTTATCAGCAACTGAAAAATCTAATTCAATGCTGTTAGCAGTGGCATAAACCAACAGTGGTCTGATGCGTTTACCACCTGACAACAATGAATATGCCATAGCTTCTTTCAACTGGCTGTGGTCTTTATGGCTTAAATCCAATTGCTGCTGGAGGAATGAATCAATCCTTTGTTGTAATGAACTGAATGAACTCAACTTTTATCTGCCATCAGCTGTTCAATTTTCTGTTCAGCTTCATCGATTATTTTTTGACACTTTCTGGTCAATTGAACGCCTTGTTCATATAACTTCAAAGACTCTTCAAGGCCCACGTCTTGTTGTTCCATTTTTTGGATCACTTCAGTCAGCAGTTCTAGGTTTTTTTCAAATGTTTGTGTTTGACTCATGCGCGTATTTTACAAAAGATACTGTGGAGATAGCCAACGATATTCGGCTTTATATGCAGATAACTGTTGTTTAAATTGTGCTGACAGGATGTCTGAGCCAATCGCCATTAATTCATTGTCTATGTATAAGTAGGGTAGGTGCTTACGCTGCCATGGTGGGATGTGTAAGACTTGAAACAAATTCTTTGGTTTTTTGTGCTGACCATTGGCATCAAGTTGAATCCGCTCATGTGTTTGTTGGTATTTGATTGTTACAGGAATAACCAATTGACGCGTTGAGTTGAATTGTATTTGACCGTAAGGTAAAACCAACGGTGGAGCAGCTGAATCCAGCGTTGTGCTGATTTCATTACCCGACGCTTCAGGTGTAACTGATAAGGCATACACGCGTTGCTGCCAACGCACTAAACGGCAACCATTTAATTTCAGCTCAGGGTTTTTGTCGGAACTTGCCGACAAGCAATCGGCGCTGAATTGTGTGAGTCGTTTGTGACTGGGGGCTGTTTGTTTGAGGTTAATGAGCCAATGGTATAGCGCAGCACTTAACATGTCGACATCAGTAAATTGACGGTAGTCTAAAGGGTTGTCTGTGCCGATTAACTGCGTCAATAAATTGTGACTGTTTTGTAAATTTTGGCCAGTTAAGGCAATGTTTTGTACGGCAGCTGGGTCATACTTTTCCAGTTCAGGAATCAGCAAGTTGCGAATGTGGTTGCGTTTGTAATGGTTTTGTAGGTTACTTGGGTCATTCACATAACTTAATTGATGCAGTTGTACGTAAGATTTGATTTGTTCAAGACTCAAATCTAACAAAGGTCGGTGGATTTTGTAGTGCGCAAAAGCAGTGGTTTTATTCATACCTGTCAGGCCCAAAATGCCTGTGCCTCTGAGCATTCGGAACAGCATGGTTTCAACCTGATCATTTAGATGGTGTGCGGTTAATAAGCAATCTTTGCTGCTGAGGTGCTGTCGGAACACTGTTTGCCTGGCTTGGCGACAAGCAGCCTCACTGTGGTCATCAAGTTGTACCGAAGCGGTAATCAGTGGAATGTTCAGTTGCTTACATTGTTGTTGGCAATGGATAGACCATTGTGTTGATTCGGCTTGGATGTTGTGATTAACATGAATTGCAGTCAGGCGATTCGTCAAAGTGGGCTGTTGGCACAAACTGTGCAGCAATGCGGTGGAGTCCATGCCACCGCTGTAGGCAATATAATAATGTTTGGCTACTGGCAGCGCCTTCAGTTCAATCAGCTGATTATTCGCTGAATGCACCATAACCCATCAGTTTTTGGTAACGCTTGTCGAGTAACTGTTGCTGATCTTGTTGTTGTAATTGCTGTAACTGTGCTGTTAAGGTGGTTTTTAATTGATTAGCTACAAATTCAGGGTCTCGATATGCACTGCCTAAAGGCTCTTGTATAACTTGGTCAATCAAACCTAATTTCTTCAGTTTATTGGAAGTGATGCTTAAAGCTTCTGCTGCATCTTGCGCTTTTTCGGCACTGCGCCATAAAATAGAGGCACAGCCTTCTGGTGAGATCACCGAATAGGTACTGTATTGCAACATCAAAACAACATCACCTACTCCGATGGCCAAAGCGCCACCTGATCCACCTTCACCAATGATGGTACAAATGATGGGTACCTTTAAATGTGACATTTCCTCTAAGTTTTTAGCAATGGCTTCTGATTGCCCGCGCTCTTCAGCACCAATGCCTGGATAGGCTCCAGGGGTGTCAATAAAGGTCAAAATCGGCATATTAAACCGCTCTGCCATGTGCATCAAACGCAAAGCCTTGCGGTAGCCTTCAGGTCTGGGCATACCAAAATTACGTCTGATTTTAGATTTGGTATTGCGGCCTTTTTGATGGCCAATAACCATCACTGATTGACCTTCAAATTTTGCAGGACCACCGACAATGGCTGAATCGTCAGCAAACGCACGGTCGCCATGTAGTTCCTGAAAATCAGTAAACAACATGTCAATGTAGTCTAAAGTGTACGGTCTTTTTGGGTGTCTGGATAATTGCGAAATTTGCCAGTCTGTTAAGGTTGAAAATATACTTTCAGTCTTTGATTTGAGTTTGCTTTTTAACCTTTGGATTTCTTCATCAATGTTCATGGCATTGTCATCACTGACATTCTGTAATTCATTGATTTTGGCTTCCAATTCAGCCAAAGGTTGTTCAAAGTCTAAATAGTCTGTATTCATACCAAGTAAAAAAATTGAATAAGGCAGTATTTTACGTGTTGTAACAAGATTGTGCCAGTCGATTAACGATTAGGAGGGTTAAAATAAAAGCCAATTGCCACAATAGAACCTATGACGGCTAATTTGTCATCATGTTTATGTGGATATTGTGGATGTCTGGGTTGAATTTTTGCGCCATTTAACAGTTATTAAGCGACCAATGATTTAAACTCAAATTTGATTCATTAACTTAATTGAGCAATCCATGCCTGTCTATAAAACCCTAATCTATCTGAGTTTGCTGCATTTTATCAGCACTGTTGCAGCCATTGATTACCACGTGGATACCAATTCTAGCTATCCCAATATAGGTGATGTGCCTTGGGCCACGCTCAGTGCAGGAGACAGGGTATTTATTCATTGGCGTGCAGAACCTTACCGTGAAAAATGGGTTATTAATGCCGTTGGCACTGCACAAAACCCCATCCAAGTGATTGGCGTCAATGGTCCATCAGGACAGCAAGCAGTTATAGATGGTAATGGAGCGACAACAGTGCCTGGGGTTAATTTTTGGAATGAAAAACGTGGTTTGATAAAAATTGGCGGTTCAAACACCCCAAACAACAATTTACCTGAACACATCATCATCGAAAATTTAGAAATACGTTCTGCCAGACCGCCCTTTCAGTTCACCAATGACAGCGGTGGCACAGAAACTTATGCCAGTAACGCAGCCAGTTTGTATGTTGAAATTGGTGCACACATCACCTTCCGCAACAACACCATCAAAGATTCAGGTAATGGCATCTTTATTGGCGCCAATGGTGGCCAAACTCAAGACATTTTAATCCAAGGCAACCACATTTATGACAATGGCATTGGAGGGCGAATTTATGAACACAACACCTACACCGCCGCCATTGGTATTGTTTATGAAGGCAATCGGTTCGGTGCATTGCGTGCAGGTGCACTGGGTAATAATTTAAAGGACCGCTCTGCTGGACTGGTGGTTAGGTACAACTGGATAGAAGATGGCAACCGGCAATTGGACTTGGTGGATGCAGAAGATTCTGGTGTCTTGGTTAATCACCCCAGTTATGCCACCACCCATGTGTATGGCAATGTATTGATAGAGTCGGATGGCCAAGGCAATTCACAAATGCTGCACTACGGTGGCGACAGTGGCACCACAGCTGATTACCGCAAAGGTGATTTGTATTTTTACAACAACACGGTTATCAGTACCCGCACCGGCAACACCACCTTGTTGCGATTATCCACCAATGACGAAACCGCCCATGTGTTTAACAATGTTTATTATGGACCGAATAACGGCAATTTGTTGGCATTAATGGCAGGCAGCGGGGTTGTCAATTTACACTACAATTGGCTTAAAGCAGGGTGGCAGGATTGTCACTGTACACCCGCTGGCAGTATTATAGATTTAGGCAGCAACCAGAGCGGTTCAAACCCTGGTTTCAGTGATTTTAACAACCAAAACTGGCAGCCAACAGCGGCATCAAATTTATTGGATAATGGCAGAGCAATATTGGCTGAATTATTGCCTGAACACGCCCTCAACCAACAGTACATAAAACACCAATCGATGCAAAGCCGACCTGTTGCTGGAAATACCGACATCGGTGCCTTTGAATACTGTACTGAATTGAGCTGTGATTTGATTTTTGCTGATGGCTTTGAATGATTGTGTCACTTGGCGTCAATTTCAAAATTACACCTGTATTTAACTGTAACTGTCATATAATTTAGACTTTAATACCGTGCTGATCGGATGGAACAACTACTGACCCTGTTTGCTGAACCCACTACCTGGATGGCATTGGCTACCTTGGTATTAATGGAAGTTATTTTAGGTATTGATAACCTGATTTTTATTTCTATTCTCACCAATAAACTGCCTAAACACCAACAGCCAGGCATTCGAAAAATTGGCATCATGCTGGCGTTGGTGTTGCGCCTTGCTTTGTTGGCCACCATCGCATTCATTGTTTCACTGACACAACCAATCATTGTGATACTGGATCAAGGTTTCTCTTGGCGGGATTTAATTATGTTGGCCGGCGGTTTATTTCTGGTCTGGAAAGCCACCAAAGAAATCAGGCACTTGGTCGACCCTGATAAAGTCAATAAAGCCGATAGCCTAGGTACTCAAGTAAGCTTAGGTGTCAGTGCCGTGCTGGTACAAATTATATTGCTGGATGTGGTGTTTTCAATTGACAGCATCATTACTGCAGTGGGAATGACGGACCATTTGCCCATCATGGTGGTTGCGGTGGTGGTTGCAGTACTGGTGATGTTGTTGGCCGCTGAGCCTTTATCCAAGTTCATTGATAACAACCCAACGGTGGTGATGTTGGCCTTGGGCTTTTTGTTGGTGATTGGTACGACCTTGATAGCCGAAGGTTTTGGTATCCACTTCCCCAAACAATACATCTATGCAGCGATGGCCTTTTCAGTGTTCATTGAATCACTGAATATGTTGGCCAAGCGGGCTAAAAATAAAGCCAATGGTGCCTAAGATTATGTTGGCTTATATGAAAAAATTAATCATCACCGCATGCATTTTGAGTTTTCAGTTGTCGGCTCAAGTCGATTGTGAGGTCACACCAGCAAGGTCTTTGGCTGGTGCCACTGTCTTGGGTAATGGGTCACCTGGCTCGGTTTCAACTTCCATGCTACAAAATGCGTTGGATGAAGGTGGTGTGATACGTTTTAACCTGGGATCAAGCCCCACTCAAATCAACCTAAGCTCAAGCTTAAATATAACCAAACAAACTGTCATTGATGGTGGTGGTTTGGTGACTTTAAGTGGGCAAAATCAACGGCGTGTATTTTTGCTTCAAAACCCACAAAATCTAAGTTACACCTTCACTGTTCAAAACTTATCTATAATCAACGGTTATACCGCCACAGAAAGCGGGGCGGCTATTTTTAAACCTTCAGGTGGGCCTTGGCAGGCCGTGAGTTTAGAAGTTGTTAAGACACATTTTGAAAACAACCACGCAATCCAGGTTGATCAGGATGGCGGTGGCGGTGCTATCTACGCAATTGGGATGAATGAGGTGTTGATAAGTCACGCAGTATTTGAAAATAATTCAGGCAGCAATGGTGGCGCCTTGTACTCTCTAGGGAGTGATGTCATACGCATAACCGATTCAGTTTTTGCCAGCAATGTTGCCACTGGTATCAATGGTAACCCAGGCAATGGTGGTAATGCCGGAGCAATTGGGGTGGATGGAGCAGCGCGCACCATCAATGTATGTAGGAGTCAAATAATCAACAATCAGGCCAATGCCTATGGTGTTGGGTTTTTCTCAGTGATGTACGACCAAAATAGCCTGACTGCATTCACCGATGTGACTTTTGAAAATAATAACAACAGCACAAATTTTGGCTTGGCCGGAGCTGCGTATATCCAAGGTGGTCCGTTCAGCATTGATCGCAGCAGCTTTGTTGGTAACAGCGCCAGAGGAGCAGGTGGTTTGTTTTTCGGCCCCGATGCCAATGGTGAAATGGTTAACAGTACCGTGTATGGGAATGTCGCCACCAACACACTGGGTGGAGGTATGTCGATTGATGACACAGCTGAGGTGACATTGAGGCATGTAACGATTGTAGGTAATCATGCACCGTGTGATGTGTGTTTTGCCGGTGGTATTTCAATTGGCAGCAGTAACCAAACCACCTTATACAACAGTATATTGGCCAATAATACCGGTGGTAATTTGTACAACCCTTGGAATATTTTGAATGATGTGGGAGGAAGCAACAATTTGCAATACCCTCAAAATAGGCCCAATGGTCAAGCAGAGGTAGCAGCAACTTCAAACATCATTTGGGCAGATCCGATGTTAAGTACTCCTGCAATGCACGGTGGATGGACACCAACCATGGGTCTGGTTATGAATTCACCTGCTATTAATTTCGCCACACCAGCACAGTCAACACCTCAAGATCAGAGGCAACTCAATCGCTACCTAGTTGCTGATTTAGGTGCTTTTGAATTACAAGCAGACTTGATCTTTGCTGATGGCTTTGAGTGAATTTATGTATAAAAGCCGACTGAATATATAGTCATCAGTCGGCTGTTTATTAGAAGCTTGTTAATCAATAAATGTTTTTGCTTGATTTACTTGAGTGACTTTTTTCATACCTGACTCTCTGAATTTATGAATAACCAGCATGTTGAGAAAATGGAATGCACCTAATACCAATAAGACTAATCCTACGCTTGAACTTAAATAAACTATCATTGACTCGATATTGATGATTGGTTTGTTTGTTTGCATACGCAATAAAACAAACCCAATGTTAAGTAGGTAAAAACCAACCACAAGCATGTGATTAACAGACTTGGCCAGTTCTCTGTCTCCATTGAAACCATCATTTAGGTAAACTTGTCCATTTTTGCTTAAAGTGCGTGATACAAAAATAGTGATACATATGCTGATGCTGATGTAGGTGATGTATGTAATTGAAGTAATCATAATAGTCCTCGTAAAGTTGTAAATAGTAAAAGTGACTCATGTTTCGAATCATTGGTGTACAGTTTATGAGGTCAAATAAATTAGTGCTTCCATAATTATAATCTGGCAATATAAATTTTAAATATCATTTGAAAACAGTAGGATAGATCTGTTCCTGAATGATAATTTAGGAATGATAATGGATCAGGTATTGTTTTTACGAAAATTCCCTGGTGACTCAGCAGTTAAATCTCGAAAAGCCGAGTAGAAATTAGACTGAGATTGAAATCCAGTCATGATGCTGATGGCTAATATTGAAGTGTTAGGTTCGCTAATCAATAATATTTTTGCTTGTTCAATTCGGCAGGTTCTAACAAACTGGGAAAAGCCATACCCGTATTGTGTATTGACAAGTTCGGAAAGTTGGTGAGCTGAGATGTCCAACAATTCAGCCATGAATGTTAGGCTTAATTTTTCATTTTGATAAATATTTTCTTGTTCCATTAATTTCTCTAGCTGTGCTTTCTTGGCTTTGACATTTATTCCTTGAAGCTTGGATTTACTGTAAGCAATCTCTGCCATCTGCTGGATATCATTTAGCATATCTGGGAAAATAATGATTGCTGTTGTCACTAACAACATAGCCACACCAATTGAAATGGAGTAGGCAATATAGAAAATAGTAGGGTCAATATATGGAATTAACAAACCTAAAACGAGTGCTGCAATGGCAAATAAAGCAAACATACCAAAGAAAAAACGTTCCATAACAAATCTGTTTTGCTGAGTTCGTAATTTTAAAACCAAGTAAATGAACCACAAACAATATGCAGATCCGATTAAGAAAGCTATAGCAGGCAGCATAGACTTACTTAAAAATACGCTCACAACAGTAGGAATTAAGTGTAGAAAGTGTTTTACTTTAGGTGCTAAATCTGGGAACAAAACAAATTGGCTGAAGTAATAGAAGTAAGCAGGAACCAGCATCAAAACTGACAGGTAAATACGGTTGTTTAATGCTTCAAAAGATGTAGTCAGGGTCAAAAAATGGAACCACTGCAGCGTGGTCAGTCCTAGCAATAGGGCTGCACATGTAACTTTTGAAAGAATACTTTTCTGTAGGTCTGGAAGAAAAAAAAGATACGCGAAAATCAATGATCCGGCACTGAAAACTGTAAAACCAATTAAGAGTATTGTTAAATCAACTATCATGTTGATAATTATAATTACTAATTATCCTGTTTGTTAATGTCTTTGCTGGGAATGACAAAAAAAGCCACAACCCATTCAGGTTGTGGCTCAGGACTGCCTGATGGTCGCTTATTGACAGCCAGGTGAGGTCCAGCTGGCGTTGAACTCAGTCGCAGAAACCCAAGTGGTGTTCCAGGCTTTGTTGTCACTGCCAGAACCACCTGCTCGGAGGTCTTTTTGTGAGTTTTTGTTGCCAGTGATGTTGTCACTGTGTTGGTTGCCAAACAAAAAGTCACGAGCGTCCCAGCCGCTGGCCCAATAACCATCAATGACGTCTTCGTTTTTATTCCCAAAAGCAAAGTTTCTACCTTCCACAGCTCGCAAACGGTCATCACCAGAGCCACCAAAAGTAAAGTCCGAGTCGTTACCTGAATTGATGCGGTCATTGTGGCTGCCACCAAAGGCAAGGTCGTTACCACCTTCACCATCAATGGTGTCGTTGTTATCGCCGCCAAAGATCAAATCACCGTGGCCTTGACCGTTGATGTAGTCATTGCCTGAAGCACCAAACATCACATCGTTGCCTGTCCCACCCCGCATGAAGTCATCACCACCATTGGCAAACATCACATCAATTTGGTCACCGCCATCAAGGAAATCACGGTCATCATTGCCAAACAACAAGTCAGTGCCTTGTTGGCCCAACACTTCATCCATGCCTTGGTTGCCGAATAACAAATCAGCCCCTGCACCGCCTTCTAGGTGGTCGTTGTTGTCATTGCCGAACAGCAAGTCCGAATCATTGCCGCCATCCATCACGTCACAACCGGCGTTACCAAAAGCAAGGTCAATGCCACCTGCTCCATTGATCACATCATTACCGGCATTGCCGAACAATAAATCACTGCCGCCATTACCGTTAACCAGGTCATCGCCGTTGTTGCCAAACATCAGGTCCAAATCATCGCCACCGAATAATTGGTCATCACCGTCGTTACCAAAGATAACATCCAAGCCAGCTTCGCCAAAGATTTGTTCATTGCCTGCATTACCGAACAACAAATCCATACCAGCGCCACCGTTGATTATTTCAAAACCGTCGCCACCATTGGCATTACCAAAGACCACGTCGTTGCCATTGTTACCGGACAAGTTATCAGTGCCCCGATTACCAAAGATCAAATCCCAGCCGTCGTTGCCCGAAACAATGTCGGCATCGGCATTGCCAAAGATTAAATCCCAGCCATCCTGTCCCAGCATAAAGTCTTGACCAGGACCACCGAACATCAAGTCAGTGAAGTTGCCACCCAGTACGGTGTCATCACCGTCATTGCCAAAGGCCAAATCAGGGCCATCCTCACCCATAACGCGGTCTGCACCTGCATTGCCAAACACCAAGTCAAAGCCATTACCGCCGGAAACACTGTCATTATCAGTGCCACCAAAAACCAAATCTATACCATCTCCACCAGTGATGACATCATCACCACGACTGCCAAAGATAAAGTCATTACCGCCGCCGCCAGTGCCAGAGTCATTGCCACCAGCAGCAAAGATAAAGTCACGACCGGAATTGCCATTGAAGCTGTCATTACCAGCTGCTCCAAAGATGAAATCACCCAAGGTACTCAGTAGATTGGTGTTGCTGCCAGTGATGCTGTCATTGCCATCATTACCAAAAAAGTAACTACCAAATTCAGCGTCAATACCAGCAATGTTGATTACCCCAGCCCCCAAGTTAATCAGGGTGTCATCGCCGCGTTGACCAAATAAGAAATCGATGCCCATTTCGCCGTCAATGTAATCATTGCCTGCTGTTTGACTAAACAAAAATGTATCGCCCAGCACGATGTCAGTGAAGCCATTGGCCTCAACCACACCATTTTCACCCCTGTCAGCCATGCTTTCGCCACCATACAAGAAGTCATCACCAGCACCGCCCATGATCAGGTTACCTAGGTCAACTTCGAATGACACATTCCCTACCATAAAGGTATAAGAACGACCCGCACTGCCATGGATTTCATCAGTGTCCCAGCCGCCATGTGCGATGTCATGATGATCGCCCAAGTAAATGCGGTCTCTGCCAGAGTTACCCATGACCAAATCTATACCACCATGGGATTCAACACAGTCATTGCCTGGTAAGGCTAATATCAGATTGGGCTCATTACCGGTGATGATTTGATCATCCCACCAAGTGCCAATCACCACACCAACTACACCCATATTAAAACTGATGTTGAAGGTTTCTTCTTTGCACAATTGCTCTTGGCCCTTGTTGGCCATTTTTCCCAACCACTTTAATTCATCTTGTTGTGATTCTTGCCAGGATTTTTTTGTCTGGTGAGGGGCTGCAATAAAACCTGATTGGTCCAAATATACAGGGCTAATCCATTGATTAAAACGAGTGGCAAAAGCTTCTGTTTTACTCACCATCAAGTCAGTCTGCAGGTTGTGCATAAAGAAACCAGGTAATGACGACAGTTCAACTTCCCACTGTGCGGTGTCATTTTCTAGTTGCTGTTGTAATGCAGTGGCTGAAGTTGCTATTTGTTCATAGCTCATGGTGTCGATGATGCCTTGCATATCAACTTGTTCCAAGCTGGCTGATTGACTGCCGCATTCAATCATTTGGGTGGCAGTGGCTTCTGCCAATTGTACCGATCGTTCAATTTCGGCTTCCAGCTTGGGGTCTTCTTC
The DNA here is from genome assembly GCA_947502595.1 of uncultured Marinicella sp. GTDB lineage: Bacteria > Pseudomonadota > Gammaproteobacteria > Xanthomonadales > Marinicellaceae > Marinicella. The sequence continues at coordinate 173,971 of CANNAM010000006.1, read as the reverse complement.
AAGTTCTTCATCGCTGGATTCAATGGTTTGCCCCAACCAATTGATGTTGTTTTCCAGTTTAATTCTGGACTGTTCAATACAAGGTAAGAACCGTTTATTGAAATGGTTGAGCTCTTGATCAACTTGGGCTGAAAGATCAGCTGTTTGTTGGGTAACTGCATTAACATCAGATTGTATTTGAGCCGCAAAGGCAGCGGCCAGCTGAGCATGCTGTGCTGAGGCCCCATCGATTAATTGGTCAGCCCAAAGGGATTCTGCCAATAAGGTTTCACGGTTACTTAGTACTTGTTCAGCCATGACTTGGGTGCTGAATTCGCTCAAGTTAACTGCATCAGTTAAGCTGTTGGCAGCCGCTTGATAGATGTCATCACGGGTGCTGACCGCCAGTACCAACGCAGGAGAGTTACCATCAATGATGACTTCATCATTGACCACAGGTGCCGCATCCAGTAAAGGTATGAAGGCATCTTTGCCCAAAGGGATGGCGATTTTACCAGCCGTTAATTGGCCATTGAAAATAAAAGTGGTTTGAGGGTTTTGTACCAAATTATCGGCATAAAAAACCCCAGCTGTTTCTGAAGGTAAGTTCACAGTAATGGCCTGCGGCTGACTCATGTCTAAAGTGACTTTGTCCAATAATGTCAGTAGGCTGCCTGTGTCATTGATTGACCAAAAATAATAGCTGTCAGCCTCGCGGAACACATACAAAGCACTGGCAGCTGAAAGGTTGATATCAGTTGGGCTGATGGCTTCGATGGTTTGTGTTGGTGCAGCCTTGTACTCACTGTCTTTAGGTTTTGGTACTGAGCTATCAATTGCAGCCATTGATGTAATGCAAATCATCAAACCACCCAAAGCCAAAGACTGGCAAAGTTTGGTTCGCTTTATTTCATAAAATTTTTTCATGATTTAAATACTCCTCTTGGTTAAATGTAATCCAACTGTCTGTATTGCAGTCGGTGTTCAGTCATCGTTTATTATTCTGGATTGAACAGAGAGCTATTGCATTTATAAGTACAGGAAAGATTGGCATTTAATGGACAAATCTGGTAAAAAAATAATTTAACTGTTTGAATTTATTTGAGAATTCAAGTTAACTGGTGGCTTTAGCAAAATTGAATTTAGCGGTACTGTGAGTTTGATGGCGGTCGATATTGAACAGTTAATCATGTGTCCAGTTAAGTGCAGAGTAGACAATGCTATGTTGTTGATGCTGATTTATACGAGCCTTATGAAAGCAGACTGGATGCAATCTAAGGTGATAATCACTGGCGGTAAGTCACTACAAATCAGTTATAATCTTTGCTTCTGTTACACCAACTCATAACGAGCCAAGAGGGCATACGCCGATGCAAGCCGCCATTGATGAACAACGAGATTTAACCCAAGGGTCGGTGTATAAGCACATGATTCGCATTGGTATTCCCGCGGCACTTGGGATGGTGTTCAATACATTGTATAACCTCACGGATAATTGGTTTGCGGGCCAAATTTCAGATGTGGCCTTGTCAGGCTTGTCAATTGCCAGCATTGTGTTTGCTTTGTTTTTGGCTTTGGGAATGGGCTTACAAAGTGGCACTTCGGCCATGGTGGCCGCTGATTTAGGTCGAAAACGAACCCAGCAAGTGATTGAATGGATCGACTGTTCACATGGCATCACCTGGTTTATTTCAGCGGTGATATTGGTTTTGGGTCTGCTGTTTGCTGATGACTTGTTGGGTTTCCTCAGTGAGGATCAACAAATCATTGCAGTGGCATGGGATTACACTTCAATTATTTTGTTTGGTAATGTATTTTTTAATTTAACCAGTGCTTTTGCTGGGGCTTTGATTGCCCACGGCAACACCACCAGCTATCGCAATGTGTTGGTGGTTGGTTTTTTTGCCAACTGGCTGCTTAATCCCTTGTTTATCTTCGTTTTTGATTTTGGTGTGGCGGGTCTGGCATGGTCGACTTTATTGATAAAAATGGGTTCATCATTGTACTTATGGCGGGTGTTGTTGAAAGAAGTTGGGGTGTTGTCCAAACCAGCATTTGATTGGTCACACTGGCAACAACTGTTAACGCAAATTATGCCAGCCAGTATGAATATGTTAACCATTATTATTGGCGGTTTCATCACCATCTACTTCATCTCACAGTTTGGTGACAACCCAGTTGCAGGCTATTCAGTGGGCATTCGACTTGAGCAATTGCTGCTGATGCCTGCATTAGGTTTGAATGCTTCAGTGATGGCCTTGGTGGGACAAAATTTTGGCGCCAATCAATATGCAAGGGTGAAAGAAATATACGCTAAATCATTGAAACTGGCATTGGCCATATCTGTACTGTTTGTGCCAGCCATGATTTTTTTATCGCCTTTGATGATGACCCAGTTCACTGACACCCAAGAGATTGTTGATGTTGGGGTTTATTACCTCAGGGCAGATGCCTTTGCATTTGTCGGGTACATGTTGTTGTTTTGTTCAAACGCCACCTTACAGGCCATTAAACAACCATTATTTCCACTGGTGATAGGTGTTTTGCGCCAAATGCTGTTGCCGATTGTGGCCTTTTATGTGTTGATTGAAGTCATGGGATTTGGTTTGTACGCCATTTTTTGGGCCATTGTCAGCATTGTATTGAGCAGTTCAGTGCTGGCATTGTTGTACACCAGAAGACGTTTGAACTTGTTAACAGATAAAGCTGAAAAATGAAACGGTTCTATCTTAGCACCCCCGATAACATGAAACCATCAATACCCACACTGCTACATCATTGACCAATAACTATAATGCTTAGTAACTAAATGTCAAATGCAGGGCGTGTAAAAAAGAGTAAGAAAGAGGAGCAGTCATTGTTTAACAATTAAAAACACACCTATTCAGCCCATAACTAAACAAAAACTGATTCAACAGGACCGCAAAATGTGCGCTTATTCACAAGCCAATGGATTTGTATATGAAACATATTTCATTTATTTATAATATTGGTATTCAAAAATCGAATTGAGGGAAACGACATGAAAAAAAGACCAAAGACGTTGGAGTATTTAATGGCAGTTACTTGTTTGGTGGGCATATCCACAGCACAGGCTGACCTGTGGGTGGGTAATGACGCCGCTTGTGATCACAGCACTATTCAATCAGCACTGAATGATTATGAGGCTGGTGTCGATAATGTCATGCGCGTGGCGAATAACGTGTCTTCAGGCATTTATTTTGAAAACTTAAACATTGATTCAACAGGGGTTGGGAACCTGGTTGTGTATGGTGGTTATGACCAGTGTCAGGGTACATTGACGGGTATTCATACCGAAATAGATGGTGGTGGGTCTGGGCCTGTGATGAATATCTATGGCAGCAATGACTTCCATTCAATCACCTTGAATAACATCACCATGTCTGGCGGTTCCTATGAACCATTTATCGAGCGGTCCGGTGGTTTGAATGTGTTCGGTGGTAACATGAATGTATTCTTGAATGATGTGATTTTGAATCATAATCAGGGTGTGGTTGGTGGCGGTATGTATGTAGAAGGTGCGGACGTCAGTGTATACTTAAACCGCACTTACATTCTCAATAACACAGCCGAGCTTGGTGGCGGTTTGGCCTGTAACGAGGCCACGGTATTGTTCAGAAACCAGTCGGCCATATCGAGTAATTTGGCAACCAATCTTTCTGGCACTGCCTCTGGCGGGGGTGTCTATATGTATTCAGGTTGTCAATTTTCACAAACAGCTGGCAGTGATACCCTTGCTGGTATTGGGATTGCCAGTAACCACGCTATCAACCACGGCGGAGGTATCTACATGCGGGGTGGATCCACTTTTACGGCCTATGCCCAAAATGGTGAACAAGCTTTGATTAAAAATAACCGAGCTGATTCAGACAACAATGGTACCGGTGATGGCGGTGGCATTTATGTCACTGGCCTGAACACCAAAGCCGAAATTAGGCAGGGAGTTTTGGACAGCAATGAAGCCAACAATGGCGGCGCCGTTGCGGTGGCTGACATGGGAGATTTGCGTTTATTTCAAAATTCGACACCATGTTTTTATGGCCAACCTTGTACCGAAGTGATTAACAACAAAGCCGGTCAACAGCTCAATTCTATTAATGCTGGTTCCGGTGGTGCTTTTTATGCCAGCGACCAGGGCACCATGTTAATCATGCGCAGCCAAATCAGTGGCAACCAGGCGGATACGGGTGTGGTGGCAGCGGTCAATACCGGTGGCCGCATCAGTTTCACTTCCAGTTTTGTGACTGATAATGGCGATTTGAATGACAGCAATTTTAACGACAACTATTTATTGGTGGCCGTCGATGACAACAGCCAAATTGATTTAACCAATGTCACGGTGGCAGGCAATGTAATCAGTACGAGCAGCGATCACTTGGCCTTGGTGGCGTTGGGTGGCAGGTTTGTCAGCGAGTTCAGCATTTTACAAGACGACAGTGCGGACATCTTGGAAACGTTCAATGACAGCGGTCAAGCCACATTCACACAATTTGATTGTTCGGTGGTACATGAAGACCAGTCATTATCAGGTGCCAACTTCGTCACTGATGTGGTGACTTCAACGGCTTTGGATTTTATCGATGCCGCCCAAGGCGAATACCACATTGGGCCCGCATCGGTGGCGGTTGATTTGTGTGATGATGCCGCCGCATGGCCTGCCGATGTGGATGGCCATCTCAGGGGCTATGACGATCCCACTGTGAATAACGTGAGTGGCCCGTTTGATGCCGGTGCTGATGAAACTTATGACAGTGATGTGATATTCAAGAACAGTTTTGAGTGAATATCAAGCTCTGATGCTGGAAACCCACATACCGGAGGATATCAACAAGTTTAATTGAGCTGATTGCGATGGCTTGAGTCATTGATATGTCTGTCCTGTGTTGGTTTCGCTGTGTTGGTTTTGGGCCATTGTCAGCACTGTATTGAGCAGTTCAGTGCTGGCTTTGTTGTACACCAGAAGACGTTTGAACTTGTTAACAGATATACCGTGAATTTACAGCTGGCTATCAGTAAGATAGAGGGCTTTATCAAACCATGAGAGCTGTTAATGAAGAATAAATACCTAACAATAGGATTGCTGTTTGCAGTGTTACTGGGCTGTCAAGAGCAAGCCAGCAATGAGCAAAATAAACACGAGCAAGCTGTTACCACTGAAGCAGCAGAGCCAGTAGTTGCGTTAGAAACACCAACCACAGTCAGTCCATTGGCAGCAAACTTTGCCCAAAGCGCCAGCACGCTATTCCATGCAAGGCCACACTACGCTACGGTTTTAGGTATCGATGAATCTATGGCAGGTGGTGCTTATAATGACCGTTTGGATGATTACTCACCCGCTGCAGAAGCCAAACTCAGAAAGCAATTGCGCAGCATCAATAAACATTTGGCCAACATTGAAGTGACGGATTCGGTTGATTTGGACAATCAAAAAGTGATGATGAACTTGAACCGGTACTTTGCTGGCCATGAAGATTTTTCAATCGGTTATATTGATTTGTGGATGGGCTTATCGCCGTTTGTGGTCAACCAAATCAATGGCCCGTTGATTGATGTACCAAACAACATAGCAACCAACCAAAAATTCAATGATTTAAAAGGTGCAGAGGATTACCTTAAACGGCTGGCCGGTTTTGATGCTTTCTTACAAGGTGTGATGGCTAAATTATCAGCCGATGTTGAACAAGGCTGGATTGCCCCAAAAGTGATTATTCAGAAAACCATTGCTGGACTGGAAGCATTTATTGAGCCAGCGGTAACTGCCCATCCCTTGTACACTGCCTTTGCACAGCAAGTTGAACAACTGGTAGAACTGGACCAAGACAGCAAAAACAGGCTGAATAAGCAGGCAGCTGATTACCTTGAAAATGGGGTGTATGCAGGTTATCGTCTGTTCATTGCTGCGCACCAACAATTGTTGGACCAAGCCACTACGGAATCGGGTATTTGGGCACAGCCCAATGGTGATGTTTATTATGCCGAAGCGGTGAGCATGTTGGGGGATACCGATTTAACGCCTGCAGAAATACACCAACTGGGCTTGGATGAAGTGGATCGCATCAGCCAAGAGATGGATGCTATATTAGTTGCCAATGGCCACAAAGAAGGCACTGTGGGTGAACGCATGTTGGCCATCAATGATGACCCACAATTCCTCTATGAAGATTCAGTGGCTGGTCGTGCAGCCGTACTTGCTGATTTGAATGGTTACATCAATGAGATCAATGAGCGCATGGCTGAACAATTTGCTACGCGGCCCATTTATACTGTGGAAGTGCGGGCGTTCCCTAAATCCAGAGAAGCTTCCGCGCCTGGCGGCCAGTACACATCACCCAGTTTAGACGGCTCACAACCAGGTATTTATTGGATTAATCTCCGCGATATCAAGGGTGTACCGAAGTTTGATTTAAAAACGCTGACTTACCATGAAGCCAACCCTGGACACCATTGGCAAATAGCTTTGAACCTGGCGCAGGACAGTTTGCCTATGGTGCGCCGCATTGCTCCATACAATGCCTACATAGAAGGTTGGGCTTTGTACTCAGAATTGGTGGCCAAGGAAATGGGCATGTATGACAACGATCCTTACAGTGATTTAGGTCGCTTAAAAGCAGAACTATTCCGTGCTGTACGGTTGGTGGTTGATACCGGTTTACATCACAAGAAATGGAGCCGAGAGGAGGCCATTAAATACATGGCTGAAACCACCGGCACTGTAGATTCTGATGTGGTGGCAGAAATTGAACGTTACATGGTTTGGCCGGGTCAGGCTTTGGGGTATAAATTGGGCATGATTAAAATCCTTGAACTCAGGACCATGGCCCATGAGGCTTTGGGTGAAAACTTTGATATCAAAGCGTTCCATGATTTGGTGCTATTGGGTGGTGCTGTACCGATGGCCGTGTTAGCAGACAAGGTCAATGCTTGGGTGGCTGCTCAACAAATCAATTGAACAAGGTTGTGTCAATTTAATTTGGCCTAAGATAAAATTATACAGCGAGACGTTCATTTAAATAATTGAACACAATCAATCATTAAATGAGCGCTCTCTGCAAGCTGGGCGCTGCCGACCTAACAGACCAGCTGGGCATACCCAGCATTTTTGAATTCTTAGTGTGTGGATTGGTGAATGAAATTGGTCCAATTCCATCATCTGAATGAGTACTATTAATTGGGGCCCAAGTTCTGAAGGTAAGCTAACATGTTGCCAAATATCATTTAACCCTGAACTTAATTTCATCTTGCATGCGCTCTACGCAAGCCCGGCCTTCAGCAATGGTTTCTTTGGCTTTGTATATTTGCAATAAGCCTACATCGTTGAGCCGAGGTTGTAACAACACATCAGGTGGCTCGCCAGCCAAACGGCTGCGAGTCAGGTGCGATGACATGATGTGGATTGAGTTAGAAATAACATCCACGCCTTTGGGCTCTTTGACTTTGCTGCCATCTGAACTCACAATGTTTAAGGCTTTTTGCAATCCAGTTTTGGTTTTATCCCAGATGTTGGTGTCTTCGCTGCCAGTTTCATTTACTGGTGCCTTCGGTTGTTCGGCATCATTGTTGTCATCTTCATCTATCACTTCATAGCTGTTAATGATGTCGGCATTGAGGTTCACAGCAATTACCACATCGGCACCCATTGCACGACACAAGGAAACCGGTACAGGGTTGACCAAACCGCCATCAACCAACCACATGCCATCGTGAAGCACGCTGGGAAATAAACCTGGGAATGCCATGGATGACCATAAGGCATCATGCACTGAGCCTTCGTGCAGCCACACCTCTTTGCCAGTGCTCAAGTCGGTGGCCACTGCACCAAAAATACGGTCCATTTCAGCAAATTTCATCGACTCAATGCCTATGGCATGTTCAAATAATTTTTGTAATTTAAGTGAATTAACGAAACCTGAGGCATTGAAGTTCAAACTGAGGAACTGCCTGATTTTTGACTCAGTCATCTCCAAGGCCCATGCTTCAAGTTTGTCTAAGTTGCCAGTGGCATAACTGGCCCCAACCAAGGCCCCAACCGAACAGCCAGCAATTACATCTGGGTGTATATCTAAATCTTGTAATGCACGTATGACCCCGATGTGTGACATACCTCGGGCTGAGCCACTGCCTAAGGCCAAACCAATTTTCTTGCGTAACTTGGGCATGCTGTATCTGAGTGTTTGAAAAAATAGATTCTACCTGACCAATGCGCCCTCAGGCAAAGGGTAAATCTGTAATTGTTAATTCGTTTTGCTACTGTTTGCCTCTCTTTACTGTAGCACTTAAAATAGCCTCATGCAGAATTTATCCGTCAAGAAAGTGTCACACCAAATCAGCCACGCTGACCAGTTGTTGCTGGATTCAATAGAAAATTTTCGCTTACAAACAGTGGAGTTCAACCATGAAAATCACCTCAGGTTGGCGTACTGCTATTTGCTTGAAAAAGGATTTAAGAATGGTTCAGCAAAAATGCAGAAAACTTTGCGGAACTACCTTAAATTCAAGGGTGTTGGTCAGCAAAAGTACCACCACACCTTAACCCATGCTTGGTTGCTTGTGGTCTGGCACGTCATGCAACAATGCCCGCCTCAGGCATCTTCCCAGGCGTTTTTGTTGAACCATAAGCTGTTGTTGAATAAAGACCTGCTGCTGACACATTACAGCCATGAACGGTTGCATTCCGCAACTGCCAGGCAGCGTTTTGTACAACCTGATTTAAGTCCTTTTACCGATCTTATATAAAGCCCATTGGATTGAAATGGTTCAACTGTATAGGGTTAAAATCAGGGTTCTTTGCTGTGGACTGTCACGGTGTTCACATAAATATATACCTTGCCACGTGCCCAAGGCCAAGCGGCCAATGCTAACAGGAACAGTCAGTTGGCAACCCATTAACGTAGATTTAATGTGTGCTGGCATGTCATCTGGACCTTCGTAATTATGTTGGTAGGGAAAATCTCGGGGCACCAAATGCTCTTCAAAACTTTTAAAGTCTTCACGCACAGTAGGGTCGGCATTTTCGTTGATGGTTAAGCTGGCTGATGTATGTTGAATAAATACATGTAACAGGCCGGCATCCATAGTTTCGATGGCTTGTTCAATCGCATCCTTGATTTGATTGGTGATCAGGTAATAACCTCTGCCTGGGGTTTTGATACTGATTTGGGTCTGATGCATGGTGTTTTCACTCTGGGTTCAAAGGTATTTTATCTTTGCTGGCTCATTATGTCATGTGCTCAAAATAGATACTTCATACCGGCATAAAAAGCCCGGCCTTCACCACTGTAGAAATAGTTGCCATCGCTGCCACCGGCATCGGGAATCGGTAATGAGGTGCTGATGTATGTTTGGTCATTGAGGTTTTTGGCATCAATGAAAAATTCCCAGCCGTTGGTTCGGATGTAGCTGAAGGATAAACCGGTCAATAAATAATTCTCGGTACGGTAACTGTTGGCCAAATCAATGTAATAGGCCGATGGTACCCACTCGATATTGGGACTGAGTTGCCAGCCAGATGGGTGCTGGTAGCTTAATTGGCTGCGGATGTGATGTGCTGGAATGCCAGGAATGTGGTTGTTGTTATATGTGGGGTCATTATCCAATTTGAAATGGTTCCACAGGTAACTGGTTTTTAGCTGCAGTTGATCACCGGGCAGCAACCATGATTCGGTCAGCGCTGCATTAAGTGTGGCCTCTAAGCCAAAATGGATTGAACTGTCGGCATTGGTGCTCTTGGTGTCACCATTTGGAAACCGAAAACGAATGAGCTCATTGTCTAACTGACTGTAATAAACCGATACGTCCCACTGTAAATGTGTGTTGAAGCCGCGGCTGCCCAGTTCAAAAGTGTCAGCACTTTGGGCTTTGATGGGGGCGTTGATACCCGTTTGGTTGCCGTTGTTTAATTCAGCAAAGGATGGTGGTTCAAAGCTGCGACTGAGGTTGGCAAACCATTGATGGTGGTTACTGGGGTGGTAAAGTAAACCAAAGCGAGGGTTGAGTTGTGAGTAGTTGCGATGGCTGCGAATTTGTTGTGGTCTGAGTTCGTCGATATCACGACTGGCATAAACACCCTGCAGTGCCCAAGAGGCAGTGATTTGATCAGACCAAGCGGTGTGCTGTAGTTGATACAGCAAGGTGGTGGTAGTGGCCTGCTGTTCTCGGTACAAACGTTCAATCCCTGGTGCGCCGCCGTCATTTTCATGGCGTAATTCATCTTGCCAGCCGTGTTGGGTGTGTAACCGCAGCTGATGGTGCCTTTGTTGCCAATTGAACATCAACCCAGCATCCTCGTAATTGCGGTCTATGTAAGTAAATACAGGGTTTATCAGGTCTTTTTGAGCATAATAAACGATTGATTCTATACCTGTATGTGTTGGGTCTTTGAATTGGTATGCCACTTGTGTCAGGCTCAAGTTATGATGAAAGTTGCCACTGATGTTGAAACCACGAGATTGCCTTGGGCCTGCTGCAATCAGTGCCCTGGATAAACTGCTGGGTAGTTCGGCCATGCTGTTGAGGTGAAACAGTTGGAGGCGGTGTTCAAGCTGTTGGTCAGTTTGTAGCCAATACTGCCAATCTATGCGGTTGCTGTTTTGTTGGTTCTGTTGGCGAAAGCCTTGTTGTTGAAAATGGCTGACACGCAAACGCATGGCATCTTCTGTACCACCTGTGGTAGTGTTGTCCATGACACGCGTAGACCAACCCAACATGGCTTGTTGGGTGTTATAGCTGCCTGCGGCCAGCCTTAAAATATTGGACTCATTGGCATGCGGTTGTTGACTGCCAAATTCAATGGCGCCACCTAATGTACTGCTGCCTTGGGTCAAACCATTGGCGCCACGGTAAACTGTTACGTAATCGGTTAACCAAGGGTCGATGGCTTGGAACTCAAACGCGCCATCGGCGTTATTCAAAGGTACGCCATCCTTTAACAACAACAAGCCACCACCTTGGAACTGACGACCCAGTCCCGAACCACGAATGGATACCCGTGCACTTTCAGCGCCATTGCGCTGCTGAGCAAATACACCAGTGCTGGAAGCCAGGATGTCCGAGATATTGGTGGCGCGTATCCGTTGCCATGCATCACTGGTGTTGATGGATGCACCGCCAGCAGTGGCATTGACTGCTTCCGCTTTGTGTTGGATCGGTGCTGGAATCTGGTTGGCGTACTCGGTAACACGCAAAACCGGTTGCTCAATCACGGTGTTATTTTCAGCTGATGATTCTGGTGCCGAATTTGCTTTGGCTGAAATTGGCGTAGCTTGTTGGGCCCAAACTATTGAATAACTGACAAATAAAGTAATTGCCAGGACTGGTTTATTGATCATTGTGTAATCCTTGATTTGAATAACGGTCGTAACCATGCAGAATACAGTGACTCAAATTCAGTTTAGCGAAGGACTCATTATGTACTTTAAACTGGCGGTTGGTATGTTTTTTGGCTGGGTACCTGTTACGCATATTCTGTATCATTTAATATTTATGTACTTACTTCTTGTTAAATTTTGGTGACATTTGGTTGCAGGTATTTTCACATCAGCTTCACTTCAGGTTGGTACAATTGTCCCTGAAATGTCACTTGGCTGGTTTAAATTTAACTGGCTCAGTGTATCACCGACTATATTAACAGGAGAACTTACATGAACACTGAAAAAAATATCAAAGCTTTGAATGACGTTACCAGAACACTGATTGACAGCTGTAAAGGTTATGGCATGTGCCAAGAAGTTGCCAATGATAATCAGTATTTAAAAGCAGAGTTCCAAAGGAGACAAGCTGAAAGACAAAACCTGGTTCATGAGTTTCAAGCCAAAATTGCCAGCTATGGCGGAGAGTTTGAAGAGAAGGGCAGCATTCCGGGTGCACTTCACCGTGGCTACACCAAGTTTGTCAGTGTATTTAAAGACGATAAAAAAACCGCCATTGATGCATTGGATACTGGTGAAGAGTATTTAGCTGAGCACATTGAAACATATTTAAATGACACTGAAATGGCAACCGATGCGATCAATTTATTAAGGAAAGCACATGCTTCAGCCATCTCTGGTGAGCGTTTTGCTGATCGATTGGATGATTAAGCGCAGACATCACAACAGTTAATATTAAAAAGCCAGCCAGTATTGTTGCTGGCTTTTTTTATGTTAACTGCATGAACCCGTGCACAGTTTGCACAATTTGTTGCTGATGATGGAATAAATCCTGGTTTGAAGACGCAACTTGCTCTGAGTCTATTAATAACAATTTTTCACTCCATTATTCTGCTGGTGACAGCTTTAATATGGCACCATCTGGGCTGTCTGTAGCCACATAAATGTGCCCATCGGGGCCTTGTTCTATGGCTCTGATGCGTTGTTTTTGATCTTTGAGTAAGCGTTCTTCAGTCACAACTTGGTTGTTATTATTCAGCTTGATGCGGTTCAAATGCATCAGTTTTAAAGCGCCAGTGAACACATCACCATGCCAGTTGGGGAATGCTTTGCCGGTGTAAATCAGCATGCCAGAAGTGGCAATAGAAGGGTCCCAGTAATGTATTGGTTGTTGCATACCAGGCATTGAGGTTTTATCTGTAATGGGTGTGCCGTTGTAGTTAATGCCATAGGTGATGACTGGCCAGCCATAATTATTGCCTGCTTGTATGGTATTGATTTCATCACCACCACGCGGGCCATGCTCGTTGCCCCACAGTACGCCGGTTTTTGGGTGTAGAAATGCGCCCTGAATATTGCGGTGACCGTAGCTGTAAATGTCTGCCAAGGCATTGGCCTTGTTTAAAAAAGGGTTGTCTGCTGCAGGTTGACCATCGGTGTCTATGCGCACCACTTTGCCAAAATGGGTGCTTAAATCTTGCACTTCATCTTTGCCGTAATTGCGGTCGCCCAAGGTAACAAATAAATGCCCAGTTAAGTCGAACACCAAGCGTGAACCATAGTGGTAGCCAGCTTTTTTAGTCTGTGCCTGTTGCCAAATTTGTTTGACCTTGGTGATGGCCTCATCATGCAACACTGCTTTGGCGACAGCGGTTCTGGATTGACTGTCATCTGCTTCTATTGTTGCATAGGAAAAATAGATGGTTTTATTGTTGGCAAAGTCGGGATCAAGTACCACGTCCAGCAAGCCACCTTGGCCTTGGGTGTTCACTGCAGGCACACCTTGAAGTGGTTCAGACACTTGACCGGTGGTGTCAATGATACGCAGTTGGCCTATTTTTTCGGTGACCAATAAACGCCCATCAGGTAAAAAAGTCATGCCCCAAGGCTGGTTCAAGCCATCGGCATAGGTGGTTACTTTGATGTCATGGCTGTTTGATTGTTGTGGTTGGGGCCTATTGGCTTGAGTGGTTGTGGTTATAAAGGTGGTGAGTACTATCACTAACAATAATTTTTTCATCAGCAGTCCAGTGTTGTTCAATGTATACATTCTAATCTTTTGAGGTGGGTTTTAACAGGCTCAAATAGATATGTATTATTAAGTGGTCGTGGCTTTCAACTGCTGCGAACAGAAAACTGCACCGAATGCGCTGAATAGTCCTTGACTAATCAGTTAAAATACTCGGTTTTAAACTCGCTTGTGATAGGCATGTCAATTTACAATCATAAAAGCACTGTACCAGCAGGTAAGGTTGAACAACTAACAATTGATTCACTGCTGTTAAAAAACAACCCACTTGGTGATCCGCATGAGAGACATGTGCCGGTTTATTTACCACATGGCTACACCGAGGAAATTACTTACCCAGTGATGTATTATCTGGCAGCTTACACCAACAGTGGGCAGGGTGTGGTTGAATGGCGGGCTTTTGGGGAGAGCATTCCAGAACGTTTGGACCGGTTGATTCATGAAGGAAAGATGGGCCCAACCATCGTGGTGTTTCCTGAGTGTTTTACCCGTTTGGGTGGTAATCAATACCTGGACTCGCCAGCCATGGGTCCTTATGCGAGTCATATTCATGATGAATTGATGCCTTTGGTTGAGCAAACTTTTGCAGTTAAAAAAGGACCACAACACCGTGCTGTTTTGGGTAAATCATCAGGTGGTTTTGCAGCGATTCGTTTTGCCATGGATTTTCCTGGGCAGTGGGGCGCAATAGCCAACCATTCAGGTGATGCAGGTTTTGACCTGTTGTACCAACGGGACTTTCCTGCGGTGGCGGATATTTTGGCACAGTTCAATGGTGACATTGAAAAATTCATTAAACGCTTCTGGAAAGCCAAGAAAGTCATGGGTTCACACATACTGGCGATGATGCACATCTGCATGGCAGCCACTTATGATGAAGCCAATGGTGATGAAATTACTTTGCCTTTTGATTTGGCAACTTGTGAGCTGGATAATGAGCGGTGGCAGCGTTGGTTGGCGCATGATCCAGTCAATCGTGTTGAGGCCACAGTTGCAGCATTACAGCAATTGAACGGCTTGTATATGGATTGTGGTTTTCGTGATCAGTATTTTATCCATTATGGCATGCGACAACTGGCGAAAAAGCTTGAAAAACTGCAAGTTGAACACACTTATACAGAGTTTAACGGCACCCATTCAGGTATTGATTATCGGCTGGATGAGTCTCTGCCCTTTTTATATGAGAAAATTAAATGATTAAAGTCACTGAATCAGCCATCGAATTTTTGGCTGGTGTTATCAACGAACAAGACATCGAGAACCTGCACCTTAAGGTTGATGTACAAAACCCAGGCACACCGGCAGCTGATTGTCATTTAGGATTTTGTGAAGCCGATGAAGTCGATGACAGTTATGCCGTACAAGAGCTGGGTCCATTCAATCTGTATGTGGCCAAAAATGATGAAGACTATTTTGTTGACGCTGAAATAGACTATGAAATTCAAGGTGCCAGTGGGCAACTTAATATCAAAGCGCCGATGCTAAAAGGCCAGTCTCCTGATGATGATGCACCTTTATTTGATCGAGTTGCCTATTTCATCGATGCCACCATCAACCCCATGTTGGCATCCCATGGTGGACGGGCTGAGTTGACAGCCATTGAAGAAGGGCATGCATACATCCAATTCGGTGGAGGATGTCAGGGTTGTGGGATGGCGAAACAAACTTTGTCACAGGGTATGCAAACCCAAATCACCAACGCTTTCCCCGAAATTAAAGATGTGTTGGATGCCACCGATCATGAGCAAGGTGAAAACCCTTATTATTGAGATTGATTGATAACCCTACCACGAGCCAAATAATGACTGAGACAAAAGCACAAATTATTGATGTCACCGCTGAAACCTTTATGGCAGAGGTGATTGAAAAATCTAAACAATTGCCAGTGCTACTGGATTTTTGGGCTGATTGGTGTGAACCATGTAAAAACCTCACGCCCATTCTGCATTCGATTGCAGAGAAGTACCCCGATGCTTTGGTGTTGGCCAAAGTCGATACCGACCAGGAGCAAATGCTGGCCCAGCAAATGGGCATCCAAAGTTTGCCCACTGTGGCGCTGCTCAAAGGCGGGCAAATTGTTGATAATTTCATGGGGGTTAAATCTGAAGGTGAAATTGTTGCCTGGTTGTCTGAGCACATAGAGCTGTCAGTAGAGCCTGCTGCCCCAGTGGTGGATACCAACATCCAGGCATTGATTGACAGCCAACAGTATGAGGCTGCTTTGGCGGCATTATTGGAATTGCCGGCTGAACAAGCCGTATGGCAAACCATTGATGTTCATTTGTTGATGAATAACACCGATGCCGCAGAAAAAATGTTCGCAGGATTAAGTGACGAACAATTGAAAACGCCTGAGGCTGACCAAGCCAAAGCCAAGATCCAACTGGCTGCTGTTGATGCCAATGATGAGTTGGGTGCTTTGAAACAACAAATTGCCCAAGGTGAGGTTGAGCCGGCTGTACAGGCATTGTTAGCCAAACTGCAAAATGATTTAACCAATGCAGGCATCAAACAGCTATTGATTGCTTCATTCAGTTTATTGAACGACCCCAAATTAGCGGCTCAATACCGCCGCAGAATGGGTTCACTATTGAATTAAACCAACACCAGAGGTATTTACCATGTTGAAATATATTGTCATGTTGCTATTGGCCGCACAATTTGCCGTTGCACAAGAATCCCAAGAACAAGCCAGTTACTTGGCCAAAGCCCAGCAAGTGGGCGCCAACGTTTGGATTGGCGACCAGCCTTCAGCAGCAGATTTCAGTGAGTTGGCTGCCGAAGAAATTGGCGCTGTTATCAACACCCGCACTGCCGCTGAAGTGCAGCAAGTGGATTTCAATGAGCTTGAGCAGGCTTCAAAGTTCAATATGACTTATGACTTGTTAGAGGTAGGTCAGGGACATCCATATTCGCCAGCCAAGTTAACAGAGTTCAACGAATTAATGACCGCGCATGCGGGCAAGAACCTGCTGTTACATTGTCGATCGGGCAACCGAGCCACCCAATTGTACACGGCATGGTTGATTAAATACCAAGACAAAACCGAGGCTGAAGCTTTGCAAGCTGTTGGCTCCAAGGAAACTGCACTGAATGACTCGGTGAAGACCTTATTGGGTCAGTAACTGATTGTCTTTAACTTAGACTCAGTCAATTGGATACTCTCATTGCATTTTGCAAGCGGTGCTGGCTGAATTTATGCGTTCTCCGCGCACTTCGACAGGCGACTCTGTTGAAGTGTGATGCACGGAGTTAAGCAGTTTTCAACTTAGAAACAGGCTTCTAACTGTAGCTGCCTTATGCGCGACAAGCCCAGCCAGCTGGGTATTTTAATGAAAATTATCGCAGTATGTTGTGCTGATTTAATTTAGAATCACAACCACTAAATATACTTAATCAATTATATAAATAACCATGAAAGTCATCACTCGATTTGCCCCCAGTCCAACCGGCTACCTTCACGTAGGTGGCGCCCGAACCGCCTTGTTCTCATACCTTTATGCGCGTCATCATGGTGGTCAATTTGAATTGCGGATTGAAGACACTGACACTGAGCGTTCAACCCAAGATTCTGTCGATGCAATTTTTGAAGGCATGAATTGGTTGGGATTAGACTATGATTCTGAAGTTAAATACCAAAGTAAAAACCTCAAGCGGTACCATGAGAAAATTGAGCATTTATTGAGTAATGACCAAGCTTATTACTGTGATTGTTCAAAAGAGCGCATCGATAAAATTCGCGAACAGCAGATGAAAAATGGTGAAAAGCCGCGATATGACGGTAAATGTCGTGATTTAGGTTTAAGCAAAACAGACCAAACCATCATTCGCTTCAAAACCCCAAAAACAGGTGAAGTCAAATTCAACGACCATGTGCGTGGTGAAATCATAACCGCCAATGCCGAACTGGATGACTTGGTGATTGCCCGTGCCGATGGCATGCCGACTTACAATTTCAGCGTGGTTATTGATGATGCGGATATGGGCATCACGCATGTGATTCGTGGTGATGATCACATCAACAACACACCCCGACAAATTAACATCTACCATGCTTTGGGCGAAACTGTTCCAGAGTTTGCGCATGTACCCATGATATTAGGTGATGATGGTGCGCGGTTATCCAAACGCCATG
Source organism: uncultured Marinicella sp. (assembly GCA_947502595.1). Taxonomy (GTDB): domain Bacteria; phylum Pseudomonadota; class Gammaproteobacteria; order Xanthomonadales; family Marinicellaceae; genus Marinicella. The sequence continues at coordinate 156,444 of CANNAM010000006.1, read as the reverse complement.
GCGCAGTCAGTGTGATGCAGTATGCCGAAGATGGGTATTTGCCTGAAGCGGTATTGAACTACTTGGTGCGTTTGGGTTGGTCCAATGGTGACCAAGAGTTATTCAGTAAAGCAGAAATGATTGAGTTGTTTGACCTTTCAGGGGTTAACAAAGCGCCTAGCGCCTTCAACACCACCAAACTGAACTGGATCAATCAGCAGTACATGCAACAAGCCGATGATTTGCGCTTGGTTGGTTTGATGCAAAAGCGCCTGATGACTTTGGGCGTGCATTTGCCGACTGAAATCAACCTGTCTGCAGTGGTTGGCATGTTCAAAGAACGGGCGCACACCATCAATGAATTAGTGGACATGGGTTTGTTTCTGCTGCAACCTTTGCAAGGCTATGATGAAAAAGCCGAAGCCAAGGCTTTCAAAGAGTCGGCCATTGAGCCATTGCAGGCAGTGATTGCCAAATGCCAAGCGATCACCGATTGGGCGGGTGCAGACTTACATCAGTTGATTGCCGATGTGGTTGCCGAATTGGAAGTGGGTTTTGGCAAAGTCGGCATGCCGGTTCGATTGGCCTTATCTGGTCAAGCCCAAGGCCCTGCCAATGATGAAATTATGCGGGTGTTGGGACAAAGCGAAACCATCAATCGCTTGGAGCATGCTTTGGGTCATTTGCAACAAAAATTCAGCTGAATAAAGTTTGATTTGTAGCTTAAGTTGCTGCTGTAAGCTGCTTGAAAAACTGCACCAACTCGTAGGTTTTGATGTCGCTGTGTTGGGCGCCAACTTGAATTTCAGTGTACAGCAGTTTGCTGTTTGGTATTGCCGCAAATGGCTTGCATGGGCTGATTTCCAACTGGGTGGAGAGGGCTTTGAGTCGGTTGTTGAGTTGGTAAATGTTGCCGGCTGTTTTGACTTGAAAACCATTGGTTTGAGGTGGGTCAACAATCAAACCCTCTATGCCCTGTAACGCTTTGGCGATTTCCTTGGCGCGGTTCACCCAGCTGCTGATGTGGTGCAAGTTTTGGTCCATGCCATGTAATGCAGTGATCAAAGCAGGGCAGGCTGACCACATGTTGGAACCCAGCCGCTCACGCCACACTGCACATTGAGTTAAAAACTCGGCATTGCCTGCCAGTACAGCACCGCTCATACCACCCAGGCCTTTGTACAGTGACACATAAACAGAATCAAACAAGTTGGCAATACTGGCCCAAGCCAGTCCATAATAGTTGGCTGATTCCCACAACCGGGCGCCGTCTAAGTGCATGATGACTTGATGCTCATTGCACCACTGACGTAATTGCAGGAGCTGTTGCCAAGTTGGCAGCTTAAAACCAGCTCGTCTTAAAGGCAATTCAATCACCAATACGGCGACACCTTGATTGGTTGACTGTACATCTTCCAGCGTTATGGGTTGATCCATTTGACCCACCAAAACTCCTTCCAACCCCATCAGTGCCTGATACGCATCTTGTTCATCTTGAACGATGTGTGATTGGGGGTGCAACATGACTTGATTATGTTGTTTGCAGTGGACTTTCAAAGCGGCCAGTTGGCAGGTGACGCCTTTGTTGAAGAACATTGCATCTGGTTTGCCTAGAAGTGCGGCAATGCGGGTTTCTAGTTCATCAATCAATGGGCCTTCATTGTATCGATCAGATGCATACTTTCGGTATTTTGATTGATTCATCACTTCCAACCAATGGTCGTGAGGTTGTTGGTGCATGCCTAAATAGCGCATGGTGTGGTCTGCCTGGTTTGAGCGTGACAATAATTATAGGCTGAAATTGGCGGCAGTGGCTGAAATTCCATCAGCGGCAGACAGTTTTATCCTTGGTTAGCAGCTTATGCACTGCCAGCTCTGAATTTATGCATTTGTTGTTGAATACCGTCCACTGGGTAGTTTTCACCCACTGAATAAGCCGCAATTTTACTCAGGTGGGTGTAAGGCATACCGGTTTCTGCATGCCAAGTGTTGAAGGCCAGCTGGACTTGGGTCAAATCACGCTTGGATGTGGGGTGGTCATTGGTTTCATAGCCAGCCTGTTTAACTGCTTGAATGGTGTCATGGGTGGTGGTGAAACAGTCTTTACCCACATAGCGCAAAAACCAAAATCCGGTGTTGCCACCCAGTCTGGAGCCGTGCTTTTTCAGATAAGCCATCAGTCCAATTTGGTCTGACTCAGGCCATTGGGCAATGAACTGTGCAAAACTGCCCTGTTCATCAGCGGTGTAATTCACGAAGTTGGCATTGACCATCATGGCTTTAATTTTGGTCCAGTTACGTACCACCCGTTTGTCTTGTACATAAGCCTCCCATTCTTCCGGTGCTTTGAAGGCCAGTCTTTTGACATCAAAACCATGAAAGGCTTCCTCAAACTGAGGCCATTTGTTTTCTATCACGGTCCAGTTAAAGCCTGCTTGGTTGATGGCTTTACACATCATCGCCAGAAATCGATCGTCGCCTTTTTCGGCCAATTGTTGCTTGCTGATAACTTCAGGCAGCAATGATTTGAGTTGCTGTTCTCCGCCTTTGCGTTGTGCGGCTGTAGCGTAAATGGTTTGAAAGCTGTGCATGGGTGACTGTTTTATGGTGAGTAAAAATTGTAATTGATTACCACCGCAAAAGGCAATTGATTGTGCTGTATCAAAGCCTGAATTCAATTTGTAAGCAAGGCCGTTTAGATTTGCTTTTATGAGGGTGATGGTGCTTTATATCCTGATATTGACCTGTTACTATGTCTTCAAATGTAATTAATTCCTTGCTGATGAATCAAAAACTGTTGTCCTATCTATTTTATGGCTTTCTGGTGGCTGTGATAGTGCTGGCTTTATTTTTATTGAACTACCAAATCAAACACAATAAAGACCGGCCAAACAATCAGCCAGTTATCAATGTGGTTTCTGAAGCTGAAACTGACAGCAATGTTACCGATGAACGTCCAGCCAAAACACCCGTCATCAATATATCGACCATTGAAACTGCGGCGAAGGTTGAGCACAGTAAAGTGCCTGCAGACGCAGCATTAAGCTATTTGGATATTTACCAGCAATTGCAAGCTGCCAAAGCCTGCAGTCGTTTTTATGCGTTTTGGCGCAACAATGGTTTGGCGGCTGATGTCAGTGAATTGGTGCGCCCATCTCAGGGCTTGTATGGACAAGTTGATCTTTTGCCTGGTGAACAAGTGCCATTGACTGCAGGTCAAACAGAAGCTTTGGTTCATTGGGTGCAGCGCTGTTATGGATTGTGGACCGATTATGGGGTGTTCAATGCAGCAGATAATAACACCATTCCCATCAACGACATCACTGATGCTTTGACAAAAAAATTATTGGTCACAATGCCAAAGTCAAAAGCAGGTAAAGCCATCAAACAAACCCGGCAACTGGCGGCACAATGGCAGCAAAGTTTTGCACAGCTTGTTGCTGTATTAGAAGGTGAAGACAGTGATGATACAGCTGGGTTACAACTGCTTCATAGCGAGATTGAACAACTACAACAACTGCGTGAAGAGTTGAGGCTACAGTGGCTGGAAGTGCGTCACAGTGATGAATCATTGGCACAATCGCTCAGTGAACAGCGCAATGATTTATACCAACAAATTGATCAGTATGAAGCTGAAATTAAAAGTCAAAAAGTGGTCAACCAAACACAACTAAAAGAAGTTTTGGCTGATTTTCAGTCGCATGACCAGGCGCTCATCCAAGCGTTGTACACCGATGTTGCACAAGCTTTTTATGAAGCGTTAATCACTTTAGAAGGTGAACAAACTTATTGGCGCAATCAGCTTGGTTTTTCATATCATTCGACCCAATCTGAGCCAGCCAACCAATTCCGCATCACACCTGATCAGTTGGTGTTTGAAATCTCTGGCAGGCAAAATCGCTTGCAACACAGTCATGTATTGCGTTACGCCACTCAGATGTATTTATGTGAGCTGGGGTGGGACTGTGGTGCAAAAAGCATGATCGTGCAGGAGTATTGCCTGTTTGGTATGTATACTTTTCCAGCGGCCTGTGGGAAAAACTTGCAGGATTTTTTTAGGCAAGACCTCATCAGCCCCAATCGATGGCAAGATGTGATGCAATTCAAAAACCATTACCAGGAGCTGTTCAATGAATAGGCGCGGTTTCCATAAAATGTTTTTTTTGATGATTGCTTTTGTGGTGCTGGTGCTGCTGTCTATTTTTTGGCTCACTGAACCCAGAAACAAGGCTTCTTTGCAGGCTTTGCACGAACAAAAAAACAGCCCGCAAGTCAATGAAATTGCCAAGCAAGCAGATGTTGTGACCACCCCAGACAATAAAGCAGCAGGCGTTCAAGCTGAAACAACAGACGAGCTGCGTGCGGTACTGGACGAATTGCAACCACACCGGTACCACCCAGACCCGTCCATTGAAGCCAGAACAGTGCTGCTAATTTATACGGTTTGTAGCAAAGATGCCAATATAGAACAATGGTTTCATCAAATATTGGCTGAGAGTCAGCGTCCAACTGTAGTTGATGATTACATTAAATTTTGTGCTGAAGCAACCCAGCGCTACCCAAAATTACTCGGTATGTCTGAACTGGATGTACTGTTGAAACAATTGCCGACTACTTCTGAGTTAGGGCAAATGGTTAAGCAAGCCACGCCAAGCTATGACGAAAGTTTTCCAGAACAGTACCGCATGGCTGCCCTGAACAAATTAAATGCAGTACTGGCCAGTCAAAATTCTGCGCTGCTGTTTGAGGCGTCAATATCTACATTCATGTATTTTCAGCACGGTGAAATACTGCCAGTATCCACATGGTTAAACAGCCAAGACCTTGAATATAATAGCAGGGTCAGCAGCTATGCTTTGATGAAAATGGCTTGTCGTTACCAGCAAGGTGCCATTTGCGAAGGATTCGGCTCAGTTTCAATGATGATGTGTACAGTTGACAACTCTGTTTGTGGTTTGGATTTTGCAGCCATTTATGAAATGCAAGTGATGCCAGGTATGCACAAAGATGTGGAGTTATTAATCAGTCATCTTGATCAATTGCAAGCACCTAAATAGACTGTTTAGTGCCATGACAGTCTTCCAGGCCTTGAAACAGTTGCTCAATCAGTGATTCCGAATGTGCGGTCAGGTCAATAAGGTCTGAGTGATTCAAATACTCAAACAACACGCCTTTCAGAAAACAATGCAAGGTCAAGGTCAGTATTCTCGGGTTGGTGTCTGGGTTAATTAAGCGGTTGTTTTGAGCGCGTTTAAAATACTGTTCAAACAGCTCAAGACTTTGCAGTTTTTTGTTCTGATGGAGTTGTTTGAATTGTGCCAAGTCGCCTGAGTAGTCACACTGAAAAAACAGTTTCATGGTGCTGATTTTGGATGGGTTATCACCCAGCTCATGTAAAAGTTTGATGCACAACTGTTTCAGCTGCTTTATCGGATGCTGGCTTTCAACTTCTAGATCTTGCAATATGATTTTTATGAATGGCTCATGTAACTGTTCGTGCAGGGCATCAAAAATATCGGCTTTGTTACTGAAGTGCCAATACACTGCGCCTCGGGTCACATTGGCTGATTTTGCTATGTCATCCAGCGAAGTGTTAAAAAATCCCTGCTCTGAAAAACACTGCAGTGCCGCTGCTAAAATTGCCTCTTTGGTCAGCTGAGCTTGTTGTTTGGTTTTACGCATGATGACATTCTACCAAAACAAACTAAAATTGACAACATACATTCGTGTATGTATAATACGTTTTTTTGATTTTTCACCTATTTAATACTGTAAATACTTATAATGTCTTGCATGCTTTGACAAAGCCAAAACTGCTCAAAAAGTTCAGTTTCTGCTTAAACTATCAATGTCAGGTACAGACTAGAAAGAATGGTTGATGACATTCTGATAAACTATAAAGTCGTGAATGGGCAACTAAGAACAGCTCAGAAAGTTAACAGCTGTCCAGTTTTTCATGGCCTCAATGCGATTTATAAGCTCATAAATAGGCGGTTAAATATTTACCTAATCTTTCGATCAAAATAACGAGAAAATTTATGCGAAACAAAATCATTTGGATCCTGGTGGTATTGGCGTTGGCAGTGGCCGCTTATTGGTTCTATAACAAACGCCAAGCAGGTGGCGCCGGTCAAGCCGGTTTTCCATCCGGTCAACAAGTCACTCAAGTGACAGCCGTGGTGGTAAAGCCTCAACCAGTGACAGTTACCATGAATTTACCTGGCAGAACTGTGGCATACCAGCAATCACAAGTGCGCCCTCAGGTTTCAGGCATCATCACTGAACGCTTGTTTAAGGAAGGTTCTTTGGTAGAAAAAGGTCAGCAGCTGTACCAATTGGATGATGCCCGTTACGCTGCCAATTTAAAAAGTGCCAAGGCCAATTTGATGAGTGCCAAAGCCAATTTAAAAACCACTGAAGCCAGATACAAACGAGTCAAGTCTTTGGAACAAAGACAGGCCATCAGTGAGCAGGACTTAGATGATGTGATGGCCCAATTGGATCAAGCCAAAGCGGCCATTGCTGTACAGGAAGCAGCGGTTGCATTAGAGCAAATCAATGTTGATTACACCCATGTTTATGCGCCCATTTCAGGACGCATTGGTAAATCAAATTTAACCGTTGGTGCTTTGGTTACTGCCAGTCAGCAACAAAGTCTGGCGGTCATCACTCAATTGGATCCTATGTATGTAGATTTACAAGTTTCTGGCGAGCAAGCCGTAATGGTTCAACAACAATTGAACCAGAATGCAGCCTTAGAAGTTGTATTGTCCGATGTTCCAGGGCAAGAAAAAGTTCAGGGTGTGTTGGAATTTTCGGATGTCAACGTCAATGAAACCACTGGTGCAGTGGGGTTGCGTGCAAAGGTGGATAATCCGAATAAGACTTTGTTGCCGGGCTTATTTGTTAATGCGCAGGTGTTTTTAGGTGAGCAAAACAGCATTTTGATTCCACAACGGGCCGCCATCAGGAAACCAAGTGGTGAGTTACTGGTTTGGGTGATTGAGAATAACAACCAAGTTCGAGCGCAGTTAATTAAAGTCAGTCATGCACAAAATAACCAATGGGTGGTTGTGGATGGATTATCAGATGGTGATCAAATCGTGGTGGAAGGCTACCAACGTTTAGCCGAAGGGGCGCAAGTCAACGCCACCCCATGGCAAGATGCCAGCGCAGCAGCGCAAGCAACCAACACTCAGCAGGAGTAAGCCATGGCCAGATATTTTATTGATCGACCGGTATTTGCTTGGGTCATTGCAATCATCATTATGTTGGCTGGGGTGCTTGCCATCCGCGGTCTACCGATTGAGCAGTACCCAAAAATTGCCCCACCAACTGTAAGCATCAGCGCGGTGTTTCCAGGGGCATCGGCAGAAACTGTTGAAAATGCAGTGACTCAAGTGATTGAGCAACGCCTCACAGGTATTGACCAAATGCGCTATTACAGCTCAAGCAGCCAAGATGGTTCAATGAACATCACTGTCACCTTTGAACCGGGCGTTGATGCAGACATCGCACAGGTTCAAACTCAGAATAAAGTGCAAGGCGCGGTGAGCTCATTGCCTCAAGAGGTGCAAACTCAAGGTGTGACCGTCACCAAATCAAACAGTGCATTTTTGATGGTGGTGGGTTTATACACCGAAGATGGCAGTCTGTCACAAGGTGATTTGGGTGATTTATTGTCATCTAATTTCCGAGACCCCTTGTCTCGCATCAATGGCGTGGGCAGTGTTCAGGTGTTTGGTTCACAACATGCCATGCGCATTTGGTTGGACCCTACTAAGTTGCTCAGTTATGGCATGACACCAGTTGATGTGCAGAACGCCATACGTCAACAAAACACCGATATTTCGGCCGGCCAACTGGGTTCTTTACCAGCGGTTGAAGGCCAACAAATCAATGCCACCGTCACGGCTCAATCGAGGTTACAAACAGCAGAAGATTTCCGAGAGATTATTTTGCGGGTCAATACCGACGGTGGACAGGTCAGGCTCAAAGATGTGGCAAGGGTTGAGCTGGGTTCAGAATCCTATGCCACCATCGCCAGGTATAAGCGCATGCCAGCCACGGGTTTGGCAGTGACTTTGGCCACTGGTGCCAATGCATTGTCAACAGCAGATGAGGTGAAAGCCAAGGTCGAAGAATTGGCTTCGTTTTTACCCAGCAATGTCAAAGTGATTTACCCAGTAGACACCACGCCATTTATTGAGCTGTCGATTAATTCAGTGATCAAAACTTTGATTGAAGCAGTCATCTTGGTGTTTTTGGTGATGTTGTTGTTTCTACAAAACCTGCGTGCCACTTTGATTCCAACCATTGCCGTACCGGTGGTGTTGTTGGGTACTTTCGCGGTGTTGTCTGCGTTTGGTTTTTCTATCAACGTATTGACCATGTTTGCCATGGTGCTGGCCATCGGTTTGTTGGTTGATGATGCCATTGTAGTGGTAGAGAATGTCGAACGCTTGATGACTGAAGAAGGTTTGTCACCCAAAGACGCCACCAAGAAATCTATGGATCAAATCACTGGTGCCCTGATAGGTATTGCAGTGGTGTTGTCAGCGGTATTTATTCCCATGGCGTTTTTCGCGGGCTCTGCGGGCTCTATTTATCGCCAGTTTTCTATCACCATTGTTTCCGCCATGTTTTTATCCGTGGTGGTGGCAGTGGTGCTTTCACCAACAATGTGTGCCACCATGTTGAAACAAAAAAAAGTCGGTGAAGGCAGAAAGACCACTGGTTTTTTTGGTTGGTTCAATCGCCACTTCAATGCAGTGCGCGCAAGGTATGAAAAAACCAGCAGTTACATGGCCCGTCGAATCATTCGCTTTATGGTGTTGTATGGGTTGTTGTTGGGTGTGGTTGCGTATTTCTTTGTCAGTTTACCAAAGTCGTTCTTACCTGATGAGGACCAAGGCAGCATGTTCGTCTTGATCAATGCACCAGCTGGTGCGACAGCTGGAAGGACGTTGGAATCGGTGAAACAAGTTGAAGATTACTTGCTTGATGAACAAGGTGACAATGTGGATCATTTGTTCACCGTAGTGGGCTTCAGCTTTGGTGGTTCGGCACAAAATGCCGCACTGGCATTTGTGCGATTAAAGGATTGGGCTGAGCGAACAGAGGATGACCAGAGTGTATTTGCTATTACCAAACAAGCTTACGGTGCTTTGAGCCAAATCAAAGATGCCAGTGTGTTTGCTATTTACCCGCCTTCCATTCAAGAGCTGGGTAATGCCACAGGTTTTGACTTTCAGTTGGTCGATCGTGCTGATCTAGGTCATCAGGCGTTAATGAATGCCCGCAATCAATTGTTGGGGGCGGCCTTTCAAAATCCCAAGTTACAAGGTGTGCGCCCCAATGGTTTGGATGATGTGCCGCAGTTTAAAATCAACATTGACAATGAAAAAGCGGCGTCCATGGGACTGTCATTGTCAGACATCAACAACACCCTTCAAATAGCTTGGGGGTCACGTTATGTCAATGACTTCCTGGACAATGGCAGAATCAAAAGGGTATTCATACAAGCAGATGCACCGCATCGGATGGAGCCGGAAGATTTGGCCTTGTGGTATGTGAGAAATGACCGTGGCGAAATGATCCCATTCAACCGCTTTGCCACCACCCAATGGGTGTATGGTTCACCTAAATTAGAACGTTTCAATGGTGAGTCGTCTATGAATGTCCAGGGTGGTGCCGCACCAGGTGTGAGTACCGGCGAAGCCATGGATGCCATCCAGAGTATCGTTGATGGCCTACCAAACGGCATCGAACTGGCCTGGTCAGGCCTGTCTTATGAAGAGCAACAAACTGGGTCACAAGCACCCGCGCTGTATGCCTTATCATTGTTGATTGTGTTCCTCAGTTTGGCGGCTTTGTATGAAAGTTGGGCGGTGCCATTTGCAGTAATTCTGGCAGTACCTTTGGGGATTTTGGGTGCGGTGATTGCCAGTGGTATGTTTGGCATGGCCAATGACGTGTACTTTCAGGTGGCGCTGTTAACCACCGTTGGATTGGCTTCCAAGAATGCCATTCTGATTGTTGAGTTTGCCAAAGACCTTAAAGATGATGGCATGGAATTGTATGAAGCGGTTTCAGTGGCAGCCACTCAGCGTTTTCGCCCCATTGTAATGACCTCATTGGCGTTTATTTTGGGTGTCACACCATTGGCTATTTCTGATGGTGCTGGCGCGGCCAGTCAAAACGCCATTGGTATCGCCGTGATGGGTGGTATGCTTGCTTCGACTGTAATCGCCATTTTATTCGTGCCGATGTTTTATGTGTTGGTACAAAAAGTGTTCAGAAAACACCGCAGTGGTGTAGCAGATTAATTAGCCTCACAACCAACCCGCAAAAGCCCAGCTCAAACCCTTGAGTTGGGCTTTTTTTTGCTGTTGTCAAAAGTAAATTGCCACAGCTGTCACGTTCAGATATTTTGATTTATTTAATTTGAGTTTGTTAGGTGGGCTTAGTTTTTACATGAATTCAGGGATTGTGTTTGAAATGCGTTTCCGCATGATTGTCATGCCGGGTATAGAAAGCAACCAAAAAAGGTCATCACAGAAGTTGTGGGTATTTATTTGTTAGCATAACAACATCAGTTAAGCTTGGTTGCTGGTTTTGCCATTGAAAACAGTACAAAAACCCCCATTTATTGCGGTATTACTGTCTGATAAACTATAACAACAAATATGGCATACAAAGATTATTACCAAGTTTTGGGGGTTGCAAAAACAGCCAGCCAAGCAGAAATTAAAAAAGCCTATAAAAAATTGGCCAGAAAACATCATCCCGATGTTAACCCCAATGACACAGGTGCTGAAGAAAAATTCAAAGCAATAAATGAAGCTTACCAAGTCATAGGCAAAGCTGAAAACCGCAAGAAATACGACCAATTGGGTGCGCATTGGCAACAGGCAGGCGCGCAGAACCAAGGAGGCAGTCATGGCGGGCAAAGCCAATACCAATACACCGGAGGTGCTGGTGGAGAAGCTGATTTTGCTGAGTTTTTTGAATCGGTATTTGGCCAAAGGGCACAGAGCAGCCAAGGTGGTCGATCCAGTCATGGGCCTTTTGGCTTTGGTGGTTCAAGTGCGCGTTACAAGGGCGAGGACGTCCAAGCCACGTTGAGTTTGAACTTGACTGAAGTGATTGAATCGCACAAACGCACCTTAAGTGTCAACGGCAAAAACATCCGCATTACTGTGCCTGCAGGGGTGGAAAACGGTCAAAAAATACGCCTGAAAGGCTTTGGTGGCGCTGGAGTAAATGGTGGACCAAGTGGTGATTTGTATATCCAATTCAACATCCACAACAACACCGAGTTCAAAAGAGAAAAAGCCAATCTGTATAAAACCATTGAGCTGGATTTGTACACAGCTGTGCTGGGTGGTGAGGTCAGGGTCAAAACGTTGACCGGTGAAGTGAACTTAAAAATTAAGCCAGGCACACAAAATAACAGCCAGCTAAAACTCAGAGGACAAGGCTTTCCTAAGTATAAACAAGACCAGGATAAAGGCGATTTGTTGGTGACGTTCCAAATTAAAATCCCTGAAGATTTGTCCGCCGAGCAACGCCAACTGTTCAATCAATTGAAAGCATTGTCATGAGTAACAAACAGCACATAAAAATTGAAATACTGAGCCGTCACTATCAAGTTGAGCACACCTTCTTTCAGCAATTGGATGCCATAGGTCTGATTGAAACTGAATGGGTTGAAGACCAGCTTTGTGTTGATGAACAACAAATCAGCCGTTTAGATAAACTGATACGTTTGCATCAAGATTTGGAAATAAACCCGCAGGGCTTGGATGTGGTGCTCAACTTATTGAACAAGATAGAACAGCTTGAGCAGTCATTGACAGCAGTACAAAACAGACTGTCTTTGTTTGAATAAATCCAATCAACCCCGAGAGTCAGGTTTTGGTTCTGTGCATTGAATGTACGTAAAGCAATGGTGGTAAAAAAGCCTTTGATTGTTCATGAAATTGAGCCACTAATAGCCTGTCTATAATCAATTGAACAGAGGGTGTATAAGAGATTGGACGGTCAACTGATTGCCCGCATATTCACATGCTTGAAATACATATCAATGATATAATACCCACGCTCAGAATTAGGGGGACAACCTATTTTGAGTCAAGACACTCATTCACAAAGAAAATTGATTCAAGTTTGAGCTGCAATTCAGTTTTTCAAAACACAACAAAAAAGGTATATCTATGACACGTAAAGTCTCTATGTTTATTGATGGTCAATCAGTGATCAGCGAATCTGCTGACTGGTTGAAAGTAACTGACCCGGCAACACAAGAAGCGATTTGCCAGGTGCCAATGGCTACTGAAGCTGAAATGGAGCGAGCCATCGCTTCGGCGAAAAAAGCCTTTGAAACATGGAAAGATGTACCTGTTACCAAACGTGCACGCATGATGTTGAATTACCAACACTTACTTAAAGAGCACCACGATGAACTGGCCGAAATTTTGGCTGAAGAAACTGGCAAAAATTTCGAGGATGCCAAAGGTGACGTTTGGCGTGGCATCGAAGTGGCAGAACATGCAGCCAATATTCCTTCGTTGATGATGGGTGAAACGGTAGAAAACGTTGCCAACCAAGTAGACACTTACTCATTGATACAACCATTGGGTGTTTGTGCGGGTATCACACCGTTTAACTTCCCAGCCATGATTCCCTTGTGGATGTTCCCAATGGCGGTGGTTTGTGGCAATACCTTTGTCTTGAAACCTTCAGAGCAAGACCCGAATACACCGATGCGACTGGCTGAATTGTTTTATGAAGCAGGTTTCCCAAGAGATGTGCTGCAAGTGGTGCATGGCGGAAAAGACCAAGTGAATCAAATTTTAACCCACCCAGACATTGAAGCCATCTCATTCGTCGGCTCGGTGCCAGTGGGTGAGCACATATATAAAACAGGTACCGATAACCTGAAACGAGTCCAAGCCTTTGCTGGTGCCAAGAACCACATGGTGGTGATGCCTGATGCCAACAGAAATCAAGTGATTAATAACATTGCCGGTTCATCTTGTGGTGCAGCAGGGCAGCGCTGTATGGCCATTTCTGTGGCAGTACTGGTGGGTGAAGCCAAAGAATGGTTGGATGACATCAAAGGCAAAATGGCCGAGATTCAACCAGGTTACTGGAAAGACCCTAAATCATTTTACGGGCCCTTGATTTCTCCCCAAGCCAAAGCCAAAGTAGAGGCTTTGATTGAGTCTGGTGTCCAAGAAGGCGCTAATTTATTGCTGGATGGTCGTGGTTTAGAGGTTCCAGGTTACCCAAATGGAAACTGGTTAGGGCCCAGCTTGTTCACCGATGTGACCACAGACATGCGTATTTATAATGAAGAAATTTTTGGCCCTGTGTTGTGTGTGATGACTGCTGATACCTTGGAAGAAGCCATTGAGTTGATCAATAACAACCCGTATGGGAACGGCACTTCATTGTTCACTTCTTCAGGCGCTGCAGCGCGTAAATTCCAACATGAAATCAAGGTGGGTCAAGTGGGTATTAACATCCCCATTCCCGTGCCTTTGCCGTTCTTTTCATTCACTGGTTGGAGAAAATCATTTTACGGTGACCAACATGCCTACGGTAAACAAGCGGTGCGTTTCTATACCGAGACCAAAACCATCACTGCCCGTTGGTTTGAAGATGACATCCCGCATGAAGATGCCCCCAACGCAACGATTAACTTGTAAAACCACAACACTGGAAAGGAACTGTAAATGAATTTTGATTTGAATGAAGACCAACAAGCTTTCGTCGATGCAGCCAAAGAATTTGCGGCACGTGAAATGGCCCCGCAGGCGGCCAAGTGGGATGAAGACAGCTTGTTTCCAATAGACGTTATCAGGAAAACCGGTGAATTGGGTTTTCTAGGTATTTACTCCCCTGAGGAGTTTGGTGGTTTGGGTTTGAGTCGTTTGGATGCTTCTTTGATATTCGAAGAAATGTCAAAACATTGCACTTCAACCACGGCCTACTTAACCATCCACAACATGTGTGCTTGGATGTTGACCAGTTTTGGCAGTGCAGCTTTGGCCAGTGAATGGGGCACCAAGTTAACTTCAGGTGAATTGCTGGCATCTTATTGTTTGACCGAACCCGGTCATGGTTCTGATGCCGGTAATTTAAAAACCACTGCCAATAAAACCACTGATGCCAACGGTGATGCTTATTATGTGTTGAATGGCAGTAAAACCTTCATTTCAGGCGCTGGGTCCACAGAAATTCTGATTGTTATGGCGCGCACTGGCGAGGCCGGTCCCAAAGGCATTTCATGCTTTATGGTACCCGCGAACAGTGTCGGTATTTCATTTGGTAAAAAGGAAGACAAGATGGGTTGGAACTCTCAACCCACACGATTAATCACTTTTGAAGATGTGCGCATTCCTGCAGACTACTTGATTGGTGAAGAAGGTGCAGGCTTTAAGTTTGCTATGAAAGGTTTGGATGGCGGTCGCATCAACATCGCATCGTGCTCATTGGGCACTGCCCAAGCTGCTTTGAACCAGGCCCAAGCGTATATGTTGGAACGCAAACAATTTGGTAAAAACTTGGCTTCATTCCAAGCCCTGCAATTCAAATTGGCAGATATGTTGACTGAGTTGATTGCGGCACGACAAATGGTGCGTTTGGCTGCGGTTAAGTTAGACCAACAGCACCAACAAGCCACCGCTTATTGTGCCATGGCTAAACGCTTTGCCACTGATGTGTGTTTCCAAGTTTGTGACGAAGCATTGCAGCTGCATGGCGGTTATGGTTACATCAAAGAATACCCATTAGAGCGTCATGTGCGGGACACCAGGGTCCATCGAATTCTGGAAGGAACCAATGAAATCATGCGCTTAATCATCGCCCGTAAAATCCTGCAAGCAGGCGCCACTGAGGTAATTATCTGATGACTGTAGAGCAAGCACATAAATTAAGTGAACACATCAAAATCAAACTGGTAGAAGCTGAGTTTGGTTTGCTGGGTAAGATTGTCTTGGACAAACCCAAGGCTTTGAATGCGTTATCGACTGACATGATAGAAGCCATGCAGGCCACCTTGGATGCCTGGGCCAAAGACGGCCAAATCAAAGCTGTTTGGATCGAGGGTGCGGGTGAAAAAGCTTTTTGTGCAGGTGGTGATGTGGTTATGCTGTACCACTCAATGCGAGAGACCAGTCCAGGCGAAGTGCCAGTTAAGGCCCATGAGTTTTTCGCTAAGGAGTACCAACTTGACCAAACCATCCACAACTACCCTAAACCGGTTATTATTTATGCCGATGGCATCGTGATGGGTGGGGGTTTAGGGGTGGCTGTCGGTGGTTCACACCGCATTGTAACCGAGCGTTCGATGATTGCCATGCCGGAAGTGACCATAGGTTTGTACCCAGATGTGGGCGCTTCATGGTTCTTTAATCGCATGCCGGGTAAATGCGCTGAATTTTTAGGCATGACTGGCGCCAGAATGAACGCGGCAGATGCGTTGTTCACAAAATTGGCTGATTTTGCGGTTGCCACCGATGATTTGGCTGATTTACAGCTGGCGGTTTTGGAGTCTGACGGCACGCATGATGGCATCACCATGGCTATCCAGTCAGTACAAATGGAACAGCGGGTGCATGAATCACAATTGTGGGTTAATTATGAATTAATCAATGAGTTGATGGCACCTGTAGACTTGCTTGATGTGGTGCAACAGTTCAAAGATTTAGACACCGATGATAAATGGTTGTCATTTGCTGCCAAAGGCTTGCTCAATGGTTGTCCGATGACGCTGCATTTGGTCAGAGAACAAATCAAACGTGCTAAACACATGAGTTTAGCAGAGGTGTTTGCCATGGAGCTTAAAGTTTCTACCCAATGCGCCATGCACCCAGATTTGGCTGAAGGCATTCGTGCCTTATTGATTGATAAAGACGGACAGCCTAAGTGGAGTGTAGGTGCTGTTGATGAAATCTCTGCTGCCACCGTCGAAGAATTTTTTACCCAACCTCAACTTCAAGCTTAATAGGTACTCAAATGTCACAAAACATCGCATTCATAGGCTTAGGCAACATGGGTGGTCCCATGGCCAAAAACCTGATTAAACATAATTTCAAAGTGACAGTCTATGACTTGAACGCCCATGCAGTGGCTGATTTAAAAGCCGTAGGTGCCAGCACCGCTGATAACGCCAAAGCAGCAATCAAAGACGCTGATATCGTCATTTCTATGCTGCCTAATGGCGCCATCGTAAAATCACTGTATTTAGGCAGCAACGGTTTAATCAATGACGTTAAAGAAGGGGTGTTAATCATCGACTCTTCGACCATTGCTGCAGATGATGCACGCACCGTGGCCAAAGCCTGTGAGCGCAAAGGCATTGCCATGATAGATGCGCCGGTTTCAGGTGGTACAGCGGCAGCGGAGGCCGGTACTTTGACCTTTATATGTGGCGGTGAGGCAGCTAACTTTGAAGCGGCTAAAACTGTTCTGAGCGCCATGGGTAGGCACATTTTCCATGCCGGTGCTGCCGGTGCTGGACAGGTGGCTAAGATTTGTAACAACATGCTGTTGGCAATTCATATGGTAGGCACAGCGGAAGCCTTGAATATGGGAGCCCAACAAGGCCTTGATCCCAAGGTGATGTCAGAAATCATGAAAGCCAGCTCAGGTAATAACTGGTCGTTGCAAGTTTATAACCCCTACCCTGGGGTGATGCCGAATGTGCCAGCCAGCAATGATTACCATGGCGGTTTTATGGTTGACCTGATGAGTAAAGATTTGGGGCTGTCTCAAGAGTTGGCCGCCAAGTCTAAAAGTGCCACACCATTGGGCGCCTTGGCCACTCAACTGTACCAAATTCACCAAGCAGCCGGTGCTGGTGGGAAAGATTTTTCCAGTATTTTGCAGTTGTTACAGAAGAAGGGTTGATACCAACACATCATACTTCTGAGTGCAGTGCGATTTGCTGATTGTACTGCGCTCCAGATGACAGTGACTGGCCTTGGTTTAAGTGCCTGTTTAAGTGTATTCCAGGCCCAAGTCACAAACTTGTCATTGCGAGAAGGCACGAGGTGGCAATCTCCTGACTCGCCGTAGGTGCTGAACAAGTAAGCACATTAATTTCTGCCTAACTGCTAAAAAGAAGTGTTTTAAGTCGCATACCTATCCAGAATTTGTCTGTCAATCAATACGGTTTAAGAACCCCTATGCACAGCCACGCAGGGGGTGGGTGTGAATAAAACCATAGTCATAACTTCCGAACCACGGAGGGCGTGGGAATGAGTAAAACCAAAATAATAAAGACCGTCATTCCAGCCGAGCCTCAGCGAGCGCCGGAATCCAAGTGAAAATTTTTAGTACAAGCCAGAGGGTGAGTTCAGTCTTTGCCAATTGGCTTAAGCTCTGGGCGTATACATGCCAGTTGCTAAAGCTTGATTAAATATTTTACAGAACAGCTCAGCGGTCTTTTCGGTGTCATACAAGGCCGAATGGGCTTGGTCTGTTTCCCATTCGATACCTGCGGCCTCTATGCCCCTGGCCAATACGGTTTGGCCATAAGCCAATGCCGATAAAGTGGCGGTATCAAAACAACTGAAAGGGTGGAAAGGGTTGCGCTTGATTCCCGCACGTTCAGCGGCGGCATGCACAAAACCCAAATCAAAATGCGCATTGTGACCAACCAGAATGGCACGGGTACAACCAGTGGCTTTGATGGCTTTGCGGATTGGAGTGAATATTTTACCTAAGGCTGCATTTTCATCCAGTGACAAACGCAGCGGGTGGTTCAAATCAATGCCCGTTATTTCTAAAGCAGCCGGTTCAATGTTCGAACCTTCAAATGGTGTGACATAGGCATTGATTGTTTCGCCAGGCTTCAAGCTACCATCTTCTTCCATCTCTATGATGACTGCAGCTATTTCAAGCAGTGCATCGGTCTGGTTGTTGAAACCACCGGTTTCCACATCAACCACAACGGGTAAAAATCCTCTGAATCGGTCTTTGATTGCTGACATTAAAGTCTGTAGTTTTTCTAAAGCCTTATTGTAGAAGACAGCGATTCATAATGATAGCTTAAGGCTGTAGATTAACTGATTTATTCATAGTTACTTTTTTCAAGTTCAATCAAACATTTGGTGTTTCGCCTTTAAATACAATTTGTAATTTGGACTAGCAAAGTCTTCATTATTGGTAAATATGTAATATATATTGCAATTAAATAGATTTGTTCTTGTTTTTTAGAAATATTATTGCTTAAATCATTCGCAGCCTTAATTGGCCATCTAAAGATCTTTTAAAACGACAATAAAAAATATACTGGTTTAAAAGTGTTCACATAATAATAGAGAGAGGATTATTGAATGAAATTAAATATGCGGAAAACTTGTGTTGCAACCATGCTGGCACTAGGAACTTTTGCTCATGCTGAGCGGGTAATTGTTTCTTATGAAAGTAATGGCAATGGTTTAAAAAACGGACATCAGGTTTTAGTAAATGGTGACGGCTGGTTTGCGGTTGAGCTGGATGAACACGGCAAAAGCGCCATGCGTGGTAAAAGCGGCTTTAAGAAAATGGAAGTGGATGCCAAAAGGTATCCATATGCTGTATACAATGATGATGCCGGTGACCCCACATTACAACAGTTAACCCCTTACGCGGTTTATCAGTCACAAGCCGATCAACTGAACTTACAACCGGGTCAAAAAGTGTGTGTTATTGACTCAGGTTTAGACGCCAGTAACAATGACTTTGATTGGACGGTGATTACTGGTGACAATGATTCAGGCACTGGTAACTGGTATGATCATGGTGGCCCACACGGTACCCATGTAGCGGGTACTATTGCTGCAGATGATAATAACATTGGTGTCGTTGGTATGGCTCCTGGGGTTCCATTGCACATCATCAAGGTGTTCAATGCGGCAGGTTGGGGCTATTCTTCAGATTTGGCCTATGCGGCACAAAAATGTGCTGATGCAGGCGCCAACATCATTTCTATGAGTTTAGGTGGTGGTGGAGCCAATTCAACTGAAGAAAATGCTTTTGATAATTTCATAGCAAACGGTGGGTTGGTTGTTGCAGCGGCAGGTAATGACGGTAATTCTGTGCGTTCATACCCAGCTGGTTACTCATCAGTCATGATGATTGGTGCCAATGATGCCAACAACAACATTGCTGAATTTTCTCAATTCCCATCATGTAAAGTGGGCAAAGGGCGTAACCAAAGAACTGATGAAACGGTTTGTGTTGAAGTAACCGCTGGTGGTGTTGATACATTTTCTACTTATCCAGCCGGCTTAGCTACACTCTCCTCGGCTACAGCTGATGGTGTTGGTGTTGCATCTAGTGCGATGGAAAATGTTGGCTCTGCCAGTGGTTCTACCTACTATATGGGCACGGCTGAAAGTACTGACAGTGGCGCCGCTGGTAAAATTTGTGTGATTGACCGCGGCGTGATATCTTTCCACGACAAAGTTGCCAACTGTGAAAACTCAGGTGGAGCGGGTGCAATATTGATTAACAATGAACCTGGCATGTTGTATGGCACATTGGGTGAGCCCAACGCGACATCGATTCCGGCTGTTGGTGCAGCATTGGAAGACCGCACATTTCTGCTTGGTGCATCTACTGCTTCAGTTTCAATTGGAGCCAGTGATTATGGTTACATGAGTGGCACATCAATGGCGACTCCAGCAGTGGCAGGTGTGGCTGCTTTGGTTTGGTCAAACCATGCCGATTGTACTGGACAAGAAATACGTGATGCGCTGAAAGCTTCAGCCGAAGATGCAGGTGCTGCAGGTAAAGATGACTATTTTGGTTATGGTATTGTTAAAGCCAAAGCGGCCAGTGATTACTTGACAGCCAATGGTTGTGAAGGTGGTGTAACTGAGCCTCCTGGAGGAACTGATATGACCTTGTCAGGTAGCCGCAGTAAAGGCAACCGTCAAGCCAATTTATCTTGGACAGGTGGTACAACAGCCAATGTTGATGTTTATATCAATGGTGCTTTCAATAACACCACAACAAATGATGGTTCTACTTCATATTCTGTAGATAAGAATACCTCATATTCATTTAAAGTCTGTGAAGCAGGTTCATCGGTAGAATGTACCAATGAGATTAACCTCTGATTAGGTATATTTTGTAGGGGGAAGTGTGAAAAACCCCGCTTTTGCGGGGTTTTTTTTATTCAGTGGTTGAAATATTGAAATTGAAGCTGCTGATTTTTGCTGTATAATTTGAAAATTACTATAAATACTACACAAGCAATTATTACTTTAAAGCCATTCCAACTCCAATGAGTTCACAACTGATCGATGTCATAAAAAAAATGCTGATTCAGGTATTCCGACCTTTGGTTCGGATCCTGTTGCGTTTGAATGTGCCTTATCATGTGGTCAGTGATATTTTGAAGTGGACCTATGTTGATGTGTCTAACAATTATTTTGGTATCAATGGTAAGAAACCATCCAAATCAAGAATTTCAGTGATTACAGGTTTGTCTAGGGTGCAAGTTGATCAACAGCTTAAAACCAATATGTTCAGCCATGATAACAGCCATCGTAAATGGCACCGTGCAGGTCGAGTCCTGACCGGTTGGATTGAGGACAAGGATTATATTGACCACCACAATAAATCGAAAATTATCCCCATTGAATCTGCAGATAAGCCTGACTTTAAGCAGTTGGTAGAAAAATACTCTGGCGGGGCCACCTATAAATCTGTTTTAGACGAACTGTTGACCTCTGAGGCTGTGGTGGTAAATAGCAACAACGAGGTTGAGTTGATCAAACCTTATTATTTAACTGATAACGACCCAGATGACATTCAAAATGTCGACTTTTTGGGCTTATCAACCCAATATTTACTGGAAACAATTGACCACAACATCGACCCTGAGCGTCAGCCACCACGCTTCCAAAGAATTGTGTTGCATGATAAGCTACCTAAGTCCTTGGCTGGTTTAGCTGAATCCTATGCCCGTAAAAAAAGCCAAGAACTGGCCAATGATGTTGATGAATATATTGAACATTTAATTCAGCATTCTGAGCTTGAAGAGGACCAAGAGTTAGTGCCTTATATAGGCGTAGGAATCTATTTTTATAAAGCTGACGACGATAAAAACCCATTGTAAATACCATGAAAAAACTAATAATTTCATTCCTGTTCACTTTAACTACAAATGCCTTCGCCGCTGAAGTTGCGCTATCGACAATCAAAGCACAAGGTGGCACTGGTTTTCAAATCAATGACATTCGAAATTTTGAAGTCACTGAGGACACCCTTTATATGGAAGATGGTGAAACCATTCCGGCAATCATGGCGCAGGGCGGTACCGGCTATAAAGTCAGGTATAAAGTCTCTAACACCAGTCCTAATTTGACTACAGGTGTACTGGATGAAATCGACTTAATTAGCATTTATAAAGGTCCTTTGTTGTCAACATCGCCTTTAAAGGTATTTAATATAAGTGGTCTGGTTAACAGCCAAACGTACTTTGCAAACAACCTGTCTCTGGACGATTTAGTCCCTGGTAATACTGTCGTTGTCAGTGGTTTTATTGACAATGAATCTGTGGCAGTAATCACCCGAATTGAATTGGTCAATGAATTGGCTGAATGGAAGCTCAGTGGTTTTGTTGATAACTTAACTGCCAATCAGTTCAGTATCAACAATCAAACTATCAACTACTCACCCAACGTTGTAGGTTCTTGTAACTCAAGTCTTGCAAACGGTGATTTTGTGGAAGTTTTTGCGCAGCCAGTAGTTAATTTTGAACTTAATGATAACCTTGACAGCGTCACTCAAATCAATTGTGTAGATCGCTCCGTGGTGCCTAACCATGATTCTGGAACGGTTATTATTGAAGGCATGATTGATGCTCTGAATGTAAACAATGGTTTTGTTTTGGCTGGTCAAAATGTTGAAGTCAGCCGTAAAACCAGGTACGTCCGTGGACGCCCTGAAGACATTCAAGAAGGAATAAAAATAGAGGTTGAGGGAACCGCAGACAACGTATCTGGCACGGTATCTGCAAACAGTGTTCGGTTTACAGGGGCTAGGATCAACTTAACCATGCCAGTTGCTCCCAATAACTTTAACTCGCCTGTGTTGAATGTGGCCGGAGTTGCCTTACAAGTTACGCCACAAACTTTAGATCCTGACGGGGTTATTGCAGGTGGATTCAATGCAACCAAACAACTGCAACTTCGTGGCTACAGTCTTGCTGCCAGTGAGTTGTATGTAACCAGAATCAATGAACGTGGCTCAGTTGATTACGGTGATGTCTCAATTGAGGGCGAAATTTCAGCACTTGACCAACCCATAGTTGAGCTGTTTGGTATCAAAGTAGATACTCTGGATTCATTGTTTTATGATGATAAAGGCTTAGCTATTAATGCCAATGATTTTTTTGCGATGGTTTCAAATGGCTCCAAGGTGTTGGTTAAAAATGGCACATTAAATCCTGAAAGTGGACTGGTTTCAGGTGGTGAGCTTATTATTAAAACACTCATAAGTAAGACAATAATCCAGTCTGGTAGCTCAGTCAAAGTTGGCGGCGAGCAGGTGTTTGGCGTGGGGCATATAACCAGTTTACCAGACGGTATTTTTAAAGCTGAATTTGAGAATTAAGGCAACCTTTATGATTGGCTGTATGTTGACCCGATTCTTAATATAAATTCAATCAACAGGTTGTGACTTAAATTTTCTGGACACATGGATGTGGCTTATTCCAATTCATCAGCAATGTAACGATCAACGATTTGTTCCAAGACATTCAGTGGCACAGAGCCGCTGCCTAAAAGGGTGTCGTGGAAGCTGCGAATATCGAAATTTTCACCCAAGGCTAGTTCGGCTTTGTTTCGCAGTTCCCAGATTTTAATTTCACCTAATTTATATGACAATGCCTGTGCCGGCCATGCAATGTAACGATCAATTTCTGTGCGTACATTGTGTTTAGACAACGCCGTATTGTCTTCCATCAGCTGAATGGCCTCATCACGACTCATGCCCATTGCATGCATACCTGTGTCCACCACCAAGCGCATGGCGCGCCACATTTCATAGGTTAATCGTCCAAAGTCAGAATAGGGGTCTTGGTAAAAGCCGACTTCTTTGGCCAACTTTTCACAGTACAAACCCCAGCCTTCACCAAAAGCAGAAATGTAGGCATTTTGTCTGAATTTTGGTAAGTCAGTTAGTTCTTTGGTTAAAGCGCTTTGTAAATGGTGCCCTGGCACAGCTTCATGAAAAGTCAGTGCTTCTAGGTTGTATAAGGGGCGTTTATCCAATGCGTAGGTGTTGACCCAGTATTGGCCTGGTCGGGTTGAATCTAAGGGTGCAGATACATAGCGACCAGTGGTGTAGTTTGGGGCAATACCTGCGGGCACAGGGTTGACTGCGTAGGGCTGTCTGGGTAATTTGCTGAACAGTTCAGGCAATTTACCATCCATGCGTTTGGCAATGTCTCGGGCTGCTTTGAGCAGGTCATCTGCAGTGCTGACATAGAATTGCGGGTCGGTTCTGAGGAACTCTAAAAATTCTGCAAAACTACCGGCAAACTCTAAATCTGCAATGATGGCTTCCATTTCTTTGCGAATGCGTTTGACCTCATTTAAGCCAATTTGATGGATGTCTTCGGCGCTTAAGTCCAGGGTGGTGTACTCTTTGATTTGTTGTTGGTAATAGGCTTTGCCATCAGGCAAGCTGTATGCCCCAATGTCCTCTTTGGCACCAGGTAAATAGGTCTCTACCATAAAGGCTTTGAATTTTTTGTAACTGGGGTTGATTTGTTCGGTGATTATTTTTTTCGCTTGTTGTTGATAGCCAGTAAATTCATCGCTGTCGATGTGTTTGGGTTGGTTTAAAAAAGGTTGGTAAAATGTCGATTCTTCAGGCTGGTCTTTGATGTAAGTTTGAATGAACTCAGGGTAGTGTTGGATGATGATTTTAGGTTGGGTAAAGCCACGTTCAAGGCCAGCTTGCATGTTATCCATATGCTGTTGCATTACCCGTTCTACTTGCTGCATTCTACTTAAGTGGTGTTTAAAATCCTGGCTATTTTTAAACGCTGAATAGCGGTGCATATTGGCCAAATTAACATGAAAAGAGCCTTCGGCAGTGATGGGCATTTCATATTCTTTGAATGTATTGTCAGCAATCTGCTCTTGTAAGAATGCTTGTTGCATTTGCAGTGAGACTTGGTCTTGAAAATTCAGTTTGGCGACTTTGAGTTGATTCAGCTGTGCTAACAAGGGTTGTAGTTTTTGGTTGGTCAATTGGTGGTGAGCCGCTGATACATCATCTAATTTGCCGGCTTGGCTTTTATCGCCCAACCATGTTGCAGCCTGCGGACTGAGCTCGGTTTTTACCTGCTGAATTTGCGCCAACAGCCGGTGCAGTTTTTTACTTTCTCGGTTGGCTGATGCTGACAGGCTGGTAAGCATTAACAGGATAATTAAACTGAAATTTTTCATAAGCTTATACCTTTAAAACAGTGGGTTAATGGAGCACGCGAACCCGTATGGTGCCATCGATGTCATTGAGTTGTTTAACAATAGAATCGGAGGATTCACAGTTGACATCCATGATCACATAGCCGACATCTCCTGACGTCTGAAGGTACATCGCTGCTATATTGATTGATTGGCTGGAAAAAGCGTGGTTGATCCGTTCCAGCATACCGGGTTTGTTTACGTGGATGTGCATCACACGGGTTAAGTCATGGTGTAAGGCTGGCAACGACACTTCGGGGAAGTTCACGGCGGAAGACGTAGAGCCATTGTTTGAATATTTGATTAATTTATCGGCCACTTCATTGGCAATATTAACTTGTGCTTCTTGGGTGCTGCCACCAATGTGTGGCGTCAGTATCACGTTATCAAATGTCGCTAATGGTGAATCAAATGGGTCATCATTGCTGGCCGGTTCAGTAGGGAATACATCAATGGCTGCACCATTCAAATGTTTGGACTGTAAGGCCTTAACCAAGTCATCAATCACCACGATATGCCCCCTGGCAGCATTCAATAGAAAGGAGCCTTGAGGCAATAAAGCCAGTTCTTTGGCGCCAATCATATTGCGGGTTAATTCAGTGTCTGGCACGTGTAACGACAACACATCAACCTGCGGTAACAACTCATGCAATGAAGCCACGGATTCACTGTTACCCAGTGGTAGTTTGTTTTCAATGTCATAATACTTGACCTTCATGCCCATCGCTTCGGCCAAGATGCACAATTGTGAGCCGATGTGTCCAAAACCTACTATACCCAGGGTTTTGCCCCTGGTTTCATTGGAGTGTAAAGCTGATTTGAACCATTGACCCCGGTGCGCTTTGGCATTTTTTTCAGGGATGCCTCGCAGTAATAAAATGATTTCAGCCATCACCAATTCAGCCACACTGCGGGTGTTGGAAAAAGGTGCATTGAACACCGGAATGCCTTGGGCTTTGCAGTTTTCCAGGTCAACTTGATTGGTACCAATACAAAAAGTACCAACTGCCATCAATTTTTCACAGGCTGCTAGGTTTTGTCCTTTGAGCTGGGTGCGTGAACGAATTCCCAAAATGTGGGTGTCGGCCAGAATTTCTTGTAACTCATCATCTGCAGGCGTGCTGTTGTAGAGGTGGATGTTGTGATAACCATCTTGCCTGAATAATTTCTCGGCATCTGGATGTACGCCCTCAAGCAAAACAACTTTGATTTTTTCTTTACTTAGTGATAGTTTGGTCATATTCTGTGCGGCTTTACCGTTGTTTTCGAGTTCAAAAATAGGATTTTAACAGATATGCAAGCAGATGAATTGTCTTCTTTATTAGAAACCGAGCTGCCAGGATTGGCTTGGTCTATGCAAGCCAGTGATTTAATTAAATTTGGCCAGGATTGGACGCGTTTTCATGAACCTCAAGCAGCAGTGGTGTTGTTCCCCAATAACGCTGAGGAAGTGCAAAAAATCATTCAAGTGGCAAATCAGCACCAACAAGTTGTGATACCATCGGGTGGTCGAACTGGCTACAGTGCTGGAGCTGTAGCTACCCAAGGAGAGTGGATCATCTCTATGGTGCGCTTCAATCAAATCAGCAATTTTAACCCAATCGACCTAACCGTCACAGTTGGCGCCGGAGTCATAACCGAACAATTACAAAGTTTTGCAGAAGAACAAGGTTTGTTTTACCCTGTTGATTTTGCTTCTGCAGGTTCCAGCCACATCGCAGGTAACATAGCCACCAATGCAGGTGGCATCAGGGTGTTGCGTTATGGTCTAACCCGTGATTATGTACTGGGTTTAACTGTGGTCACCGGTGCTGGAGAGGTGTTACAGCTGAACAAAGGTTTGGTAAAAAATGCCAGTGGTTTGGATTTTCGACATTTGTTCATTGGCTCCGAAGGTATTTTAGGGGTGGTGGTTGCGGCTGAAATTAAGTTGATTCAAAAACCGCCCACCCAAGCGGTGATGCTGTTGGCCTTGACTTCATTGGAAGCTGTGATGTCAGTATTTGCCTTGGCCAGAAAGTCATTGATACTGTCATCATTTGAATTCTTTTCAGATCGGTCACTTAATCGAGTGATGCAACACCGTGGTTTTGACAACCCTTTTGATGAACTGCATCCTTTTTATGTGTTGTTGGAGTTTGATGAAGATGAAGCTGCAGCGATGCAGGTGTTTGAATCAGGCATAGAGGCTGCTTGGGTAACCGATGGCATCATTGCTCAAAGCATAGACCAAGCCCAGCAATTGTGGCAGTACCGTGAAGGTATTTCCGAGTCAATCGCGCATTTTACGCCCTATAAAAACGACATCTCAGTTAAAATTTCTAAGGTACCTGAGTTCATGCAGCAGCTGGAAGATATATTGGTTGCTGAATACCCAGCATTTGAGACCATTTGGTTTGGACACATTGGTGATGGTAATTTGCATTTGAACATCCTCAAGCCAGAAACTATGGACACCGATACATTTAAACAGCAATGTGAAGTGGTGAACCAACACGTGTATGGTTTGATTGCTGAATTTGCCGGCAGTATTTCTGCCGAACATGGCGTAGGCTTGATCAAAAAGCCATTTTTAGCCTATTCAAAATCAGCCGCAGAGATTCACTTGATGCAACAAGTCAAACACGTGTTTGACCCGAACGGTGTGCTGAATAAAGGCAAAGTGGTTGATTAAACTGGCAGTATGCGCAACATTGGCTGAATAACAAAGCAGTCATGCCGAGAAGGCACGATTGTGGAAACGAAAGCTATGAGCTCAAAAGAAATTTGTTATTGCGAGGAGGTACGACGTGGCAATCTCCTGACGCACCGCAATGTCAACTGTTGAATACCTGAGTAATGTTATGAGATCTTTCGGCTGCGCTCAAGATGACATCATGAGTCAATTTATTGTTTAACGGTGGTTCGGATTTCAAGGTGAATGACGTCGTTATCAGTAGATTCATCCATTTTGAACCCAGCCCAACTGTTGTTTAGTACCAACATCGAAGGATTGCTCAGTGTGGTTCTGGAGTCTTTGTCGTTGATTGCTGCCAATGACATTTTAATAAGTATTTGTTGGGCTTTTGTTGAGTTTTCTGGTAACTGTAAGACATTGGGCTTGAGGGTGAAATAATACGAATCATGTTGGACCTCTGCGGTTTCACCGTGGTTAATTATCAGGCTCATGTTTTTTGAAGCAGCATCACCGATGTTGACTTTGAGTTCAATAAAAACTTGGCCAGCCTCAAGTCTTGGCATTGGTTCTTGCTTGGCAAAAGTTAATAATGAATACAGGCCCATGATTGCGGATAAAGCAATTACACTGGTTAATTTGAGTCGTTGTTGTTTATTCATGGTGTTGTCCTGTTCCAGTTGTTTGATGCGGTGTATGTTGAAATGACCGTTGTGGTTGATGTGGTTGATTAATGGTGTTGATTGATTGGGGTGTTGCAGCAAAGCCAGTTTGGCCAAGGCCGTTTGGTATACTTGTTGACCGAGTTGATTTTTACAGGCTTCGTCACAACTGAGCTCAATGCTTTGTCTGGCTTTTAGACAGGCCCAATTCGTCAGCGGGTTGAACCACATCAGCCTTTGTGTCAAGGTGATGATGAGCAACCAAATCTGATCATGACTTTGGATGTGTTGTTGTTCGTGAGTGATGACCGTTGGCAGTGTTTCTGCATGCACAAGTGCCTTATCAATCCAAATAACAGGTTTCAGGTAACCTGTTATGAATGCGCCGTGGATGCCATCAACAAGACGAATGTTTTCAACACCTTTGTATGGTGTGGACTGAATGCTTAACTGTTTGATCCGTGTATGCAGTGCGGCCACATCAATGCAAAATCGCAACCAACCGATTGTTATTAAAGCACTGAATACAATTACCCAGTTCACAGCAAGCGCTCGAGTGCTTGTGCCATTCGTTACTGATTCGGTGGCAGCTGGTGTTATTAATGACAGCATTTGTAGGGTTTGTTGTGACAATTCTATGGTCATCAGACCAAATGGTGTCAGCCAAGCCAAAACAGCAACCATCAAAATATAAAATCTGCAACGGTGTGGGATTTTCATGTAATGATTGATGCTTAAAGCCGTAGCAGTCAAAGTTATATTGATCAAGATATAGCTGTTCATTCAGTTGCCTTATTCTTGTTTGCTACTTTATTTAAATAGTCTAAATCATCCTGTGACAGTGAGTCATTTTCAAGTAAATGATTCATCAGTAACCGAGAATCGCCAGCAAAAACTTTATTTATAAAATTATTTAACATGGGTTTTCTCATGCTGTCAGCTGAAGCAGTAGGTGCATAGAAGATTGTTCTACCTTGTTGATCAACCCTTTGTAGGGCACCTTTTTTTTCCAGTCTATCGATTATGGTTTTTACGGTGGAGTAGGTCACAGCTTTGTTATTAGTGATTATTTTGTGTACTGATGGCGCTGAGGCTTTAGGGTGCTGCCAAAATACCTGCAAAACTTCAGTTTCAAATTCGGATAGTTTCATGTCTACATTTGTAGTGGTAGGGGTTCCAGTATATCGCTATCTCTACAAGTGTCAAGATAAATATCTGGCCAACTTTATCAAACATAAGTGAGCCAAGATGCTGGATTTAAACAGTAGGTTATTTTAAAATCATTTTTTTTTATGTTTTAATTTATGTTGCCATCAGGGTACAAGAAAACAAATTTTTTACGCTTTAAGCCAGAGATAGACCTCAAAACTCTCAGGGCTGAGTTCGATGCAATTTCTGCTGACAAATGGTTGGCTTCTTATTGGGGCAATATCCATTGTTCAATTGGTATGTTATTGCTCAGGGGCGGGAATAAAGGCAACTCCGAAGATTTTTTATGCGATGAAGTTTTTGATTACCCAATTCTAGATGAAATGCCCTATATAAATTACCTGATCAGTAAGGACGGTCCTTTTGGTGAAGCTATTTATGCGTTTATATTTAAAACCAAGCCCAATGGTGTAACTTTAAGGCATCAGGACACCATAGAAAAGTGGAAGGATATGTACCGTATCCATGTTCCCATATACACCAACCCGGGCGCTTTTTTGATAGCAAATAAACACTCTCAACATTTTTCGGCAGGTTATGCTTGGTCTTTTGATAATCAATCAGATCACGGTGTAGTCAATGGTAATGAAGAAAGGTCGCATTTGATTTTTGACGTTCCATACAGCGAAAAAATGCGCCAACAATATGATGACGCCACTTTTTTTAAAGGTCAAATTGATACCCTGAATTTGGACTTAATTACCAACAAAACCAAAGAGGTTAAGTCCTATTTAGGTGATGATGAGATGATAAATGCGATTAAAACATTGCGTCAAAGAGGGGTTAATGACAGTGACATTGCTGTATTTTTTAACTCCAAAGAAATTCCCACTAAAAATCACCCAGTAACAGCATGGGATGCACAAATGGTGAAAAACCTGGTTCCCTAATGTTGTTTTTGTAAGAATGCCATTGGTGCAAAGGTAATCAGGTGTTTTTCTTGTTGCCGATCAACCTTAAATTGCTGGTTTTGTTGCATAAAATCTCTGACAGCTGTGGCTGGTCCAGGACCGTATTCAGGCCAAGCCGGGTAATAATCAAATGCTGAATCCTCAGCTATCATATAGTTACCAGGACTCACAAATTCACTGTAAGCATTTAATTCCTTTAACTTATAATTGGCCTTGTGGTCAGAATCTAAAATCACCATGGTGGATTTTGATTGTTCACTGAAGTTCCGAATTTCACTTAATACAGCTGGGTCTATAGATGAACCATTGATGTAGTGAATCCTAGGGTGTTTGGGCAGGTTGCTTTGTTTTTCAATGTCTACCGTTACTACTTTTCCACGACCTAAAATATCAAACATGTGAGCAAAAAATAGTGCAGAACCTCCCATCAAGGTTCCCGTTTCAATCAAAAGATCTGTATTCATTTGATGCATTAACTCTTGATAGACCCACATGTCCATGGGACATTTAGCTGCTTGTAACCCCATCCATTTGGTTTTTTCATAAGATCCAAATTTAAAATACAAAATATTTGCCAGCCTAATTATTTCTTGGGCTTCTTCAGAGGTTATGTTTTTATTATTCATTACTATTGCCTTTATCTTGATGATTGATTTCTGTATAAACTTGCATCCTGGGGACTCTAGATAATACTGCAAGCATGGTTTGATATCCAATATTTTTCACCCGCCATGGGTGTGTAATAAATGAAGTTATCAGATTGTACAAACAATCATTCCGCCCTGCTCAACTATATAAGTATTCAATACTGAAATTAATAGTTGTTGTTTGTTCTTCACCTAATTACATCAGTAAAGCTTGGGTTTTATCTGAACAGATTTACCAATTGATTTTCCGGTCAGTGAGCTGGATTAAAGACCATTAATTTTTAATTTTTAAAATTGAATCCGTGATTAAAATGATTGCATAACTCTGTGCCAATAAACCACCAAATATAAAGGTGGTTATGCCACTGATTTTAATAAAATTCAGAATGTGGGTACTTATTTGAGTCATGTTAATTCTCTGTTCAAGGACAGTACTATCAACGCATGAAAATGGTCATGGTTACATAGAACAGAAAATTAACCGGCCCTAAGCTGAGTTATGTTTGTCCTCATTTGTGTAGCCAAGTGGCAGGATCCACTTTGTAGTAATTAACCAATACCTGGTATAAGTCTGGGTGTTTACGCTTGAAAGTTCTGGGTTGCTCGTAGAAATGCTCAGAAATAACTGCAAAAAATTCGGCTGGGTTGGTGGCACCATAAAAATTGAAGAAAGTCCGGTTTCGGAGTTTGGCTTTGATCATTAAGCTCTTGAACTCCTTGCTCATGACTTTGCCCCAGGTTTTTATCAGTGCGCTGTCTATCCAAGGCCGGCCATCACCGGCACCATCGGCTTGGTCCAATTGGTGGGCAAATTCATGTATCACTACATTGGTGCCATCTTTGGCATTCTTACCTCCGTGAATGGTGTCAGACCAAGAAAGCACCACTGGTCCTCTTACCCATGACTCACCCAGGTGATGTCCGGGCTGATCAGCATGCTTGGGATTTTTAAATCCAGCCGGGTAAATCCTGATGGTTTTTAGATGTGGGTAGTAATTGGTTTTGCGATTCAGTAAAAGTAAGCAAGCTTGGGCAGCTATGGTGACGCGCATTTCATCAGTTACTTCTAAACCAGCATGACCTGAAAAATATTTTTCAGCCAGAAATATATTGATGTGGCCCAGCAATTCCTGTTGCAGTTCTTTAGGCAAAAAATGATAAATGGCCACATTGTTTTTGATGTGCTCTAGCCATGTTTTGGGTGTTTCTATCGAGAACAGAAGTTGTCTTCTCTTGGCTTTGCGCCATTTAAAAAACTGATAGGTGCCACCTGCCAATAACAATCCAATCATCAGATAAATATACACAGTACCCATAAAAATCAATTCAACCATCAGCAGCTTAAGAGGGCAAATATAGTAACACAGGGCTTTTAGTTTTGTGTCTATGGTGTGAAGGTTTGGGACAGGTGAGTTTATCAGTTAATAGAATTACAAGCCACGGATCTAGATTTCACTGTGAGTTGCTAGCAAAACCCAATCATTATGTAACACCACGGTGCTTTGTTGTCGTATCAGAAGGCAGTGCAAATATGCGAAAATATGTTGCAAGCTGAGTACCACAAAAAAGCAATATTTGTGGTAGTGGAACAGGAACAAATGCAATGTAAGTCAGGTATACCAGGTATGCAGTGCTGTTCTTTGGAAGCCGGTATTGAATCAGTAGTGAATATATTGCCTGAATACCAATAACGGGGTGGTTTTGGGCGGGGAAACAATCAGTTTTCAGAAATAGACTTATGGCAAATAACTCAATAATCATAACTAAATAGTGGGTCAGAATAAATAGTTTTTATGATGCTTCAATGTTTGTGTTAAGATTTTTATATATGCATGAGGTTGCAACCAAATTATTAACAAAAAGAGGAAAGTTTAAAGTGAATAATAAAATAAAAATGTTAGAAAAAATCGGCCAAACCAAATCAATTCATCAATATGACTCAGTGAACCAGATGATAGAAACACTGCATAAAGACGACCAGGCTTTCAGTCAATTGAAAATCCAGAGTGGTGATTTGGTTTGTGTGTTGTTTCCTAATGACGATGATGAGTGACTGATGTCCTGAGTTCTGATTTAAAAGTCATGTTGTTTGACATCTATACAAGAGCATGTGTTTTTATCATGCTCTTTTTATGTTTGCTGGTGGTGCCTGCAGCGGGTAAGTCTGTTGTTGCGGATGTCAGTGAAGCTGAAGAAATTACTGATGAAATACTGAGGTTGGAATCATTAAGAATTAAATCGCCACTTATGTTTGATTCAGGTTTGGAAAAACTAAAGTTCAAACAAATTGAGATGTCGACATACCAACACTGTCATTATTCATTTTTACTGGCTTATCAACAGGCTTTTAAAGGCGAGTCAAAAACAGCCGTCGAAATCATTGAAAATTTGATGCCCAGGTGCGATGACACCCGGGTGAAAATCAGAATGAATGCGTTGATTGCGAATATAGCAGTGATTGGTGGCAACTATGATAAGGCCTCTAAACATATAGACCTGGTCATTCAAAATGCCAATAAAACAGATGATACAGTAACCAAAACATTGGTGTACTCTGCGGCCTCAGTTGTTTATAACCTACTTGACCAACAAGCGTTAGGTGCAAAATACAGTAAACTTTTATACAACCTCAGTCCAACCGATGAAAACCTCTGTCATTTAAGCTTCATCAGCAATGTGTATCAGGATGAGGTTGGCAGTCAACCAGTGACGTTTTCTGAAATAAAGGACATGTCAGAATTATGCAGAAAAAGTGGCAACTTACTGTACAGCCAGTTTCTTATTTTAGACCATATCAAATGGCAGTTAACTCAGAGCGGCAGCAAAAAACAAGCGCTGGATGAAATTGAAACAACCATCAGCAGTGTAGAAGGCGAGATTAGTCAAAGCCCTTATAAAAATATACTTGGTATTTTTGCTGCATTAAAAGCCAAACTATATTGGCTCAAAGGTGAAGCGCAGAAGGCCCGTCAATATGCCTTAAATTCATTGGATGTTAATGTAAAGCTTGGCAATACTGAGCAATCAATTATTGCGCTTGATGTGCTGGAAAATGTGGCGCTATCCGAAAACAATTACACCCAAGCATTTGAATATCTGAATAAAAAAAACCAAGTTGAATTGAGTTTATATGACCAGTCTCAAGCCAAGCAACTGGCTTTCATGACAGTCAAGCACACCAACTTGGCAAAAGGGTTTGAAATAGAACAGCTCAACCAACAAAAAGCAGTGCTTGAGCTAGAGAAAAAATTAACTGAGCAAGTGGCCAACAACCAAAGTCTGGTTATTCTATTGATACTAACGCTTTTGGGCTTGATGGCAATGTGGTTGTATAAAATCAAACAGCGTCATGATTATTTCAAGGGTGTGTCTGAAGTGGATCATTTGACCAAGGTTTTAACCCGCAAAGCGTTTGAAGAGCAATCCATAGAGCTGATTAATCGCATGCAGTCAAATGAAGCACCCATACATTTGGCGATTATGGATTTGGATTACTTTAAGAAGGTGAACGATAATCATGGGCATTTGACTGGTGATTGGGTGCTGAAAAACGTGGTTTATGCCTGTAAGGAGTTGGTAGAGGAAGACATGATCATAGCCAGATTAGGAGGAGAAGAGTTTTGTGTGGTTATGCCGGATATGAGTTTCAATCAAATGTATGCCAAAGTGGAGGCTTTAAGGCATGCTGTTGAGCATTTAGATTGTTCTGTTTCAGGTGCAGACATATCAGTGACTGCCAGTTTTGGTGTGTCATCATCCACCAATTCAGGGTACAGTTTTAATTTATTATTAACCCACGCAGATGCGGCTTTGTTTGAAGCCAAAAACCAGGGTCGTAATCAGGTGGTGATTAATACCCCTGTGGTGGCTTAAAGATGAAAAAAAGCAGCAACTGTAGCTGAGCAAAGCAAGGCCATAGCTCAAGTGGTGATTAAGGTGTTCAGTTTTTGGGATGCTGCATATTCAGCTTTGAGTTCGTCCGGTATTGGTTAGTTGATTTACCAACAATCAGTGAAACACCTTTAATTAACAACAGTGAGGAGCAAGTATGTCAACTAAAAAAGGGCGCTTAGTAAATGTAGGTTTGGGGATGACTTTGGGGTCTCACATCACGCCACTGTCACGTCATTTTATTGAACAAGCTGATGTGGTGTTTGTGGCAGCTTCGAATCAACTGGTGGAAGAGTGGGTGAAAACCATGAACGAACATGTCATCAGTTTACAGCCTTTGTATGAAGCGGGTAAGTCCAGAAAAACAACTTACCGTGAAATGGGGGATATGATTATGCAAGCGGTCAGGGCAGGCAACAATGTTTGCGGTGCTTTCTATGGTCATCCCGGGGTTTTTGCTTTGCCACCGCACGAAACCATTCGCATGGCCAGAGCCGAAGGCTATCAAGCACATATGGAGCCTGGGATTTCAGCGGAAGATTGTTTGTATGCAGACTTAGGTATTGATCCTGGTAGCTGTGGTTGTGCCCATTTTGAAGCCAATAATTTCATGTTCAATCATACGAAGTTTGATCCCAGTGCTTATTTGGTATTGTGGCAGGTGGGCATTGCAGGGGACCGCAGCTTGAAAGTATTTGATACCTCAATTGAAGCCAAACAAGTGTTGGTGGATATGCTGTTAGAGACGTATTCTCCAGACCATGAAGTGATTGTTTATGAATGTGCGGTACTGCCGATTGAAAAGCCCAGAATGGAGACCGTTGAGTTGCAAAATTTAACTTCTGTGCCCTTGTTAATGAAGAGCACTTTGGTCATACCGCCTCAGCATAAAAAACAAAAAAACACTGAGCAGGTAAATAGATTGTTGAAAATCAAGGATTTATGTTAAGATTTTTTAACCAAAGCAAGCATTACCAGTAAACGTCAATCAAATAGGGAAAACTGTACAATGAAAAATAAAGTAAAAATTTTAGAACGATTGGGTCAAACTCAATCGGTACATCAACATTCTAATGATCAATTGTACACAGATTCAGTGACTCAAAACCACGCATTTATTCAGCTGAAAGCGCAAAACCATGACTTGGTTTGTATGATTCTCCCTGATGACGATGACGAAGAATAACCCGCTAAGCCAATATAATTTACCCTACTATTTTCGTCAGCAACCAGGTGCACTGTGCTTAATCGTCTTTTGCTTGTGTGTTGTTTTTACCGTTGGACTGGCTCATTCAGCTCAAAATGAATTGACCGATCCTGAGTCAATTAACCAAGAAATGTTAAGGCTGGAAGCCATTCGAATCTCAGATCATGACGGATTTGCAAAAGGTTTAGAGAACCTGGCCTTGGTAGCAGATGGTATGACTGCTTTTCAAAGTTGCCATTACGGTTTTTTAAAAGCCTATCAAACGGCTTTTAAAGGGGATTATCAAACAGCCATTGATGATGCAAAACAATTGAAGGCAAGGTGTAAAGACATCAAAAATATTGTTAGGATGGATGCCCTGTTGGCTAATTTAGCTGCCCTCAGGGGTGACTACAATGATGCATCACTGTACATCGATACCACCATCAATGAACTTAAAGAAACCACAGACACCACCACCAAAATAATCGCTTATTCGGCTGCAGCCATGGTATATAACATTTTGGGGCAAAAACAACTCAGTATTAAATACAGTGAAATTTTATACAACCTGCAGCCAACCACAGAAAATAAATGCCGTTTACAATTCAGTAAAAACCATTTTTATTTACATGACAGCTCATCAGATGTACCTGTTAATGAAGTCGACTACTCAGACAATGCTTGTATAGACAGTGGCAATTTGTTGTTCGCCCAATCGCTTTTGATGGACAGCATCTATAGAAAGTTAAAAACCGAAAACCTGTCTCCAACAAAACTGAATGAGTTGAGTGAACTGATTGTTGGTTTGCGCCCTGAAATCAGTGTTGGTCCATACAAGAACATTCAAGCAAAGTTTGCTGCTATTGAAGCTAAATTTGCTTTATTACAAGGAAACATCAATGCTGCAGAAGGGTTTGCCAAAGCTACCCTGGATTTGAATGAGGGGTTGGGTAACACCTTACAGTTAATTTTTGCACTGGAGGTGCTGGAACAAGTCGCACTGTCTGAGAACAAGTACTTGGCCGCCTACCAGTACTTGAGTCAGAGAAATCGAGTTGAATTGAATTTATATGGTCAGTCCAAAGCCAAACAAATGGCCTTCATGACGGTTAAGCATTCAAATTTAGCCAAAGAGTTTGAAATCGATCAGCTCAATCAGCAAAAAGCAGTGCTGGAACTAGAAAAGCAATTAACCGAACAATTGGCCAATAACCAACGGCTGGTTATCATGTTGATACTCACTTTATTGGGACTGATGGTGTTGTGGTTGTATAAAGTTAAAAAACGTCATGACTACTTTAAAGGTGTTTCTGAAATAGACCATTTAACCAAAGTATTGACTCGCAAAGCTTTTGAAGAGCAGGCCAATGCGCTGATTAAACGCATGGCATCAATAGAAGCGCCTATACATTTAGCAATCATGGATTTAGATCGGTTTAAAAGGGTGAATGACAACCATGGCCACTTGGTTGGTGACTGGGTGTTAAAAAATGTGGTGTATGCGTGTAAGGAGCTGATTGAAGGTGAAACCATTATAGCCAGGTTAGGTGGTGAAGAGTTTTGCATTGTGATGCCGGGCTTAAACTTCAACGAAATGTACAACAAGGTAGAAGCGTTAAGATTGGCTGTCGAAACATTGGACAGTTCAAGCTCCGGCACAGACATTGTTGTTACCGCCAGTTTTGGGGTGTCATCTGCAAACTGCTCTGGTTACAGTTTAAATATGTTACTGACCCATGCCGATGTGGCCTTGTTTCAAGCCAAAAAACAAGGCCGCAACCAAGTGGTGATATACAACCCAGCTGTGCCTTAATTAATTTTAACTTGTTTACAGGTGGTTTCAACAGTGAAGCAAAAAAGTCAGAATAATGATTGAACCCAGCTGCACAACAATGCAGATAAGGTCCAGATATAACATGCACTTGTTATGTATTGTTACATTGGCTGAATTGGGCCAAAAATCATGCAACAACTGGGGCCATAATACAGAACATCGAGCAACTGCTGAAAACATAAATTGACGGTCAAAACGTACATACGAACTAACTCACCCACTTCTTCAATAGCGTTAAAACTATTAGGTGATGATGACTTTGATGTGTTTTTTTCCTTGTATGGATGCCCAAGAGTCATGCAACACATTGGTGATGCAATGAGCTTAGACAGCGCAACTCAGTATTTCAAACGAACCCTGTATACACAACAGCAGGTACTGCCTAAATATATAAGTTATGTAATAGTTGATCTGGCCAGTCGTGCTCAAGTCGGAATCATAGGGGCTAATTGGTACCTGAAGCAATCCAGAAGTGTTGCCGAAGTGGGGGTTATGGTACTACCAGAATGGCATCGAAAAGGAATTGGACACCAAGCAAAAACTTTATTAATTAATTACCTTTTAAGCAGTCAAGCTGTAACTACAGTACATGTATTTAATCGAGTGTCTAACCAAGCTGCCATACAAGCCAATCATAAACTGGGACTTATAAAAGGACGTGTGTTTAAACATAAAACAACAGGGGATTCGATGCAAGAATGGATGGTAACACGGCAGATACCCTGCTGAATTATAGTTAGAGATTCAGTATGCTAAACACTTCTTCAGGGTTTAAGTTGCGCAGCAGGATTTATTAAATCATCAATTTGACTGACAGATAATGTTAGAATATAAGTACACCTGAGCAGTCAGGTGAAATGACAATATTTAAAATAACAAAAGAGGTGTGTATGAATAATATAATTAAAGTACTTGAGTCAATAGGTCAATCAGATTCGGTTCATCAAAACAATGAAATCACTGAAAAATTAACCGACACTGAGCTTAAACAAATCAATCAGATTAACCTTGATTTGAAATGTTCGCATTTGCCTGGTGATGATGACGAAGAGTAATTGTGTCTAAGTGCAACTAAAAATACAGTGCCTGAGGTTACTTCGAGGGCACTTTTAATTATGAGTAAAACTGGTTCGATAATTGCGTTACTGTTTATTTCTTGGGTGGCTTACGCTCAAGTTGATGATTTGAGCGTGAGCCAGCAAAATTCGCAGCACTACAAACAAAAACTGTATGCGCTTGAATTGATTCGTAAATCAAAGTCAGATGAGTTTTCTGCTGCATTGAATGCTTTGCAGTCTGAAACAGTTCTAATGAGTGAGGATGAGCGTTGTTATTATAATTATTTGCTGCTGTATCGAGACAGTTTTAAGGGTGAGTACGCACAGTCAATAGAACATTTAAAAGCATTAAAAACACGCTGTCTAGCTGTTGAATACCAAGCCAGGATTGTACAACTGCTGGCCAATCTTCAGGTCATTACTGGCGATTTCGAGCCCGCCATAAAAAATTTGAACCAAGCCATCCAACTCACTGAACAAACCGCTGATAAGTATTTGTTATCTATGGCCTACAACGTTGTGGCCTTGTCATACCGATTGATGAATCAAGATGACATTTCACTCAAATATGCAGACCTGTTAATCAAGGGTGACTTCACTGAAGATGATAAGTGTATGGGTGTATATAACAAGTACCGTATTTTAATGCGGCAAGGCAAAGGTGAGGCATATAAAACACAAATCACTGAAGCCATTGACCTTTGTGAGTCATTAAACAACACCATTGCTTCAGTTTTTTTGAAACTTGATCTAATCAGGTATAAATTCACTGATAAACCATCTGTTGATTCCGCTGAAGCTCAAAAGGCAGTCCAGCAACTCGAAAGTATGGCAGAAAGTGTAGATGCAACTAATTTTAAAAACATCAAGGTCTATTACAATGCGGTATTGAGCTACATGTACTGGTTGGTTGATGCACCTGATAAAGCCCAATATTATGCGCTGTTAACCCTTGACGGGAACAGCAGCATAGGAGAGTCAGAACAATTGATACTGGTGCTTAATGTTTTGATTAATTTGAGTCTTGAAAATCAAGCAATGCAATCGGCATATAATTATTTGTCACAAAAAAACACCATTGAAAAGCATATGTTTGAACGAAAAATGGCGACTCAAGTGGCTTACTTTCGGGCCATGCACGCCAACTTAGCTCAAGAACTAGAAATTGAGCAATTGAATCAAAACAATCAAGTTCTGCAATTAAAAAATAAATTGGTTGCTGAAACCAGTCAGAAACAGCAGTTGTTGATGTTGTTGGTATTAACTGGTTTATTGTTGCTGGGTTTTTGGACATATAAAATCAAACGCCGGCATGATTATTTCAAAGCGATTTCTGAGGTGGATCATTTGACCAAGGTTTTCAGTCGCAAGTCTTTTGAAGAACAGCTGTTGAAAATCATCAAAAAATGTAAGCTAGAATCCAGCCAAGTGAATTTAGCCATCATGGATTTAGATCATTTTAAAAACGTGAATGATGCTTACGGGCACATGGTGGGTGATTGGGTGTTACAAAATGTCATCAAAGCCTGTGAGGAAGTGACGGATCAAGACACCTTAATCGCCAGGCTTGGTGGTGAAGAGTTTGTTATTGTGACGCCTGGTATTTCATTGCAAAAGACGGTGAAGTTGTTAGAGAAAATGCGCGCAGCGATAGAAAATTTGGACTGCTCACCCACCGGGCATCAGTTCAATGTCACAGCCAGTTTTGGAGTGACTAATTCATTGCTATCTGGCTTGAATAAGGCATTGCTACTCAGTCATGCTGATGTGGCATTGTTTCAAGCCAAAAACAATGGTCGCAACCAAGTTGTGGCGTTCAAATCTTAAATCTCATCGTCTGGCCATTGATTGGTCATTCAAACAGTATCAAAGCGAAAAATTGTTTGATAATGTTGTTCCGCCTGACGTTTGCCTAAGGTCAATCTGAATCCATTGACAGCGGTCATAAAGGCTGGATTGGGCATCACAAACAGCTGCTTTTCTTGCAGCGTCTGTAAATAAAATGCTTCACCTGTTTGGTATTTCAGTTCAATGAATGCGGTGGCTGATCCAGTTGGTAGGCTGAATTTAAAGTTTGGGTGACCATCCAACATGTGGTTAAGCAGGGTTTTGTTGGTATTGATGATGTTGGTATTGCGTTGCAGGATGGCATGAGTGAATGGTATCAGGGCTGTGGTTAATTGGGCATCTGTACTGCTTTGACAAATCGATAAATGAGATTTAATGGTCAGCCACTGTTGCAGTAAATTTTGGTCGCGGCATACCAACCAGCCGACTCTGATACCAGGCAAGGCCATGGATTTGGACATCACGCCCATAGAAATACCCCTTTTATACTGTTCCACGACAGCAGCTAAGGTGTCTTGTTTGTCATGTTCCAGCCCCCTGAACACCTCGTCTGAAAACAACCACACCCCATGTTTTTCACAGCATGCGATCAGTCGAGTCAATTCAGTTGCTTGAATAGAGCATCCAGTGGGGTTGTGCGGGAAATTAATGATCAACAGTTTGGTTTTGGCGGTGATGCTGGCCTCCAATGTAGCCCAAGGTATTGACCAATTATCCTGTGGGTTCAATGGGATGCTGCTGACCTGAGCGCCAGCAGCCTGGGCCACTGAGACCAGGGGTTCAAAGCAAGGGCTGAAAGTCACCACTTCGTCGCCCGCCTGAATCAAGCTGTTGATGACTAAGAATATGCCTTCTTGGGCACCAGAGGTTAACACCAGATTGGCTGCTGAAGTGGATGGGTAGAGTTGTTGTGCCAGCTGTTCCCGCAGTGCAACGTTGCCTTGGGTAGATTCATAGTTAAAGGAACTTTGGGTGATGATTTGACCTAAGTCCAGCTGCGTCAGTGCAGCCAGTTCGGACCAACTGAAAGGCTCTGGATTACTGCTGTGCAAGTTAATCGCTGTACTGCAGTTGGCTTGTTGACTGTAGGCAGCCATTTTAAAAGGTTTAAATTGCATCATAAATAAGCCGCCTAGCAGGGTGTCCAATCAGTCAGTCTAAAGTTCAACTGATTTTTTTCCAAATGGTTAGTTGTGCCACAGTGTGTTGGTGCTTTCTGGCGGTTTCACGAATCACAAAAGGGATGTCTTGTGGCGATCCTACCAACTCAAAATCTGATTTTAAGTGGGCTTTTAAAGCGTCTAGGGTGGTGATGTTCTCTCCATTGACTTTGATGCCGCCCAACCAGTTGGCTTTGTCGGTGAATTCTTCGAGCCAGGTATAGGGTGAGGTTAGCACCAAATAGCCGCCTTTGTTAATGCGCAGTTTTATGCTGTCCAAAAACTGTTTAGGCTGGTACAGACGGTCAATTAAATTACCAGCAAAAATCAAGTCATAGTTCTTGTATTTGCCTTTTAGGTTACAGGCATCTCCTTGGGAAAATTTGACGTTGTGAACTTTATCACCCAAATCCAATGCCGATAATTTGAAGGTTTTCAGCTCAGTCAACTCGCCTTCCGTGGGTACCATGTATTTAACTTTGCCATGCTCGACTAAGTTAATGGCGTTGCGGATGAAACGGGTTGAAAAATCCAGTGCATCGACGTGCTGATAATACCTGGCCAATTCAAAACTGCTGCGACCCACCGCACAACCTAAATCCAATGCCCGAGACATTTTGGTTGTATTCACATGCGGAATCAAAGCATCAATACATGCTGTGGGAAAATTAGGCACACCAAAGTATTCATCACCGTAATGGAATTCCAGGTACTGCGATATGAGTTCATCTGTTTCATAGGTGTTAAAGGTTTGGTCCACTGTTTGCTCCGATTCGACGTATCTAAATCCTGCGTGTTGAAAAAAGTGCCTGCGAAAGGCGTACCTGGCATCTTTATGGGCTTCGTTGCCAGTGCTGATCCAGCTGCCGCCCTTGATTAAGTTGTGTTGACCATCAAAAGTAGGCACTGAAAAGTCATCATATACTGGGTGAACTTGAAAGCCATCAAAACCATCGATGGCGGTTTCTGTCCATTGCCAAACATTGCCGATGACATCGCCAAATTGGGCTGCACCAAAAATAAACTGGTCCACGGGCACTGCTGATGCAGCATAGTTCAACTCTATATTGGCAGGGGCTTTGTCCCAGTGAGGGTAGTGTACATCAATGCATTGTTCGTATAAGCGGCACCACTCGGCTTCGGTTGGTAAGCGAATGGCTCGACCGGTGCGGGCTGCCAGCCAATTACAAAAAGCCTTGGCTTCTAAAAAATTGACGTCAACTGGCCAGCTCCAAGGCATGTTAAACACCTCAGTCATACTGCGGTACTGCCATTGTTGTTGCTCATTTTTAGACCAAAAGACAGGGTGTTCTGCTTGTTTGAATTTACGCCACTGCCAGCCTTCATCGCTCCACCACTGTTTGTCTTGGTAGCCTCCGTCTTCTACAAATTCTAAGAATTCATGATTCGAAACCAGAAATTGACTGGCCTTGAATGCTGCCACTGTGGTGCTTTGTTGGCCATATTCATTGTCCCAGCCGTACGTCTCACTGGGTGTGCTTCTGCCTTGTTTCACAGTGCCGCCATCCACGTGCAACAGTTGGTTGTTTGGCACCGGGTGATCAACTTGGTGTCTGGGCCATAAGGGTTGGTTTTGTACCCACTTTATTGGCATTTGTCTGATGATAACACTGGATGTCTCCAAGTGTATGCGTTCATGTTCGATGCCCATCAGGATGACCCAAAAGGGGTCTTGCCATTGAATCGGTAGTTGCAAATCCAAGCGGTCAATCAAGTCTAAGACCAAAGCTTTGACTTGCTTGCGGTAGTTTTGTACTGCCGCCACCGACGGCCAAGCATAATTGGCGTCATTCAAATCGTCCCACGACATCTCATCAACGCCGATGGCCATCATGGACTCGATAGCATCATCAACATTGTGATCAATGATCTTAGCCACCCTGAGTTTGTTAACAAAAAAAACCGCAGTGTGGGCAAAATAAAAAATCAAAGGATGGCGCAGAGGTTCGGCTTTGTGAAAATAAGCGTCATCATGCTTTAAACAAGTAAATAAGT
This sequence comes from uncultured Marinicella sp., assembly GCA_947502595.1. Taxonomy (GTDB): domain Bacteria; phylum Pseudomonadota; class Gammaproteobacteria; order Xanthomonadales; family Marinicellaceae; genus Marinicella. Next base: position 112,881 of record CANNAM010000006.1, on the reverse strand, counting down.
TTTCATAAGCAGCATAGGTGCTGATGAAGTGTGCTTTGATTTCAGCGCGTTTGCTGTTGACCTCGCCTTGGTTCAAGAGCGGTGTTTTGGTGATGGGTAAAGTCATGTCAATGTGTGGTTTATTATTTTGATGTGCATAGTTTGGCTGTGAGGCTGTGAAGATTGTATCAATTTAAGGGTTCAGTTGTCACCTGCAAAAGCAGACCGGATTGTGCGTAAAACATTACAGGGTATTTGCTCTTGGTGTACAAGTGTTGCTTGTAAAGACTTGAACCAAGCAGTGGAGCCGGTGATTTGCAGGTCAAACTTGGGAGTTTTTTACAAATCTTGCTGTGAATCTCAATTAAAACTCACTAAAAACAGCCGCTTTATGCGAAAGCTTTGTATTTAATCTGAGTTGCCATGTTAAAATGGGCTGGTTTAAACTGAATAACCATTTGTGCAAGAAACCAAAGAAACCCCCAAACAAGCCGATCACATATCAGCAGTCATCACGCAAGCCTTAGATGACGCCAAAGCACTTAACATCGTTAGTTTGAAAGTTGGTCACCTGACCGCTGTTACAGACTACATGATTATTTGTACCGGCAGTTCCAATCGACACATGCGCCATTTGGCTGAGACTGCCATGCAGGAATTGGCCGCCAACGGATACGAGGTACTCAGTACCGAAGGTTTGAGCTCCGATGAGTGGATGATAGTTGATGCTGGCGATGCTGTTTTGCATGTCATGAGTGCTGAGGCACGTGAGTTTTATCATTTAGAAGGACTTTGGGACATCAACGCATCCACTGAAGAATGAAAATAAGCTTATTGACCCTGGGGCATAAGATGCCTGATTGGGTGAATGTTGCTTTCAGTACCTACAACGATCGTCTACCGCATCACCTGAAAATTCACATCAAAGAAATGCCTGCTGTTTCCAGACAAAAAGGTTTATCTGTGGCGCAAATAAAAAGCCAAGAAGCTGAATTGATCTTAAAACAATTGAAACCAGACAGCCTTAATATCGCGCTGGATGAACGCGGCAAAGCACTGAAAACCACTGATGTGGCTAAACAATTAGACCAGTGGCAGATGAATGGACAAGATGTCAACATCATAATAGGTGGTGCCGATGGTTTAGATCGCAGTGTCTTGGTTCAGGCACAACAAACTTGGTCTTTATCAAAACTGACTTTTCCACACCAGCTGGTTAAGGTGGTTGTGGCTGAACAATTGTATCGAGCTCACAGCTTATTAAGTAACCATCCCTACCACCGTGAATAATCAAACTGCACAAAATGAAATTGTGTTGGCCTCTGGTTCACCACGCAGGGCTGAGCTGCTTGCTCAACTGGGTTGGGTGCCAAAGATTTTATCGGTTGATATTGACGAAAGTGTTGTTGTTGGAGAGGCGGCTAAAGCGTACTGTTTACGGATGGCGAAGGAAAAGTCTTACCATGCCAGAAACAGCATCCAGATGTCATTGCCTGTTCTAACAGCCGACACCATTGTGGTGCTGGGTGATGAAATATTGGGCAAGCCCAAAGACCGGGCGGATGCCGTATCTACGCTGCATAAACTGTCAGGGGGTGAACATCAGGTTTACACTGCGGTTTGTGTGTTTCATGCTGGAAAATCAAAAACGATTTTAAGTGCCAGCACCGTCAAGATGGCCCCAATCAGTGAAGCACAAATTGCTGCTTATGTGGCCACTGGTGAACCCATGGATAAAGCCGGCGCATATGGCATCCAAGGTTATGCCGCGATGTGGATAGAAAACATCAACGGCAGTTATTCTTCGATCATGGGATTGCCATTGTTTGAGACCACCGCTTTATTGGATGAATTGGGTATAATGTCTCCATTAATCCAATTGAATCAGTCGTAGATGGTTGAATGTCTAAAGAAATTTTAATCAACAGCAATGATTTTGAAACCCGAGTGGCTTTGGTAGAAGACGGCCAACTTTCCGAAGTTTGGTTAGAGCGTGCGCAGCAACATTCTTTAGTAGGCAATATATACAAAGGAACAGTAGAAAAGGTTTTGCCTGGTTTGCAAGCAGCTTTTGTCAATATTGGTGAAAATAAAGCCGCTTTTATGCACGTTTCAGACATTGAAGGCCCAGTTAACAGTGAAGCCGGTGTAGGTGAAACCGGCACGGGGTCAATTGCACAGATGCTACACCAAGGCCAAGCTATAGTGGTGCAAGTTTATAAAGATCAAATCGGCAGTAAAGGCGCACGCATCACCACCCAATTGAGCATTCCCAGTCGTTATTTAGTGATGATGCCAAATAACCGCGAATTGATCGCCATATCAGCCAGAATCAGTGATGAGGTTGAGCGAGATCGTTTGACAGCGGTTTTAAGCAAAATCAACCAAGACAATCAGGCTTTTGGTTTGATTGCCAGAACCAATGCCGAGTTGGTGGGCCAAACTGCCTTGTTTCATGATTGGCGCTTCCTCAGTCGTTTGTGGCAACGGTTGGATCAGCGAATTTCACAAGCCAAGTCACCGAGCTTAATTTACAGTGAATTTTCATTGGCAAAAAAAGTGGTGCGCGACCATGTCACTGAAAACCTCACTAAAATCACCACTGATTCAGATGAAATTTATCATCAGTTGTCACTGTTCCTTCAGGACTTTGCTGCTGAATGGTCTGGTGATTTAATTGAGCACAACGTTTCTAGACCATTGTTTGATCAGTTTCACATTGACGATGAAATTGACCGTTCCATCAGTAAGCGGGTGCCGCTTAAGTCTGGCGGTAATTTGGTGTTTGACCAAAACGAAGCGATGACCACAGTCGATGTAAACACAGGACAATTTGTTGGTTACAAATCATTAGAAGATACGGCTTTTAAGACCAATTTGGAGGCCGCACAAACGCTGGCCAGACAATTGCGGCTGCGCAACATTGGAGGCATCATTATCATTGACTTCATTGATATGGTTGATAAGTCTCACCAAACCGAGGTGCTGAGAACTTTGGTGGAGCAGCTCGAGGGCGACAGTGCTCGCACCAATGTACTTGGTTTTACTGGTCTGGGCTTGGTAGAAATGACCCGCAAACGCACTACTGAAAACTTGCACGATATGCTCTGTGAGCCTTGTGACAAATGCCATGGAATGGGATCAATTGAAACCATTCAGACCATCAGCTTTAAATTATTTCGAGAAATCACCCGCTCAGTGAAACAGTTCAAGGCCAGTAAGGTGATGGTCATTGGTTCAAGGCGCTTGGTGCAGTACATCATTGAAGAGCATTCTGAAACGGTGGCTGAATTGGAAGAGAGTTTGGGTAAGCGCATCAGCTTTCAGGCAGAGGACAGTTATGAACGTCACCAGCATGATGTGGTGTTACTTTGAGGGCTGATTGCTTGTGACAAAGACCAAGAAGTACCATTGGTTATTCAAACTGTGGGTGAAAATTCGTGGCCTGTTGGCATTGCTGATTGTATTGGCCGGTGTGGTTGTTGGCTTATTGAGTTTGTTGCTGCCCTTTGATTCATTGTATAAAGATCGGCTGGAAGCATTTCTTGAGGAGCAATGGAACTTGCAAGTTAAGGTCAATGAAATTGAGGGCTCTTGGCAAGGTTATGGCCCATATTTTTCACTCAAAGGTTTGGAGCTCATCGGTAAACAGAGCATTCAGTTGGGCACTGCCAACCTCTCAATTAATGTCTATCGATTCCTAATTCCAGGTGGTGCCACTGGTATTGATTTGAGCATCAACCAAGCTGAATTAGACATGATACACGCGGTCGATGGACCCAGTATCACCATCAATGATGATCAAGATGAAGCCCGGTTCACAGAAATGTTGGATAAAATTTTAACCACCGGCTCCATCAGTGTAGATGAAATGACCCTCAATTTAGCTGATGAATCAGGGCAGGTTTTATTGGCTGGTTTAAAAGCAGATTTGTTGTTAGAGCAAGATGAAGATTACCGTGCATTGCGTTTACTGATTGAAAATGACGAGGGCAATCAAAGCATTGATGTCATCAGCAAAGGCTTACGGAGCCTGTCTTTAACCAGAGATGCCCAATGGTATTTGAAATTCAATCATTTTGAATTAAGCCAATTAGATGATTTAGTGACCGCGGTCAGCTTACCCGCAGGCCAGCTCAACGGCGAAGTGTGGTTGACAGCAGAGACGGGTGAAGTCAAGTCTGTAACAGGTCATTTGCAGTGGTTGAATTCAGATCGAGATTTCTCAATGGATGTGCTGATTAAACAAGTGGCACAAGCTAAAGATTGGCAGGCCACAGTCAGTGTTCAAAACATGTTAATCAAACAACAACAGTTGCCTGATTTTACGCTGTTATTACAGCGCAAGGATGACCTCAGTCAAATTCAAGCCGCTGATATCCCCATGGCTTTGTTGGCTGAATTCTGGAGCGAAATTCAGCGTGGTGAACAACAGGACAGTGATTGGAGTTCAACTGTTGGTGGGGAAATTGACCATTTGGCCTTGAGTTATGATGATTTTAACAACCTATGGCTCGGTGGTGAGGTTGGCTTTTCAGGGTTGTCAGCTCAACACCCGAGTCTACAAATCAGGGGGCTGAGTGGGTTATTTGAGTTCACCCCTGAACAAGGTCGGCTATTGCTTGATTCAGTTGATGGTGCTATGCGCATCCCTAATATTTACCGCGGTGAGTTGAACTGGGCCGAGTTGATTGCGCAAATGTCTGTTGATTTTACTCAACCCATAGCCAGCCTCAAAGTGAACAACCTGTGGTGTGAATGTACTGATTTTAATCTTCAAGTATGGTCTGAAATCAATTTTGATGAGCCCATAAATCTGTTACTGAACAGCCGCTTATCAGCGGTCGATGTCAGTGCGCTGCATAAATACTGGCCACACAATGTGTGGAAAGAAAAAACCTTGAATTGGTTAGATGAAGGCTTATTGGGTGGAGAAGTTGAAACGGGCTTTGTGTTTGTTAACGGTGCCATGGTACACAAGGGTTTTGATTCAGGTGCTGCGCAGTTTATTTCAAGGGCCTATACCCAAGGCGTTGAAAATCGGTTTCATGCCGAATGGCCGGTGGTTACTGGGATTGATGCGGTTACGGTATTTAATCATGATTCAGCGCATGTAGACATTCAAGCAGCCAGTACATTGGGCTTGAATATCTCGACTGCGACAGTAGATATTCAATCTTTTGATCAAGGCATTTTATCGATTGATTTAGTTGCAGAAAGTAAAGACAACCAAATTTTAGATTACATCAGAACCTCACCATTGATTAAAAACATTGATTTGAATAAACAAATCAAAGTCGGTGGGCGACAAACCACGAACTTGGCTTTTGACGTTGCTATCAAGCCTTCAGTTGATTTGCCTTTTTCGCCAAGTGGCCAAGTTGAATTCAAACAAGGACAGTTTTTCACCGAGCATTTTGCCATCGATCAAATCAACGGCCCAGTAGAGCTCAATGGCTACCAACTGAAGATGAAAGATTTAGCCGCTAAACTTGGCGCAGCTGCAGTCAAACTGAACGGACAGATTGTGACTAAAAGTGATGAGGGTGTAAAGATTGATGTGGATCTGAGTGGCCCTATTAAAGCCAATTATTTGTTGGAATTGATTCAACAAGATTTACCTATTAAAGGTGAATCTGACTGGCGCATCAATATCAACAACACCCACACCATCAGCAAAGACCAATTGGCAATGTCTGCCAGGTCAAACTTGGCCGGCACCAGCATTGCGTTGCCAGCACCGTTGAATAAAACCGCTGATGAAAGTAAAAGTTTAGCCATCAGTTGTGATATGCCGTGTCAGAATTCTAAAGTTGAAATAAATTACAACAACCAAATCAAATCGACTTTAGACAGCCAAGCGGGTCATTATCAATTGTCCAAATTACAGTTTCTTGATGCCATCAATACCGCCAATGAAGGTGCACTGTTTGGGGGCCATATCGATGTCCTGGATTTAGATCAGTGGCTGCAGTTACTTAAAGAAGAGCGCCTCAAAAAAACCGAAGCAACACCAGTGGTTACTGACAATGCTGGCTGGCCAGGAGGTGTGGTTGAATTAAATATCAAGCAATTGATTTTTATGTCACGGGCTTTTCAGAATCTGGACTTGCGCATTCAGCGGATGGACAACAGCTATAAAATTGAAATTGACAGTGCCGCCATCAAGGGCCAGGTGTTGTTGGATGATGACCTGGATCAGAAAGGCATAGTAGCAGAATTTGAATACCTAGACTGGATTGAACCGATTGCAGAGAATTTTGAACAACTGGTCAAAGAAGCGGCACAAACCAAAATCCCTGATATACATTTGTGGGCCAATGATTTCAGTTATGCGGGTATTCCTTTGGGTGCATTGCGCATGGAAATGCGTAATGTGGCTGACGGAGTTAAAGTTGAACAGCTGAGCTTAAAATCAACCCTGGCTGAGATTAATGTCTCTGGTTTTTGGAATAAAACCAAAGGCCCAATTGGTGAATCGACTTTCGATATTGTGATGATCTCAGAACAAATTGCAGATTTTTTACACACGGTTGGATTCAACGCACCCATCACCAACGCCCAAACCTTGATTGAAATCAAAGCGCAATGGCAAGGTGTGCCCAGTCAGTTTAACATTGCCAACATTGATGGTGATTTAGAGATTAAAATAGGTCAAGGCCAAGTGCTTGATCAAGACCCTGGGTTTGGCCGAGTTTTGGGTTTGTTCAATTTAACCAATTTGCCCAGAAGGTTGATTCTAGACTTTCGCGACGTTCTGGCTGATGGCTTGTTATTCAGCAGTATGGAGGGGAAGTTCAAAATAACTGCGGGTGTAGCCACCACCGATGATTTTCTAATCAAAGCATCATCGGCTAAAATTCACATCAAAGGGGATGTGGATTTTGCGGATCAAACGTACGCACAAACCATCACGGTTCGACCACAGATTGGCAAAACTTTCCCTACTATTGGTGCCATTGCTGGTGGTCCAGTTGGTGCAGCAGCAGGGTTTTTAGTTCAAGGCCTGTTTGATAAACAAATCAAAAACAGCAATGAAATCATCTACCAAGTCACTGGAACTTGGGATGACCCAGTCATTGAGTTAATAGAAAAGGATGACCAATAATGAATAAGAAAACAGCCGCACATACTTTGTATTTGTTGGTGGTGACCAGTTTTTGTGCCTACTTGGCTTATGAGTCATGGGGCCAGTCTTTGGCGTATGAGCACCGCATCGCTGAAGTCTCAGAAAAATTATCCATGTCGGATAATTTTAAATCACAAAGCAAAAAAGTTTTAGAAACCATAACCTTTAACTGGTACTCAGGCTACAGTGATGAGTTAGAGGCCTTGCAAGACTTACAGGACAAAGCCAACTCGCACGATAAGCTGGCTTATAAATACACCAAGCTATTCATAGCTACCATGGTTTTGATGTTTTTACTGCATGGTTTCTTGGGTTCTAAAATTTCATTATTGGCCCTGCTTTCGGTTACTGTGATTGCTTTGATCACTGGTTGGTTTGCCCCGATACTGGCCATTGTGGCTTATCAAGACATTCCAGTGTTAGGCCAAAGTGTGTTTCAGTTTGAGTCCAAAAGTATAGTCTCGGCACTGCAAAAGTTGTATGACTCTGGACAAACAGTGATCTCCGCAGTGATTTTTACTTTTACCATCTTGACTCCAGTACTTAAATCACTGATGATGTTGGTGGTGCTGTTCAGCCAGAATTTACATTTTTCAAACAAAAGTATTCGGCTGCTGAAGAACATCGGCAAATGGTCAATGTTGGATGTGTTCGTGATCGCTATATTGGTCACCTATTTTACCACCAAGTCAGGTGGTGCTACTGACGCCACTTTACAAATAGGGGTGTTTTACTTCGTTGCCTATGTAATCGCTTCTATGCTCTTAACTTACCTCATTAATAATACCAACAAACTAAATAATCATGTCAATCAAACAAACCAGTAAAACCTTTCTTGAACCCGGTGGTTTAAGTGTTACAGACCTTGAAAACCTGCTGGGAGATGCTTTGTCTACAGGTGGTGATTTCGCCGATTTATATTTCCAGTCCTCACGTCTAGAATCATGGGTACTCGAAAACCAACAGGTCAAATCTGGCAGTCACAGCATTGACCGAGGGGTTGGTGTACGCATCAACCAAGGCGAAAAAACTGGATTTGCTTACACCGACGCATTGAATAAAAACAGCATCAGTGAAGCGGTTCAAACAGCGCGCAGTATTGCCCGCAGCCAAGCCACTCATCAAGGCGTGAATTTGCGCACCAATGCCGTGCCTGAGCTGTATACGCCACAAGATGTTTTATTGGGGGTGGACAACGCTTCCATCATTCAACTATTGAATGAAATGGATGTCAAAGCTCGACAACAAGACCACCGTGTACAAAAAGTAATTTGTTCTTTGGTTTCATCACAAGAAGAAATCATGGTGGCGGCTACTGATGGGGTGTTTGCCGCTGACATCAGACCGATGGTCAAACTCAGCATCCAAGTGATTTGTGCCGATGACAAGGGTCGCATGGAAATGGGCTACGCCGGTGGTGGTGGTCGTATTTTGTTGACTGATGTGTTCAATGCGGGTTATGCCGATGCATTCATCGACCAAGCCATCCATGGTGCCTTAATTAATTTACAAGCCAAAGCAGCGCCAGCAGGCGAAATGCCGGTGGTGTTGGCTGGTGGTTGGCCTGGTGTGTTATTACATGAGGCAGTGGGTCATGGTCTTGAAGGCGATTTTAACCGCAAAGGTTCATCGGCTTTTGCAGGTAAAGTGGGGCAACAAGTTACTTCAAAAGCCTGTACCATTATTGACAGTGGCATTTTGCCCAACCGCCGCGGCTCCTTGAATATTGATGATGAAGGCACACCTTCTCAAGAAAATATCCTGATTGAAAATGGCATCCTGCGTGGCTACATGCAAGATAAGCTCAATGCCCGCTTGATGGGCGTGCCAACCACTGGAAATGGGCGGCGAGAGTCGTTTGCCCATTTGCCCATGCCGCGCATGACCAATACCTACATGATGGCCGGTGAGCACGACCCCAAAGAAATCATTGAGTCAGTAGAAAAAGGTCTTTATGCAGTTAACTTCAGCGGTGGCCAAGTTGACATCACCAACGGTAAATTTGTATTTTCAGCATCCGAAGCTTATATGATTGAAAACGGTAAAATTACGCACCCAGTCAAAGGTGCTACTTTGATTGGTGATGGCCCGGCTGCGATGCAAAAAGTCAGCATGGTGGGTAATGATTTGGCCTTTGATCAAGGCTTGGGCGTGTGTGGCAAAGATGGCCAGAGTATCCCCGTAGGCATTGGTCAGCCCAGCTTAAAAATTGATAAGTTAACAGTTGGTGGCACGCAGGTTTAATTGTATCAATTAGGTTTTGAGTGAACTAAAAAGCCGGTAGTTGCCGGCTTTTTTATGCTTGGCGTTTGTTGTAGCTGGAACTGGGGTTACAGTCTTTTAAAACACTCAAATGAGTCGTCAAAAATCACATCTGGGTTGTTGTTAGGCACAAAGGTTGAACACACTTCAAAATTGTACAGCAAGTCATCAGACTCACCAAATCCTATCCGCACCGTATCTACATAGCCTAAGAATGTATTGCCCCAACCAGAACCTACGCCGACATTGATACCAGTGATGTAAGTGTTGGCACTTAAGCTAACTTGTTTGTCACCTGGTTGGCCTTGTGGGTTGTTGTTGATCCAATCATCCAGTGTTGAATTGTAATTTTGAATCACTCCGCTGCCTTGGGCACTCTGTGAAACATAGACCCAAAAACTACCCTCTTTGAGGTCAACAATTTGCCAGCTGTCGGTGGCGGGTGTGCTTAAGCCATTGTATACGCCTTCCCATACCAATAATCCGAGCACATCATCACTGAAGTCAGCTGGTGTGCCGCCATCGTCATAAAAGTTCAAGCGAAACACCGGGATAAAGTGACCTGCTGTGGTGCTGTTGGCTGCATCGCGGTACCAGGCATAATTCACTGCAGATACATTGCCTAATGTACGATCAGGGTAGTCAATGGCATCAGTTGATTGTTGCCACAGCAGCTGAAAATCGGCTTTGTCTTGACCATTGGTTTGGGTGTCGGTGGCCAACAACAATGAGCCATCGCCAAACAGTGGTTGGGCCTTATTTAATTCGACCAGGCCATCTGCCCTGACATTGACCGCTTGCCAGCCTTGGGGGTTCAATGGCGTTACTTCAACTTCATCAAAAGCAGCACCTACAAATGGCAGGCACAGCATCATGCTAAACATCGTTTTTTTCATATTCACACACACTTAATTTTCACACAATATCAATATATCGAACAATGAAATTTATTTCAAGTGATTGATATTAAACAGTTTAATGAGTTCAGTGGTGTCTATTTGAAATGTTGGGGAAGGTATATTTAGAAATGTATTGGCTTGACATTATGGTGAGTCAATTAAGTTTATGGTGGCTGTGATTTATGCCGTTTGAATATTCAATAAATAAATTTCATATCCTACTTTGATGGTATATTCAGAAGTAGGATGGCTTCAGTATCCATTCAACAATATGTGTAATAGGTTGTCTTGAAAAGTGAGGTTTTGGGTTAACTTGAGGTGCTCTTCACACACGAAGACAGGGTACTTTATTTTGATGGTACGGGTTGTTCTGTGAGTTTTTGCATCATGTATCTGACCCATTAAAGATGATTTACTTACTTGACCATCGCCAGGTTCAAATAAAATTGATTTACGCAGTGAACGGGTACTTAAATCATCTTTCGAATTTAACTCGTCGGTGAGGATAAGGCCAGTATCGGACTGTTCAACTATCAGTTTACTCAAAGTTTTTTTGCAGTCGCCACCCATGATAATAAAGCCTTCGTGTTCTACTTCATAGGCTGGGGAGAGTGCTTGCCAGAACAATTCAGCTCGTTTTAACTGGTATGCAAAGAAGGTTTTTAATGTAGCCACTTCGGCTTGACCACTGTCCTCATCCTGTGCATGTTTGATGATTCTATTTTGTACCTCTGGATTAAAAATTGAAAATTTATGCTGTTGCCAAAAATCCACATCAAAAATATTTATATCAACCGGTGTTCCTTGGCTGTCTACCATTGAGTGACTTTGTGGGTGGGGTAATAACTGATAAACACTGGGCATGGTTATTTGCACTTCGACAGGAATGTTCCTGAGATTGAAATCAAAACCTTGTTGTAAGCGCTTAATCGATTTCACTGAGCCAAGTTGCGGGGTCCCTAAAAAAACAGCATGCCTGATAGAACCGGCTTTGCTGTAAGGATTATTTACAGTCAAATGTTCCAATGAATCGAGAACATCTTGATCGCCAAATCTTTGGTAGTAACGCAGAATCAAACCGCCCATTGAATGAGCCACTACATCAACTTTGGTATGTTGCGGGTGTTTGCTTAAAACCTGGCCAATGAACACCGACAATTGCTTGGCATTGTGCACATTGCCTTGGCGCCAATCGTAATGAAATATATATAAGTTCTTACCGGGTTTGGCAGGGGTAGGTAGCACATTGAGTTGGTAATCACCAAATTTGACCAATGTATCAATGATGTCATCGTATATGCTTAAGCCTGAGTATGAATTGAAAATTTCATATGACTCAATCTTGCTGGCAGCCAAACTTCTGCCATCGAAATTAATGGGGTTGGCTAGGTTTTTATAGTTTGAGAAAATCAGTTGATTGAGTCTACCAGGCCAAACCTCTACAAGGTTGTCAATCAAGCGTAATTTACTGCCCATGGTGCCATGAATCAAAATCAATGGGGTGTCACTGTGGTCAGTGCCGTGTTGTTGGTAGAGTTCCGCTAAATCAGGCTTTTTGCTTACCTGACAGCCACTCAAGAGCAGCACTATGAGCAGCATTAAATACCGCATGAATCAGTAATCTTGTACCAGTTGTACCAAGGCTTTAACGCCATTCAATAAGGCCGCTTCATCGACTTTAAAATGAGGGGAATGATTGGAAGGGACTTGACTGGCATCCTGGTCGGTTGGCGTGATGCCCAAAAAGAAAAACAGCCCTGGTACGGTGTTGGCGAAGTAGGAAAAATCTTCGGCGCCAGTAATTAAACCAGGATCAACCACATTTTGTTCACCAAATACTTTATGTAAAGTAGGCAGCATTTTTACCGCCAGCTCTGGGTTATTGACAGTAACAGGGTAGCCTTCGTTGATTTTGAATTCAACTGTAGCCTCGTTGGCCAATGCCACGTGGTTGATGATATGGTTTAAGCTGTGGTGGATGTCATCGCGCGTGTCCATATCGAAATTTCGAATGGTGCCGACCATGGTCACATCATCAGGAATGATGTTGTTTCTGATGCCACCTTTGATGGCGCCGAATGACACCACAGCGGGTGCTTTGGTGATGTTGGTCTTGCGCGACACAATGGTTTGTACAGAGTTGATAATTTGCGCCGTTGTAACTATGGGGTCCACACCGTTCCAGGGAGTCGAACCGTGGGTCTGTTTGCCAATGACTTTCAATTCAAAGTCATCAACTGCCGCCATCGATGGACCTGACCTGAATCCTGCAACACCGCTGTTTAAGTTGGCCCAAACATGTAAACCAAACACGGCTTCTGGTTGGATGTCATTGAACAGCCCCTCAGCCAGCATCAATTCTGCGCCGCCTTCTTCGTCTCCTGGTGCGCCTTCTTCTGCGGGTTGGAAAATAAACAACAGGGTGCCTGCAAGATCAGCTTGGTTATTGGCAAATATTTCAGCCACAGCCATCAATATAGCCACATGGGTATCATGACCACAAGCATGCATTACACCGACTGTTTCATCGCGGTACTCAGCAGTGACTGTCGAAGCAAAAGACAAGTCAACTTGTTCCGTCACAGGCAAAGCATCCATATCAGCCCGCAATGCCAGCACTGGTCCGGGTTTTGCACCTTTCAATGTTGCCACCACGCCAGTATGAGCGACGCCAGTTTGCACCTCTAAACCCAATGCTTTTAAGTGTTTTTCAACATAAGCTGCGGTTTTGAATTCACGGTTACTTAACTCAGGGTTTTGATGCAGGTGTCGACGCCAATCGAGCATTTGAGCTTCAATATCAATGATGTTTTGTTGTATATCAGCCCACAGTGGTGCGCTCATAATTGTGCATAATAAAATGATGATTGGTTTCATAAGTTTGTTCCCGTTATGGCCTTCATTCTGTTGTTGCTATGGTGCCAATTGCTGCCAAAAATAAGCATAAATCAAGGCCCTTAAATAAGCCGATTGGTCGTTGTTGGAAGCGCCGCCATGACCGCCTTCAATGTTCTCATAATAAAAATAGTCATGCCCCATGGATTCCATTTTAGCCGCCATTTTTCTGGCATGTCCAGGATGTACTCGATCATCTCTGGTTGAAGTGGTGAAAAACACTGCAGGATATGCTGTATCGCTTTTGAGGTTGTGGTAGGGCGAATAGGTTTTGATGTAAGCCCATTCTTCAGCAATGTCAGGGTTGCCATATTCTGCCATCCAACTGGCACCAGCCAATAGTTTGTTGTAACGTTGCATGTCCAATAGTGGGACTGCGCATACCACAGCATTGAATAAATCGGGCCGCATGGTGAACACCGCACCAACCAACAGTCCGCCATTGGAGCCACCATATATACCTAAATGCTCAGGTGATGTGATGCCTTTGGCTATCAAGTCTTCAGCCACTCCAATGAAGTCATTGAAGGCCACATGCCGATTTTTCTTAAGTGCAGCTTGGTGCCAAGCGGGTCCATATTCGCCACCACCACGGATATTGGCCAACACATACACGCCGCCATCTGTCAGCCAGTTGGTGCCAAGAATGCCTGAATAATCAGGCGTTTTAGAGACTTCAAATCCGCCATAGCCATATAAAATAGTTGGGTTGTTGCCATCCAGTACCAAGTCTTTTTTCATCACCACATAATAAGGCACTCGGGTTTGGTCTGCAGCCGTCATAAAATACTGTTGTACTTGTAGGTCTGTGGCATCGAACATCGAGGGTAACGATTTGATGCGTTCGGCTTGGCCGTTGCTGGCACTGTAATGGTACAAAGTTGAAGGTGTGAGGAAATTGCTGTAATTGATAAAAACATCATCGTTTTGATCACTGCTGCCAGAAATTGACATGGCACCAAATGCCGGTAAATCAACTGATTGTTTTTGCCACTGTTCACCGTCATAACTTAATTGGTAAATCACACTGCTGACATCTTGTAAGGTGTTAATCAACACATGGTTTTGGGTGGTAACTACTGAGCTGATTGAGGTGTTAGCAGCCGGCTGCATGATGCGCTCAAAGTCAGTTGCGCCAGCCAAAAAGTCTTCAAACTCTATGGCAATGAGGTGGCCTTGATGGTAAGTTTGTCCAGCCACTTGCCAGTCTGTTTTTAGCTCGAATATGGCCTGGCCATTGATCAAACCGGAAAAGCTGATGTCTTTAGGCAAGGCCAAAACTTGGGCTTGGTTGTGCTCATCTAACACATACCAAGAGCGGGTGTAAAAGCTGTCACCTTGAATGATGAATTTATACGTGTTCTCTCCATCGTTAATTACTGTTGGCCACACGCCTACGTCGGTTTTTTGGCCTGCAAAAACTTCTGGTGCCTCACTGAGTTGACTGCCACGTTGCCACATTCTGGTGGTTCTTGGGTAACCAGAATCGGTCATGCTGCCAGGTCCAAAATCTGTGCCAACCATTATGGTGTCAGCATCTACCCAGGTAACACTGTTTTTTGATTCGCTCATATTGAAGCCATCTTCAACGAAGGTCTTGTTGTTTAAATCGAATTCCTTTACCACTGTGGCATCGGCGCCACCTCTGGACAAGTTAACCAAACACCGGTCATAAACTGGGTATCGGCAGCTCATGCCTTTGTACACCCAATTTTCACCTTCGGTCGTGGCCAAGGCATCCACATCCAGTACGGTTTCCCACTGAGGATCGGCTTGGCGGTACTCAGCCAATGTGGTGCGGCGATACAAACCCCTTACATGATTTTCATCGCGCCAAAAATTATACAAATAACCATTCATTTGACTGACATAGGGAATGCGTTCGTTGGAGTTATATATGGTCTTGTTGTTGCTGTACAGCGGGGTAAATTTAGGGTGGCTTTTGATTACATCCAATGATTTTTTATTGCGTGCTTTGACCCAATCTATGGCTTGTTCGCCATCCACTTCTTCCAACCACAGAAAAGCATCTGGAGACGAATTATTTGCAGTAGAGGATGATGGTGTGGGTTTTGTAGCTTGTTGATTACAAGCGCTGAGTGTAATAAATAAAACCAATAAACTGAATTTTTTATGCATAAATTCCTCTGTAGATTGTAGGGGTCCAATGATCTGATGATTATAAATAATGACAAGCAATCATTATAAGTGTTGTGCGGTATTATTTCATCTGTAAACAAAGCTTGAATTATGCTGCATCGACTCCCATATCATAAACTTTCTTATTTTTGGATCAATAACATGAGCATCAAAGCAACCATCAAGACCAACAAAGGCGACATCAACATCAACTTGTACGCTGACAAAGCCCCTGTAACAGTGGCTAACTTCGTTAACTTAGTGAAAAACGGTTTTTACAATGATTTGTCATTCCACCGTGTGATTCCTGACTTCATGATCCAAGGCGGTTGTCCAATTGGTACTGGAACTGGTGGCCCAGGATACAAATTTGAAGATGAGTTCGATGCTTCATTGAAACATGATAAGCCAGGTGTTTTATCGATGGCCAACGCGGGTCCAGGTACCAATGGCAGTCAGTTCTTTGTTACCCACGTTGCAACCCCATGGTTAGACGGCAAGCACACCGTGTTTGGTGCTGTTGAGTCTGATGCTGACCAGGCTGTGGTTAATGCCATCGTAGGTGGTGATTCAATTACCATCATTGAATTGGCTGGTGATGTTGATGCCGTATTGGCAGCCCAAGCTGATCGTGTCAAAGAATGGAATGAGTTCATCTAAACTGCCGACACAACTGTTCCTAAGCAAGCCAACTGTTGGATTACAGTTGGCTTTTTTTTGCTTAATAGATTGTGCCAGTCAAAGGGTCTTAAGCGTTGGCTCTTAAGAATAGACCCTTAAGAATAGGTGTATTAAATTCAACTTAATTGGTTTGATGGTTTTGAGCTGTGGTTTTTTTGCGCAGCAATTGTGGCAGTTTACAAACCCCGTTGAACAACAAACTGAACAACACGCCGCCGACCAAACCGTAACCCCAAGCCCACAGGTTAATAGGCAGTCCGGGGGAAAAATTATGTGCGGTGCCTTTGACTAAATCGATGCGTAAATGGGTGATGAAATAGGGCGCTTGGTACCACAACGGTTTTTGTTCATACACCGCCAGTTCCTGTTGGATGGACTTTGCTGACTTCAGGCGTTTGGTGATTTGCTGTGCTGATTCAGCCACAGCGGGGTCGGTGTTTTGTTGTAAGCGCAACTGGTATGCTTCAATGTCGCCGTTAAAATGCAGGTCAGCAATGGCTTGATACTCGGAAATTTGTTCGCTTTGTGAAGCTGCATAACCACCCATGTGTTGGGTGTATTGCGCAATAAATTGCGGCAGTTGTAAAAAAACAATGGCACCTACAGTGAAGAATATTTTGTCTAACAGGCTTTTGATCATCAGCCTATTTTAGCATTAAAAAAGCCGGTAAATATACCGGCTTTATGGGCTCAATGTACAGCTAGATTACAAGCAAGCTTGTAAGTTTTCAAGCAAGTAATCCATGTCAGCTGCGGTTTTGGTTTCAGTGACACACAGCAACAAAGCTTGACCTAATTCAGGGTAGTAAGCTGAGATATCAACCCCTGCAACGATGTCACGGGCGGCCATTTTTTCTATCACAGCAGCGGCATTGGCGGATTCAAGCTGCAACACAAACTCATGGAAGCCTGCGCCATCAAACAGCACTTTAACGCCATCAACAGCGTTGAGTTTTTGTTTCAGTGTCTCGGTGTTTTTGATGCAATGGGCGGCCACATTGCGCAAACCA
The DNA here is from genome assembly GCA_947502595.1 of uncultured Marinicella sp. GTDB lineage: Bacteria > Pseudomonadota > Gammaproteobacteria > Xanthomonadales > Marinicellaceae > Marinicella. Next base: position 95,887 of record CANNAM010000006.1, on the reverse strand, counting down.
GTAGAACCCAACAATGACATGTAAATGGTGGAAGCAGTCACCATCAGGCCTTGGTTGGTACAGATATTCGATGTGGCTTTGGCGCGTCTGATGTGTTGTTCACGGGCTTGGTAAGTGAGTACAAATCCATTGTTGCCGTCCAAGTCGGTGGTCATGCCAACAATTCTTCCAGGCATGTTTCTGACCAACGGCTCTTTACAAGTCAAGAAGCCGTAATAAGGACCTCCAGAAGACAAAGGCACGCCCATTGATTGGCCTTCGCCACAACAGATGTCAGCGCCTTGCTCGCCCCAATTACCAGGTGCGGATAACAACGCCAGTGACATTGGGTTAACTAAGCCAATCACCAAAGCGTTTTGCTCATGGGCCCAATTAGTCATCGCATGCACGTCTTCATACAAACCAAAATAATTTGGCTGTGGCACCACCACCGCAGTGATGTCCAGTTCAGCAAATGAATGCAGGTGTTGGTGGTCAACCAAACCAGTGGCAGGGTCAAAGTCAACTTCAATGATGTTGATCTCTTGGTTTTTGACAATGTTGTTCACCACTTGGGTGTAAATTGGGTTGATGTTCTTTGGGATCAAGATGTTTTTACCCTTGCTCTTGCGGTTGGCGCGAACGGCCATCAACACAGCTTCAGCCAATCCAGACGAGCCGTCATACATCGAAGCGTTGGACACATCCATACCAGTTAAGTGAGCCATCATACTTTGGTATTCATAGATCACCTGTAAGGTGCCTTGTGCCACTTCAGGCTGGTAGGGCGTATAAGCGGTATAAAACTCACCACGAGTGGTCAGTTGCCAAACGGCTGCTGGGATGTGGTGTTCATATGCACCAGCACCAGCAAAACACATCGGCGTACCGTCTTGTTTGGCTAAATTATTGATGTGACGCGTGACTTCCATTTCACTCATGCGGTCAGGAATCTGGTCCAATTTTGAGGAAATTAATTCAGCAGGAATCTCATCAAACAACTGATTGATGCTGTCAACCCCAATGGTTTCCAACATTTCTTTGATTTCTGTTTCTGTGTGTGGGATAAATGGCATAATATTTATATTCAGTAAGTTGGTTACGACTTGAACCTTTGGGCTGGTCTATCAGCGCAATGAATCAACGGCGGCAACACAATAAAACAATCATTTGCGCAGTCATTTTCAGTGCGACCATGCAATGATTTCATCAATAAAGGGCCTGCTTACTCTTCGTCAGCGATTGAATTGCGGTAATCCTCAGCGCTGAGTAATGATTCAATGTCAGCATCTTCGTCCAGTTCAATTTCAAAAATCCAGCCATCATCAAACGGTGAATCATTGATCAGCTCAGGGGTGTCTTCCAAAGCTGTATTGGCAGCAGTCACAGTGCCAACCAAAGGCGCATAAATGTCTGAAGCAGTTTTAACCGATTCCACCACACCACATTCATCTTCTTGGGCATAAGACTCACCGACTTCTGGTAATTCAACAAACACGATATCACCCAATTGTTCTTGAGCAAATTCGGTGATGCCTACGCGGTAAACACCATTGCCCAAATCTTCTAACCATTCATGGCTGGCGGTGTATTTTAAATTATCTGGTACATAACTCATGGTTCAATCCTCAATCAATGATTTGCCATTCCTGACAAAAGGTAATTTCACAACTCGACAAGGCAGTGTTTTATTCCTGATTTGAACCTGTAAAGATTCAGGGTTCATGTCCTTGTCTACTACTGCCATAGCAATGGCTTTTTCAGTGGTGGGTGAATAGCCACCACTGGTGATGACGCCTTGGTTGCCGTCACCGTCGATCAATGTTTGGTCATGGCGTAATATACCTCGGCCTTCTAATACCAGACCAATCAGTTTGGTTTGTACCCCAGCTTCGCGCAATGCGGCCAACGCCTCGGCGCCGTTGTACGTTTCATCGTGTTTTCGTAAGGTCCAGCCCAAACCACATTCCAAGGGTGTGATGTTTTCATGCATGTCCTGGCCGTATAGATGCATACCAGACTCTAAACGCAAGGTGTCTCTGGCACCTAAACCACAAGGCTGGGCGCCAGCATCAATCAACTGCTGCCACAAAGCCTCAGCAGCTTCGCTGGGGACTATCACTTCGACACCGTCTTCACCGGTGTAACCAGTTCTGCCAATAAACATGTCGTCATTATAGGCTGCATAAAAGCGTTTGATTTCTTGCAGCTCCAAATCAACCAATGGTTGTAAGGTTGCCAGGGCATTTGGGCCTTGGACTGCAATGATGGCGTTGTCAGTCTGTTCTTGCATGAAAGCATCAAATTCAGTGATTTGTGCTTCAATCCAAGCCAAATCTTTTTCGCGGGTGGAGGCGTTGACCACCATGCGGTATTTTTGTTCGGAAATTTTATAAGTTATCAGGTCATCAATCACACCGCCTTCATGATTCAGCATGGTGCTGTAAAGCGCTTGATTGAGGTTGATTTTTTTGATGTCATTGGCCAGTAACTGATACAAAAAAGCAGTTGCTTCTGGGCCTTCAACATCAATCACAGTCATGTGTGAAACGTCGAATATACCGACATTTTGCCTGACTGCATGGTGTTCTTCTATTTGCGAGCCATAATTAATTGGCATTTCCCAGCCACCAAAATCAACCATTTTGGCACCGGCTTTGCGGTGTGCTTCATTGAGTACAGTTTGCTTCATTTAATTAAATACTGTTTGCAAAAAAATCAGTCGAACTATACGCTAAAGAACTCACTCATTTCAACCAAAGTTTCCACAATATGACCAGAATTTATACCCGCAGTGGCGATCAAGGCAAAAGTGGCTTAGCCAATGGCCAAAGAATAGACAAATCCAATCAGTTGTTTGCCGTCATCGGCGATGTCGATGAATTGAACGCCCAAATAGGTATGCTGCGTGCACTTAACGCTGTGCAAGCCAAGCACCAGGACATCGATTCCCAACTGTCACAGATTCAACACAAACTGTTCGATGTAGGCGCCCAAGTGGCCCAATACAAAGACAACAACCTAAAAAATCCAGAGATCAAAACCCTGGAACAATGGATTGATGCTTGGCAAGCGCAACTGGAACCATTGAAGCAATTTATCTTGCCCGCTGGAACCCAAGCTGGCAGCGCCGCGCATTTAGCTCGCAGCATCTGCCGCCGCGCCGAACGCCAAGCCTGGCAAGCCGCAGAAACCCACGAAATTGAAGCCCAAGTGATGCAGTACCTGAACCGCCTGTCCGATTATCTGTTCGTGATGGCCCGCGTATTGAATGGCGGCGAAGAGGTGTTTTGGCAGCCTGAATGAATGTCAGTAAAATGGGCAGGTTTACTTAAGCAAGGTAGGTTGGGCTGAGTTTGGCGAAGCCCAACGTTTAACCCTTAACGGCCTTGTGGGTTTCAAAGGTTTGTTGGTCCTGAGGCTTTGAGAATTGTTGCTTTTGTTTTTGAGCTGTTCTGTAATTTGAGTGATGATGTTGGGCTTCGCAAGCTCAGCGCCAACCTACATTAAGCCCAACATTTTGTCCCAAATGGCCTTATTGATTTTGACGTTGTATTGGCCATAAGGGTGCAATGGTTTGTGTTTTGAGGTTTATATTTGCGTTGAGATTTGATGTTGGGCTGCGCGTTGCTTAGCCCAACCGGTATTACCAAGTGCCTGTTCTGCTGTTTTTATTGAGAATGATATAACAGGACAATTTCAGAACTTTATCAGGTATTTTTCAGGTGTTGATTTTGGCTCACATCTATAATAACGTTTCTAATAACAGCGGAAACTTTCAAATGCGTGATGTTCAATCAATAAAATATTTAATGCTTGTGACTTTGACTGGTGGTGCAATGGCGGGGTCGGCTACAGAGCTGAGCAGTGCTAAACATGGGGTGGTTAATGAGACGTTTTTATCTGTGGTGTTGGATGCGGATATAGAAAATAAAATCCTTGGTCAACCCATTGGTACAGGTGGTGCCAGTGTGGGTGAACCTGAAACCATTCAAAATACTTTGGAAACTGAAGTCATTGAAGCTGGCTTGGATAACCAGGCGTTGTTAATTACCAATCCAAATGGAATTGCCTATACAGTGACTTGGGGGTTCCTTCATGATATTGAGTACAGCACGGGTCAATTGACTGTTGCAATGGACGTTGATTTTCCAAGCGTAGATCATTATGCCTTAACATTTGGTAGGATCAGCGATTCAGGCGTGTTTTATTCATCTTTGAGTTTTGGACTCACTGGCAGTATTGGTATTTCTGACTCCAACGGTTTTGCTGGGTTTGTAGGTAGCTATGTTGAAAACCAATGGTACCGGCTGAAGATGGTTTTTGATATGGATACAGGTTTATACGATGTGTATCTGGATGATGCTGAATTACTGACAGATCGAGCTCATGAACTGTATTTAGAAAGTGGTACCGGCATCATACAAACAGGGTTTCAATCAACTTCGTCAGAAGGCAGTTCTTTGATCGTGGATAATCTGCACGCGCAGGGTCAAATTTCAGATCTGATTTTTAAAGCTGGTTTTGAGCCTAATGTGGGTCAATGATGTGGGCCCAACGTTTTGTCCCAAATGGCCTTATTGATTTTGAAGTTGTATTGGCCATAAGGGTGCAATGGTTTGTGTTTTGAGGTTTATATTTGCGTTGAGATTTGATGTTGGGCTGCGCGTTGCTTAGCCCAACCTGCGGTACTTTGTTCATGAAAATGAAGGTTTGTTGAATAACAGTGTCACTGGACTGCTGATTGATGCACCTGTCTGGGGTTGGTTTGAAATGGCTTAATTGCTTGTTGCAGTGGGTTTTTGTAAATCAATTGGCGTAATTTGTAATAAATTCTCGCATGTATGGATATACCTAAGGAGTATATTCATATGAAAAATAAAATAATTTCGTTGTTGCTGGGTTTGGGATTGATCTTAAGTGCTGATGCAGGGCCACCCATCTGGAATTTAGACCAAAGCCCGACATCTGAAATTTTGAATGGCATTTCAGCAGCCAATAATTTCTATGCCATGGGTGTGGGAGAAAATGGCAGCATCATTGAGTTCATTAATGGCGACAGTGGCTCCTCGATGGTATCCGGGACTGATAAAGACCTTTATGATGTGTTTGTGGCATCGCAACAATTGGCTTTGGCATCCGGTGAGGACATTGTGCTGCTCTGGGATGGTTCGGATTGGCAACCTGTAGTTGAGAGTGCTACCAATACTTTCTTTACTGGCACTTGGATTACCCCAGAAAAGGACTTTGCTTTTTATCAATCTTTGGGTTTTTTCAACTTCATTTGCCCCCATGAAATTGGTGCCGCTGTTCAAGGGTTCTGTCGCGGCCACAGTACGCCGATGTTAGCGATGTGTGGCGCCAGTGATGACATCAAACTGATTATGGCTGATGGAAATATCTTGCACTATAACAATCAGTTGGGAGAGTTTGAGGGCATCATGGATCCACTACACGAACAAATCAGCCCTTTGAATTTAACAGGCGTCTACGTGCCGAAGACTGCTTGCTTGCCTGGTCCGTTTAAGCCCAGAGATGTATTTGCCATTAATAACACCGATGAATTTTTTCACTTTGATGGTGACCAATGGGTCAACATGGGGGTCAGTGTACCCAATGACCAAACCTTGACATGGCTGAATGGCAGCGGCAGCAATAACATTGTTGCCACCGGCTTTAAACCTGACGGGATGTCAGGTAATGAGGGGGTGATTTGGGTGTACGATGGATCAACATGGGCTGAAGATACAAATTTGCCTCTGGGGACTCCAGGCTTGACTGATGTGGCGGTTAATCTGGGATTGGTCGACGGTATTTTTACCAATGGTTTTGACGCTGTGAATAAAAATCTGAATCAATCAGATGTAAAAGTTGATATTTTAGCGGCAGCTGAAAGTGGCAAGAAAATTTCTTCAGGTGCTATTTTTCCACTGCTGATTGCGGACTTATCTATCAGCAAGAAACTGTTGAATTCAGAGCCAATACGAAAGGGCGATACCATTATTTTTCAGCTGACCATGAAGAATAATGGCCCATCAGAACAATTGATGGTCTATTTCAATGATAATTATGTTGATACCATACAATTTATTACCGACACTTGTGATTTACAAGATGAAGGTGGAGTTGGTGATTGGAATATCAGAGAGGCTGCTGTTACAAATTTAGCTGTCGGACAAACCGAAATTTGCACAGTGGAGTTTTTTGTGAGTGGCGAGGTGGGTGAAGAAATAAAAAACTTTGCCATTATTAATTCTGAAACAGGAGATGATCCCAATACAGCAAATAACTTCAATGCAGTAAGCGGGATAATAATCCAGTCCAGCAACTGATTGCCAAAAGAATATACGGACTCAATCGATGGGGCTTAACGCATCGTTGGGTCAGATTCCTTGTAAGGTTTCTGAGTGCTTCCTAAGTCAAGTTGCACCATAAAAAATATTTGGCTCTTCAGGTTGGGTGGCTTTTGCACAGCGTCGCCTTGTGTTCGCTACTTTTATAGTGACCACCTGAATGATGTTGGTCGGGTGAGTGTGGTTGGGTGTGGTAACCATAAAAAAGAATGATCGGTCAGTACCTGGTAGTAAGTTTTACGTTTTACTGATGTTACTTGTAAGCAATAATGGGTCTTAAACAATACAATTTTGCTGCAACCCAAGCAGCTTCTGAGTTTGGTCGAGTTTTCAATTTACCCCGAAAACCCAAACCATAAAAAAGGGGCTGGTACTCGCCCCGATCATTCCGTTACGCGGTTTAATCTTGTAATTCTGTGCGCCAGTTTATTTCTTGAATCTTGCTGTCAATGGCTCTGAATGCGCGGCCAGTTTGATCCATTTCAGTTTGCAGTTTTTTAATGCTGATGGTTGTTTTGAGGTTGTTATCGCCACTGTTGTTGATTTGTGCGGCTTGTCTGATGTTACGCAGTTTCTCAACCAGCATTTTCAATGAGTCCCTTTTAGCCAATGCTTCCATCAGAGAGCCTTCGCCAGAAACCTGGGTTGCATTGTTGGTTTTGTTTATGCTGATGACCAAAGACTCCAGTTCGGTTATGGCATTTCTTAATTGTGCGATTAACTTATCAGGATCTTCTTGTGGAAGTTTATCATCAGAAACAATAAGTACCGGTCTTATTCGGTGCTGAAGTTGTTCGATTTTCTTGATAAGGTCAGCCCTTAATAAAAGTCCTTCAGCAAGTTTCATTTTGTTGGTGGGGGTGTTTTGTTCTGTCATTTGTAATTCTGCTTGTATTAAATCATGCGTTTCATTAAGCCATATTCTAACATGTAGAGTAAAGTAAAGGCATGGTGCAATTTATTGGCTTAATCAAGTACAATCATCAAGTTAGCAGCAGTTTCTTGAAGCAATCTAAAGGTATTTGATCTGACTTTATCAGTGTAAATCAGTGGACTGTTTTGAGTTGTGCTGCTGTTGAGTTTTATTATATTGGTAGTTTTTTGCTTGGGGTTTATTATGCAACAATTTCCAGAAGTTTTGCTTAAGTCTGAATTTACAACGCATTTGTCAAACAAGAATTTGCATGCGCTGCGACGTGCTGCAGATGGCTGGAATGCGGCTGAAATTGCTGCATTGATAGAAACCTTGCCAGCCGTGGAAGCGGCACTTTTATTCCGTGTTTTACGGCGCACTAAAGCCGCACAGGTGTTTGAAAATTTATCGGCAAAACAACAACATCAGTTGCTTGAAGTGCTGGCTGGAAAACGCAAACGTTTGGCAGATTTGTTGAACACCATGTCGCCAGATGATCGGACGGCTTTTTTTAAAGAGTTACCGAGTGAGGTGACCCATCGCTTGTTGAAGCTATTGAATAAAGACGAGCAAGCTTCGGCAATTCGGTTATTGGCATACCCTGAGGACAGCATTGGTCGCTTAATGACCACTGATTATGTGGCTGTAAAACCGTACTGGACTGTGGCCAAAGCGCTTGAGCACATCCGCCAAATTGGTTTGGATTCAGAAACCATTAACATCATTTATGTGGTGGATGATGATTTTCGATTGGTCGATGATTTGCGTATTAGGGATTTTATTTTAGCTGATCCAACGACTGAAATCAGTGCGTTGATGGACCAGCATTTCGTCGCACTGCAAGCTGATGAAGACCAGGAAACCGCTGTCAGCATCTTTAAAATGTATGACCGAATTGCTTTGCCTGTCACTGACAGCCAAGGTTTGATGATGGGCATAGTTACTGTGGATGATGTATTGGATGTGGCCGAAGTAGAGGCCACCGAAGATTTTCATAAATTTGGCTCATTACAAGACAGTGTGCTCAACCCAGTAGAGGCGACCATAGGCTTCTTGTACCGCAAAAGAATCACTTGGTTATTCGTGTTGGTGATGGTGAATGTTTTTTCCGGTGCCGTCATTGTTCAATTTGAAGAGACCATTCAAGCGGCTGTGGCTTTGGTGTTTTTTCTGCCCTTACTGATTGACTCTGGGGGTAATGCAGGTAGCCAGTCGGCAACCATTATGCTGCGGGCTTTGGCCACCGGAGAGGCGTACTTAAAAGATTGGTTTAAATTGCTGTTAAAAGAAATTCCCTTGTCACTGTTATTGGGCACCACCATGGCCATCGGTGTGGCTGCCATTGCCGGTTTTCGTGCACCTGAGGTTATTCCAGTGGTGGCATTGACCATGGTCAGTATTGTAATGGTCGGTAGTTTGGTTGGTCTGTCATTGCCGTTTTTGTTCAATCGCTTGGGTGTTGATCCGGCCACTGCCAGTGCGCCATTGATTACCTCAATAGCTGACATCAGTGGGGTGTTGATCTATTTTTCAATTGCCAAATGGTACCTGGGGCTTTAAATAGCATTGCTTTGGCAGGTGTTTTTTGGTTGTTCATTTCCTCCGCTTGGATTTTTATCTGTGACCGCCTGATTCAATAATTCAGCGAGTCTTATCAGTTTCAGGCGCTGTACGTAGCACCCCTTGCAATACAATATTGAACAAAATGTATGTATTGTTTAATTTTATTGTGCTAAATTATACAGACTATTAGATCAGGGGAGTTTTAAAATGTACCATCTTTCAAGTTTTGTTTCTTTCATTAAGTTAATTGGATTGATCACTGTATTGTTGTTTGTGAAAAATAACAGCAGTGCACAAGGGCTAAAGCGCCATGCCAATCAGATTGACTACAGCAATTATTTCTTGGCTGATATACGTGATGCTGAAGAATGTGCTATGGATTATGAGAACGGCCAAATAGTATTCAGTCAAAAAATATCAAATCCAGCACTTACCTGTCCAGACATGTTTTCATGGAAACTGTTTATGGAGGCGGTGAATGATCGCTTTTGGTCACGCTGGGCCGATGAATCTCAGAATTGGCCACCTGAACCCTATCAACTGTGTGTCAAAGGCGGGACTCCTGGCGAGAGTTGTTGTCAGCCGGGATCGAGCAACAACCCCAAAGACCATTGTCCAGTTTTTCCAGGCAATCAGTACCAGCAAAAATTGAATCAGTTAGATAAAGCCAGCGGTGCTAAAGCAGCTGCCATGGCGGTTGAAGAAGAATTGATTCGAGTGGGTACCCGTTCGATTGTTGAACATGCCACGGATTTTTCGGTGGATCTCAACGCCTTGTCAAGTCGCATGTTGACCACAAAAGCCAAAAGTTTAGCTCTGCCCAATTGTTCACCTGCAGTGATCGAAGGCTTGGTGCCTGCAGAATATGAAAGTATCGGGCGGGTTATCAGACAAACCAATGCAGAGCTCACTGTTCGTGATGAAGTGTTGCATAATTATCTGTTTGAAAATAATTTATACAATGCAAACGGGGTGATGGAAGTATTCAACCGCAATGCCAATAATTTAAAACGAGTGATTGATGGCAGTACTTACAGCAATGCGCCGTACCATAAAAATAATACTTCAGCTTCCAGGGCGCAACCGAATGCCTCATTAGTCAAAGTGGATTTTCCCGCGCAGTCAATTATGATTAAAAGCAATTGGATTCATCAAGATTTAGCCAGGATGCTGGGTATGAAAATTGATCGCAACAATCCGTACATCACCAAGACCATGCAAACCACGGTCAATGTGCCTGGCAGTGCTGACACTTGCGCATGGAGAGGTCCACATTTTTTAGTGGCCTTCCATATTTCATCCAAAGACATCCCACAATGGGTGTGGACTACATTTGAACATGTGTATTTGCCAGGTCGTTGTGATGTCACTGGTTGTAATGATTCTTTTGGGTATAAAAGTGCGGATGATTTACCGCCTGGGGTGTATGACAATTATGTGGCTGCCCATCAAAAAAATGATGCACTGAACAGTGCTTCAACTGTATTTGATCGCGATAAGCTGTACGCTGTTGAACAACCGCGTGATCAATTGAGTCAATTGTTTTTGAAACTCGGTATTGGTGGCGATAACAGCACTTCTTTGCATGAACCGGATCCCAGTGACAAGGCATGGTTAAGTTACCGTTTGAAAGGTTCGCAGGTTGAATTCACAGATTTGATGGGGCGTCGAACACTGTTGGGTAATTCAGTGACTGAAGCAGGTTTTATGGATGGTTCAAGTTGTATTACCTGCCATGCCAGAGCAGGTATTCATGTCACTCGTGGTAAGCCAGACTTTTTTAAATTGAGTGTGTTCGATCTCAGCCTAAGTGATTATGGCTATGCAAGGAGTGTGTTTGGTGTACCCAATGAAAACTGGTTTCATGACAGTGACATGCCACCAAGCTTAGATGTGCTGCAAACTGATTTCATTTGGGGCTTCTTATTTGCCAAAGAGTTGTTCAAAACAGGCGAGTGATTGTATTGAGTGGCTTGGCACCGAGAAACCAGTGTTTTTATCAGCTAACTATAAACCACTGGGGTGCCATGACTTGCGCTCACTCAAAGTTATCGACGAAGATTAAATCAGGAAGTTGGGGTCTTGGACCGTAATGTGGTAAATTTTGACCCACTTCAAGAGCGCCTAAATCAGGTGCAGTACCAAGAAAACCGTTGTTGATGTTGGCCAAAAGCAGACCAGCATCAACTGCCTGACACCCAGGGTCTAAGGTCAAATGTTGCAATGCAATGGGTGTTGGAGGAGGACTGGGTATATTGAATTGATTGAAACAACTGTTGTGATCAATTGGGATGCCGTGGGATTGTTGTCCTGTTAAGTCTTGGAAGGCGGTTAAGTCAGTCAAGCGCACATTATTGCCCCATTTAAACGCGTAGGTGTAATTGCCCCAATCAAAACCATCATAATCCAAATCTGTTTTCCAGTTGTTTCTGCCATCCACGCCGTTTTCCCAAACATAGCGGTCTTGGATTGAAATCCATAAATTGTTGTTCGATTTAAAGTTCCTTAACAATTCAGCGCCTGAACTGACCGGTCCACTCCAGGCCACCAAGGTGTTGTGGGCCAGCAGCACACGGTCGGTGCGGGTTCTGAGTTTCAATGCATCTTCGCCCGGTGCGGCCACTTGGTTATACAGCACATACCAAGGTGCGCCATTCATGGGTTGAAAACTGATACCGTTGTTATGGGTGTTGCTGATGCGGTTGCCCCAGATGCGGATGTTGGCATGGCCATAATCACCTTCAATGCCATCATCGGTGGTGTCAAAGATTTCATTGGCAAAGATGTCGACATTACGGTGTGGGTATGAAATACCATCAGCTACCCTGGATATTTTGTTGTAGGCCACTGTGTGCCCTGATGTGTGTTGGAGTTCAATGCCTTCACCGGAAAACTCGGAACCAGCAGTGATGTCATTGTTACCGATGATGGTGTTGTCGGTGATGTACCAGTTTTCTCCGCCATCATTGAGGAAAATACAGTAATGACAGTTTTCGAAGTGGTTATAGGTCAAAACAACACCTTCAGGCGCAGGTGGTGAGGTTCGCAGCCCGTAATTACCATTGTTATCATCGTAAATGAAGTTCAACTCATGCAACCAAACATAATCGGCTTCAATCCTGACTTGATTGAATACAGCTTGACCATCTCCAGCCGAGCGCCAAACAATGTGATTGTGTTGCGTTCCTGATTGAGTGAAGTTGACTTGACCGGCTGTGCCGTAATCGCCGGCATGCAACAAAAAAGTATCTCCAGCTTGTGCCATTATTTGTGCCGCTGCCACGCCTTGAAATGGGTTGTTCAATGTGCCATCACCACCACCCGTGCCAGGAACGACGTGGTAAGTGGTACCAGTGGTGGGAAACTGCGGTATTTTCTTGGTACTGATGCGTGTTGTGTGTAGTAGGGGGTTACCGCCGGTGACACCCTCAGTGTCTGACAAGCTCAACTGCACTTCATATTCGGTGTCTGCTTGCAGAAACATAACACTGCCAGCCAACATGTCATAGGCCTGAAAGTCAACACGAAACAGGGGTTGGGCTGGTAACCATAAGTTGCTGCCATTGACTCGATACTGTATTGTGGCGATGGCATTGTGCTCGACATCACCAGTGATGTTCCATTCAAAGCCGATAGAATGATGGGTGGAGTAGCTGGTCAGTGTAGTAGCTGTGGTTTGTGCTTGAATGGGCGTGCACAACAAACATAAGCTGAACAAAACAGCAGCAGCAAGGCGGTTCAATGGGTTAATCATCAACACAGTATGCTGGATGGTAACTTAAATGTATGTGAAATCCATCAAATTTTTATCAGAACCGTTTAAAATTATATTGTATTGCTGCTTTTGGGTAGCAAACACTGCTGTCTGTAGCTGGCAATCCAGTCAAACAGCTGAAAACATCGGCCACACAGGTGATTAAATTGCGCCAATTAGGCCAAGTCATATATAACTGAATTGAAGCCATGAGCAGTAAAAAACCAGCACATAAATTGACTTTAAAAGCACAGGATGTATTTTTTCCAGCAGCTTGTGTGGCCGCCATAGTGTTGTCTGTTATGGCTCAACTGGTACGCATGGGCTTTGCGCCTTGGGCACACAAGTTAACCGGTTTGGGGCATGCGCATGAAATGTTGTTCGGTTTCGTGTTGGCTTTAATATGTGGATATACCTTGGGCAAGGTGCCTGTGGTTAAACTGCTTTCTATGTTGCTCCTGTGGCTATTGGCTCGAATCATGTTTTTACTGTCCAACCAACCGATTGGGTCAGAAATATTTAACATCGGCTTTTCCCTGTGGGTGGTTTGGCATATCCTGCCGCGTTTCATGGTGGCTAAAAAATGGCGCAATCGGATGATAATTCCGTTGTTGCTGGCAATTTTTAGTTTTCCAATGGTGTGGTTCTTGGGTCATCATTTTGTTGTGGCTTTCAACCCACAATACCTGTATCAAAGCCTGTTGATATTATTGCTAATGCTGATGACTTTCATTGCTGGTAGGATGCTGGCTCCTGCTTTGGCGGGTGATATGCAAATCCAGGGCTTTACTTTGAAAGCAAGGGTTCAGCCCAGGATAGAAGGGGCTTTATTGGTCTTGCCTGCCATTGGATCGATGTGGTTATTTTTACCTGTTAACCCGTTGATTACGGCTTTTTTGTTGGTGGCTATGGGGACGTTAATCACAGTCAGAATGTGGCGCTGGCAATTTTGGCGTTGTTATCAGCGCAGTGATTTGATGGCATTGGTGGCCGGTTATGCTTGGTTGCTGCTCGGTGCTTTGCTGCTGGCTTATGTGGTGTTCATACAACAATACAATCAAGCATTTTTACATGTGATAACCATGGGTGCTGTTGGCACACTGTCTTCTGTGGTTATACTCAAGTATGCACTGCCCAGGCGCAGTTATCCAGCAATGGTTTTCTATCCATCAATGTTATTGATTCTGTTGGCCACTGTGGCCAGGGTCTGGGCAGATGTCAGCCTTTACCGTGACGTTTTACTCAGTTTATCGGTGTTTTTTTGGTCTTTGAATTACTTGATGGTGTTGTGTATCTGGCTACACGGGGTGCGAAAAAAAACCTTGAAGTAATGGGCCAAGTACACTTAAACAGTTGAGTGATACATACCGCAGTTAAGGTGACTTGGTTTGGTTCGCGAGGTGCTGCCATTGTAGCCAAGCAAACCATGCAAGTACTATGGCCACCAAGCCTGCGGCGGTGATGCCGTTGATGGTGGTGACCCAAATGTTCATCAGGATCAAGCCAAAGATGCCAGCGGCCAACAACAGATCAATCACCACGGTTAACTTGATCCACTGCGGACTGGGCGTTGTTTGGTTTGCCAGCCATAACAGCAATAAGCCAAGTAAGTTAAATCCCACTCCTGTGCCTAACATGGCCACTGTTGGTGCGGGGTTGGTTTCGCTCAGAAAATAGATAATGGTTGGTGGCAGAAAAACCAGTAATGCGCCGAGCAGCAGGTAAATCAAGCCATTGATTTTGAGCAGTGTGGTGGCGTCTTGCATGTAGGTTTCCTGTTGTATTTTAGGCATTGGATCAGTTCAATACGTTGATGGCTAAAGTGGTGGCAGAAGTGCGGTTGTTGACACCCAGTTTGCGGTAAATTTGTTCCAAATGTTTATTTACTGTGCGTTCTGAAATGCTGAGAATTTGGGCAATTTCCCAATCGGTTTTGCCCTTGGCCACCCAGAACATCACATCGGCCTCACGGCGAGTGATTTTTAGCTTGAGTTTTAGGGTCTGGGTTTCAAGTTTAAGGTTATGCGATTTGAACTTGATCAAATGGGCGCCGGTATAAGGTTTATCTGTGTAGGTCAACACCAAAGTGGTGTTGCCTTGTGCTATTTCTAGCGTTGCATTTGTTGATGTACTGTGTAGCCATTTGATCAAGTGGGCTTTGTCCTTGCTGCTGAAACTGTCAATAAACACCTGGGCTTGCTCAGTGGTCCAAATCACTTGGCCTTGGTCATTCAAGGCAGCCATGTGTTGACCGGTCGAGTCCAAGGCGGATTTGGTGCTGTTGGTTAATCTGGCGTTCTTAAGGTGTACTTTAACGCGTGCCAACAATTCTTGGTGCTTTAAGGGTTTTACCAGGTAATCTACGCCACCAGCTGATAAGCCTTTGACTATGTGTTCTGTTTCACTTAAGCCGGTCATGAATATAACCGGTAAATCAGGCTGTAATTGTTTGATATTTTGACAAGTGGTGAAACCATCCATACCTGGCATCATGGCGTCCAATAACACCAGGTTGGGAGTGGCTTTGTGTAAGATATTCAATGCTTGTTGACCGCTGTTAGCCACCAAAGTGGTGTAGCCATTTGCAGACAAGGTTTCATTCAAAATATTTAAGCTGTCTGGGTTGTCATCGACCGCCAGAATGATTGGGTTTTCAGTGCTCATTTTCAAGCACGCCTTTGAAAGCCGATAGGTTCATGTGTTTAATGGGTCTTAACAGCTGTTGGTGTTGTTGGTGGTTAATCACTTGTTGTTGTTTAAGCTTGGTCAAGTAAGATTCTATGCCATTGATGTGGCCAATTTCTAGCATATTCATCAAAGCATTCAAATGTTCTGCGGGTAAGTTCACTGCTGTAGCTGTGGTCTTTTTGCTGCTGGTCGGTTGGGTTTGCTGCCACTGCAGTGCCAGTAATTGCTTGATGTTATGCAACAATGCTTTGATTTTAAGGGGTTTGGTTAAATAAGCATCGTATGGGTTATCGGAGCTGGCTTCTACATCCCTTGGATTGGCTGATAACATCATGATTTTGGTTTTTGGGGCATGGATTTTTAACCACGTGGCTAATTGCCATCCATTGGTCTCTGGCATGGCTACGTCAATGATTGCCAAAGAAAAATGTTGGTTGTTGATTAATTCCTGTGCTTGCTTGGCATTGGCAGCAGTGCTGATATTAAACTGCAGAGGGGTCAATATCTCAACCAGTAATTCACGGTGACTGGGCTCATCATCAACCACTAAAATAGGGTGTTTGCTGTTGAGTTGTTGGTCGATTACTTGGGGTGGCTCTAGGTCGTATCTAGCTTGGTTTTGGCTGAAAGGTGCTGCCAACATCATTTTGACCGTGAACACACTGCCGTGGTTGATTTGGCTGCTTACTTGCAGTTCGCCACCGAGTAAATCAACCAACAGTCGAGTGATGGGTAAGCCTAAACCTGTGCCCTTGGTGGGCTTGTTGGTATGTTCAATGCGTTCAAAGGGTTCAAAAATACGCGATAAATCAGTCTGTTCAATGCCGCGGCCAGTGTCTTTGATACTGAAAGTAGCCACTTGGTTGCGGTAAGTGATATTGAACTCGATGCCACCGGTGTCAGTGAATTTGATGGCATTGTTCAGTAAGTTCAACAGAATTTGTTGTAATCTTTTGTGGTCCGTTTTAACTGTATGAGGCAGTTGAGGGTCAATTTTGCTGCTGAAATTCAAGCCTTTTTGTTCGGCTTGGTGACTGAACATCACGATGATTTGATTCAGCAAGTCTTGCAGGTTACCCGTTTCAAGCTTAACTTTTAATTTCCCCGACTCGATGGCTGAAAACTCCAATATACCCTCAATCAAATGTGCTAAATGTTCACAATTGTGTCTGATTAAAGTGTATTTTTCATGGTGGCGGTCATCATCAGAGGTTTGGTTTTCTAATAATTGTGCATAGCCCATGATAACATTCAATGGCGTGCGTAATTCGTGCGAAATACCTGATAAATAACGGTTTTTCGCTAAATTTGCGGCAATGGCGTCTGATTTCGCTACATCGGATTGTAGTTGTAGTTGGGTTGTTTTGTTTAATTTTTGTTGCAGGATGTGCGTGGTTCTGTTGACCGCCTGCAGTTGTTTTTTGAGTGCGTAGATAATGCCAAGCAAAATCACTGTCAGCACACATAAAGCCACGAATGTATAGGCATTGAAAAACATCAGGGTATATTAACACCGCTGGCTGGTTTTCTGGCATTGAAGTTTCACTTGATTTTCACTGAGAAGGGGTTAAGTTACACAGGTGTTATTGCGCTGATATTGGGTTTTTACAACTGCAAGAGAGGCCTTAAATTTATTTGTAAAACAATATCACATTACATGTTTTAAAAGTGCAATATGATATAATCCTTTTTTAAATTCAAACTCGCTAGGAGAGAACAATGAAGAAAAAACTATTAGGTTTAACGTTGTCATGTGTGGCTGGAACAGCTTTGGCAGCAGACTATGATGATCGTTGGACGTTATCACCCAGCTTAATTTTTACCGCCACTGACAACGCTAAAAATATTGAATCTGATTTCGGGTTTGGTTTGGGTTTAGGTAAATTTTTAAACGAAAAGTGGTCACTGGATTTTGAAGTTGATCGCACTGAACTTGACTCTGATAATGTTGCTGGTTCTGTTACTCAAACAGGGCTGGGTTTGATGACAAGATACCATTTCAATCAAGGTTCGACATTAAGACCCTTTTTAGGTTTTGGTGCCGGCTCATTGGATCACAATGGCAAAGGTGCTTCTCGGGCAGTAGACTCATCTGACTTGATGCTAAATTTAAGCGCCGGTTTACGCAAAAATGTCTCAGATCGCGTGGGTTTTATATCTGAAATTAAATACCGTTTAGACACCAATGATTACACAGGGACTCAAAGCAGTTATGATGATTATTTATTCAGCATGGGTTTAAACATAGCTTTGGGCGCAGCAGCAACTGCTACCCCAGCACCTGAGATTGTTGAGCCTGCTCCACAATTAGATTCAGATGGTGATGGTGTAAGCGATCAGAATGATCGATGTCCAAATACTCCAGCTGGTATGGCAGTTGATGCCTATGGTTGTCACGATGGTGATGATGACAATGATGGAGTTAAAAACTCAGTTGATAAATGTCCCGACACCCGTGCTGGTGCAGTGGTTGATGCCGACGGTTGTGAAGTAGAAGTAGTGATTGAGCTACAAGGTGTACACTTTGATTTGGATAAAGCCACTTTGAAACCTGAGTCTGTCGCTATTTTAGATGCTGCGGTAAGAACCATGGGCGAACATGGTACATTGGTTGTAGAAGTTGCTGGTCACACTGACTCAACAGCTTCAGAAGCATATAACCAAAATTTATCAGAACGTCGTGCTAAAGTGGTTTATAACTACTTGGTTGACCAAGGCATTTCAGCCGATCGCATGACTTGGAAAGGTTATGGTGAATTGAGCCCAATTGCCACCAATGACACTGCTGAAGGCAGGGCTAAAAACCGCAGAACAGAATTGGTTATCCAAGACTAATACTGACTGTGAAATAATAAAAAAAACCCGATTTATTCGGGTTTTTTTTGGCTTAAAATCTCTTGGTCAATCGTATAAATACGGCTTGATATTTGGCCACTAAAGCATTCAAAATTTTGACTTGATAAGTTCAGGGGTTACTGCAACCATCAACAAATCAGGTGCGTGCAGCCCCTATTTCAAGCTAAAGTCATGGCCAGTCACGCCGAAAAACATGAGGCAACCATTGAAAACCAACACCAATAGGGTCAAAGGCAGTTGCATTTTCAGGCTATGATACATGGCTGTTTAAGCGATAAAGACTATCTGATGGGCATAAGCCCAGCTGTTGCGACGGTTTAATGGTGTCATTTAAATTTAATTCCGGCAATAACCACATCATGATCTGAAGCAGCGTAGGGGTCCAGGTGATAAAAATCAGCTGGCTTGGTTACAGTGTCACTGAACGGTTCGGTGTTGTAGTTGAACTCATCTATGCTTACAGAGTTGATGTGCCATTGGCTCAAGCCTGTGGTTAATTTCAGAGCAGCTGGGTTGGCCAAAATATAATCCAAAGTGCCTACCGTGCCACGGTAACTGGTGCTCCAGTTTTCTGGTGGCAAATAGCTGTCGGCTAAGTTGCTGAATCCTGCTGATTTTAAGGTGAAAATTGGGTCTTCTTGTTGGTAAGAGTTGAAATCCCCAACCACAAAAGTGGCTTCGGCATGTTGACCAGTTGGGTCTGAATTCAGCCATTTGGCCAATTGTTGTGCTACTGCAACGCGGGTTGGGTTGTAACAGCCTTGGCCGTCATTTTGATCGAGGTATATACCTTCGGCATCGCGACAGCTTTTGGATTTAAAGTGTACCGTTGCCATGTTGAAGCTGCGGCCTTGTTGGTCACTGAAGGTTTGAGTCACAATTACACGATTTTTGTCGGCCCTGAATGCGGGGTCAGCAGCTTGGTCTAGTAAGGCATAATCACCGTGCGGTTTAAGTAGTTTGGGCTGATAAATCAAAGCCACTTTGATCACATCTTCACCCAAAACACCGGTGTCGATATATGCCCATTTGCTGTAATTGGCAGCTAAATTCAGTGCATTGACCAATGCTTGTATTGATTGATCCGCGTTGTTTTCCAATTCCTGCAAGCCCATCACGGCTGCATCGGTGGTGTTGATGACCTCAACCAGTTTGGCCAATTGGCGGTGGTATTCGTTTGGGTTGTCTGCGCCGCGACAAAAAAAGTTCTTCAGCGGTCCGCATATTGCTTCACCATTGTCTAAGGTGGTGAAGAAATTCTCGACATTGAAACTGGCTATTCTAAAGTTGCCACCGGTGGGCAGTGGACGGCGTTGGCTGGAGCTTAAGCCACCACTTATTTGGACTGCTTCGGTAGGCTGTAGCTTGTATTGACCATAGGCATAATGCAAAACACCAGTGGTTTGCAGTTTTTGGCCCATTTGAATGGGCTGTTGGGCATTCAAGCTTTGCAGCTTTACTGCATCCAGCAGCAAACCTTTGCCAATCGGGGTGGCGTATTTATTCTTGCGACCATCATCAATCACCAATTGGTTGTTTTGATTGCTTTGTAGCTGCTGTTTAACTGCAGCACCTGGTCGGTGTAAAGCAGTGGGGCTCATCAACAATTCAGATGAAACTTTCAGCTCTCCGTACTTTACGTATTGGCTGACATCGCTGATGATGTAAGGCTCAGCCAAGGTCACATACATGCCTTCCAATGACTCTAGATCCAAATCATTGAGGGGTAACTTAATTGATACAGGTTCAGGTAACTGATGGCCTGAAGAGCAAATCGCAGTTTTTCGTACTTGGGTGATTTGGGTTACATCGTGTTGTTCTGAAATCAAACCTTGTAATGCCACCAGGTCGCCAACCTTGATGGGCAGTTGCAGATTGTTTTCATGAATGAATAGGCCTTGCGAATTGACTGGATCATTGTCTGCTGTTTGGCTTTGGATAAAATAACCAGACAATTGGTTTTTGCCACGAAAATCAGCCGTTACAATACCTTTAACCCATATGATTTTGTCAACCATTGGGCTGACTGACTGATTGCCTTGAATTGTGGCGATGGCAGTGGCAGGTTGTTGACAAGAATGGTTGTTGGCTGAACTTGATAAAGCCGTCAGACAACAAAAAACAGCGGTAATTAACTTCATGGCACGGACCATTTAAAAAAAACACCATATTATCATGGCAGCTGATTGACCAGAGGTTAAATTAATCAAAAATTATTAGTCGATGTCATGTCAATCAGCCTTGCTAAAAAGCTCTTTTTATATAGCTGAATTCAGCCTGACTCAATTGTGCGTATTAAGGGAGTTAAGGCTTAACAGTTGGTTTTTTGTTCAAAGTGTAAACGACTGTTAATTAGGCGTAAAAAGAATCAAATTTCAGGCTGTAACAGCGAAATGACTTGTTATTTAAGAGTAAAACCTATATATCTACCGTCAACATTTATTTTTTGGAGGATATTATGCAACAAATTAAAATTTTGGTAATGAGTGGTTTGGTTTTATTGGGTTTAACTGCCTGTGGTGATGACGCCGCTAAAACGGATCAATCGGCTATGGACAAAGTCAAAACAGAAGTTAAACAAGCTGCTGACAAAACAGCCGACAAAGCCAAAGAAGTGGGCCAAGCGGTTAAAGAAACGGCTGGTGATGCAACTGAAGCAGTTAAAGAAGGTGCTGCTGATGCCGCTGACGCGATAGAAGAAGGTTATGAAGACAGCAAAGAAGCTGCTGCTGACATGGTCGATTCAGCTAAAGAGAAGTCTGCTGATATGATTGATGCTGCCAAAGAGAAGTCTGCTGACATGGTAGATGCAACCAAAGAAAAAGCTGCAAAGATGGTTGATGCATCTAAAGAACAGGCTGCTGACATGGTTGACGCAAGCAAAGAAAAAGCCGCTGAAATGGTAGAAGATGCCAAAGACAAGGCTGAAGAATTAGCTGAAGACGAAGATGGCGACCAGTAAAAACTGATCGTTACTATTTGTACCAAGCCGCCGAATTAATTTCGGTGGCTTTTTTTTGCTTTGAATTTTGTACTTTGGCACGGTGGGCTTTAAAACCTGAGGTCATTTGAGCTTAGATCAATTGCCGCTGGCTGTGCTGTAAATCAATGGGTATAATGCACCAGATTACCCGGGCTGCGCAATTTGAAGGTTACGTATCAACACTTGATATAGGCAGGCTAAACCTTTATGCTGACGCTTTGCTATGGACAAACAGGCTTAGACTGAAATGAGCGACATGCTGATGTCGCCGGGTTAATGAATTAAGCCGCAACACCTATGATTCAGTGGAACTGTTTATGAATTTACCTTTATTTATTGGGCTCAGATACACCAAAGCCAAACGTAAAAATCATTTCATCTCATTCATCTCACTTATCTCAATGGCCGGTATTGCACTGGGGGTAATGACCGTGATTGTGGTGATTTCTGTGATGAATGGTTTCAACAAAGAATTTCAAGAACGTATTTTAAGTACTGTATCACATGCCACCATCTCGGCTTTTAAAGGTGACCATTTGGATGATTGGCAAAACGCACTTGATCAAGTTAAAAACAGCGCACATGTCGAAGGGGCAGCACCTTACATTCAGACCGAAGGCATGTTACAAGGCTTCAGGACTGAAGGGGCATTGATTCAAGGCATCATACCTGAGTTGGAAACCCAGGTAACAGAGTTTCAGGATGCCATGCGCTACGGCACATTAGATGATTTACAAAGTGGTGAATTTAACATCATTTTAGGTGTTGATTTGGCTGCACATTTGGGTGTTGGGCCTGGTGAGACGGTGAACTTATATGTGCCTGAGTTTCGCACCACTGCAGTTGGAGTAACGCCAAGGTTGAAACGATTTACCGTCAGCGGCATATTCGAAGTGGGGATGTATGAGTATGACTTTAAACTGGCTTTGATCCATATGGAGGATGCTAGGAAGTTGTTGCGTATACCACCAGGGTCGGCAGAGGGGGTGCGAATTAAGGTCGATGATTTGATGCAAGCGCCTAAAATTGCACGTGATTTGGGACCTCAGCTGGAGGGCTTTTATCGCATCAGGGACTGGACCCAAGAACATGTTAACTTTTTCAAAGCAACCCGCACCGAACGCATGGTGATGTTCATAATTTTATCTATGATTGTTGCTGTAGCGGCCTTCAATATCTTGTCAACTTTGGTGATGTTGGTAACTGAAAAACAATCCGATGTGGCCATCTTACGCACCTTGGGACTGTCTGGCAGTCAAGTAATGGGCGTGTTCATGGTTTCTGGTACTTTGATTGGTCTGATTGGGACCTCAATAGGCACCATTTTGGGTATTGTATTTGCGTTGAATATCAACAGCATTATTCAAGTCCTGGAAGGGTGGTTCAATACCGAATTCTTGTCAAAAGAAGTTTATTACATCACTGAAATATCGGCCGATTTACAAACTGCTGATGTGCTGACTATAGTGGGAATAGCTTTTGGTCTGTCTATTTTGGCCACTTTATACCCCGCATGGCGGGCATCGCGAGTGGAACCAGCGGAGGCTTTGCGTTATGAGTAATCACAGTGTAATCAGTTGTGAAAATCTGACTAAGTTTTTCACCGATGGTGAACGTAAAATTCAAATTTTTGAAGCTTTGAACTTCAGTATTGCCACGGCAGAATCGGTGGCAATTATGGGTGCCTCCGGATCTGGCAAGAGTACTTTACTGCATCTATTAGGCGGTTTAGATACCCCCAATGCCGGTGAAATCATTATCCAGGGTAAACAACTCTCAAAAATGAGTGGCAAACAGCGCGGTCTGCTGCGCAACCAACACTTGGGGTTTGTTTATCAGTTCCATCATTTGTTGCCAGAATTTTCAGCCCTTGAGAATGTCATGATGCCTTTGTTGATTGGTAAAGTAAGTAAAGCCGAGGCGCACAGCCGTGCCCACGATATTTTACAGCAGGTCGGATTGGTTGATCGATTGACCCATCGACCAGCACAGTTATCTGGAGGTGAACGGCAGCGAGCAGCCATAGCTAGAGCCATGGTAACCAAGCCGGCTTGTATTCTAGCTGATGAACCTACTGGTAATTTAGATGAATCAACAGCTGCTGCAGTTATGGATTTGTTTTTGTCACTCAAGGAACAATACAATACTGCATTGGTATTGGTGACGCATGATCGAAAAGTTGCTGATTTAATGCAACAAAAATACCTGTTGAAGCAAGGAGCGTTGATCCAATCTACAAACACCTGAACCCCTTCAAAATAACCCATGCTGTGGCATTTTTGTTGGGCGCTGCATTGCTGCTTTGGCTGCCAGAGATCAATGTCATGGTGTTTATTATCGGTGCTGCAGCTTCCTTGTTACTGTTGCTAGCAGCAGTCAAATTCCGTCACACATCACCTTTCTTATTTATCGCTTTGGGCTTTTGTTATGCGTTGTTGCATGGACATCAACAGTTACAACAGCAAATCAAAACACCCAAGCACACAAGTACTCAGGTAGTGGTTCATTCTTTACCTAAATACTCAGCTCAAAAAGTCAGTTTCATAGCCGAAGATATTGGCAGCAAACAGCTGTATTACCTCAGTTGGTATAAGCATCAAGATGTTGCTTTGCCTGAGTTGGCATTCAATCAAGTGTATCAACTGGAAAGTCACTTAAAACCACCTCATGGTTCAGTCAATGGGGTGGGTTTTGATCGTGAAAAATGGTTGTTCAGACACGGCATAGATGCTGTGGGTAGTGTTAAAACACTGCAAGCCACAGGTACGGGTTATTTCACCTTAATGGGACTGATTAACCAATGGCGAAACAAAGTATCTGCTTTGATTCACGGTGCATTTGCTGAACCCCGAGTCAATGCTTTGATTCATGCCTTATCTATTGGTGATAAATCTCATTTTGACCAACAAGATGTTCAACTTTTTCAGCAAACAGGCACTGCTCACTTGATTGCAATCTCAGGTTTACATGTGGGAATGGTGGCTTTGATGGGTTGGTTGTTGGGTGGTTTGGTTTTTAAGCTTCGGCCTTCGCAAAAAATTACCAAGCCCGTTGTGCAAGTTACTTTGGGTTGGGTGTTTGCTGGTTACTATGCTTGTCTGGCGGGCTTGTCGGTTTCAACACAACGTGCTTTGATCATGTTATTGGTGTTGGGGGCTTATCAAATAGTAAGAAGGTCCAGCTATGCTTGGGATGTTTGGGCCACTGGTTTGGTGTTGGTGTTACTGATTGATCCGCTGAATGTGTTGGATAATGGTTTTTGGTTGTCTTTCATTGCTGTGGCAGTATTGATATTGGCTTTCAATGGGCAAAGCCAACCAAAAAGTAAAATTTGGGCATTTATCCGTCTACAAGTGACCTTGTTGGTGGGCATGTTACCTTTGAGCCTAGCGGTGTTTTCACGGGTTAACCTATTGTCACCGTTGGTTAATTTATTGATGATACCGTTGATGACTTTTGTATTGGTGCCTGCTTTACTGTTGTTGTTGGTGATGGGCAGTATATTCCAGTATTTCCCCGCATTGTTGGTAAGTTTAATAACCTCAGTCAGTCAGCTGTTTATTTGGGGTTTAGATTGGTTCAACCAATTTTCAACTTGGGTGTTGAATACAGTGGTGGTTGAATGGTGGCAGTACCTGGCTCTGATCATTGGCGCACTGGTGATGGTATTACCGGCGGCCATACCACAGCGTTATTGGGGACTGGTGTTTATTTTTCTGGGTTTGTACCGTCCGCACCCTGTCATCCCAGAAGGTTATTTTTCTGCCTATGTGCTGGATGTAGGCCAAGGTTTATCAGTGGTTATTGCCACACAAAATCAAGTGCTGCTTTATGATGTAGGTGCTGCATATGACAGTGGTTTTAATTTGGCAGATGCTGTGGTGTTGCCTTGGCTGCAGAAACATAATTTCGGCAAATTGGATGCTTTGGTGCTCTCTCATCAGGACAATGACCATGCTGGCGCTGCAGGGCAGTTATTGCAGCATATCGAAGTCGATACTGTGTGGGGAACTGCAGCAGATCATAAGGCTTGTGTGGTGGGTCATCAGTGGCTTTGGGGTGGTGTTAAATTTGAATTTTTGAGTCCATACAATTTATTGCCCTACCTTAAAAACAATTCATCTTGTGTCTTGAAGGTTACTGGTGTGAATCACAGTTTACTGTTAACTGGTGACATTGAGTCAGCAGTGGAATACCGTTTGATGCAGTTGCCAAATGAGCAGCTTCAATCTGATGTGTTGTTGATTCCACACCATGGCAGTAAAACATCATCTACTGAAGCTTTTATCCAGGCGGTTAAGCCTGAATTGGCGATTAATTCATCGGGCAAATACAACCCTTTTAATCACCCAGCCAGCAGCATAATGGCCAGGTACAAGGCAGCAGATGTTCAGGTGGTTGATACCCAAAGCAGTGGTTTAATAACTTTGCACAGTTTCCCGAGTTTAACAGTTCAGTCGCTGCGGCAAAAACAGCCAAGAATTTGGCGATAAAGGCATTGATCCACGTTGAATGTAAACCAGCGTGGATCAAACACTTAATTGCCCTAAATCAGTCTGTCTTTTTGGCTTTATACAGGCCAGGTTTTATCATTTGAGCGGTCACTGCTGACTCAGTTTTTGCTTTGCTTTCAGCTGGTTTGTTTTCAACAGGCTTTTTATCTGCAGGCTTTTTATCCGCAGGCTTTTTATCCGCAGGCTTTTTATCCGTAGGCTTCTTATCCGCAGGCTTTTTATCCGCAGGCTTTTTATCCGCAGGCTTTTTGTCCGCAGGCTTTTTATCCGCAGGCTTTTTATCTGCAGGCTTTTTACCCGCAGGCTTTTTATCCGCAGGCTTTTTATCCGCTGGCTTTTTATCCGCAGGTTTTTTATCTGCAGGTTTTTTATCCGCAGGCTTCTTATCCGCAGGCTTCTTATCCGCAGGCTTCTTATCCGCAGGTTTCTTATCCGCAGGTTTTTTATCCGCAGGTTTTTTATCCGCAGGTTTTTTATCCGCAGGCTTCTTATCCGCAAGTTTCTTATCCGCAGGCTTTATATCCACAGATTTCTTTTCAGCTGACTTGTTGTTAGCAGTTTGCTGCGTAGCATCCTGTTTAGCGGCAGGTTGGTTGTCAGTTGGTGCCTGGTTATTCATTTTGGCTTCAACATCAATACTGTCGATTGGACGTGCTTTTTTAGCACCAGAAGGCACGATGGGTTCTTTCTTTGCGGCCAACTCAGCCACACTACCGAGCGGGCGGGTCATCATTTTTACGGTATTGGCATCAACTTCTTTGGTTTCGGCATTTTGTTTGCCTTTGTTGCGTTGTTGGTTTTTATTACCGTATATGGATTTGGTGTTTTTATTGTTGGCTTGGTTTTGTTTGTCGTTATTATTCGACTGATTGTTGTTGCCCGTATTTTTAGGCTGTTGATTGTTTTGAGCTGCCTGTTTCTGTTTGCCGTTGGCTTGGTTGTTATCATGCTGCTTTTTAGGCTGCTGTTTCGGCGTTTGTTTTTTAGGCGATTGCTTGTTATTGGTCGGTTTGCTGTTGGCCTGCTTGTTGGCAGTTTGTTTGTTGTGATTGGCTTTGGCAGCAGGTTTCTGTTGCTGGTTTTGAGACTGCTTTTGTTTGGCCGCAGGTTTTTGAGCTTGTTTTTGAGCTTGTTTTTGAGCAGGCTTTTGTTGTCCGTTTTTGGCTTTGTTCTGATTTTGATTGTTTTGCGGGCCTTTGCCACCTTTGTTGTATGGCTTTTTCTTGTAAGGCTTTTTATTAGGTTGCGTGGTTTTTTTATTTTTGTCCTTAGGTTGTGTGAACAAATTTTTGAACCAAGCTGAAATGGCCAATCCAATTGAGCGTTTTGGTGCTTGGGTATTGGGTTTAACCATACGCAAAGCAGGGGTTTCGACTGTAGGTGCCGGTGGGTCCAGTGACACAGGCTTATGGCAGTCTTCTGGTTTAACCAGTTCAATGGCATCAACACTGATGTGTGACTCATTGGTGTTCAAGCGCTGAACATGAAAATCTGGAAAACTCAGGTTGTCATTCGATATGACAGAAACCTGTACCCCGTGTCTGGTTTCCATTTCTGACAACTCAGTTCTTTTCTCATTGAGTATCTTGTTGGTGGTTTCTACCGGTGCTTGAATCACCACACGGCCTGTTTTGGGTTTGATCATTTCTTCTTCAGTCAATCGAATGATGGAAATGACCAATGATTCCATAGAACGTATAAAGCCATGTCCACCACAAGTTGGGCAGGTGATTTGGCTGGAGTCAGATATCGATGAACGCAACCTTTGGCGTGACATTTCGAGCAAGCCAAATTTAGATATTTTACCTATTTGTACCCTGGCGCGATCTGATTCAGCGGCAGAACGCATGCGGTTTTCAACTTCGCGTTGGTTTTTGTTGTTGCGCATGTCAATGAAATCAATCACCACCAATCCACCTAGGTCACGGATTTTTAACTGTCTGGCAATTTCATCAGCCGCTTCTAAGTTGGTGTTCAAAGCAGTGGTTTCTACGTCAATTCCTTTGGTGGCTTTGGCAGAGTTGATGTCGATTGAAAGCAGGGCTTCGGTTTGATCTATCACCAATGCACCACCTGAAGGCAGTTTTACTTCACGCTCAAAAGCGGATTGAATTTGACGCTCAATTTGGTAACGTGAAAATAGTGGGGTGTTGTCATTGTAGTAGGACAGTTTTTTCAAATTGTGCGGCATCACTTGCTGCATAAATTCGCGGGCTTTTTCATAGGCTTCACGGTCATCAATCAGAATTTCGCCGATGTCAGGTTGTAAGTAGTCGCGTAATGCTCTGATAAATAAGTCGCTTTCTTGGTAAATAAAGAAGGGTCCTTTTTTCTGCTCTGCGGCGGTGCCAATGGCTTCCCAAACTTGTTTTAAATAATTGAAATCCCATTGTAGTTCATCAAACGACCTACCCAAGCCAGCTGTTCTGATGATCACGCCATCATTTTTGGGAATTTCCAGTTTGCGCATGATTTCTTGTAACTGCTCACGTTTTTCGCCATGAATTTGACGTGAGATGCCACCAGCACGGTGGTTACCAGGCATATAAACCAAGTACCTTCCAGCCAATGAAATGTAAGTGCTGAGGGCTGCGCCTTTGTTGCCACGTTCTTCTTTATTCACCTGAACAATGATTTCATCGCCTTCTTTCAGGGCTTCATTGATGGGTAAGCGGGCCTTGCCTCTTGGGGCTTGTTTACAATAAGCTGGGCTGATTTCTTTGTAAGGTAAAAAGCCGTGTCTTTCTGAACCATAGTTCACAAAACAGGCTTCTAATGAGGGTTCTACACGGGTGATTTTGGCTTTGTAAATATTGCCTTTTTTGCGGTAATGTCCCGCTGAGTCGATGTCTAAATCGTAGAGTTTCTGACCATCTGCAATTGCCACGCGAATTTCATCGGTGTGCGTTGCATTGATTAACATTCTTTTCATCTTGGTTCCTTTTGTTTTAGGAACGATGAACCTTCAGTGATGCCAAATAAGCATAATTTAAACCACTAACAGCAGATTGTAGTGCTGATTGAGGTCGTTTTCGATGATGCAGTTCTAGCCAGCTGATAATTAAATCTAAGTTGTGCTATGGGTGTTTGGCCAACTGTGTTGAGCCATCCACTGAACCACTCGCGGTGTTTTTAGTCGCTTATCGTTGGTGACTTTACATTCAATACCCAAGTCTTTTGAGGTGTTGAATGGTCGCCAGTATTCATGTCATTTATTCACTGAAATGGTTTCGTTCCATTCAGTAGTTGTTTATGATCATTCCAATGATTCTGCGTTCCTGCGAAATATAATTTTCGACTCCTTGGAACTAAACAGTTTTAAATCGTATAATCTGTGGCTTGGTATCAATAATTAAGCCAAAATATAAGTGCTTAACAGCCTCAGGCTGCCAAGTTGCGCGAGATTTTAACATTATTTCAGCCTTTTCACAGGACTATCTGGTCATATGAACTGATTTAGCCCGCTTTACATTCTGAAACAACCGTAAATATGCCATCGACAACCGAACAAAAACCAATTTTTATAGCCACTGCAAATGACCTCGGTCAACGGGTTGATAATTATTTGCTTAAGCAGTGTAAACACCTCAACAAAAGCAGTTGTTATAAATTGATTCGCAAAGGTCAAATTAGGGTCAATGGCAAAAGAGTTAAAGCCTTACATAAACTTTCTGCAGGTGACCAGATTAGGGTGCCACCGTTTTTGTATTTTGTTGATCGGCAGCCAGTTACAGTGCCCAAAACTTTACAGCAACAATTATTAAAACACATTATTTATGAAGATGCCGATTACTTGGTGTTGAATAAGCCTGCAGGCATACCATGCCACACCGGAACTGGACACGCCCTGGGTGTAATCGAAACTTTGTCGTCGTTAGCAACCTATGCTGATGTGCAATTGGCACACCGTTTGGATAAAGACACCAGTGGTTGTTTGTTGTTGGCCATGCACAGGCCCGCCTTGTTGGTGTTTCAGCAAGCGCTGCAACAGCATGCGGTCTCAAAATCTTATTTGGCGGTGTTAGTAGGTCAGCTTAAAGCAGCAACAACAGTTAATAGGGCTTTGGATACTGCGCACCGAATCAATGGCATTCGTCATGTTGTTGTCAGTGAAACAGGACAGTCAGCCGAAACTGTTTTTAAGCCGCTTAAAAGTAATGGTCAGTTCACCTTGAGTCAATGTGACATCAGTTCAGGACGCACCCATCAAATCAGGGTCCATGCTCAATTCATGGGGCACCCAGTTTTAGGGGATCGGTTTTATGGTAAAAACTATACGAATTCAGATCGGCAGTTATTTCTACATGCCCACACCCTGCAGTTTGGTACGTACAGCATCACGGCACCTTTGCCTGAGGAGTTTGATGCCGTTTTAAATAAAACCTAATTAAAGCCTCATTTAATGCCAGGTTTAGGCGGTTTAAACTGTTGTTGGGTTTTATTTCTGTCCTAATATCGGTACTTCACTCAAAACCAGTGGCAAAGATTAAATCAATCAGCAAGTACTCATAAGCGCCGGCATCGCAAGCACCATCTAAAGGTCGGGGTGTGGCAAACTGATCTGTGGTGATCTGATTGCCACAACTGGGGTTGCCCACATTATTGTCAACGTGGTTATATGCCAAGCTGTTTGGTTCAAATTTATGCCCATGTAGACCCGATTGATTGATTTCAGTCAGTGCAGGAGATAATATGAACGTTGTGTCAGTAAGGTTGTTGTTGCCAACAATTGTGCCTGAAATATTTTGGAAAATTGAGTTGTTGGTGAAGTTATTGCTGGCAGTGATTGCAAGCCCGGGTTCAAACACACTTGATTCGATTGTTACATTGCCATTGCCGGTAATTTGGTTGTCAATTACACCGGCAGCATTGAAAGCTGCCGTAATAAATTTCAAAGTGGTATTTTGTCCAAAATTTGAATTGATGTATAAACCGCCACTGACTGTACCGGCTTGATTGTGACTGATGGTGGTGTTAATTATTGTCACATCGCTACCAAAACCGCCAGTTATACCAATCCCGCCACCGTTATTGACAGCGCTGTTGTAGCTGATTTCACTGTTGATCAGTGTCAGACCAGCATTCAATGCGTATATACCACCACCATTGTCTTCGGCATTGTTTTCCGTGACGCGGATATTTTCTAACCTTGTTTCAAGTGCGCTTTCAATCAAAATGCCTGCACCATTTTCTTGATTGGGTGTCTGTCCATTGCTGAGGGTCAATCCTGCAAGATAAAAACGTTCGGTCCCGATTGGCACCGATAAAACCCGGTACAAGTCTTGACCTGATAGGGTTATTTTGTCAGCGCCAGGCCCAATAATTGAAAGGTCAATCGAGTTAATCACTAAACTGTTGTTGAGCGCAATGGTGCCATTCATGTCGCGTTTAAACTTTATCACAGTTGGCTCATTGTCATTAACAGCAAAAGCGATGGCTGTTCTGAGGCTGCACATTGTGGCATCACAACTGTTGTTCGCTGTATCAGTCAGGGTGTTTACTTCCAAAAAAGCCAAATCCACCGTTGCCACTGCAAAACCTGGGTTGTTGGCACTGTTCTGCATCTTGTATTTGAATTTAAACTGATGACTTTGGTGGTGTTCAGCATCAAACAAAACATTGTTGTCACTGCCTGTGCCGTTGACTGTTACTGTGCCGATACCATCACTGAAACTGGTTCCAACACAATCCATGTCGCTGCTGCTGATGTCGCAAACGGCAACCACTGCTTTGAACGGATCATTTAATATGCCACTGTCATCATTGCTTAAGACATCCAATGTTGCTTGGTTGCTGTTGATTGCTGTGATGATGTCTAAATCATCTGTTGTAAGTGGGATGCCACCAGCTGTAACAGTTTCCGTTAACAGTAACAGCAGCAATGGCTTAAGCAAGTGAGGCAAAGTTTTCATGGATTCAGGCAATTAAAAAAACAATGATTTTAACTGAAATGTTATATAGTGGTGATGCCTGTGTCACAAAAAA
Organism: uncultured Marinicella sp.; assembly: GCA_947502595.1. Classification (GTDB taxonomy): domain Bacteria; phylum Pseudomonadota; class Gammaproteobacteria; order Xanthomonadales; family Marinicellaceae; genus Marinicella. The sequence goes on along the minus strand of CANNAM010000006.1, from coordinate 64,299 downwards.
TCACATGCCAATCGATTTATTCAACACCATAAAATAACAAACTTTTGGTTTATGTGTTTGATTCTCTGCTGCTCAATTCTTAAGATAGCGATAACAATTAACCTTCAGCTAATGTGAGCAACCTTGGATTACAACATGATAAATAACATCTGCTTTAAAGGCCGTCAGTTACCCCCATCAAAGGTGGTTTGTGTGGGGCGCAATTATGCTGAGCATATCAAAGAACTGAACAATGCAGTGCCTACTGAGCCTGTGGTGTTTATCAAACCAAATTCTGCAGTTTCTGATAAGTTGCTGGTGCCGAAAGGTGAAGTGCTTCATTATGAAGGTGAAATGGCCTTTTTAGTTGAACAGGGTGATTTAGTGGCTGTAGGTTTTGGCTTGGATTTAACCAAAAGACAGGTTCAAAACCGCCTTAAAAGCCAGGGGCTGCCCTGGGAACGGGCCAAAGCATTTGATCAATCAGCGCTATTCAGCGAGTTTGTGCCCATCACTGATGGAATAGAAATTCTCAGTCTGGAATTATTTATCAATGGTCAATTAAGACAACAAGGAGGGTGTAATATGATGTTGTATTCTCCGCTGGAGTTACTGCAAGAAATCAAGTCATTCATCAGTTTAGTGGATGGTGATGTGTTGATGACAGGGACCCCTGCAGGAGTGGGAGAGGTGATTGCAGGTGATGTATTCCTTGGTCGCATACGTTCTGGAGAACGGTTGTTGGTAGAAGCGAATTGGGTGGCTGCTGAAGGGTGAGTTGCGTTCAGTTCAGCATCAAAGTTAACCAGGTTGATTACTGAATTTATTCCTTTTCTTTCAGTGCGGCTGCGCCAGTAGCAATATATCGCAATTGTTTAATGGCACGTTCTTCAAGCGTTTTTCTTTGGTTGGGTTTGGAAGCGATTGATTCTGCCCCAGTGTTGAATATCACTGCCACCATGGCTTCGGCTTGTGCGTGGGCTGAGGCTTGGCCAAAGCCTTCATTTTGAATGTACTCAGTTAATTCGTCCACAAAATACTGTATTTCACGTGTAACAGCCATCCTTAAGGCTTGGGTGGTGCCAGATCGTTCGTGAAATAATATCCTGAAAATATTGGGGTTGGCTTGGGTGAATTCGAGAAAGGTTTTTACCGAAGTGGCGATAACACTTCGTTTGTTCAACATTCGTTGGCGTGCTTTGCGCATCAATTGTCGTAAAGCCAAACCTGACTCATCTACCAATGTCAGGCCTAATTCTTCCATGTCTTTGAAGTGTCTGTAAAAAGAGGTGGGGGCAATCCCAGCTTCGCGGGCCACTTCACGCAAACTTAAACTGGCAAAACTTTTGCTTTCGCTGAGTTGGCCAATGGCTGCATCAATGATGGCTCGGCGGGTGCGTTCTTTTTGTTGAGATCTGAGGTTAGGCAAATTAAAATCAATCTGAATACTGTTGTTGTAGGTAAGAATAGCAACAATCAGTCTTGTATGGAAGGTATTAATGGTGCCGAGGGCGAGAATCGAACTCGCACTTCCGAAGAAACCGGATTTTGAATCCGGCGCGTCTACCAATTCCGCCACCCCGGCACAGGCGGTAAAGTATAGTAGATTTTTATTTTATGGCAAGTGATTTTTTGAATAATTCTTGCTTAAAGGTTGCCTGAGAAAGGCGGCTGCCATGCCAAGGTATTTGTCAGGTTGCTGAAACCTGTATTGCTTTAAAGGTGTCTTTAGACTGGTTTTCATCGTTCAAGTGCAGCATTTTTAGGCTTTAGTCAGAAATAGCCACAAAAAGGTTTGAAAATTTAAATATTGACCTCAGAATGAATACAGGACATTTCACAAATATAACAACGAGGAGTAAATGATGCAAATACAAGTCAATACTGATCATCATGTCAAAGGCGGTGATTTATTGAGACAACATGTTGAAAACCTGTTGAATGATGTTTTAAACAGTTTCAAGGATGAAGTCACCAGGGTTGAAGTTTATCTAGCAGATGAAAACAGTCACAAGGGCGGTGATGATGATTTGCGTTGTACCATGGAAGCCCGTATTCGTGGCTTAAAGCCGATTGTAGTTACTCACCATGCAGAAAACATCAATATGGCAATTGATGGTGCAGCTGAAAGAATTACTCGGTCAGTGAGGAAAACCGTTGAAAAGCGCCGCGGTAATTAAAAGGCGTCAGGATTAAATAAAAAAACCAGCACAACTGTGCTGGTTTTTTTTCAGGTTGAATACATGCTTTGCTTAGCCCAGCATTGAGCGTAACATCCAGGCATTTTTTTCGTGAAATTCCATTCTTTGTGTAAGTAAATCACCACTGACTTCATCGGTATCGATGGCTTCAGTTTGCAGTAATTCACGTGCATGGCGGATGATAACTTCATGCGAATTTAGCAAGTTTTTCAACATGGTTTCTGCATCTGGCACATCGTTCTCTTCCTTGATGGCCGTCAGCTTGGCGAACGCCTTGTATGAACCTGGGGCAAACTCTCCAAGTGCCCTGATGCGCTCTGCTATCACATCAACCGCTGTTGCCAACTCAGTGTATTGTTCTTCAAACAGGGTGTGCAATGCAGTAAACATTGGACCGGTTACGTTCCAATGGTAGTTGTGGGTTTTTAAGTACAGTGTATAAGAGTCAGCCAATAAACGACTCAAACCCTCTACAATAACTTCACGATTATCGCTGTTAATTCCTATGTTGATGCTCATAATTATCTTTTACCTATTGGTTATTGATTATCTATATCTTAATCAATAGCTTGGTCGTTGTAAATTTGAGTTTACTGATCATAACAATCTGTTTAATCAATCGTAATGAACCAATTGATCGGTAAAATTTAGTTTTATGGATGGCTTTAAAGTTTTTATGTTTTTGGATTCAGCTTTGTCTTGTTCTGAAAGTGGTTCGAGTGCTGTCCAATTGATTTGACCTTTGACTAAAATTTGGTGGTTGATGAACAGTGATTCAAGGCTAGTTTGTGTGCTTCTTTGAAAATGATTTTTAATAAATACTGGCATGATTACAGTGATGTTTTTAGGGTCTTGCGGGTTCGAATGGGTATTAAGCAAGCTGTCTAATCCCTGCGTTGTAATGGATTTTATTGGTAACAAAAAAGTGCCTTTGATAACCTTTTTAGGGTTTGCTTTGTGGCTTTCAAACACCGATTCAGCTGTTATGTAGCTGTTTGATGATTTTTTTGTATCTGCAGCTGATAAATTGTATGAACTACATAAGATTATAATACAAAAGAAATATTTCATGACTTTGTTTCCTCAATAAACATTGGTGATTAATAGTTAAAGGTTTTGGCCACTCGAAAGCCAATTCTGGGGTCGGTTAATTCCATTTCTGCTTTCAGTCTGTGGTGTACTTGGTACTCTACATTGGGGCTGGCCCAATTACCACCACGTATGACCCGATTCTCGCAGCCGCGGTTTACCCATGCAGACCCATCGTCCGGAGCACGTGTGTAAGTGTCGTGCCAACAGTCTTCAACCCATTCCATTATGTTGCCAGTCAAATCGTTGATGCCATGCATGGACGCAATGAACGAGCCCACGGGAGCTGGGCCCCAATAACCGTCTTCATAATCACTGAAGCCTTCGCGCCATTTAATCCGACTTCTTTTGAATTTGTCTCTGGCCCCAGAAAAGTTGCCCCATATTTGTGTCGGTGGACCATCCCCCCATGGGTAACGGCTGTCATTGTTGGTGCTTAACATGTATTCAAATTCACTTTCTGTAAGTAAACGGTAATTTTGACCGGTGGTGGAACTGAGCCAGGCTGCATAGGCACTGGCATCATGCCAAGACACATGAATCACTGGTAAGTCAGGGCTGGCAGGTTTGCCTAAAAAGTCATGGCGCCAATTAATGCCGTACTTGTCTTTGAATCGCCCTGTGTCTTCGTCATAAACTTTGGTGCGCTTATTTAACTCTGCAGTGGATTTGTAGTTGGTTGCTGAAACAAACTGTTGGAACTGTTGCACGGTGATTTCATTCTTGGCCACAGCAAAGCCATAGTCGATGGTTACAGTGTGTCTGGGGCGTTGGTGTTTAGGCCCAGTTTGGCTGCCCATGCTGAATGTTCCGGTGGGTATCACCACCATAGTGGGACCGGTGTTGCCAAAGGGCAGTATGTCATTGAACTCATCACCAATTTCGTAGGGGCCATAGGTTTTGGTTTTAGTTAACAGTGCTTGGTAACCGCTTAATTGGTTGCTGGCGATTTCTAATTCATCCAGCTCTTCTATCATATTGGCTGCACGGGTTAAATTTAGGTTGTTGATGGCAGCGTAGAATTGTTGGTCCAGATAAGCAAATCTGTTTTGTTTTTGTGCCAATATATCAGTTTGGGTGGCAAGGGTGAGTTCGTGTTTGTCGTCCACTTCTTGCATGATTTTTATTTGTTCGTCAGCAATGGTGAAATCAAGTTCCTGTGCTGCTCGCAACGCTTTGGCTTGTAGCTGTTCCAGTGTTTGTGCTTTTAACTGTGAAATCGAAGGGTAGTTGCTGTCTACGTTGATGGCTCTGATTAAGGTGTGCACAGCATCTTTTTGGTCACTTTGGTAAAGTTGGCCTTGGTTCAAGTAAGTTGTGATTTCCTGGCTCAATCTTTGCAGGGTATAAATGAGCCCAATTTGAGTGGTGAAAACAGGGATTTTAGAATCATTTTCGTCAATAGATTTTAGCCTCGCGGTCAGTGCGGTGAGTAAGTGCGCATCGTAGTTGCGTATCGCTAGCTCGGCTTGGTCATATAAATTGGCGTGTACTGACGTGAGCAACTCATCCATTTCAGCAGAAACGATACCCAGCTCTTTGGCTTTTAAAATGTAAACCAGGGTGTTTTGGTTGTCAGGAAATAAATCATGGTCTTGCTGATGAGCCAATCGAGCCAATTGCAATAGGTCTTCAGCAGTTAGGTTGCTCAAGTCAAAATCATCTTTATTGGCCAGCCAGTCTGGAATTTCAACTTGGTCCAAAACGGTCGGTGAAAGTGGTTGCGCTTGTGTTTCAACTTTTACGACTGGTTCTGCAGGAGCTTTCAGTACCGCATTGTCACTGTTTTCAATAACAGCTTGGGTAAATACTTGTTCGTTGGTGCGCAGGTAATATAGGCTGTATATCAACAGGAAGCCCAGTGCCAACATACTGATTTCTTTGAAACTTATATTGGAACTGTGGTTCAATGACATGTATCCCTTACGGTGTTACAAATACGGAAATCACGGTTTGAGTTAAGGCCAGATGGTAAGCTTTTAAGGTGCTGCTTAAACAGGTTTTTAATTTGGGCGCCATTGGCTTCACATGTGCGCTGCATACCTGAATTAAGCATTTCATAACCATCATGATCGGTGTCATCAGAAATTAAATAGTATGGTACCACTGCACGAACTTTTCGGTTTTTTATAGACTCATTATGCGCTTGGCCTTTGAGGTGAATGTGTTCAGCTGTTTGCAGCTCAGGGTTGTGAATGAAAACAAAGCCTGCAATTTGTAACCAGTGACCATTAGCGGTCCAACTTGATATGGCATGCGCCAAAATTTCTGGCAACAAGGTGCTGTCGAATTCAATCAATCGCAAATCGCTGGGGTAGGGGAACATTTCTTCTAAATGCTTGATCGTTATATCAGAATTTGCAGGGATGTTTTGGTTCAGCCGGATTGAACCTGAATTAAGTAACACAATATCTGCTTGGCATTTGTTAAATTCAGCCAAAGCCAAATCTGCCAGGGTGTTGCCTAAATTGGTTTCAAAGCGTCGGATTTCAGTTTCTTCTGCTATGAGTTGGTTGTTGGTGGTGCCCAAAACTTCATCTAAACAATCGCTGCTTAATCCTTTGTTAAGACAATAGTTGGTGTCGTTATCAAGACTCAGGCTCTGAACCAAGTCAGTCACCTCAGGTGCTTCTGGAAATTCACTGTTTAATGGTACCAATTGTGGAAACACTTGATAACCTGTCGGCTCAAAAGTAACTTCTACCACCAAAGCTGAAGCGGCATCGGCATCGGCTTTTAAGACCCAATTACCGTTTACTTGTTCAGTTTGTGCATAATGCTCATGACCTCCAAAAATAATGTCTGGTCGGAAAGCTTCAGGCAGTGCCATCATGGCCAAATCATCCTGTAACCATTGATGGGTTAAGCCAATCACAAAATCGGCACCTTGCGCGCGCAGCATCGGCACATAGTGTTCGGCAGTAGCAGCGTAACCTATAAAACTATCGATGTATTCTGGGTGTACAATGTCAGTGGTGTAAGAAAACACACCAACGGTGAACTCATTAAATTGAAATAATTTATACTTTTGCATGCGTTCAGAACTGATAGTATCTGCTTGCCATTGGATGTTGCTGTCCAGCCACGTGAATTCAGAGGCTGCCAAAAGTTCATTCATCATGGGCACGTGACGGATACCACTCTTATCAAATTCATGGTTGCCCCAAGTAACCAGCATTCGCTCATCAAATTGTTCAGCAGCACCATCCAGCATATTCATGGTTTTGATCATTGCTGAACCACCGTCTTGCTTGCTGATAAATGAAGGATGTAGGAAGTCCCCAGCATGTAAAAACAACACGTTTTTGTATTCAGCTTCTATTTGCTCACGCAAGGCCCGAACCCTGGCCAGGCCGCCAGTTTGGCCATTATCAATTCCTGCAATGCGGTAGACATCATTAATAGAGATCAGCGCCAGTTTAGCTGCAGGGGTTGGGGCTGATTGTTGGCTGCGATCAGGATTTTTTGTTGCATGTTGGCAAGCAGAACATACAATGAGGACGACTAAATAAATATAAATACGATTTTTCATGAGCAATATTTTATCAAATTTTACCTGGGTTGATGACACAGAAGATGCATTAAATTTAGCCGGTAAACTAAGTGCGTCTGAATACTATGCCATTGACACCGAGTTTGAACGCACCCGCACCTTTTATTTGAACCCAGCTTTATTACAAATCAGTTGTGATGGCTTGGTTTATTTGGTTGATATAGCAATACCAGAGATTGCTGAAATGGTGTTAAAACCGATAAAAGGTTTGGTTTTACATTCAGGCTCTGAGGATTTGGAGCTGTACCGTCAAGTGACTGGACAGAAGCCTCAGTTACTGTATGACACCCAAGTGGCAGCGGCTTTATCCGGCTATGATTTGCACACTTCGTATTTGAATTTAGTACAAGATTTGATGGGTGTTGAACTGGATAAGGGCTTGAGTCGATCAGATTGGTTGGCCAGGCCTTTGAGTGATGATCAGTTACAATACGCCGTCGAAGACATTGCTTATTTGGATGAGTTTAAACAGGTATTAACCGAAAAATTCACTGCCAAGGGCTTGGATAAGTTGTTCGATGTCTTGATGCAACAAATGATTGATCAGTTGGACCATGATGGTCATGCCGAAAAGTTGTTTCAAAAAATGGTCAAATCTGAACGTTTGAATCAAGTAGAGGCAAATAAATTATGGTTGATCTTGGGTTGGCGAGATGAGTTGGCGAAAGCGCGTAATAAGCCGAGAAACTGGATTTTGAACCCAAAACAGATGGTTGAGGTCATCAGAAACGTAAAAACGTTTGCGGATTTATTTGACTTAGGCTTGCACGCCAATTTTGTTAAGCACAATGGAGAGAATTTAATTGCGACCGTGAGCAATGATCAGCACCCCAGTTTAGCCAATGTGCCAGCACAAATTAAACTCAACAGCCAGCAGGGCAATCATTTGAGTGACATGAAACAGCGCCTTAAGCAGCTGGCTAAACAGCACCAAATAGAACCATCAATTATCATCAACACGCAAGGTTTGAAGAAGCTGGCATTTGAAGGTGGAGACTTAAATAATCTGGCAACTTGGCAGGCTTTAGTATAAAGCTGGGCCGTCACCATTGGGACAAGGTTTAAAGGCACATTTTTTGTTTGAATCTCGGCCAACAAAACTGCCATCAGCGCATTGTTTAACATCCTGAGTACACACCATTGGCTCATCTTTGGAAGCTGCAGCTGATTCACAGCTGTGAAACTCGCAATGGTTCAATGGGTCGCGACTGACACTGCGGCCATCGGCACATACTTTCAGGTCTTTACTGCAAGCTTTTGCACTCAGGGTTGGATCAGTGGTGTCTTTGCTGCTGGTTGCTGTGTTTTGACTTTGGCAGCCCCATAGGCTGAGCAGTAAGGTTGCGATAATAACAGTTTTCATAGTTGTTTTTCCCAGAACATGGCGGCGCCATTCTCATCATCAAGTTGGTATTGCTTGAAGCCATAATTTTCATACGCTGCTTGAGCAATTGAATTGCCAGACAATAATTCTAAGGTGAGTTTGCAGCAACCCCTGTCCTTGGCAATTTCTTCCACTTTATCAAACATTTTGCGGCTGACTCCCATGCGACGGTATTCACTGGCCACCACCACATCGTGGATGTTGATCAGTGGTTTACAAGCAAAGGTCGAAAAACCTTCGAAACAATTGGTTAAGCCAGCAGGTTGGCCATCAACATAGGCTATGACACTGAAAGCATCATTGCGATTGGCCAATTCGGGCACCAAATTTTGTGCCGTGTAATCACTCAAGGCCACACCACCGCCCATGGGGTCGGTGGCATAGCAATCTAACAACTCAATCATGTGCATGGCATGACGTGGGTTGTGGTAGTCAACTTGAATGATGTTTACGGTCATTGTGTTTTATGCCTTAATCATTTTGGAAGCGGGCCAATAAACGCAGCAGCTCAATGTACAGCCAGACCAAAGTAACCATCAGTCCAAAAGCGCCATACCACTCCATATATTTAGGCGTGTTTTGTTCAGCTGCACGTTCAATAAAGTCAAAGTCCAATACCAAGCTCAAAGCAGCCACACCCACAATAACCAAGTTAAGACCAATGTTGAACAAGCTGTTGTTGCCGATTTCAAAGTAGCTGGGAGCAGCACCAAAAAAGCTCAGCACAAAACTGACTACATAGAATAAGCCAATGCCCATGATGGCAAATACCATGGTTTTCTTGAATGTTTCGGTGACTTTAATTAAACCGGTGCGGTAAGCAAACAACATAGAGAACATAACCGCTACAGTCAAACCCAAAGCTTGAATCACTAAACCTGGGAACCTGGTTTCAAAAACAGCAGAGATGGCGCCGACAAACAGACCTTCCAAAGCCGCCACAATGGGGGCGCCTATGGGGGCTGTGTGGGGTTTGAATGAAACCACCAAAGAAGCAATCAACGCACCAATTACACCAGTGATGGCTAAACCATAACCTAAACTGGGGTTGGTTAAAATGGTGTTCCAAGACCAAGCACCAACTGCCATAACGATCATCAGCAAGATGCCTGTTTTATTGATGGTGCCGTTCACTGTCATGCGTTGTGTGTCATCAACAATAAATTCATCAACCGGCCCCAAACTCATTGTTTGTTGCGCCATTTTAGTCATCGCCGGGTTGGATGTTTTCATGTTCTTAAAATTCATGGGTAATACCTCAATATGATTATTTTTAATTCAATTATTATAGCAATTATTAAGCGTTATTCTCAACATATATTATGCCGCTGAAATAATAATATGGCGCTTGTCAGCCAATATATCAATGGCCACTGATTTTATTTCACTGCCTGTATGTAACTCTTTGTATGGCTTTGCGTTGAAAGGGTACAGGCTCTGCTAATTTCGTTGGTTCATATATTTTTTGGCTTGACTCATGATGTTAACAAATGCAGCTTGGTTGTCTTGGTGCACCATCTGAATGATGCGCTGTACAGCATCTGATAATGCATTGAGGGTGGTGGGACTGTAATGGTTGAGCTTTTGGATCTCAAAGTACAGATTGGGGTTCTCATTTGACACTTTGTTGGCGATGCCTAGTTGGGCATCAAAAGTTGTACTGGATAATTGAGAGAGTAACTCAGCAGCTTCACCAGATTCAGATAACACAGTCATAAAAGCAATGTTAACCACATGAGATAAACCAAGCACATAAGCAATGAGGCGGTCATGATCTTCAAACTTCATGTCAATTCGTTCTGCCATGGTCGGTTGAAACAGTTGTTTGACCTGATTGACCGCTTCTTCATTGCCCATATCGATAAATATCACATGTTTACCAGACATCAGCTGGATGTCTGGGCCAAACATCGGGTGGATGGAGACGACTTTACAGCCGCTGTCGGCCAACTGTCGTAAAGGCAGGCGCAGAGGGCTTTTAATGGAACTGATATCCAAAATGATGCCTGTTGGTTTTAGTACAATCAGCTGTTGTAGAATTTCAGCGCTCTTTTGAATAGGTGTAGCAACAATCACATAATCATGATTGAGTTCGATATTGGTGAAATCAGCGACAAAATTGTGCTGGTTTTTTAATGGTTCAACGTCATTGATGTGTACGTCAAAATTTTGTGATGCCAAAAACTGTGCAAACCATTGGCCCATTTTACCGTTACCGCCAATGATTAAAGCGGTTTTATTCGCTCCATATTTGGACTCTTTGACTTTTTGTATTTCTTGTTTGCTGAGTGATGTTTCAATTACCAGTTCAAATATTTTTTGTGCAACTTCAGGGTCGAGGCCTTTGCTTTTGGCGTGGTTTCTGACTTTGTCTAAGACTTGTTTTTCACGTTGATAATCTCTGGTTGGTGAATTTGTGTTCAACTTCACATTTCCGATTTGTTCCACATTAAACTGTCGTTCAGCAATCAGCGTTATAATGTGTTCATCGATTTCATCTAATTTTCTGCGTAATTGGTCTAGATTTTTATTGTTCACGATTGATTGTCAGAAAAAATTGAGGTAGATTGTTACAGTATACAGAACATTTATCAATTAATTTATCTAGGGAGAAAAGAAATGCAAAAAATACTAATCATTATGGCAGCAACATTTATAACCAGTGGTGTTTTTGCCAAGGATCGTCCTGTGGTGGCGGTGTTGGATTTCACCAATGAAACCCAAGCCCATTGGTGGAAGTCTGATGTAGGCCGTGAGTTAGGTGGTATGTTGGCCAACGAGTTGGTTTCAACCGGTGCTTTTAAAGTGGTTGAAAGAAATAAGTTGGACAGTGTTTTAGGTGAGCAGGATTTGGGTGCATCAGGTCGTGTTTCAAAATCTTCAGCTGCTAAAATGGGTAAAGTCACAGGCGCACAATATTTGATTACAGGTAATGTCGCAGCTTACGATGAAAACACCAAGGGCACCGGCGGTGGTATCGGTTTCAAAGGCATCTCTATTGGTGGTAAAAGCTCAAAAGCATATTTGGCTATTGATTTGCGCGTAGTGAATGCCACCACTGGTGAAGTGGAGTATGTCAGAACGGTTGAAGGTCACTCAAAAGGCGGTGGTATGAACTTCGGTTTTTCTCGCAACGGCTTTGGTGGTTCATTGGGTGGGCATAAAAAGACCCCAGCTGGTAAAGCCATTCGTGCCGCTTTGATTGAATCTACAGATTATTTGGCTTGTGTGATGTATGACCAAGACAGTTGTGTCAAAGAATACCGCGACAAAGAAAGAAGTCGTCGTGAAAGTTCTAAGTCTGCTTTGTCTCTAGACTAAGTAAATATTTAGCAAAAAAAAAGACCGATTTATTCGGTCTTTTTTTTTATTTGAAATTGAACTGTGCCTTATTTTTCAGGAGGCATGACGACTGTATCAATCACATGAATCACACCATTGCTGGCCTTGATGTCAGTGTTAACCACGTTGCTGTTGCCGTTCAATACCACAGCACCTTCATTCACCATGATGGCCACATCACTGCCTTGTACTGTGGTTGCTGAAGATAATTTAACCACATCTTTGGCTTTGACTTTGCCTGAAACAACATGATAGGTCAATATGGCTGCCAACTTGTCTTTGTTTTCTGGTTTCAATAAATTTTCGATGGTGCCTGCAGGTAACTTGGCAAAGGCTTCATCAGTTGGTGCAAATACTGTGAATGGACCTTCGCTTTTCAAAGTATCTACCAAACCCGCTGCTTTAACAGCTGCCACCAATGTGGTGAAAGTACCGGCTGCCACTGCAGTTTCAACGATGTCATGTTTTTTCATGGCTTTGTCGTGACCGCCGTGGCCACCTGCCATCGCGCCGAAGGTAAAAATGGCCAGCAAAGCCAATGTCATTAATTTTGAAGATTTATTAATTGTGTTCATATTTGTTCTCATTCTGTGTGTGGATAAAAAGTCATTACGTCCTATGTGTTTTGAACGTGAAAGTCATAATAGTTGCTCTGCTGTCGTTTCTTTGTGACGAATTCGATTTTCTCAGCTCACAGTAATTTCACAGGGTTGTAGTAAGTTTCAAGGTTTTTTATAGGGGGTCTATAATGATTGGTATATTGTGTATGCTTTTGATAAATGGTTCTGATATGAATACTGAAAACGATCGCTCTGAAGTATTTAAGTTTGTTGGTTTGCAAGAGCAACAAATGATGTTGGTCAATGATGGTGTTATGGGCGGGCGCTCTAACAGTGACTTTATTCTCCAGGATGGTAAGGCTCGATTTACTGGTAAATTGTCATTGGAAAATAATGCCGGCTTTGCCTCAGTTAGGATGTTATGGCCTTATATTAATTCACCGTCTGTTGACACTTTCAATGTGCTCAGACTAAAAGTCAGGGGTGATGGCAGGGTTTACCAATTCAGACTGAAAACAAACCAAGGTTATGATGGAGTCGCATACAGTTATTCATTCAAAACCTCTGAGAATAAAGTTCAAGCTGTTTCTATTTCAATCAATGATTTTATCCCAACATTTCGTGGTCGTTCCCTTGAAAACATGCCAAAACTAAAGTTTTCGGATGTACAACAAATGGGTGTTTTGATTGCAGATAAAAAAACCAATGAATTTGGCATTGACTTATTGGAGCTAAGTTTAAATCAATAGTTGGTTATATACCCTGTAATTATAACTAAGGCCACCAATTTGCCAAATCATCAGACAATCATCATGCGTGCCTCATTATATTAGCTTCATTAAATTGTACACTCTGATTTTAAATCAATTTAAGTAGGGGTGTTCAGTGATGAAACTATGTAGTCTAAGCAAACTGGCTTTGCTGGGGTGGTTGTTCGCTTTAGGGTATGCTGCTGAAGGTTTTGCAATGGATATAAAACCGCATCAAGTTGTTGGTCTCAGTTGTGAGCAGATGCAGACTTCAGGTGGTGCGGTAACAGCTTCACTGGCGGTGTTGAGTCGGGCCACAGGGGTATCACCTGAAACCGTCTATTTCAGCGCGCAACAATCGACTGACCCTGCTTGTGTTGATTATTCTGGCGGCCATGATTTAATGGCTTGCCGTACAGGCCAATATTTTGGCTACCATTTTAATTTTGATGACCCTGATTCGGGTGTGTTTAATGTGACTGGCAACAGCAAAAACCGGCAAGTCAGTGGTGCACCCCGAGCGGCCCATACTTTTGTTTGTGATGGCGCTGGTAACAGCCGGTGGAATGCCGCCAGTCAACAATGTGAATATGCAGTTAAAGTCAGGGTTCAGAATCCATCTGGTGATTGGGATGATGCTTGCGTGGATGTTGTCATCAACCCCCAAGCGGTTGAGTACACACCTACTGATACGTACTGTATCTCAAGTGATGCAGACTTTGCTGACTGTCCTACCGGCGTTCCAGTCAGTAACCAGCTCACTGATTCACCGCCACAAAACTTATCCACCAATCTGAGCCACACACGAATCCTTTACCAACGGGGTTCAACAGCTATGTATGCGCCGATGTGTATTGGCTATGATGAGCGTGACATTCGAATTGATGCATATGGTGCTGGTGCTGATCCATTGATTCAAGAAATTGTGTTTGGAACGGCTCAAGGGTGTAATGACAGAATACCCAGTAATGCGCAAGTCAGCGGGTATGATGTTTTAAGTAAAGACATTAACGGTCATGTCATCAGTGGTTGGTCGTTCGGTAATGCAGCAGCGAATTTACGTTTGCGTGAGTTAACTGTGGGCATGAGTGTCACTTTATTGACTCTACACAACTTAGATTTGGACTGGTCTGAAAGTGTGTTGTTCAGTGAGCCGGGTAATGGCTATGTCAGCCTGAACAGTGCTGGTTGGAACTGCTATATCAACAATGATTTGGATTGTGATTTGGTGCCATATCCCTATGGTATTTTTCTGTCAGAAGTGCGCAGTGTAGGGGACGTGAGTAAGACAGGTGCGGTGGGGCATATTCCAGATTTAAATATAGGTTGTTTCAATGATTGTGGCTTGGTGAATTCGGCCATCATTGGGTCGTATGCCAAGGCGGCCTTTGAACACAATTTGCGCATTATGGGTGCTTGGGGTTTGGTGGTCAGTAACTCACATTTTGCTGGTGATCATGCGGGTAGCAATGGCCCAAAAAGTAAAATCACCTTGCGCCAGATTCGCACTGATGCGGTGGCCAGTCAGTTGGTTAATCCGGAAAACTTCGTCACTGGAAACCACACAGGAAACGGTCCTGGTTGGCAGCGAAACAGTGATTTGAGTCAACACTTTTACCCGCATTATAATTTCTTAATTGACAACTACGTTGGGGACAGCAGCAATGCAGCAACTGAGGATGCTGGCTGGCTTGAGTTGCGTCCAGGACATCAGTACAGCGGTGTGTTTAACACTGAATTTTTACTGTGGCCAGGTGCACAGTTCAATCCAGCTCAATTATTTTTAGGTGGTCGAAATATCACCACCCATGAGACTGGCTTCAATGGTTTTAATACCACTTGTCGATTGAATGCGCGTGGTTGGCCTGAGCCCAGCTATCAGTTTGATGAAAGTACAGTTTTTTCAGATGCACCTGATGGAAGGTGCAATGGTGCATTGCGACAGTTACCGATTCCAAACCAACCAGGAATATATGCAGATTTGATTTTCAGTGATGGATTTGAATCGCTTTAAAAAAGACCTCAACAGCAGCTTTTAATCAGCCAAAAAAAAGCCACGGTATTCGTGGCTTTGCTCGCTGTGCAGGATCAATGCAGATTAATTGGCTTTATGAATTGCCCTTTTGTCGACATTCATGGCTGCCTCAAACACGGCTTCTGACAGGGTTGGGTGCGCATGCACAATGCGCGCCAAATCTTCAGCACATCCTTTGAACTCCATTGCTACCACACACTCAGACAGCATTTCGGATGCATTGGCTGAGTAGATGTGGGCTCCGAGTAATTCATCGGTTTCTTTGTCTGCCAGTATTTTAACCATACCGGTAGATTCATTCATGGCCAAAGCACGACCATTGGCTGCCATTGGGAAGGTACCAACCTTATATTCAACGCCAGCTTCTTTCAGCTGCTCTTCGGTTTTACCGACCCATGCAATTTCAGGTTCAGTGTATATCACCCAAGGGATGGTGTTGAAATCTACGTGACCATGTTGTCCAGCAATGCGTTCTACTACGGCCGAGCCTTCTTCTGATGCTTTGTGAGCCAGCATTGGCCCCCTTACAGCATCGCCCACTGCCCAAACATTGGGTACTGAAGTTTGACAATCATCGTTGACTTCAATTTGTCCGCGGTCGGTTAATTTAACGCCACAATCTTCGCTGAGTAAGCCCGAAGTTTCGGCTTTACGACCAACTGCTACCAACAATTTGTCAAAAGTGGCAGTGGTTTTTTCACCACCTTTTTCATACACCACTTCAACTTTGCCATCTTTAACAGTGGCTGATTTAACAAAAGTAGACAAGTGAATATCAAGTCCCTGTTTTTTAAATTCCCGGGCTGCCATCTTGGCTATGGTTTGGTCACAAGCTGCCAGGAATGTATCCATGGCTTCAAAAACCGTCACTTCAGCGCCTAAACGGCCCCAAACACTGCCTAACTCTAGGCCAATTACACCAGCGCCAATTACGCCCAGTTTTTCAGGCACTTGATCAACATTCAAGCCGCCCGCATTGTCCAGTATGTATTGGTTGTCTACTTCAACATTGGGGATGTTAACAGGTACTGAGCCACTGGCTAAGATGATGTGTTCACCTTGTACCACTTCAGTGCCCTCTTCATTGCTGATTTCTACTTGACGGTCCTGCAGTAATTTTCCACTGCCTGCTTTGTATTTGACCTTATTGGCCTTGAACAGTTGTGCGATACCACCAGTCAATTGTTTGACGATTTTATCTTTGCGACCAATCATAGTTGCCACATCAATGGAAGGGTTGTCAAAAGCAATACCATGCACGTCATAGTGTTGAGTCATATGCGCATAGTGCTTAGATGAGTCAAGCAGGGCTTTGGAAGGGATACAGCCAATATTTAAACAGGTGCCACCTAAAGCGTATTGATCTTGTTTGTTTTTAAAGCGGTCAATACACAGTGTGTTAAAGCCCATTTGGGCTGCACGAATGGCTGCCACATACCCAGCAGGTCCTCCGCCAATCACAATCACATCATATTTTTCAGTCATCTGAGTCTCCTTCGACTTATAAGTTCAACAGCATTCTGGCAGGGTCTTCTAGCATTTCTTTCACTGCCACCAAGAACAACACAGCATCTTTACCGTCAATAATTCTGTGGTCATAAGTGAGGGCTAAATACATCATCGGGCGCACCACAATTTCACCATTGACTACCACCGGACGTTCTTTGATGGTGTGCATGCCTAAAATAGCGCTTTGTGGCATGTTCAAGATGGGGGTAGACATCAAAGAACCAAACGAACCACCATTGGTGATGGTGAATGTGCCGCCGGTTAAATCGTCCATTGTCAGTTTGCCACTGTTGCCCGCAACCGCAAAATCACGAATGCCCGCATCAATGTCTGCCAAGCCCATGGCATTGGTGTTTTTCAATACAGGAACCACCAAACCACGATCAGTGGCGACTGCTATACCGATGTTTTGTTGTTTGTGGTAAACCACATCATCGCCTTCAACCGAGGCATTGATGATTGGGAACTGTTTCAAAGCTTCAGTGGCCGCTTTAACAAAAAAGCTCATTAAGCCCAGTTTGATGCCGTGCTTATTGATGAATTCTTCTTTGTATTTTTTACGGATGTCCATCACTGCTTTTAAGTCAACTTCATTGAATGAAGTCAGCATCGCAGCAGTGGATTGCGCTTCAATCATGCGGCTTGCAATTTTTTGTCGCATCCGACTCATAGGTACACGCTCTTCCATTGGCGTATTGGCGATGGTTTGTACATCAGGTTTAGTGATGCGACCACCACGGCCTGAACCGCTGACTTGTGAGGCGTCGATGTTATTTTCCTGCATCATCTTACGTGCTGCAGGTCCTGCATTACCAGTGACTACTGACTGGTTACTTGAATCGGCTTGAGTTGATGATTGAGAAGATGTGCCCATATCGGCATTTTCTTTGACGGCTTGTTGGCCACCAGAACTGGCTTTAGGTGCCACAGATTCATCGGCTTTCTCAGCTGGAATTTCACCGGCTTTAACCACACCCAGTACTTGGTTGGCTTCAACCAGTTCGCCTGATTCTACGGTAATTGACTCCAACACACCATCGGCAGGCGCGGGGACTTCTAAAACCACTTTATCAGTTTCTAAATCAACTAGATTTTCATCTCTTTTGACGAAATCGCCCGGTTTTTTATACCAAGTGGCTACCGTCGCATCAGTGACTGATTCTGGTAAAACTGGCACTTTGACTTCAATGCTCATACTTTTATTACTCCGCGTCTATGGCCGAACCATGTTTCCCATGGATGGCATCTTTAACTAATTGTTGTTGTTCTTTAATATGTACTTTCAATGCCCCAACTGCAGGCGAAGGTGATGCTTTACGGCCTGCAAAATACAGGGGAAAGCGATCGGCGATACAATGTTGTAAATGGTGTCTGATTTGGAACCATGCACCTTGGTTTATCGGTTCTTCCTGACACCAAATAACTTCTTTGGCGTTGGGGTAGCTGTCAACCTGTGCCGTTAAGGCTTGGCGAGGGAACGGATACAGTTGTTCCACTCTTGACAGGGCAATGCTGGTGTTTTGCTCTTCAGTCAACTGTTCCAGCAAGTCATAATACACCTTGCCCGAGCAAAAAATGATGCGTTTAACGTCTTTGGCTTTAACCCGTCGATCTGGAATAACTGTCTGAAATTGGCCTTCAGTCAGCTGCTCTTTGGTAGAAGTGGCCATTTTATGACGCAGCAAACTTTTGGGTGTCATGACAATCAAAGGCTTGCGCGCTTTACGCAGCATTTGTCGTCTGATCATATGGAAAGTTTGGGCTGGGGTAGAGGGCATGCATACTTGCATGTTATTCACTGCACACAATTGTAAAAACCGTTCTAACCTGGCTGATGAGTGTTCTGGGCCTTGACCTTCAAAGCCATGTGGCAAGAACATCACTAAGCCACTGAGTCGACCCCATTTGGCTTCGCCTGAAGAAATGAACTGGTCAATCACCACTTGGGCGCCGTTGACGAAATCGCCAAATTGGGCTTCCCAAATAACCAAAGCCCGGGGCTCTGTGGTGGCATAACCGTATTCAAAAGCCAGTACAGCTTCTTCTGACAACACCGAATTTATGATGTCGATTTTGTTTTTGTCAGTTTCAAGTTGGCTCAGTGGGGTGAAATTTTCATTTTGTTGTATGTTGTGTACAACTGCGTGTCGATGAAAGAATGTACCGCGTTGTGAATCTTGGCCATCAATGCGAATTTGGTAGCCTTCGTCAACGATACTGGCATAAGCCATGGTTTCTGCAAACCCCCAATCCATCGGTAATTCACCGTTGAGCATTTTGATGCGATCTTGGTTGATTTTATTGACTCGAGGATGTGGTTTTAAATCATCAGGTAATGTGGTGATGACTGCGCCATATTGCTCAAATCGATCTTTACTGATCGCGGTTTTAACGGCTTCCTTCAGGTCACCCTTGATATAAGGCGTCCAGTCGACAGCAAATTTATCGTTGTTGTGGGTGGGACCAAATTCCACGATGTCTTCTTTGTTATCCAAACGATCGCGGTATTTATCTACCCATGTTTTGGCTGTTGCCGCTTCAATGATTCCGGCATTGGTTAAACGCTCGGCATAAATCTCACGCGGCGATGCATGCGCTTTGATCAACTTATACATATGTGGTTGGGTGGCTGAAGGTTCATCAGCTTCATTGTGGCCATGTTTGCGGTAACAGACCAGGTCAATCACCACGTCCATGCCAAACTTCAAGCGGTAATCAGCTGCTAAATTGGTGGCGAACACCACTGCTTCTGGGTCATCACCGTTGACATGAAAGATTGGTGCTTGCACAATTTTAGCCACTTCAGTGCAGTACAACCCTGCTTTCTTATCCAATGCATGGGTGGTGGTAAAACCAATTTGGTTGTTAATTACCACATGAATGGTGCCACCTACATCGTAGCCTTCAACCATTGCCATATTAAATAGCTCCATGTTGACACCCTGGCCTTCAAAAGCCGCGTCACCATGAATCAATACAGGTACCACAACATTTTTATCGCTGTCATTGCGTCTGACCTGTCTGGCCCGCACTGAACCTATCACCACAGGGTTGATGATTTCTAAATGTGATGGGTTGAAGGCCAATGCCAAGTGCACATCGCCTCCTGGGGTAGGGACGTCAGATGAGTAGCCCTTGTGGTATTTAACATCGCCTGAGTTAACATTATCTAGTTCGTCGTCTTCAACGCCATCAAACTCATCAAATAATTCTGCAGGTGATTTGCCTAAAATATTAACCAACATATTTAAACGGCCACGGTGGGCCATACCAATCACCAATTCTTTGGTTTTTTGGGCACCCAAGTGCTGAATTAAAAAGGCCATTTGTGGAATTAAAGCATCACCACCTTCCAGTGAAAATCGCTTTTGACCGACATATTTGGTGTGTAAATAGCGTTCCATACCTTCAGCTTGCGTCAGGCATTTAAGCATTTGTTTTTGGTCTTCAGTCTTGAACGGAAATTTACCCGCTGGCTTTTCCAGTCTTTGTTGCAACCACTCACGTTTTTCAACGTCGATGATGTGCATGTATTCGATGCCAATGTGTTGGCAGTAAATGCTGTTGAGCAAAGCAATGATGTCCTTGAGGGGCATCTGATCTGGGGCCACCAAGTTGCCAGTGTTAAAGCTGGTGTTTAAATCAGTTTCGGACAAACCATGAAATGCCAGTTCCAAATCTGGAGTGGCTGGTCGCTGGGCGTATTTGATCGGGTCAAGGTCGGCTTTTTGATGACCACGCAAACGGTAAGAGTTGATCAGTCTCAGTACAGCGGCTTGTTTTTGTGCGTGAGCAGCATCAACGCCATCTGCACCCGCACCTGGGGGCAGTTTACCGACTTGTTCAAATTTTTCTATGATGGGCAGATGTCTGACATCTGGCTCATCTTGATCAAACTCCTTGAACAATGCCTGTAGCTCGGGTGTGACCGATTGTGGGTCCTCTAAATAGAGGTCGTAGTTCTGTTCCAGCCAAGTTGAATTGCTGCTAAAAAAAGCGGCCGACTGTTGTTTTTCTTTAATCCAGCTTCCCAAGGGATGTCTCAGTGTTAAATTAATAAAACGCGTATTATACCTGAACCATTACAGGGTAAAAGGGCAATGCCCGATAAAGCCAAAAAAATCAGGCTTACGCACCACTAACCAAGCATATGACGTTGAAGTTAATTAATTCAAGTCTGATTTGTAAGGATTTGTGAAATGCTTATGAGGTGCATATAACACAGGACCTTTCAATCCAGATCACTCGAGATTCTTCAATTGACTGGATGGTATTAATGTATAGAATGTATTAACAAATTTTTAATTAACTGAGGAGAGTTGTTCATGAATAATGTATGGGTTGATTTATTGGCACGCTGGGGCCATGGTTTATTTGGGATCACTTGGATTGGTATGTTGTACTACTTTAATTTTGTTCAAGGTGAGTATTTTAAAGAAGCTGCTAAAGATGCGCTGCCTGATGTGAAAGCCAAGTTGGCCACCAGGGCATTGTGGTGGTTCCGCTGGGGTGCGATGCTGACCTTTATTACTGGAGTGGTGTTGTTGGGTGTTTTGGGTGCCTCACTGAATGGCTGGATTCTGTTGGGTGCATTGTTGGGCACTTTTATGTTCTTGAACGTGTGGTTGATTATTTGGCCGAAACAACAAGTGGTGTTGGGCTTGAAATCAGGCGATGTGGTTGCAAGCGCTGGCAAAGCAGGTTTGGCCTCCAGAACCAATGTGTTGTTTTCAGCGCCGATGCTGTTTTGCATGTTGGCCTCTAAACATGGTGCGGCAGTCCCTGAAGGCATGGCGGTTGTATCTGCTGGGATGTCCAATGGATTGATGGCAGCTTTGGCTTTGGCTGTGTTGTTAGAGTTGAATGCCATTTTTGGTAAAATGGGTCCAATGGCCAGTGTTAAAGGCGTTATACATATGTCTTTATTGTTGACGATTGCCATGGTTGCTTTGGTGGTTTATTTATAAGTCCAAGCCTTAAAGTCTGTCAGCAAGACAGTCACCACGTCTCTTTATGCGCCGATTCACATCGTAATAATATGTGAATCGGCGTTTTTTATTGAAATTTAAAAAAAAGCCCCAAAATATCACGAATTCCTTAACCTGAGCCAGCTTTTATAGTAAGATGCGCGCTCTTTATGGCCTATAAAGATTTCGAGAGACTTTTGTCTGATTTGTTGGTCTGTTTCGCTGTTTGATAATAGTGAATCTATTCAACAACTTAGCCAAAGGTCTTTTATCGTGACTGGGCCTGTTTTTTAACTTTATCCTTGGGGTAAATGACATAAGAATAATGACATGACAGAATTATCAAAATACAGAAACATTGGTATCTTCGCTCACGTGGATGCGGGTAAAACCACCACCACCGAGCGTATCCTAAAATTAACCGGTAAAATTCATAAAGCTGGTGAAACTCATGATGGTGAGTCAACCATGGATTTCATGGATCAAGAAGCTGAGCGTGGTATCACCATTCAATCAGCTGCGACCACATGTTTCTGGAAAGACCACCGCTTTAACATCATTGATACTCCAGGTCACGTTGATTTCACTGTAGAAGTATACCGTTCGTTGAAAGTTTTAGATGGCGGTGTTGGTGTATTCTGCGGCTCAGGTGGTGTAGAACCACAATCAGAAACCAACTGGCGTTATGCCAATGACTCTGAAGTGGCTCGAATCATCTTCGTTAATAAGTTAGACCGTATGGGCGCTGACTTTTTCAGGGTTGTTGACCAAGTCAAAGAAGTTTTGGGTGCTACACCTTTGGTGATGACCTTACCTATTGGCATTGAAGATAACTTTGTTGGCGTGGTAGATGTATTGAGCAAAAAAGCTTACGTTTGGGACGATACAGGATTACCTGAAAATTTCGAAATCCAAGACGTGCCAGCTGATATGGTAGAAAAAGTTGATGCTTACCATGAGCAATTGGTTGAAACAGCTGTTGAGCAAGACGATGATCTGATGATGGCATATATGGACGGTGAAGACGTGTCTATGGATGACATCAAACGTTGTATCCGTAAAGGTACTCGTGATTTGGCGTTCTTCCCAACTTACTGTGGTTCAGCCTTTAAAAACAAAGGCATGCAATTAATTTTGGATGCTGTGGTTGATTACTTGCCTAGCCCGGTAGAAGTAGAACCACAAGATTTGACTGACCCAGAAACAGGTGAGCCTACTGGTGAAGTGGCTACTGTAACTGTCGATGAGCCTTTCAGGGCTTTGGCGTTTAAAATTATGGATGATCGCTTTGGTGCATTGACCTTTATCCGGGTTTACTCGGGCAAATTGGCCAAAGGTGACACAGTTCTTAACTCTGCAACGGGTAAAACTGAGCGAATTGGTCGCATGGTAGAAATGCATGCCGATGACAGAAATGAATTAGAAAAAGCCCAAGCCGGTGATATTTTGGCGGTTGTGGGTATGAAGAATGTACAAACTGGACATACCTTATGTGATCCAAAACACCCTTGTACTTTAGAGCCAATGATCTTCCCTGACCCAGTTATTTCGATTGCTGTGGCACCAAAAGACAAAGGTGGTTCTGAAAAAATGGGTAATGCTTTAGGTAAAATGATTGCCGAAGACCCTTCTTTCCAAGTAGAAACTGATGAAGACTCAGGCGAAACTATTTTGAAAGGAATGGGTGAATTGCACTTAGACATTAAAGTCGACATTTTAATGCGTACATTTGGTGTTGAGTTGATTGTAGGTGCACCTCAGGTAGCATACCGTGAGTCCATCACTTCTGCCATTACTGATTCATACACGCACAAGAAACAGTCAGGTGGTTCTGGTCAGTTTGGTAAAATTGATTACACTATTGAGCCAGGTGAAGTGGGTTCAGGCTATGAGTTTGAATCGACTGTAACAGGCGGTAACGTACCTAAAGAGTACTGGTCAGCGATTGAAAAAGGTTTCCAAAGCTTGATGGTAGAAGGCCCGTTGGCTGGTTACCCATTACAAGATTTGAAATTCACTTTGCAAGACGGTTCATACCATGCGGTCGATTCGTCTACCATGGCGTTTGAAGCAGCTGCTAAAGGTGCTTACCGTCAATCAGTGAAAAAATGTTCACCACAAATCATGGAACCTATCATGAAAGTTGATGTGTTCACGCCAGACGATCATGTTGGTGATGTGATCGGTGACTTGAACAGAAGACGTGGCATGATTAAGTCGCAAGATCCGACTGCAACTGCAGTGCGCATCAAAGCCGACGTGCCATTGTCTGAAATGTTTGGTTACATTGGTTCATTGCGTACCATGACTTCTGGTCGTGGTCAGTTCTCTATGGAGTTCTCGCACTACAACCCTTGTCCCAACAACATTGCTGAAGAAGTGATTGCAGCAGCGAAAGCACGTAAAGAAGAAAAATAATTATTTTTTTTAGTTACGCAATAAAAGGCGGCCTCAGGGTCGCCTTTTTTGTGGTTATAATACCTCAATCAACAAATCAGCAGTGCACAAGAGCAGTGACTGCATATAGAGCAACTGAAGGCATAAAACAGCATGAATCACAAACCACAAATTCAAATCCCAGCCACATATATGCGTGGTGGCACTTCCAAAGGCGTGTTCTTTAAACTGTCCGATTTACCAAAGTCGGCTCAAGTAGCAGGTACAGCGCGTGACCAGCTGTTATTAAGGGTGATTGGCAGCCCGGACCCTTATGGTAAACAAACAGACGGTATGGGTGGTGCCACTTCGAGCACCAGTAAAACAGTGATTTTATCTAAGAGTAACCAGCCTGATCACGATGTGGATTATTTGTTTGGTCAAGTAGCTATTGACCGCCCATTTGTCGATTGGAGTGGCAACTGTGGAAATTTAACGGCAGCGGTGGGTTCTTTTGCAATCAGCAATGGCTTAGTGGGTCCAGCACGCATTCCAAATAATGGTGTTGCAGTGGTGCGAATCTGGCAAGCCAATATTGAAAAAACCATCATTGCCCATGTGCCAATTACCGATGGTGTGGTGCAAGAAACGGGTGACTTTGAATTAGATGGTGTGACCTTTCCAGCGGCTGAAGTTAAAATAGAATTTGTTGATCCTGTTGGTGATGCGGCAATGTTTCCAACTGGCAATTTAGTCGATGAATTAGAGGTGCCAGGGGTGGGAACCTTCAAGGCCACCATGATAGCTGCAGGCATCCCAACTATTTTTATCAATGCAGCAGACTTAGGCTTTACAGGTACTGAGTTACAAGGTGACATCAATAGCAACCCAGCAACGCTTGAAATGTTTGAAACCATACGTGCTTATGGGGCAGTTAAAATGGGTTTGATTGATGACATCGAAGCGGCCAAAACCAGGCAACACACACCGAAAGTGGCGTTTGTTGCTGCGCCGCAAGCCTACACATCATCCAGTGGTAAAAACATCGCTGCCAGTGCCATTGATTTGAATGTCAGGGCGTTGTCTATGGGCTTATTACACCATGCGATGATGGGCACGGCTGCAGTGGCCATTGCAACAGCTGCGGCGATTCCTGGCACCTTGGTTAATACAGCCGCTGGTGGTGGTGAGCGGGATGAAGTGCGTTTTGGTCACCCATCTGGCACCTTGAAAGTTGGGGCGGCAGTCGATAAAAATGGCCACACATGGCGAGCCCAAACAGTCAGTATGTCGCGCAGTGCTCGGGTGTTAATGAGCGGCCTGGTGCATGTTCCAGAAGACCTTTGATGGGTTTTATTGGGCGGTGCTTTGATTTGGTTTTTTAATCCACACCAAGCACACCTTAGTCATAATAGCCTTGGTTTACGACCTTAACTGCTTAGCTGTCAACTGCCTTAAAAGTTGTATGCAATGCTTTGTTACCTCTGCCACAGCAACTGAATAGATGGTGCTTTTATAATCACAGGCTTTTGCGCTCGGGTTTAACACCAAGCTTGTCAGTTGTTGTATCATATTGGTTTTAAATTTTAAACAGCATCATGGTTAAAAACAGTTTTGTCTTTATAGGCGCAGTGGCATTGCTCAGTGGTTGTGCTACTTTGAACGAGGACCAATGTTTGGTGGCCGATTGGTACCAAATTGGTTTTACTGATGGCGCCAAAGGTGAGCCTGAGACCTTTATACAAAAACACCAAAAGGCTTGTGCCAAACATGGTGTTGGTACAGACTTGGATGATTGGTTACATGGTCGAGAAGCTGGCTTGCAGCGTTATTGTACAGCTGCTCGTGGTTTTGAAGAGGGTGTGAATAACCGAACTTACCATGGCGTTTGTAGTGGTGAAGCGGGTTATCAATTTGAATCAGCCTATCATGATGGGCAAAAAATATACCAGCAACAACAGCTGGTTAAGTCATTGGAAGAAGAAATTGATGCCGCCAATACAGAGTTGGATGATCTTGATGAAGAGTGGCGGATGCTCAAAGGCCAATTGGTGCAAGGACGTTTAAGCGTTGTTGACCGAGCAGCTTTGGTGAATCGCATGGATGCCATAAAGGACAGAACCGCGGATCTCAATGGCCAACGAGAATTCATTGCGGGTCGCCTCGACCATGAACGTTTTGTGCTGAGGGACATGCAAAGACAATAAATCGACGGTGCTATTTGACGGTTGTTACTTTTTGGCTAAGTAGGGCATTCTATTGAGCTGAATCGCGGCTACTGTAGATGGTTTGCAAATGCTGCAACACCCTGTCATCAGATAACAAGCCCATGTGCGATAAGTTATTGAATGTGTGTTTGTTTTCAGTTTTGAAAACCACCTCTCTGTCAGGGTGTTTGTGACCACCTAAGGCTGAATCCACACTGACCAAGCCATCACCAATCCATTTATGGTGCAGGCTGTGACCATCTTTGTGGGTGCTGGCGGCAAGCGCAAAAGCATCTATGTCTGCTGGAAGTTGAATGGTCTGGTGGTCTGGTGTGACGGTGCCATGACGCAGGTTTTTTATACCGTGGCTGCGTACTTTGACCACTTGAGTGAAAGGTGCACTGTAGGGGTTGATACTGATTAAGTAATCAATGATGTTGCCTGATTTTTCTAGCACAGCACCTTGGTGTGGGGTGCCTAAAAACACTGCTTTATCCATTGATTTTAACCAGCTGGCGTGTTTTTTATCACCTGAGTGCAGGGCACTGCGAAACACCAAGCCACCCATGGAATGGCACAGCACAGCACATTTTTTTTCAGCGTTTAGCTGCCGGGCAAAGGCCGTCAACATGCGTTCCAGCAGCAAACCATTTTCATACACAGCCAAGCCACTGTTGTAGCGCACATAGATTGGAATCATTGCGTGTGACTGTTGCAATGCCACGCCGTGGTTGTGCCCATCGCGCAGCCACATTTCATCATTCATGCATAAACCATGAATCAACAACAAGGGTTGGCCTGCTTGTTGGTTACACAGTTTGGCTGCTTGATGAGGGCTGATGTTTTGGCCGTTGTGGTGCCATGTCATGGCTTGCGCCAAAGGGTTGTTGGTGGCGGCCAAATGGTCACCTAATAAACCATTAAGAATCGCAACCCATTGGTTGCGTTGCCGCCCCAAGGTTGTTGCTGGCAGTAAGGGGCTGAATGTGGCTGCAGCCAGATCCAAGCCTTTGAAGCTGAGTGCTGTGGTTTTGCGTATGGTTTTATACACCCAAGCGGTGATGCCGGTGGTTTGGTTCAAGTCACCGCGATTGAGTAAGCCACCCAAGCTGATGATTCTTTGGTGCATGGCCTCAACCACATCGACCACACCCTCAATGCCATCTTGTGACAATTGTCGTAAACCCTTGAGGTCGTTATTAAGTTGTGAATTTTTAATGGGTTGACTCGAAACAAAAAAATCATCATACAATGAATCTGTTTGCTGAAGCAAACGGAATCATGCCTAACCACAGCTGCAGTTATTTAAATCAAACTATACTGCATCAATATGTCAAATCACTTGTGGTAAATGGCGTCAGTGGTTCTGCTTTGAGGATGTTTTTAAGTACACTGTTCATGGTACGCACATCGTTATCAAAGCCACCATGAGTGGCACTCCAGCTCAAAGGTTCAGCACCACTTGGACCATTGCTTATGATGTTTTTAATTTTGCTGTTTTTAGGCACTTTGTTGGCGTATTTTTGCATGCCTAATAGGGCGGTGTTTTTGTCTTCCTCAAAAGCTCGTGACACCAGATACAACAATGATTTTCGGTACGGGCCTACACTGTCATCGGCTTCCAGTTGTTGGCTTAAATTATATAAATACAGCTGATCAATGCCATATGAGTGGGCTCTGGATTGCAGTGCTTTCTGATAATGTGACTGGTAAAAGGCGATGCTGGCAGCAGGCGCCAGTAGGGTGGTGGTGACGATTCTCTGTTGTTCGGATTTGGGTAAAAGGTTCATTCTGCGCAACAACCAACCGAGTAAAATAGCGCCAGTGCTGTGACCAATTAGGTGCAGTTTAATGGCATTTTCAGCACCACGTTGTTGGTTGTTTTGAGCAATGGCGTGGGTTAACAGTTCCAACACTTGGGTGCCAGCTTGGTTTTGATTGAATGGCAGTCTTGCACCACTTTTCATTTCTCGCCATAAGGCCCTGCCAGGCACCCTGGTGAGCTTTTCTAGCAACCAATCGGTGGCATCTGTAATGCCGCCAGCTCGGTCTTCAACGGGGTCTTTTTTGCGCCAAACCAAATCTTTCAATTCTTCCTTCAAGCCAGTGTCATACATGAAGTGATAAGGATAGATGCGATTGGCTTTGAACACTTCTTTCATGCTGCGGATGCGTTTGGCTGAAACATCCGGACTATTTAAACCCCCATGGGCATAAAGCACAAGGTGGTCATAATCTTTAGATTCAGCGAGTAAATCAGTGGTGATTTTGACGTCGTCTAGATCAGACCAGTATTTACCAGAATCTTTAAAGTGACCGTCATCGATGTGGACAAAATGCCCCGCGACTTCTGCCCTGTTGGGTTTGTTTTGACGCATTATTTTTGCTGCATAGGAGGCTTGGTTTTTGGGTTCTAAGTGCCAAATTTGTGGCGTGGCCAATGCCAGGCGTAACACCCATGCATCCTGGATATTTATTTGCCAATCTTCATACCGCCAGATGGCCAGGCCATCTTTACCCCATTGTCTGCCCCACGAGTTTTGTACCCAAAATCCTTGTTGGTTGTAACCTACAATGGCAAAAGCATGGCTGCCCGCATACTTTTCTGACGGTTGTATAACGCCATCTTTCAGCTGTTTTTGTTGCCAGCCTTGGTGCACTCTGGATGAACAGTATATGACTCCCGCTTCATTCAGTGCGGCATGAAAATCTGCTACATTGTGCTGCAAACGATAATAAGCACCAATGGTATTTGAACGTGCATTTTTAGCCGCTTCAACACTGAAACTTCCGGGTTTGTTGGCTTCGTAGGACCATAAATGCTCTTCGCTTACGCCCATGTTGTACCAGCCTTTGATGGCGCCTCGGCAAGATGACCCTGAGTACAATTCTCCTTCCCACTCATCATTGCGTTTGGCCATTTCATACAACATGCGCATTGAGGCTTTTTTCTTGTTTTCGCCCCGTTGCTGATTGAGGTAGTTGATCACCGCAGCCAGAGCAAAGCCTGTACAAGCTGGTTCATCTTGTTGGTTAAGGATGTGTAAGTTTCTGGGCGGGTCAATGTGGTTTTCAAGGTTGATCAATGCCGCTTGGTAACACCAGTCCCTGGCATCTGGCAAGTCTGGTGCCGCATTGGTGATGTGTTGGTTTACTTTGCCATCATTGAATTGGACTTTCATAACAGTACCCCACTGGTTGGGTGTTGTGGCTGTAGGTTAAAACTCTACCGCAATAGGTGTCTGAACTCACAGCTATTATATGCATATAAGTATACAACAAGCCTTGGCACTTTTCTTTAAAAGCGTAAAGTATTATCAGCAGCGGATGCTGGGCACGACAGACAGCTGATAAATCATGTCGAAGCTATTGTCTGATCTATGGCCAAAAAAAGGCCGCAGATGCGACCTTTTCAAGTATAAACCGAGTGGTTCAGGCCTACAGCGCCTCAATGATTCCAGCTGCACCCATACCCGTACCAATGCACATGGTAACCATGCCGTATTTACCTCCAGTGCGACGTAAACCGTGGATGGCAGTGGCTGCACGACAGGCACCAGTGGCTCCTAAAGGATGACCCAGTGCGATGGCACCACCGTTGGGGTTGACCTTTTCAGGGTCGAGGCCGATTTCACCAATCACTGCCAATGCTTGTGCAGCAAAAGCTTCATTCAGCTCAATCCAATCCAAGTCTTTTAGCTTGATGCCCGTGAGTTTGAGTACTTTTGGTATCGCTTTGATTGGACCTATACCCATGATCTCTGGTGGTACGCCGGCCACAGAGAAGCCATGGAACACCGCAATTGGGGTTAAATTATCCCGTTTGAGTACTTTTTCGTTACACAGTAATAAGGCACCGGCACCATCTGACATTTGTGAAGAATTTCCAGCAGTCACTGAACCACCCATGCGGAACACAGGGCGTAATTTATTCAAAATTGCTTCACTGGAGCCAGGTCTTGGGCCTTCATCGGTGTCCGCAACACGGGTTGAAACGGTGTTGCTGGCATTGCTGAAATCAGGTTGTTTACTGGTGATTTCATAAGGAATAATTTCATCGTCGAAGTAACCGTTTTTAATGGCATTTAGTGCTCGGTTGTGACTTTCAACTGCAAATTTGTCTTGGTCTTCACGGGACACTTGCCATTGTTCAGCGACTTTTTCAGCAGTGATACCCATGCCATAGGCGATGGCGACTTGATCGTCTTCGAAAACCGCAGGATTCATGGCAATCTTATGTCCCATCATCGGCACCATGCTCATGCTTTCTGTACCGCCAGCTATGGCTGCATCCATCTGACCGGTGGCAATTTGCTGTGCAGCAATCGCCACAGCTTGAATGCCTGATGAACAAAAGCGGTTGATGGTCATGGCGGGCACACTTTCGGGTAAGCCTGCGAGTAGGGCGGCTATGCGGGCTACGTTCATGCCTTGCTCGGCTTCTGGCATGGCACAACCAATGACGACATCACCTATTGATTGTGGATCGAATGATGGGTTGCGACCGATGATTTCAGTCAAACAACGAGCCAACAAATCATCTGGACGGGTTTTGCTGAACATCCCTCTGGGGGCTTTGCCGATGGGCGTTCTGACTGCTTCAACTATATATACTGGTTTCATATTCATAACTCCTATCAATTGCGCAAAGGTTTGCCAGTGGTTAATGTGTGTTCAATTCGAGCCAAAGTTTTGGGCATTTGAATCAACTCCATAAAATACTTACGTTCTAAATCCAGTAAATACTGTTCGGTAACCATTGAATCGGCATCAACATAGCCGCCCGCAATGACAATTGCGATGCGTTTGGCGATTTGGTAATCATGTTCAGAAATCATGTTACCCTCTAGCATATTGGCCAGAATCATTTGCATGTTGGCAATGGCCGGTTCACCCGCCACCCGAATGTTTTGTTCATTGGCTGGTGGCACATAGCCTTTGTCATGTAAATAGTTAACTTTGGCTTTGGCTACATGCAGGATTTCATTGGGGTTCATCACCACCTCAGTATTGGTTTTCAAAAAGCCAATTTCTTTGGCTTCCAAAGCACTGCCTGCCACTGCGGCCATAGCCACTTTTTTGAAATAATGCTCGAGCATGGGGTACAGGTCTTGGCCAAAAGTTTCAACTGCTGTGCGACGGGCAATTTCTTTTAAGCCGCCACCAGCAGGCAACAGGCCAACGCCAGCCTCTACCAAACCAATATAAGTTTCAAATGCAGCAACCACAGCAGTACAGCTCATGGAAAATTCACAGCCACCACCCAAAGCCATGCCACGTGTGGCGAGCACGGTGGGTACAGCACTGAAGCGCAAGGCTTGTGAGGTTTGTTGAAAGAAATCAACCGATTGCTCAACCTGCTCAACTTGACCTGAAGTGATTGCCATGGCTGCAGGGGCTAAATTGGCACCCAATGTAAACGGCTCTTCGGTTTGCCAAACGATCAAACCTTTGTAGTCTTGTTCTGCAATGGCCACGGCTTTTCTTAAGCCTTTTAATACCCCTTCAGCAATGATGTGTTTCTTGGTTTTAAAACTGGCAATCGCAATGTCATCACCTTGGTGCCAAATGCGGATGTCGTCATCTTCGAAAATAGTTTCACCGGCATGGCTTGGGTGTTTGGCTTGTTCTGATATCAGGCGATCTGGAAACAGCTGGCGCTGATAAACGGGTGCATTTGATCGCGGCTTGAATTTGTTTTCAGCCGCTGAGTAGGAACCTTCGGCAGCATGTGCACCGTCGACCTTCATGACCCAAGCAGGCAAAGCAGATGAGGCCATGGTTTTGCCAGCATCAATGTCGTCAACAAGCATTGAAACAATGCGGTTCCAGCCGGAGGCTTGCCAGGTTTCAAAAGGCCCTTGGGCATAACCAAACCCCCAACGAATGGCAAAGTCGATGTCTCTGGTGGTGTCAGCAATGTGTTCCAATTGGGTCGCACAATAATGAAATAAATCTCTGAATATAGACCACAGAAATTGTGCTTGTGGTGAATCGGTCAGGGCATGTAAGTCAGTCAAACGGTCTTGCGGTTTGCCTTTCTTTAAAATTTCTAGCACCTGCGGATCAAGCTCTACTTGCTGTGCACGGTACTCAGCCTTTTCGGTATCCAACACCAAAATATCACGGCCTTTTTTCATGTAAACACCGGCACCGGATTTTTGCCCTAAAGCGCCTTTTTCAATCAATGCTGACATCCATGCAGGGTGTTCAAAGTGTGCATGCCATGGGTCATCAGGTAAACCATTTTTCATGGTGGTAATGGTGTGTGCCAAGGTGTCTAAACCCACTACGTCTGCAGTTCTGAAGGTGGCAGATTTGGGTCGGCCTATCAACACCCCGGTCAGGGCATCAATGGTTTCAAACGGTAAGCCGAATTTGGCGCCGTGGTACATGGTAGATACAATGGCAAATACGCCAATGCGGTTGGCAATGAAATTGGGTGTGTCTTTGGCAATGATCACGCCTTTGCCCACCACTGTGGTTAATACCGCTTCTAATTCACTGACCACTTGAGGGTCGGTGTTGTTGGTTGGAATGATCTCAACCAATTGCATGTAACGTGGTGGGTTAAAGAAATGCACTCCACAAAATTTAGTCTGTAAAGATTCAGGCAGTACCGTGGCCAATTCATTGATGCTTAAGCCTGAAGTGTTGGTGGCAAAAATGGCGTCACTGTTGATGTAATCTTCTACCATGTCATAGACAGATTTTTTGATGTCCATGCGCTCAGCAACTGCTTCAATGATTAAGTCAGCTTGTTTTAATTTTTCCAAGTCATCTTGATAATTGGCAGGTTCAATCAATGACAGTACTTTGCTGTCACCCAAGGGTGCTGGTTTTAATTTCTTCAAAGTGGCCAACGCTTTGTTGACGATGCCATTTTTATCGCCTTTATCAGCGGCCAGGTCAAATAGGATGGCCGGAATTCCTGCATTGGCAAAATGAGCGGCTATTTGAGCCCCCATCACGCCAGCACCAAGGATGGCCACTTTTCTGATGTTTTTAGTTTTCATGGTTATTTCCGAAATGGTTAATTAGTTCAAGTTCATGGATGGCATCATAAGCGGATCTGATTTGCTCGGCTTGTTCAACGCTGATGATGCCAGCTGCTAGGGTGCGATCAATCAGCACCTCATAATTTTTGGTGGTCAATGCCAGGCCTGTGGCGTTGGACACTGCATGTTCTGTGTTTTTAACATGACTGAGTTGCTCTGAGGCTTGTGCAATTTGCGCCAGCACCTGGTTGTTTTCAGCCAAATGTTTAATCGCGTCTGAGTTAATCAAGGTCAGGTCAGCTGGGGCTGAAAAACCAGCTTGGTGGAATGGCTTGCCGAAGGGAAATATCATGATTTTTAACAGCAAGGCGGTGAATCTGGAAAACGCACTGTTAATACATTTGTTGATTGACTGCTGGCTCAAGAAAAAGCTGTCGCGCAATGATTGCTTAAGGATGAAACGGGTGTTGTCATCATTGTCACTGCCTTGGTATTGGCGAAGCACCGCCATTTGCAAAATCAACTGTTGGTTGCATTGGGCCAAATAGCCAGTGAATTCAGTGTTGTTTTCAGACTTAAGTGACCACTTAATTAAGGCCATGTCTGCAATTAAAGCATAAGTACTGCTCATGCGTTTTATGAGGTTTTGGTGTTTGGATTTAGGCCAAATAAAACGCCCTAACCATGAAGTCCTCACTGCATGTACCCAAATTTTGGCTAAATTATGCAGAATGAATGCCAGGTGCTTAAATAAAATGTAGTCCAGTTTTTTGCTGTCAATGTGTTTTTGGTTCAGTATTTCGACTTCCTTTTTATACCAAGGATGAGCTGACAAGGCGACTTTTTTCATCAGCGGCAATTGATTGATTTCGTGGCTGTTGCCATCCAATTCCATACTCAAGTGTTTAACTCGGAAGTATTGGTTGAGGTTGTTTTCACTTTTGATGTGGTGTGCGTGTGAGCCTAAAATGGTTCTGAGCCAGGACAGTTGAACCAAGGTGATATCAAATATTGAGTTCTTAAACAGGGTGTTAGAGTAACTCATTAATGTATTATCAGCATTGACCAAGGCCATTTGTTGGATGTTGTGCAGCCTTTGTCGATGACTGAACTGTCGATTCAATTGTTTTTGTACCAATCGATAATCCAACAGCGCCCTGGAGTTTTGCTTTTTGATGTGTGCAAAAAACCAAGAGATATAAGTGGTGCTGTTATGGATGGTGGCAGACACAGCAGCTGGCCAAATGCTGGCTGCAGCGGCTTGATTTAAATACATTTGTTTGATCCCTTGGTTGACGTTTTCCGCGCCGCCCACGATTTGATTCAATGGGATGAAAATATCTTTGGCCGAACAGCTGAAGTACCGCAGCAACCCTTTGTATGCATCATTGCCTTGTTTGATATCAATGCGATCAACTTGGGCATCAAAAATACATAACACCGTACCTAATTTTGTTCGCTGACTGAGCTCATTGGCAAAGTCGGTTAAATTCACCGCCAAATAAAATACCGACGATTCTGGCGTGCCTAACATGATGATGTCTGTGAAACTCAAGCGAATGCCAAGCACTGACTGCTGTTGATGGCTTTCAATATCAATTCGACCTTCTATTGAAGACTTGCCATTTTCTAGCAGTTCATACAGAAATGTGGTGTTTAAAAAAGGCAGTTTTTTGCCAGTTGCAAAATCAGGTAAGTAGCATTTTTTTTGATTTTTAGTGCCGTGATTTTGAATGATGCTGATTACCGATTCAGTGTTGACAATGCCAATCAATGCCGCCATCAAAGGGTCGAGCTGTGAAACCTGACCAATGATATAGGCCAATTCATGGCGACTGAAGTTTTGCCCGCCGAATTGGCTTTCAATGGCCATACCGGCGTACTTATGTGGTTGGATGACCCGTCGAAACTCCAGGATGTCATGTCGGTTATTGTTCAGTAGTTGCTCGGCAAAGTCCTTGGCTCGAGGTGAAATAGTTGGCTCTGCGATGTCGGTGAATTTAAAATCAGGGTGGCCATTGTAAATTGATTGTTCAAACTTGGTGACCAGCCAGCCGTCATCAATTTGTTCGAAATGTTGCCAGTTGATGCGGTCTTTGCTGTTGAATATTCGCAATAAGGGCAGGGTAAATAGCAGTCTGCGTAAATAACGTAAATTTCCAATGATGATGATGTTTAGCAGCAAAAACAAGGTGATGATGCCTTGAGTATTGGTAATGAATTGAAGCTTGTAAAATATAAACGGGGTGAAAAACCATGCAATTGACAACAGCCAAAAAGGCAGTTTGTAGTAAGCGGTTATCAGTGCCGCAAAACCCAAGGTCAATAAATAAGGAAGCATACGTTATCTAAGCAGTCAATGAGGCCACAGCAAATTGAATCAACTCTGCAACTGACTGATTGAAATATTCAGCTTCTGGCAATTGTTTCGATAAGCTTGAAGCGCCAAAGTCACCCATGGTGTAGGTCAAAGCGCCAATGATGAAGTGAAAACGCCAAAATATGGTTTGTCTGCTTAAGTCAGGACAAGCCAGGTTGATGGCTTCAGCGAACTCTTTGATTATGGGCGTATAGCGTTTCGCCAATAACTCATGCAATGAATCACTTTGTTCAGCATAAGCACGCGCCAAAACCTTCATGAACACACGGCCACCTTGGTGTTCGTCATTGATCATATACAGTGCTGGAGCGATGAAGGCATGTAAAATTTGTTCTAGGTTGCATTCCAAGTTAACATCACCTTGGTTGAGCTCATGCAACATCTTTTTTCTGACCTCAAATAAGTTGTTCAAACGTCTTTCAAGTACTTGATTAATAAGTTGTTGTTTGTTGCCAAAATGGTAGTTAATCGCGGCTAAGTTGGTGTGAGCTTGTAAGCTGATTTTTCTGATCGAAAGTTCAGCAAATCCATTCTCAGCGATCAGCCTTTCGGTGCTGTTGAGTATTCTTTCCTTGGTTGAGAGCGTAGTCATATCAGGTACTGATTAATTGAGGTGCAAAGCATTGTAAATGATGTAAATAACGTTATCAATTCAAACGCTCGTTTAAGTCACAGCAAATGAAATTATATTTTGACCCTATTAAATGCCCTAAAAAGTCTGTTGTTGTGACCCAGCACGCAAAAAACGACCTAAATATTGGTCACAATGTAACTCAATATATTGCCTTCAATCCGAGTAAAAAATTGTTTTGTGGTTGCTTCAGCCATTCAGATCAAAGGTGGTACAGAAAAAGTGGTATAAATTTGACGATTGTGTTGCGCGTGTTTCTGGTTTAGGTGCCCATAAAATAAGGATTTGCAGTTTCTAATGTTGGGTAATATTGTTACAATGCGCGGGTTTATTTGAAGGAAGGTGTTGGATTGAATTGATGAATCAATTTTTTCAATTACCTTAAAGTTAACTAATTTTTTTAATTTAGGCTGTAAATTACAGATTTTAAAAGATAAATCTTGAATTTTAAGCTTAATTGGAGTAAAAAATGTCTAAGCAAAGAACTTTATCAATCATCAAACCTGACGCAGTTGCTAAAAATGTAATAGGTCAGATTTACCAAAGATTTGAAAATGCAGGCCTGAAAATAGTGGCCGCTAAAATGAAACAGTTAAGCCAAGCAGAAGCAGAAGGCTTTTATGCTGTGCATAAAGAAAGACCATTTTTCAAAGATCTGGTTACATTCATGACATCAGGTCCAGTGATGATTCAAGTACTTGAAGGTGAAGAAGCCATCAAACAAAATCGTGACATTATGGGTGCTACCAACCCTAAAGAAGCCGCTGCTGGAACCATCAGGGCTGATTTTGCTGACAGTATTGATGCCAATGCCGTACATGGTTCTGATGCCGAAGATACAGCCGCTGCAGAAATTGCGTATTTTTTCTCAGCCATTGAGTTGAGCTAAAAACCGAGTAAAATATTTTGAAAAATGCCCCCATAAATTTATTGAACTTTGATCGCGAAGGTTTAGAGTCGTTGTTTGTCGAAATGGGCGAACAACGTTTTCGTGCTTCACAGGCCATGAAATGGATTTATGGGGAGCAACAACTGGACATCAATTCATTCACTAATTTCAGTAAGACATTGCGTGAAACGCTTACAGAGCAATGTGTTGCAGCTGTCCCTGAGCTATTAAGTGAACAAGTGTCCGTTGATGGTACCATCAAGTGGTTGTTGAAAGTGGATGATGTCAACGCCGTAGAAACTGTTTACATCCCTGAAAAAAATCGTGGTACTTTGTGTGTTTCTTCACAAGTGGGTTGCACGTTGAATTGTACTTTCTGTGCCACTGGTGCACAGGGTTTTAACCGCCATTTAAGCACTGCAGAAATCATTGCTCAAGTTTGGGTGGCAGCCAAGCAATTAGGCCACAGTCTGAGTGATCGAAAAATCACCAATGTGGTGATGATGGGTATGGGTGAACCTTTGGCGAATTACAGCCGAGTGTTACCCGCTTTGAATATCATGCGCGATGATTTTGGCTTTGGTTTCGCCAACCGAAGGGTAACGGTTAGCACAGCTGGATTGGTGCCTTATATCAATCAATTGAACGAAGATGCAGATGTGTCTTTGGCCATTTCATTGCATGCGCCTTTTGATGAATTGCGTAATCAGTTGGTTCCCTTAAATAAAAAATACGACATCAAAACCTTGCTTGCGGCGTGCAAAAACTTTGTTAAAGACAAGCGCAAAGCCAGAATAACCATTGAGTATACGTTAATTGATGGTATGAATGACCAACCTGAGCATGCCCACGCTTTGTGTAAGTTACTGAAACAGCTGCCCAGTAAAATCAATTTAATTCCATTCAACCCTTTTCCAGGCAATCAATTCAAGCAGTCTAAGCCCGCAGCCATTGAACAGTTTAAGCAAATCTGTATGAAACATGGACTGATCACTACAGTCAGAAAAACCCGTGGCGATGACATTGCTGCAGCCTGTGGTCAATTGGCTGGAGACTTTATGGACCGCACACGTCGTTCAGCTGAACTTAAAAAATTACAATTAGAGGTGGTTGCGTGAAAACGATCGGTATATTGCCATTGCTGATTTTGCTGTTGGTTGGTTGTGCACAATCTGGCGGCAAAACAAACCGGCAATATCAAGACACAGATTCTCAATCTGAACCTGAAGACTCACCAGCCATGTTGAATGTCAAAATGGGCGTTGCTTACTTTGAACGCAATGATTATGAAATTGCTTTAGAAAAATTCAAACGTGCCTTGGCACACAATCCCAAATTAGCCATTGCACACTCTGCAATTGCCACAGTTTATTCTACAATGAATGCAGATGTTGATGCCGCCAGACATTATAAGCTGTCGGTTAAACATGCGCCCAATGATCCAGTGATTCTAAATAACTATGGTACTTTTTTGTGCCAAACTG
This sequence comes from uncultured Marinicella sp., assembly GCA_947502595.1. Taxonomy (GTDB): domain Bacteria; phylum Pseudomonadota; class Gammaproteobacteria; order Xanthomonadales; family Marinicellaceae; genus Marinicella. The sequence continues at coordinate 25,966 of CANNAM010000006.1, read as the reverse complement.
GACATTATCTAGAAGCTGTTGAATACTATAAAAAAACCTTAGCCAATCCTTTTTATCGCACCCCTGAAACCGTTCATGAAAATGCCGGTGTGTGTTTGATGAAGGCTGATGAGCACAAACAAGCTGAAAAGCATTTCAGACAAGCGCTGGCAAGAAACCCTCGAATGACGGTGTCCTTGTACAACATGGTTATTATTGCTGCTGGCAATGGTGACACCATGAAAGCCCGAGCTTTCATTCAGCGACTTGAAGGTTTAACCACTTTAGATGAAAAAGTTCTCAAAGTGGCTTATGAAGTTGAAAAGAAAATGGGCAATGACAAAGCAGCTGATTCATATTTAGCACAATTGCGTAAACTCAATAAATCATAACAAGCACAGTACATGAAAAACACAACCCAAAATATTGAAGCGCCAGAGTTAAATGCTCTGGAAGCATACAGAAAAAAACAGGACATGCCAGTTGAAGTGATGGCCAATGGCATGAAAGTCAGTAAAGATTTTGTTCGTTATATCGAAACAGGTGAGTTTGATAAACTGGGGGCGCCTACTTTTATTCGCGGCCATATCACCAATTACTGCAAAATGTTAGGGCTTGATCCAGCCGCGGTGTTGGCGCAAATGCCAACTGAGTATTTGCAGCATAAACAGTTGAAGTTTTCAGGTGCAATGGGCACCAGTCCATTGGCCAGGGTTAAACGTCAATCTAATCACTTGGGCAAATACACTGTGGGAACGGCATTATTGGGTATGCTGTGTTTGAGTTTTTATTTTATTTGGGATAAATGGTCGTTGAACGAAACCGGTGTGGTTTCTGAAAATATTGCTATCGCAGATTCAAGTGATACAAAAGCAGATAAGAAAATCATTTACTCTTCGTTGATTCCACAAGTGTCAGGCCCCAATGTTGTTGTTGATGATGGCAGCAATCAAGCTGTTGAGACCGGTGATGCAGGCGATTATACGCCATTCAATTCTGAAGATTCGGCAACCAACGAAACTGAGGCTGTGTTGCAAGAAGAGGAGGGTGTCATTGCTGTGCCTTCAAGCCAACCAATTGATTCAGCCAATGCATCTACCAATCAAATTACCGGTGGCTATGCGATTAAACTCGACTTAGAAGACCAGGCTTGGGTTGCCATTAAAACCCAGAATGGTGACAATATTGTACAAGATTTGTTGGGTCCTGGTATTGTGGAATACTATGCTGATGAACCGATTCACTTCAGAATTGGTAATGCCCAATCATTGCAAATCAGCATCAATAACAATGCGGTTGAATTATCAAAACACATCAAAAAAGACATTGCTGACTTTAATTGGCCATTAACACCCAGCTCTTAAGTCGATTGTGTCAAGAAAAGTTGGGCAATTGATCGTATTCAAATAGACAAGACACTGTATCTAATCAGTTGGCTCGTATAAAATACCCCTTTTTTGCAAGAGCTTTATTTTGAGCAATAAAATCAGTCGACTCAGAGGCATGTATGATGTAACACCCGATCAAGTCTGGGTGTGGCAGAAGTTAGAATCCATCATAACTGACCTATTAAGCCAATATGGCTACCAAGAAATACGCTTTCCAGTTTTAGAAAAAACCGATTTGTTTCATTCTGCAATTGGTGAAGTTACTGATGTGGTTGAAAAAGAGATGTTTACTTTTGAAACCCGTAAGGGCGATTCCATCAGTATGCGCCCTGAAGGCACGGCATCGACTGTACGCATGGTTTTGCAAAATGGTTTGATTTTCAATGACCCGCAAAAGCTCTGGTACAGTGGCCCTATGTTCCGTTACGAAAAGCCACAAAAAGGCCGCAACCGCCAATTTTCACAAGTCGGCGTAGAAGTGTTTGGTTTCCCAGGTCCTGATGTGGATGCTGAGCTGTTGTTGATGACTCACAAAATGTGGCAACAATTAGGTTTGAAAAATGTCCGTCTAGAACTCAATACCCTGGGCACAGCTGAGTGTAGGGCAACTTACCGTGAAGTGTTGATAAAATACTTTGAACAACACCTCGAGCTACTGGATGAGGAAGCCAAAAAACGCTTGCACAGCAACCCCTTGCGTATATTGGATTCTAAAAACCCAGCCATGGCAACAGTGATTGAAAGCGCGCCATTGATTAAAGATTACTTGAGCACTGAATCTCAACAACACTTTAAAGGCTTGTGTGACATTCTTGATGCCTGTGGTTTGACCTACCAAGTGAACCCAAAATTGGTTCGTGGTTTAGATTATTATACCCACAATGTTTTTGAGTGGATCACTGATGATTTAGGGGCCCAAGGTACAATATGTGCCGGTGGTCGGTATGATCGTTTGGTTGAAATGCAAGGTGGTAAAGCCACCCCAGCAACTGGTTTTGCAATGGGTTTAGATCGGCTGGTAGAACTTATCTTAGAGCATAAACTCTGGGAACCGAAACCACAAGCTCAGGTGTACTTCATTAGGGATAAGTCGATTGCTGATGACCAAGTGATAAAACTGACTGAATCAATTCGTGCTGCCGTTCCTGGTTTACAAATGATGTTGCATATGGGTCAGGCTTCTTTCAAATCACAATTCAAAAAAGCCGATAAATCAGGCGCACAATTCGCTATAATAATAGGGGAAGAAGAGTTCGCTCAACAGGTTTTTGCAGTCAAAGCACTTCAAGACAGGGCCTTTGGCCAACAACAAATGTCTTACCAAGAACTGCTGACATTTTTGCAATCTCAACTCAATATAAACAGTGCGAGTAACTGTAACACATGAATGGATAATCAATGGATCAAGAATTAAAACAACGATTAATCGGTGCATCAGTCATCATTGCTTTGGCTGTTATATTTGTTCCCATGTTGTTTGATGGTGATGTAGAACAAAAAAACCAACAAAGCATCAGTATCAATATCCCAGAAGCGGGTGAAAACAACCTCGAAATCAAAAAATTTGATATTGATAAACCTGTGGCACAAACCATTGAGATGCCGGCCAGTGAAGCAGAACTGGTGGTGAATAAGCAGCAAGCACGGTTGATTGAAACAGAAGCATCTAAACAACCCACTAAATCAGTAGAAAATACCCCCGCAGAAACCAACACACCTAATGAGCCTGACTCGAAGGTTCAGGCCCAGCCTCAAGAAAGAGTTCAAGAACAGATTGAAACTGCCCCAGCAGAAGTTAAGCCTGAAGTGGTGTCAAAGCCCGCAGAGGTGCCAGTAAAAGAACTAAGTAAACCAAACAACAACGCAGTGCTAGATCAGGTTTTGCGAGTTAAATTAGGTAGTTTTTCACAACCAGGAAATGCCGAAAAGGTCAAAAGCGCTTTATTACAAAAAAACATCAAAGCCATCGTTGAGTACCACCCTGGTCTTAAACTTTATCGGGTTTGGTCACAAGAGTTGTATCAGGATGAACAGTCAGCCAATGCATATGTTAAATCAGTCAATCAGTTAAAGCTGAATATCGGTGCGCCTAAAGTGGTGACACTGAATGTCGATGAAGTAACTCAAATGGCCAGTCAAGGTCAAATGGGCTGGGTGGTTCAACTTGGAAGCTTTTCTGCCAAGAACAATGCCATCGAATTACGTAATAAAGTCAAGGCTGCCGGTTTCAATGGTTTTGTTGACGTTGTTACCAACAGCAAAGGTGTGCAGTTGTACCGATTAAGAATTGGGCCGCTGATGGAAAAAATCGATGCAGAACAAACGCAAACTGAGATCAAACAAAAACTGAATTTAGATGGCTTAATTAAAACCCATGAGTTAGGACAAATAGTCAATTAAAATGAACTGGTTTGACCTCACAATTCTGGCGGTCTTGATGCTTTCGGTGGTTGTCAGTTTGTTCAGAGGCTTGATACGTGAGGTTTTGTCCTTGTTGATTTGGGTGGGGGCCTTTTGGTTGGCTTGGACCTTTGTTGATCAAGGGGCCAGCTGGTTAGAGCGCTTCATTGAGTTGCCTTCGGCCAGACATTTAATCGCCTTTGTTGCCTTGTTTTTAGCCGCCCTTATCATTGGTGGCATGATTAATTACCTGGTGGGTAAAATGATCAGCAAAACTGGCTTGGGAGCAACTGACCGCTTTTTTGGGATGTTTTTTGGGCTGGGCCGTGGTGTCATTGCTGTCACTGCTTTGGTGTTGTTTTTACAGGCCACCCCATTTTCCAAAGACCCTTGGTGGACAGAATCACGATTAACACCCCAATTTGCCAAGTTGGCCGGTTGGGTTAAACAACAAATGCCAGAAGATTTGGCTGAATATTTCTCTTTCATTGATCCGGAACAACTTAAGCAAACTCTGAATCCGGCTTTGAAAAATAACACCCCAAAAAATGGTGAAGAACCTGCCTCGCAAGAGGCAGACAATCTTACGCCGGAACCGGAACCTGAACTGTAATGTGTGGAATAGTTGGTGTAATAGGCAACCACGATGTGGCCTCAACGATTTATGAATGTTTAACCATCTTGCAACACCGCGGTCAAGACGCTGCGGGTATAGCAACCTGTGAAGATGGCAAGTTAGAGCTGGTTAAAAACAATGGTTTGGTCAGTGATGTTTTCAGGTCTGAAAGTGCACAAAAACTTAAAGGTCTGTCTGGCATAGGACATGTTAGGTACCCCACTGCAGGCTCAAGTAATTTTGAAGAAGCACAGCCTTTTTATGTCAATTCACCGTTTGGCATTGCTTTGGCGCACAATGGTAATTTACACAATGCCGATCAATTAAAAAAAGAACTATTCGCCGAGGACCGCCGTCACATCAACACCCAATCTGACTCAGAGGTGCTGCTCAATGTGTTTGCTCATGAGTTGCAAAATGCCTCCGGTTTACTGATCACCCCTGACGCCATATTTCATGCAGTTTCCAGGGTGCATAAGCGCTGTAAAGGCGCCTATGCCAACGTCCTTATCATTCCAGGCTATGGCATCATTGCCTTCCGAGATCCGAACGGCATCAGGCCATTGGTTTATGGCATCAGAAAAAATGAAGGTGCTGAAGATGAGTACATGGTGGCTTCAGAAAGCATTGCACTGGATCAACATGATTTTGAACTGATAGGCGATGTCGCCCCTGGTGAAGCAGTGATTATCACCAATGACAGGAAACTACATAAAAAACAATGCTCAGAGCACAGCCAATTGTCACCTTGTGTGTTTGAGTATGTGTACTTCGCTCGTCCTGACTCTATGATTGATGATGTTTCGGTTTATAAAGCCCGTTTAAGAATGGGTGAAAAGCTGGCTGAACAAATCAAAACTCGCTGGGCTGATGAGCACATTGATGTGGTGATTCCAATTCCCGAATCTTCAAGAACCAGTGCCATTCCGATGGCCTATTCATTGGGTGTGAAATTTCGTGAAGGGTTTATTAAAAATCGCTACATAGGGCGCACTTTCATCATGCCTGGTCAAGACCAGCGAGTGAAATCGGTGCGGCGTAAACTGAATGCAGTCGATCTGGAGTTTCGCAATAAAAATGTATTGCTGGTTGATGATTCGATTGTGCGTGGTACCACTTCAAAACAAATCATTCAAATGGCCAGAGAAGCAGGTGCTAAAAAAGTATTTTTCGCCTCTGCTGCACCTCCGGTAAGGTACCCAAATGTATACGGTATTGATATGCCTGTTTCTGAAGAGTTGGTGGCACACAACCGCACTGAAGATGAAATATGTGAGATTTTAGGTGCTGATCGTTTGATTTATCAAACCCTAGAAGATTTAGAGGCTGCTTGTTTAGAGGGTAACCCTAAAATTGACCGCTTTGATTCATCGTGTTTTTCCAATGAATACGTCACTGATGTGAGTGCTGAGTATTTTGAAAAAATCGGCATTCAACGCAATGATTTAGCCAAACAGGGCAATGCCTGAACAACAATCAATTGAGACCAATGATACAGAAGTAGTCATTGTTGGCGGTGGCTTGGTGGGTATGGCGTTGGCGTTGTCATTGGCGCAGCAAGACATTGCTGTGGTGCTGCTCGAAGCGCAACAAGTAGACAGCAATACTGAAGTGCAGTTTGATGACCGCACCTTGGTGATTAATCCCTCATCGCAGCTGTTTTGGCAGGCCTTGGGCTTGTGGTCAGAAGTTCAACCTCATGTAACCAGCATTGATCATGTACATGTTTCTAACCAAGGGCATTTTGGTGTGGTGCAATTTACCAAAGATGAATTGGATGTACCACAATTGGGACATGTGGTGGCTGCCAAAACTTTGGCCAATGTTTTACTCAAAGCGGTTCAACAACAGCCATTGATAGACCATATGCAACCTGCCAAACTGTTGGAATTTGCCGCAACAGAGCAACACATTAACCTAACGGTCGAGCGTACAAACGAACACCAAGTTGCTGAGACAGTAGCCGTTACAGCACAATTGATGGTCGGTGCCGATGGTGTACAATCAGCAATCAGGCAACAATTAAAATTAGCCACTGCAATCAAGTCCTATCAGCGCAGCGCCATTGTTTGTAACATCACCACTTCGCAACGACACCACAACCATGCTTTTGAACGACTGACAGCTTATGGTCCTATGGCCTTGTTGCCATTCAACAATCGTTTTGGTTTTGTCTGGTCTATGCCTACTGCTCAAGCGGCAGCAATGCTGGCAGCAGATGAGCCAACCTTTATTCAACAAGCGCAACAACAATTCGGTTACCGTGCCGGTGAGTTTCAGCAACTGGGTCGACGCAGCAGTTATCCAATATATCAGATTAAAGTGCCTGTGCAACATGCCAAGCGGGTGGTGTTGATGGGCAATGCCGCACATGCCGTCAGTCCAGTATCGGCCCAAGGCTTGAATTTGGCGGTGCGGGGCATCAAGCGCCTCAGCGCACAGCTACAAATGGCGAAAGCGCAGGGTCAATGTCTAGGCAGTGAATCGGTACTGCAAGCCTATCAGCAAGCATCGGATGCAGACCAGCAAAGAACCTTGAATTACACCGATGATTTGATGACTTGGTTTCAAATAGATGAACCATTGGTCAATGCATGTCGATCTATGGGTTTGGTGGCAGTCAATGCCAGTCTAAGTTTAAAAAAAGCGTTATTTAAAACCGCAGGTGGATTGCGATGACACAACATTATGACATCATCATCAATGGTGCAGGCATGGTGGGGACGGTAACCGCCTTGTTATTGGCCGAGCAAGGTTACACAGTGGCACTGGTAGAAGCCCGCGAACAAAGTCTCTACAGCCGCATGGATTCAGATCATTTGGCTGCACGGCATTTAAGAGTGGCTGCCATTTCTAAGCATAATTTAGATTTGTTTGAACGGTTAGGAATCAGTCAACATTGGCACCACAACAGCGTTGGCTATTACCAGCATATGCAAGTATGGGACAACCACTCAACCGGTGAAATTGAATTCAACAGTGACAGCCAACAGGTGTTGGGTGCCATCATTGAAAATCAGCAAACCATAGCAGCGGCACAACGCCAAGCCAATGAACACAGCAACATTGATGTGTACTACAAGTCAAGCATGACTGAATTTGATGATACGGGCAGAAAAGTCTGCCTTAATCTTGAGGTTCAAACCGCCGTTGGCCATACTGGTGAGGGTGCCGGCTCCTTGCCCTTGAGTGGCTATTTACTGCTCGGGGCCGATGGTGCGCGCTCACAAGTACGGACCCAGCTGGGTATAGAATCTGTACAAAAATCCTACCAACAGCATGGCTTGGTGGCATATTTGACGCTGGAAAAAGCACCAAATAACACTGCGTTACAAGCATTCAATCAAGGTGGTCCAGTTGGTTTACTGCCAATGAATGATGGTTTGTTTTCGATGGTATGGAGCTTGCCAGATGACCAAGTTGAGCATTGGCTGAAAGCCGATGAAAGTTATTTCGTCAATGGCTTAAAAGCCCACATCAACCGTGATTTTGGCCACCTTGAATTGTGCAGTGAGCGGGCAGCTTTCCCGTTGAACAAAGCATACGCCAAAGCCTTTTACCGAGGCCGTGTGGCCCTGTTAGGTGATGCAGCTCATACCATCCACCCGTTGGCCGGGCAAGGAGTGAACCTTGGATTCGCAGATGCTGAGTGCTTGGTAGAAAAACTCAACCAAGTGGCCTTAAAAGACTCAGCCGCGTTGGCCCATGCATTGAAAAAATACCAAAGAGTTCGCCTGGCTGAAGTGCATAAAACCTCAGAAACCATGCACGCATTGCATCACCTATTCACCAGTCATAATGCCGCCATTAAGGGGTTGCGTGCATTTGGTATGAACCGCCTGAACCAAATCAAACCAATCAAACAATGGTTGTTGAGCCAGGCAGGGAGCTGATTGAGTTGGGTTACATCAAATCAAGCTGTCGCATTTTAGACCGCCGGTTTTATAATTCAACCACTTCACCCACCATGGCTACGCCGGCCATAATTGTGCCGGCACCACACTGAAATGAATTGGGATCAGAATAGCGTTTGTTTTTATAATTACTCTCAAGATTAATAACTGCATTACCACCCAATGATTTGGCCCTGGCTTGAAAAGATTTTAATACCGATAGCAACACCCACTTACAGGCTTTTTCATCACTTTTCCCAACAGCATTGGTTTTTTTATTACTGCTAAATTCACCATAGTTTTGCTTCACATCAGTAGGTGAGGCGCCAGCTAATTTAAAGCTGATAGACCGGTCTAAAATACCATCCGCATAAGCCTGTTCAACCACAGCATTGAATGGAAATGTCAATAAATCGTTTCTGGCCATCGCCGTTGTACAAAATAAACCCAATGAAATTATGAAAGCAGTTGTTTTTATCATGGCGGTTAAATTCCCTCTGAATAAATTTAATTGAAACTTGTATAATACAGTTTTACCAACACCTTGGAAAGCCTTGTCTCTGACTCGGTACCTTAATTAATGGATTGAAACACGGTTTGATGCAAAAGTTTTCTATTGAACAATGGGCAGCATGGGATTTATCTGGCGAGGGTGAGTTGGCTGCATTCCCAGCTTGCTTGAATGGTGTGCCTGCTATGGCTGGGGTGGGGGCGATGGTTAAAAGGCGAATGCCAATCATGGCCAAAGCCATGTATGAGTTGTCAGATGCAGATGCTCACATGCCAACAGTCTATGCCAGTAAGAACAGTGAGCTCACACGAACTATTAAATTAATCAGACAATTTGGTGGTGATTTATCACCGGCATTGTTCAGCATGTCTGTACACAATGCCATCCCAGGCTTGTTGTCAGTGGTGCGACAGGATCACAGTCCTTACACTGTAATAGACAGCATGAGTGGGGTGGTAGAAATGGCTGTATTAGAAGCGGTCAGTTTGCTTAAACAGTACCCAGCAATTAAGGTCATGTATTTTGAAGAACCAACAGTAACAGAATTCAAGCAGTTGAATGTGACGTCTGATTTGGGCGTGGTACTGAAGTTGATTGTCACTGCAGGTGACAGCATCAGCTTGAGGCATGAACCTCCGGCGAAACCATCCATTCCAGCAGACCAAAGTAATACACACATCAAAAAACAATTGGCTTTTTTGCAAGGTGACAGCAACAGATTTGTCCACCAATACGCCAGGCTCAGTTGGTTATGGGAAAGGCATTGAAGCATTTGAACTATTGTTGGCGCGTGTTGGCTACTGGCTTCTCATTCATGGTGTTTGGCATCGGTGGTTTATTGATTGGAATATTGGCCTATCCTTTGTTGTTGCTATTCACCAACAAGCACAACAGGCAATACTATGGTCAATTGGTCATTCATTGGAGCTTCAAGTTTTTTGTTTGGTTGATGCGCAGTTTGGGCATATTTTCTATCGAGGTGCATCACCAAGAACGGCTTAAATCATCAGGCTTGTATATGGTTGCTAATCACCCAACCTTGATCGATGTGGCTATATTGTTATCAATGCTTAAACAGTCAGACTGTGTGGTTAAATCTAAATTGGCCCAAAATGTGTTCACCAAAGGCCCTTTACTGGCGGCTGGATATATTGAAAACAACACCCCTGAACAACTACTGGACAGTTGTGTAGGTGCATTGTCTGCAGGTCGTAATTTGTTGATATTCCCAGAAGGGACAAGGACTAAAAACCTGCAAAAATTAAAGTTCAAAAGAGGTGCGGCCTTGATTGCCCTAAAAGCACAGCACAATATCCTACCAATTACGATAAAATGTACGCCGCGTATGTTAGCAAAAGGCCAGAAATGGTATAGAATCCCTGCTTCGAAACCCCATTTTACGATTGATGTGGGCAGTGAGTTGGAAGTCGCTGGCATTGTGGACAGTCAAGAAGCACTAAGTATTCAATCACGGCAATTGAATCACATGTTGCTGGATTACTATTGTGAGGAGTTACAAATTGGAAAAACTAATTGTTGAGTTAAAAGAACTGATCATTGAAGCACTGGTTCTTGATGACATGGAAGCATCGGATATTGAAACCGACGCCCCTTTGTTTGATGAAGGCTTGGGCTTGGATTCAATAGATGCTCTAGAGCTGGGTGTGGCATTGAAAAATAAATACCAAGTATCGGTAAAAAATGAGGCTGAGGAAGACATCAAAAAGTATTTTTTCTCAGTTAAGTCATTGGCAGAATTTATCACCACAAAACAAGGGAACTGAATCATGAATAAGGCTGAAATATTAGCAGTGCTCAAAGCCACCATGGTTGATTTATTTGAGCTGGACGAGGCTGAAATTCAACCCACCGCTAATTTGTATGAAGATTTAGATTTAGACAGTATTGATGCTGTTGATTTGGCTGTGAAAATAACCGAAATCACCGGCAAGCGCGTCAACCCAGAAGATTTTAAAAAAGTGCGCACCGTTCAAGATTTGGTCGATACTGCCGAACAAATGATAGACTGATATGAAAACCTTGATTCGCCTCATACTGGCAATCATTGTTCTTGCGTACCCTTTTGTCATTTATTTTGGATTGTTGTATTTTAAGTTTTGGCAAGTGGCCTTGGTGGTGATGGTGGTCGCCATACTGCGTTTGTCTGTGATTAATGTCCAGCCAAGTAAACATTTTAAAATGGGCTTTATTGGTGCAGTACTGCTGTTGCTATTTGCTGTTTTAGCAATGATTTTTGAGCAACAAGTTTGGTTCAAAATATACCCCATAGCCATCAGTGTTACGCTGTTTTATGTGTTTGCCAGTAGTTTATGGACTGATAAATCCATGATTCAGCGATTTGCTGAAATACGCGAAACAAACATCGGTCCCGAAAAACAACTGTACATGCAAAAACTGACCAGTGTTTGGTGTGGTTTTTTTGTGCTCAATGCCATGTTCTCAACCTATACTTTGCTGTTCAGCAGTGATAAACAGTGGATGTTATATAACGGCTTAATCAGCTACCTATTGATGGGCGCTTTGGGGCTGGGCGAGTTGTTGTACCGCCATTTGGTGGTGATGAGGCGGCTACCATGAGCCAACCCATAGTCAGTCTAGGTCATTGGTTTAATCAGCCATCAGAACAAGTGGTTATCAGTGGTGGTGCTTACACACTTAATACTGCTGATTTAATCCACAGGGTGGCTGGTGTACAAGCTAAATTGCGCGCAGCTGAAGTCAAATCCTGTGTTTTGTATACCGCTGATACTGAATTATTTCTCACCACATTCATGGCCTGCGCTTGTACTGGTGTGAACCTGATTTTACCAGCCAATAACACCCAGGACTTCACACAAGCGATTACTGCCGACTGGTTTGTTGGTGATTTACCAGGCGCGCAAAGCTTTGACTTTTCATCAGTAAAACCTATTACTCCTTTACATATTGGCAGCGGTTTTGAAGTGATTATTTACACCTCTGGCAGCACCGGAAAACCCAAGCGGGTCAGTCGTCAGATTGAGCAATTACTGGCTGAAGTAGCGGAATTACAAGCCACTTTAGCTGGCAAATTAGGTCCAATCCCTGCCGGTACACTGTTTGCTGCCACGGTCTCTCACCAACACATTTATGGCCTATTGTTTAAACTGCTTTGGCCAGTGCTTAATGGACACGTCATTTGGCATAAAATCATTCCTTTCGAAGAATCTATTGCAGATTTATTGGCCAGTTACCCGCATGTTGTGTTGGTCTCAAGCCCAGCGTTTTTAAAACGCCTGCATGCTGGCTACCAGCCTCAAAGTCCTACCAAGGGTCAATTACTGCAAGTCTTTTCATCGGGCGGTGTTTTGTCTGATCAAGCCCAACAGCGTGCAGAACAAATACTGAATGCCCGCATCACTCAGGTCTATGGCAGCAGTGAGACTGGCGGTATTGCTTACCGACAATTGAATCAATCATGGCAACTGTTTTCAGCAGTGCAATCGCGAGTCAAAGCAGGGGTGTTGTGGGTCAAGTCACCTTTTTGCTGCCACAACGATTGGTTGTCTACTGAGGACAGGGTGGTTGTCAGTGAGGATGGATTTAAATTACTTGGCAGACAAGATCGCATCGTTAAGGTTGAAGAAAAGCGCATTGCTTTACAACGCGTTGAACAACAGCTGGTTGCCCTTGAGTGGATTGAGGATGCTGCTGTGATTAAACTCGAAGAGGGCAGAGAATACCTGGCAGCATTGTTGCTCTTGAGTGCAGCTGGAGAGCATCAGCTGCAGCAGCAAGGTGCTTTGAAATTCAAACAAAGAATCAAGCAACAATTGGCTGCGCAACTTGAACAAGTGGCCATACCACGGCGCATTGCATTCACTACTGAGCCATTAGAAAACACCCAGGGAAAGCGCACAGTTGCTGACATACAGCGGAGGTTGCAGTGAAGTTACCTGAATATACACTGACAAACCAGCAGCAAACGGCTGAAACCCACACTATTCAAATTAACTTGCAGCTAGCTGCTGATTTGGATTTTTTTGATGGTCATTTTGCGCAATTGCCCATCATGCCTGCGGTGGCCCAGCTGTATATTGTGAAAAAAATTACCGAGCGGTATCTAAGGGTGAACGGTGAATTTGTTGGCTTAAGGCAGCTGAAATTTAAATCGCCAATTGCTCCAAACTCTGACACAGAACTGTATATTCAACACCATATTAATAAAGACCAAGTGGAGTTTAAATATATGGCTGCAGGCCAGCTCAAGTCCAAAGGTGTGTTTGTATTTAAACAGGGTACCCAAGCATGACTCAATTTTGTATTGTTATTCCAGTATATAATCACCACCATAAATTGGCAGAATTGCTTGCTGACCTGTCGATTTATGCAGTGCCAATCATCATGGTTGATGATGGCAGCGAGCCCTGTTCTCGACAGAAAATTGCAGCCATTGTAGCTCAGTATGACAGCCTAACCTTATTGACCTTGCCGGAAAACTTAGGCAAAGGTGGTGCAGTGATGGCTGGTTTGTCTCATGCCTATGATGCAGGCTTTTCTCATGCCATTCAAATTGATGCCGACTACCAACATGACATGCAGGATGTGCCTGCATTCATGGCACGCTCGAAACAACACCCAAAAGCCTTAATTTGTGGCGTTCCAGAATATGACCAATCGGTTAACAAGGCGCGTTATTATGCCCGCTACCTGACGCATGTATGGGTATGGATCAACACCTGGTCTTTTGACATTGCAGATTCAATGTGCGGCTTTCGCTCATACCCATTGGCAGCTACTGTAAAGTTGATTCGACGCAGAAAGCTTGGCAGTCGCATGAATTTTGATACCGAAGTTTTGGTGCGACTGTATTGGGACCAGGTGCGGATCATTAACTTACCCACCAAAGTGGTTTACCATGAAGATGTGCCATCTAATTTCAGGGCGTTCAAAGACAATGCAGGAATCAGTTGGATGCACACAAAATTGTTCTTTGGTATGTTGTTGCGATCACCTGTGATGTTGTACCGTAAAATATTTGGCCATGACTACCGATGAAACCAGCACCAACTGAACCAAGGGATAAAGCCAAGCATTGGGCGCAAACGGATGAACGTGGCTCATTGCTGGGTATCTTATTTTTGCTCTACTCCTTTAAACTACTTGGTGCCACTGTATGTAAATTATTCATGTCGCCGGTGTTGCTGTATTTTTATCTGTTCAATGGTACAGCCCGAAGCAACCTCAAGGCTTATTTAGTTCGCCTCAATGCCTATTTCCCAGCTGCGCCAGAAGCTTCACAGTGGCATGTGCTGAAAATATTCTTTAACTTTGGCTTTGGAATTGTAGATCGAATGGCTGCATGGCAAGGTAAAGTCAGTAAATTTAAACTCACTAAAGTAAACAACCAAGTATTTTTGGATTTAAGAAACAAAAATCAAGGGGCTGTGATTGTGGTTTCTCATGTGGGTAATTTTGAAGTCTCGCGGATGGCATCTGGGGCCAACAAGGGGGCAGTATTTAATGTGTTCATGCACACTAAAAATGCCAAAAAATTCACCCAGGCGATTAAAAAATTCAACCCAGAATACGCCTTGTCAGTGATTCAAGGCGATGCCATGAACATGCAAATGGCCATTGAGTTGAAAGAGAAAGTTGAAGCGGGTGAGTTTGTGGTTATTGCGGGAGACAGAATACCCGTGAACAACGAAAAAGGTGTGGTTGAGGTTGATTTTTTAGGTGAAGCTGCGAAGGTTCCGATTGGACCTTATGTATTGGCTAAGGTGCTGGGTTGTCCTTTGATCGGTTTGTTTTGTACCAAGCAAGGTGCAGGCTATCAAGTGGTGTTTGAATCATTGGCCAATAAAATATCCTTTGGACGGAACAACAAGCAGCTGGTTTTACAACAGCATGCACAACACTATATACACACCCTTGAACGTCAGCTTAAACTGGCTCCATTACAATGGTACAATTTCCATGATTTTTGGCACAAAGAATGACCCTTATGAAGGATAACTCAATAAATATTGGTGCGAACAAGGCCACCCTTACTCAAATAGTGAACTTGGCTCAGCAGGGTGCTGAATGTGCGTTAAGTGCTGCACCTGAGTTTGTGGAAAGAATCAATAAAGGCGCTGAGTTTTTGGCTCAATTGTTGACAGAAGAAGGTGTGATATATGGTGTCACCACTGGCTTTGGTGATTCTTGTGATGTACCAGTCAGTGAATCATTGGCCATGCAAATGCCTAAAAATTTATACACCTTTCACGGCTGTGGCACCGGTCGAATGTTGAGTGAACAGCAAGCAAGGATGGTGCTGGCTGTGCGCTTGGTGTCTTTGTGCCAAGGGGTGTCAGGCGTGCGTTATTGTTTGCTTGAACAACTGGCAAGTTTGCTGAATAATGACATCATCCCGGTGATACCAGAAGAAGGCTCTGTGGGCGCCAGTGGTGATTTAACGCCACTGTCTTATATTGCTGCGGTGTTGTGTGGGGAGCGTGAAGTCTATTACCAAGGTCAAATTGTTGCCACAGCTGAAGCATTTGCTAAAGCAGGCATCAAACCATTGACGCTTAAACCCAAAGAAGGTTTGGCCATAATGAATGGTACTGCAGTGATGACTGCATTGGCAATTGAAGCCTACCATCGGGCTGAATACTTGTCTCGGTTAAATGCCCGTGTAACGGCTTTGGCCGCCATTGCTTTGGGCTCTAACCCACAGCATTTTGATGAGTTTTTGTTTTCAGTCAAACCACATCAGGGTCAGCAGTTGGTGGCCAAGAGGGTGAGAGAAGACCTTAAAACCGATACTTCCTTATATGATTCAGGGCGTTTGCAAGAACGCTATTCTATTCGCTGTGCACCACATGTGATTGGTGTATTAGAGGATATATTGCCTTGGTATAAACACACCATTGAAAACGAACTGAACAGCGCCAATGACAACCCAATCATCAATGCAGAAAACCGAAGCATTCACCATGGTGGACACTTTTATGGTGGTCACATTGCTTTTGTGATGGATGCAATGAAAAACAATGTGGCCAACTTATCGGATTTAATGGACCGCCAAATGGCTTTGCTGGTGGATGTAAAATTCAATCATGGTTTGCCCAGAAACTTGACCGGGGCTGGTGCTGATGTGCAAGCCATCAACCATGGTTTTAAGGCCGTCCAGATTGCTTGTTCAGCGTGGACCGCAGAAGCCTTGAAGCTGACCATGCCTGCATCGGTTTTTTCACGCTCTACAGAAAGTCATAATCAGGACAAAGTGAGCATGGGAACCATAGCCGCTCGAGATTGTTTGCGGGTGCTGCAATTGACTGAACAAACCACTGCTGCTGCCTTAATGGCTGCGGTACAAGGCGTGCAACTGAGGATCAAGGCCCAGCAACTTTCGCGTGATGGCCTGAACCCAGGGTTACAAGATTTCATCCAACACTGCAGCGAGATAACACCTTTCTTAGAACAGGACCGTGCCATGGATAAGGACATCAATACCGTTGTTCAGGCCATTCAACAACAACGTTGGGCCTTGTATGACTGAAGTAACTTGCAGCACAGAAATACAAGTTCCGTTCTATGATGTAGATGCGTTGCATATTGTGTGGCATGGTCATTATGTCAAGTACATGGAGCAAGCGCGTTGTGAACTGCTGGATTTATTGGATTATAACTACCAGCAAATGCAGGCTTCTGGCTACACATGGCCAGTGATAGAGTTACATTTGAAATACATCAAGCCATTGAAGTTTAAACAAATCATTCGAGTTGAGTCCAAAATCACAGAATCAGAATATGGATTAAAGGTCGATTTTGAGTTTTGGGATAAACTGAGCAATGAAAAATTAAGTAAAGGTTACACCAAGCAAGTGGCGGTTGATAACCAAAGTGGTGAAATGTCCTTGCTGTCCCCTTCAATATTGCAACAAAAGATTGATGCTTACTGTGGCGCATAAATTCAGCATAATTTGTTTGTTGTTATTGGCTTTGGCATCACATGCCAGTCAAGACCAACTGGTTGATCATTTACACCAAGCCTATGCAGATGTGGCTTATTTTGAGGCCGACTTTACCCAAGAAAAAAAGCTGCAACATTTTTCCAAGTCATTGGTGTCCAAAGGCAAAATAAAATTTGCCAAATCACATGGCATGATTTGGGAAATCACATCACCTATATGGGCCAAAACTAAAATCAACCCTCAAGGTATATTTAAAACCAATCAATTCTATCAAAACAAAAAAGTCACTGATGTTCAAATGCAAGCTGTGGCAGGTATTTTAACTGAACTACTCAGTTCTCAGTTGGACCGAGTGGAAAGTCAGTTCAGTGTTCAAGCAGTTTCATTATCAGCCGAAAGCCACGATTGGCAAGTGACTTTACTGGCCAAATCCCCAATCATTAAAAAAGCCCTGCAAGCATTGGTGATAAAAGGCAACACCGGTGAGACTGATCAGCCACGTGGCATCAGCCAAATACAAATCATCGACCCAACCAACAACACAACTGACATCACTTTGCATGAGGTTATTTTGAATAGTGCGCCCTTGAACCAGGATTTGTTGGATGTTTTTCAGTAAGCCTTGGTTTCGATGGTTGTGGTTATTGGGCTTAATTGTCGCGGTGTTTTTGGCGGTTAAATTATTCAAAGTAGAGAGCAGCCTGCTGAAATTACTGCCGCAATATGAAACTGCTCAAACCAATGCGCTGATCTCTAAAGCCAGCGAAAGGGTCAATAAACAGTTGGTTTTAATGGCTTCAGCTGAGGACCGATTGAATTTGGTTGAAAGTTTTAAAATTCAATTGCATGAATTCGAAGCCGAGGAATTTATCAGTTCGATAAATTACCAAGTCGACTTGGCACAAATCCAATCGGTCTACCAAGCTTTGCTGCCCTACCGGCACAACTTATTCAGTGCTGATGATCAGCAGGCATTGGCACAAGGTTTTGGTGCGGACTATTTTGTCCAACAGGCACAAGAGTCCTTGTACGGTGTACAGCAACTCAGCTTTCAACAGTTGCAAGCAGACCCATTATTTATATGGCAGCGTTTGATTGAGTCCATGGCCCGATTGAATGCGCTGACATTTGATACCAGTGATGCCTATTTTATGGTCAATGAGCTCGATCAACACCACATGGTTGCTTTCGTTGAATTGGCTGAATCTGCCTTTTTACCAGAAAATCAAACCGCCGTGGCTGATGGCATCAACGTAATGCGTTCTGCTTTGAGCTCACAAAATGTAAACTTATCAGCATTTGGCGCGGTGCTGTATGCACACCAGGCATTTCAAGATGCCAAGCATGAAATATCAACCGTCGGTTTAGGTAGTTTGCTGGGTATTATATTTTTGGTTGCTTTGGTTTTTCGCTCGTTCATGCCATTGCTGCTTAGCCTCAGTTGTATTGCGTTGGGTTTGGTCGTGTCATTGGTGGTCACGCTGTTGGTGTTTGGACAAGTTCATGCGTTTGCATTGGTGTTTGGAGCAACCATTGCTGGTGTTTCCATTGACTATTGTTTTCACTATTTGGTTGAGGCCGCTTTCACCCGAGACCAACAAGGTGGCAGAGCAACCCATCTGACAGTGCAAAAAATATTACCTGGCTTGCTGATGGGATTTTGCAGCAGTGCCTTGGTTTATTCTGGTTTTTTGATAACCGGCTATGCTGTTTTGGCTCAAATTGCGTTGTTTTCAGTGTTTGGTTTGCTGGCCGTGTTAATCAATGTATTGGTGGTATTCCCTTGGTTGCACCAATCCAAAGGGTTCAGTCATGTGCAATGGTTGCTTAAACTGTCAAACTTTATGCTTCGCAACCCAATACAAAAGTATTTGAAACAGCCACTTTTGCCGCTGGGATTACTGTTCGTCGCAGGCTTTTTTAGCTACCAGTTTATTCAACCAGATGATGACGTCAGGGCGTTACAACAGTTATCTTCCGAACTCAAACAACAAGAAACGCATATCCGCAACACATTGTCCTGGCCAAGCAGTGAGTACTATGTGCTGATAACGGCTGACAGCATTGATACCATGTTGCAGTATGAAGCTGAGGTGTTGCAATCATTGCGTGAACAACAACATGACGTTGTGGGCGTTGCTGACTTCATACCCAGTGTCAGTCAACAACAGTTGCAGCATCAGCAGCAAGTACAGTTGTATGCTGATGCTGCAGTCAGGGCTTATTTTCAGCAATCTGGTTTGCCTGTCGCTGTGCTGCCAGAGTTCAGCCCCTTAGATGTGGCTGTTTTGCATCAAGCGGCCTTTGAACTGCTATTCAAACAACGCTGGCTGGGGGCAGTTAACCAACAGCAGGCCTTGATCATCCCACTGCAAAACCAGGTTGAACTACCAGAGCACTTAATCGCAGAACAGCATGTTATCCTGATTCAACAGGCCGCGGACACTTCTGCATTGTTTGCTCAATTCAGAGTCAAGTCCACTTGGATGTTAGGTGTTGCGGTGCTGTTGCTGTGGCTGTTATTAGGCGTGTTCAGGTACGGCTTGTTGGCGGCTGCGCATTTGGTTGCTGTGCCTTTGAATGCTGGTTTTGTGGCTTTGCTATTGGCTTCGTTTGTAGGCTTGCACATATCACTGTTCAGTATCTTGGCGCTGTTGTTGGTATTGGGTATGGGGTTGGATTATGTGGTGTTTTTACGCGAAAATCACCAACCTCAACATGTGATGTTGGCTTTGATCATGTCTTCGTTGACCACAATTTTGGCGTTTGGCTTGTTGGCTTTCAGTCAGGTAGCTGTGTTACAGTCATTCGGTTTTATGGTCAGTATAGGTATCGCAGTGGTGTTGGTCACTGCGCCTGCCGTTGTGGTCAATCCCAAAAGCAAAAAAATTAATAAAACTGAGGAGTCTTATGAACAATAAATCAACCGCCGATGTGGCAATTATCGGCGCAGGTCCATCAGGTGCTGTGGCAGCCTGTTTGTTGCGGCAACTGGGTTATCAGGTCACCGTTTTAGAAAAAACAACTTTCCCTCGCTTTGTGATTGGTGAAAGTTTATTGCCACAGTGCTTGATAACTTTACAACAAGCAGGTTGTTTAGCAGCCATTCAAGCCGCTGGGTTCCAACGCAAAACAGGGGCTACATTTCAGCACCGAGGTCATTATGAGAACATCGACTTTGATGAAAAGTTCAGTGCTGGGCCCAGCCATGCATTTCATGTCGAAAGGGCCAAGTTTGACCAAATATTAGCCGATTGTGCCAGCCAAGCAGGGGCGCAAGTGATGTTCAATACCACTGTTACGCAAATTCAAAATCGCTTCAATGATTCAGTGGTTGAGTACACAGATGCAGATGGCGAAGCCCAACAGCTTAAGGCCAGGTTTATTCTCGATGCCAGTGGTTATGGACGGGTACTGCCCAGGTTATTAGGCATTGATAAACCTTCCAGCCTGGAACCTAAAATGAGCTTGTTTACCCATGTGGAAGACCATATGCCGTTGGCTGAGCACAGCAGAACCACCACTTTAATTACCACCCATCCTGAACACCGTGATGTATGGTTTTGGTTAATCAGTTTCAGCAACGGCAGGAGCTCAGTTGGTGTGGTCGGTCCACCAGAAATAATTGAACCCTATCAAACAGCAGGGTTATCAGGTTTACAGGCCATGATTGCTGAGGACCCAGAATTATCTCGCTTATTGCGTCACGCTGAGTACGACACCAAAGCGATGCACATCAGTGCCTACTCTGGTAATGTGACGCAGTTCTATGGTGATGGCTATGCGGTCTTAGGTAATGCGGGTGAATTCTTGGACCCAATATTTTCCTCTGGTGTGACAGTGGCCATCCAATCATCTAAATTGGCAGTAGAAGTATTGGATAAAATGCTCAAAGGCCAGCCACATGATTGGCAACAGTCATTTGTTGAACCTTTAAAGCTTGGGGTGCAAACATTCAAGACCTTCGTAACCAATTGGTACACCGGTGGTTTTCAGGATGTGATTTATTCACCCAATGCCAATGCTGGTGTCAAAGCCAAGATTGCTTCAATATTGGCAGGCTATGCTTGGGACACCGATAATCCTTATGTAAAAAGTCCTGAGCAAAGACTCAATGCCTTGATTGAAATATGCCAAGAAAATTGAAGCCACTGATCTTGCTGGCTGTTGTGCTGGTGTTGTCTGCATGCGTAAGTCAGCCTATAAAATTACAAGGTGGCCAGACCACGCATCAAGGCTTGGTCACTCAATCAGTGACATTTACCCGCCAACAACAACAGTACCAGTGGGTTTGTTATACTGAGTTGGTTCAGCAATTGATTACTGCACTCAGTTGTCAAAATGACACCGCTTTGCCTTTATTTTCAGGTGGTCTGGTGGCTGGTGAATTTGAATTTAATTATGCCAGTCGCCTGTTACTGAAAATTCAACCACAAAATATGCTGGCTTATATTAAAATGTCTTTGTTTGATGGCTTACACATTGACAGCAGGCAAATCAAAGTACAAAAACAGGCAGGCTACACCCACATCACTGACAGCAAAAGAAAGTTAAAATTAACCATTCAAGCCCTATGAACCCAGTTGGTATTCAAAGTTATTCCATGTCTTGTGCGCTGGGTCATTCAGCGGCTGAAATTTGGCGCCATGTTGCCCAAGGCTCTACAGCAGGCATGGTAATCAACAGAGAATATTTATTCGAAGGTCATACATATTTAGGCCATGCGAACTTTCAAGCACAAGCGCTGCCAGCATTTTATACCTGCCGCATCAATCAGTTGTTGGCCAGTGTTGCCGAGCAGTTGGACACCAAGTTTTTAAAGGCCGCGATTGCAACAGCGCCTGAACGTGTTGGGGTGATTTTAGGTACCAGTACTTCGGGGGTGGATGTACTTGAGCCAGCACTTAAAGGTTATGACCAGCATCAACAATGGCCTAATTCTTACCAGGCACATGTACAGCGGATGGGTCAAGTGTCTGAGTTTTTAGCCGACCATTTAGGTGCTCAGGGCCCAGTGATGAGTGTGTCTACGGCTTGTTCATCCAGTGCCAAAGCGTTATTGAGTGCCAAGCGTTGGCTGAACCAAGGTTTGTGTGATGTGGTGATTACTGGCGGGGTTGATGTGTTGTGCCAATTAACCATTAATGGCTTCAATGCCTTAGGCGCCTTATCTGCTGATAAAACTTTGCCTTTTAGCCGCAACCGCAAAGGCATCAATATTGGGGAAGCCGCTGCCTTATTTGTGTTAACCAGAGAGCCAGCTGAAATGTCGGTGTTCGGTGGAGGTGAATCATCAGATGCCCACCATATATCTGCACCAGATCCAAGTGGTCGGGGTGCCATCACAGCGATGCAACTGGCTTTGTCAGATGCTGGTTTAGGTGCTGAACAGATAGATTATGTGAATCTACATGGAACCGGAACTTTACAAAATGATGCAATGGAAGCTGCTGCTGTTAACACTGTATTTGGGCCGCACACACCATGCAGCTCCAGTAAAGGCATGACCGGACATACATTGGGTGCAGCAGGTGCTTTAGAAATTGCTTTGTGTGCACTGTCTATGTCGGGTGCCAATCAGTCGGGAGATTACATCCCGCATGTTTTTGATGGTCAGCTTGATCCTAAATTAAAACCATTGAACTTAATCCAAGCGCATAACCAATTGGGCCGTCCTCGGTATGCACTGTCCAATTCATTTGCTTTTGGTGGCAGCAATGCAGCCGTGATTATTGGGAGGGCGCATGCTTGAATACCGCGTTGATGAACTGATACCACACTCTGGCAAGATGTTGTTACTGGATGAGGTTTTGGCTTATGGTGATGATTGGTTGCAGGCACAGGTTAATATCACCGAGCACAGCCAGTTTGTCGAGGCTGGTGCTGTACCGGCGTTGGTGGTGATAGAATACATGGCACAATCAGTGGCAGCACTGGCAGGCATCAGAGCCAAACACAACGGCTCAGAGGTAAAGATTGGTTTGTTGCTTGGTACCCGTAAGTTTGACTCTGATGTTGAAACCATTGCAGTTGGTGTTGCATTACAAATACATGTGGTTGAGTTGTTTGTTGAAGAAAATGGATTGGCAGTGTTTAAATGTACTGCCACAGCACCTGGGGTGTTGGTTACTTGTAACTTGAATGTCTACCACCCAGATGACATAGGAGAATTGAATTTTGAGTAAGACTGTTTTAGTCACTGGAGCCACTGGTGGAATAGGGCAAGCCGTGGCATTGAAATTGGCCAAACAAGGTTTTGATTTGGTGTTGCACTATCACAGCAACAGTGAAAAAGCGCAAAACCTCTTGCGAGCAGTTACCCAGTTGGGGGTGCAAGCCAGGGTGCTACAGTTTGCCGTTGATGAACGCCAGCAAGTCCAACAGGTATTGCTTGATGATGTGGCCAAGTATGGGGCTTATTATGCGGTGATATGTAACGCTGGCATCATTCGTGACAATGCATTTCCAGCCATGACTGGTGAAGAATGGGACGCAGTGATACACACCAATTTAGATGCTTTTTATAATGTGTTACAACCTTTGGTTATGCCGATGGTCAGGGCCAAACAAGGTGGCAGAATTGTCACCATTGCATCAGTTTCTGGCATCATGGGTAACCGCGGACAAACCAATTACAGCGCCTCAAAAGGTGGCTTAATTGCGGCTTCTAAGTCGCTGGCTATAGAATTGGCTAAACGCAAAATCACAGTTAATTGTGTGGCACCTGGAATCATTGAAACCGACATGACCAGCGACATGGATCCTGCCATGATCAAACAAATGGTGCCTTTGCGACGTGCTGGTAAAGCCGAAGAAGTGGCCAGCTTAGTGGCTTTTTTGGTGTCTGCTGAAGCCGCCTACATAACCAGGCAAGTGATATCAATCAATGGAGGGATGTTTTGATGAGAAGGGTGGTGATAACAGGCATGTCTGGCATCAGTCCATTGGGGCAAGATTGGCCTACAGTGGCGCAAAATTTAAAACAGGTCAAAAATAAAGTGGTGCACATGAGTGCATGGGATGCATACCAAGGTTTGAATACGCGGCTGGCCTCTCCGGTGTTAGACTTTTCCCAGCCCAGTCACTATAAACGCAAACAAGTCAGGAGCATGGGGCGAGTGGCCATGATGGCAACAGTATCAGCAGAGCGGGCCTTGGCAGATGCTGGCTTATTAGGTGACAGCAGCATCCAAGATGGCAAGATGGGTGTTTCATATGGTTCTTGTTCTGGCAGCACCGATGCGGTGTTGGATTTTGGCAATATGTTGCAAGAAAAAGACGTCAGAGGCATCAATGCCACCACCTACATCAGAATGATGAGCCACACCGCAGCGGTTAATATTGGGGTATTTTTTGGCTTAACCGGTCGCATCATTCCCACTTCCAGCGCTTGTACTTCGGGTTCGCAGGGATTGGGTTTTGCTTATGAGGCGATTAAATACGGTCAGCAAGAGTTAATGATTGCAGGTGGTGCAGAGGAATTGTGTCCCAGTGAAGCAGCGGTTTTTGATACCTTGTTTGCCACCAGCATTAAAAATGAGGCGCCACAATCCACACCTGCACCTTTTGATGTCAATCGAGATGGCTTGGTACTTGGCGAAGGGGCGGGCAGTATGGTGCTTGAATCGTATGAACATGCCAAAGCCAGGGGCGCCCACATTTATGCTGAGATTGTGGGCTTCGCTTGTAATTCAGACGGAAAACACATCACACAACCCAATACCCTGACCATGGAAGTGGCCATGCGAGCTGCTTTGAAAGATGCTAATTTACCTGCCAGCGAGATTGGTTATGTCAATGCCCATGGTACTTCGACAGCCCAAGGTGATGTGGCAGAATCACAAGCAACACAGCGTTTATTTGGTTCTAATATGCCCATCAGTTCTTTGAAAAGTTATATGGGACATACGTTAGGTGCTTGTGGGGTGCTTGAAGCCTGGATGTCGGTTCAAATGATGAAAGAACAGTGGTTTGCACCGACCGTGAATTTGCACGACGTTGATCCTGAGTGTGGCGAATTGGATTATATTCAAGGTCAAGTCAGAAGCATCGACACTGAATACATCATGACCAATAATTTTGCCTTTGGTGGCATCAACACTTCATTGGTGATTAAAAACATCAGATGAGTTTGGGCTTGGTTTAAGTGATTTATTTCAGGGGTTTGAAGCTTTTGATGTTCAGTTGGGCTGCTGGGTACTGGTCGTCTGCTGATTCAAGCGGTTCGCATTGGTGTAAGGTGTCTAAACAGCGTTGGGCAAGGTGTTGGTAGACGGCAGTGCCTTCGGTTTTCCAGTTCATTTGTTGGTCAGTTACTGGCTTTTTGATTGATGCCGGTGAGCCGGCAATGATGGAACGGGCTGGGGCTTCGAAATTGGGTTTGATGTAACTCAAGGCAGCGATCATACATTCTTTACCAATTTTGGCATTGTCCATCACCACCGTTTGTATCCCCACCATAGAGTTTTCGCCGATGTCACAACCGTGTAATACCGCGCCATGGCTGATGTGACCATTTTTGCGCACTCGGGTTTCGCCACCAGGAAAACAATGGGCAATGCAACCATCTTGAAAATTCACCCCATCTTCTAAAACAATTTTACCAAAGTCGCCGCGCAAGCTGGCGTGTGGGCCGATGTAACAGTGCTTACCAATCACCACATCACCGATGACTGATGCAGTGGGATGGACAAAGCTGGTTGGGTCAACTACCGGTCGTACCCCGTCTATTTCGTAGAAGCTCATAAGGAAATACCTGTATTTGGTCTGGTGCTTAAAATCATTCATCCATTATAAATCACTTCGATAAGTTTGTGTTCATTCTGAGCGCGTGGTGTGGTTTTGAAGAATCTCCTGCTGTTCGCCAAATAACAAGGGCTGGGATATTTGTATTTATATTACAAGGCTATGTACTTTAATCCTGTTTCACATTTGTAATCTGTAACAGCAGAATTTACCCGTAGCCGCACCCCTTGCGGGTGCTTTTTTGATGGAATATACGTACAGAGCACTGATACTGCCTTTCAGCTCATCACTTTTAGTCAAACTCTGATGCGGTACAAGGCAGGGGCAAGCCCGAATGGCACTAACATAAATCCTAAACTTATGAAATTAATGGGCCTTCTAGCCATTGCTGAACTGAATGTTTCCAATCAAAATGAAATGTTTAGGGTTGTCGGCTTCAGCCGACCCATAAAACCGCAGGTTTTACCAAAAAGTTGACTGAAGTCAACAAC
>CANNAM010000005.1 GCA_947502595.1 uncultured Marinicella sp. | reverse complement strand
ATCTTCGCCACAAAGAAAGGCCCTTCGAACACATCTACTTACTATATGGTAATAGGGTGTTTCCTCGACACAAATTTGTTGTTTTCTAGCTACAGTCATACAAAAACTCCATGTAAAAACTGTATTTTGCTCAAATTAGCACCAAAAATCTGTAGCAATTGTCTGATTGGCGTGTAAGAATTTATTGATTGGGATGCCTGTCCTCGGTTGACTCTCGGTTGACTCTCTCGGTTGACTGGATGCCTGTCCTCGGTAGACTCCTTGGTAGACTGGTTGAGATGCCTGTCCTTGGTAGACTCTTGGTAGACTGGCTGGCTCGATTCGGTCAGCTCGATTCGGTCATTGGTTCGCCCTGCATAAATAAATTAGGTATGTGAGGGTTTAGTCTTTGGAGTGCCTGTTTTTATTGGGTTTGTGTTGCTTTGGAGAGCAGGCTCGGTGGTTTGCACCATTGGTAATATACATGGTATATTAATCCTGTGATTGTAACCAACAGGGCTCCAAGTAAAAAAGAGGCTAGAGGCTACTTAAGTTTTTTTTGTTCGGTCGCTTAAGTAAATAAGCCTATTTTATATAAGGTATTTGTGCGCACCGAAATGGAAGCACAACAACATACATAGGTACGATTATTATGAGCACTTTAACTGATATCAAAGGTTTAACAACAAAACCAAAACGACGTCCGGATTCCTTTCGTATGGCACTGATCTCCGGACTTCTGATGAGCTTATCGTTGGTCTTACAGGCGCAAACGCCGACCATCACCCAGACGGTGGTAATGGATGGCCTGCAAAGCCCTTGGGATTTAGCTTTCTTGCCAGACGGTACCATGTTCTTCACTGAGAAATGTAAAGGCCTTTCGGTACAACTGCCCGATGGCAGCGTCAATAAACTGTTGGGGATGCGTGACAGCGAAGGCTATGCCATGACCGCAGAGGATTTGTTTTGTCAAGGACAAGCCGGTATGAACGGCGTTGCACTGGATCCGAATTTTGCTGATAATCACAGCATTTATATCTATTCCGCTTCCCGAACCGGCGATCAACCTGCTGTTAATCAGGTATTGCGCTTGCATGTGGGTGATAATCTGGCCAGATTGTCTGATCGCGTTGATATTGTTACTGACATTCCTTTCAAACAAGCCGCCAGTGACCACCCCTTTGGTGATGCCGGTGCCCATAATGGTGGAAGGATCCGATTCAGCCCTGCTGATGGCTATTTGTATGTTACTACCGGTGACAACCACAACAGCAGTCTGCCACAATTCGGTGACAATCTAGGGGGTAAAGTACTGCGTATTGATCGTCATGGTAAGGCCGCGCCGGGTAATGCCGATGCCACCCCAGATGGTTTTGATCCTCGCACTTATACTTACGGTCACCGCAATGTACAGGGCATCGCTTTCCATCCGCAAAGTCAGCAACCGATCATCAGTGAACACGGTCCATGGCACACCGATGAAATCAATGCATTGGTACCGGGAGGTAACAGTGGTTGGGACCCACGACCCAATCGCGTGGGGCGCGGCGACTGTCCTGATAATTACTGCGGTTACCAGCCCAATCAAAACGCGGGCATGGACCCTGACAAGCGATCTGCTTATATGCCAATGACTGATTTTGCATCTTATCCTGAGGCCATGAAACCACTGTGGACAAATAATGGCTTGTCACAAGGTATGAGCAGTGTTGCTTTCTTGCAAGGTGAACACTGGGGTGATTGGGATGGTCGTTTGGTGGTGAGCTTTTTGGGTATTGGTTTTGGCGGTACGCCAGTTGGACAACGAATCAATGTCATTGAGCTGAAAGCAGATGGGCCCAGTATTGGGGACATCACTGAGCTGCCACTGTCGATTGGCCCGGCCCGCTTCCGTGGCTTGGTGATGGCACCGGATGGGGCTATGTATGTCACCACCGACGAAGGCCAAATTCAACGTTTTGACAGGGTTTTTGAGATAGATCAATCGCATACACAAAAGGCTGAGATGACGCCGACTGAAACTCTGTATGCCACAACATGTGCCCAGTGCCATGGACCAACAGCCAAAGGCATGGCCAGTTTTCCGTCCTTGGCCGGTCGCGATGCAGCATACATCCAATCGAGATTAGAGACCTACCGTGCCGGAAACAATGTTGGTGCCAGTTCATTGCTTATGATTCCAGTGGCAAAAAACTTGAGCGATGAAGACATTGCTGACCTTGCGGCGCTGATCTCGAAAAAATTCCAATAATGCTTGCTGAACAAGAACCATACCCTCCCTGTGCACTCATTCACTAACTGAGCGCAGGGATGACAAGTAAGCTACCTCGGGCGCGCTAACCAAGAGGGTCATTGAATAAGGTTTATTTAAGTTGAGCTGTCTTAGCTGTCGCTGTTTTAGGTAACCGGTTCAGCTTGACCACATTTGAGTGATTTCACAGGAATAAACTTAGTTACTTTGATAAATGCGCTGTTTTCAACTAACGACACATATTACCGGTGGTGATCGATGCTTCATTTGCTGTTACATTTTTTAGTCCCTGCGTTGGTTGTGGCGGTTTTTTTTCGCCAGCGCTGGGTGCTTGCTTATTTGGTCATGGTGTCGACCATGTTGGTGGATCTTGATCACTTGGTGGCGGTGCCAATTTATGACCCCAGTCGTTGCAGCATTGGCTTCCATCCTTTACACCAGCCAGGGTTTATAGTGCTGTATCTGCTGCTGTGCTTGGTGCCCAAAGCCAGGCTAGTTGGACTGGGCTTGGTTATCCATATGCTATTGGATGCGGTTGACTGCCAAGTAACCAGCGGGGTGTGGATGAATTAATCCATAACAGACAGCCATCACTTATTTGAGGTGATTCTGTGTTGAATGGCTGTTCTGTATGCTGTTATCACGGGCGGTATTTGCCTGTCAGTCTGATTTTTGGTCATTGCCAACCACACATGGCCACCACACCTATCAGGGCGCAATGAATTTTGGTGCCGTATTGCGTGGTGAATGTTTTACTGATGGTTATTTTATCAAAGAATTTTTCAATGCTGCCTTCAATGCCCTCGGCATAAAATTGCATCTGTAATTTAGGTTTGTCTTTCGATTCATCCAAATAAGGTATGTTGGCCAACCAATCATGAATTTCAGGTGCTGGAATGTGAAAATCGGTCAATGGTTGGGTGCGGGCTTGGAATTCAGGCGTGATGTCAACCGAGCTGCGGTGTTGTAGCATCTGTAACACATCTCCGGCATTGAGCTGTGGTGCAGTCAATATTTGGGTCGTTGGGTTTGATGATGGCTCGGTGGCTGTAGGTGCTGGTTGTTTGGTGGCTTTGATAGGTTTTTTAGTCTTGGTGCTTGCAGACGGGATTGGGTTAGTTTTTGGTTGTTTGGTTACAGAGTCAGCAGGTATGGTTGCGTTGGTTGGGGTTGTTGGTGGATCAGGTAAGCTGGGCTGATCCTTAAGTAAGGCTATTTCAAGCACATTGTTGGGCGTTAATGCGTTCAGCTGCCACGGTTTTGGTAAGCCCAAAAAAGCCATAATTAACAGCACAGGTAACCAGCTGTGCTTGAGCCAATGCTGTATGTTTTTCGGGCTTTGCCAGTTGGCTTGGGTGTTCTGTGGCTGCAAGGATGGTCGGCTGGTTTGGAGTCCTCACATTATAGGTATGCGTTGTTAAGTGGATGTAAAACCAATCAGCCGATTGTTGCAATCATGTCATAACTTGATGTTAAAAAACTTGAATACCACCCATGCAGGGCCAATCAATAAAAATTGTAAGTCTTGAAAAAATGAAGGTTTTTTACCTTCGATGTGGTGACCTATGAATTGGCCAATCCAGGCTGCTATAAACACCACTATGGCAATCATTAATAAAGGCCAGCCTTGGGCTTCAAATGTGTAGTTAAGCAACAAGCAAACAGCGGTGAAAAATAACATGGTAATGAATACTTTGACACTTTTGATCAGGTAGTAAAGCATCAATAAGCCCATGGTCAAAACAGCCAGATTCAACACATAAGGTAGTTTTACCAGCCACAATAAAGCTGAAATAGACCAAAAAATCAGTGGCACACAGACATAATGAATCAGTTGGTTGGTGCGGTTAAGGTGTGACTTATGGTATTCAGTCATCAAGTGTTGCATGCTCAGTTTGCTCATTTGCTTACTCCTGTTGGAAGTCTGTGCCAGTGATTCGGCGGTAAGCTTCTCGGTATTTAGCAGCGGTTTTTTCTATCAATTCTACAGGTACATGTGGCCCAGGTGCTTGCTTGTTCCAATCCAGGGTTTCTAGGTAGTCACGAATGAATTGTTTGTCATAACTTTCTGGGCTACTGCCTACTTGGTAGGAAGCTTGGTTCCAAAATCGAGAAGAATCAGGGGTCAGTACTTCATCCATTAAAACCAGCTCATCATCCTCATCCAGGCCAAATTCAAATTTGGTGTCGGCAATAATGATGCCGTTGTTTAGTGCATGCTCACTGGCTCGTTGGTATATTTCCAGGGACACGTTGCGAATTTGGTCGGCACGTTCTGGGCCAATCAAGTGCTTTAGCTGCGCAAATGAAATGTTCTCATCGTGATCACCCACTTGGGCTTTCGAAGAAGGGGTAAACAATGGCTTGGGTAATTGTTCTGCTTGTTGTAGGTTTTCAGGTAATTGAATACCACAAATTGAACCGTAGTTTTGGTAATCTTTCCAGCCTGAGCCTATGATGTATCCCCTAACGATTGACTCACAAGGCAAAGCACGTAATTTTTTAACCACCACTGCTCGATGAATTAAATCAGTATCTGCCGTTGGAATGACATCTGTCACTGGTATTTCAGTCAGGTGATTCTTTATAATAGGCCGCATCATTTTGAACCAAAAATTTGAAATTTGTGTCAACAACGCCCCTTTGCTTGGAATGGCATCAGGCAGCACTACATCAAAGGCACTGAGGCGATCACTGGCCACCATCAACAAATGTTGGTCATCTACCTGATAGACGTCCCTGACTTTGCCTTGGTGGATGCGTTTGAGTGGAATTTTTGGTGATTCAGTATTCATGCTTTGGGCAAAATGTACAAAGCATGTATTTTAGCTATGGATATGGATCGAAGCAAACATTATGGGTATTATCATTGGCGGTATTTTAGGGTTTAAATTTGGCAACTTGCCTGGCATGGTTTTTGGAGCTTGGCTGGGTCATTGGTTGCAGCAGCAATTAACGGGTAAATCTTCAGTCAGTCACAAACAAGAAATCCAAGAAAGTTTTTTTAATGCCCTATTTTTAACCATGGGTAAATTGGCCAAGATAGATGGCCAGGTTTCACCATCAGAGATAGAGCGCACCGAAGGCATCATTCGTCATATGAATTTGAATCATGACATGCGCCAGCGTGCCATCAAACTGTTCAATCAAGGCAAAGATGGTTTGCATGATGTTGATGCAGCCTTGCAGTTATTTGGTCAATTTGCTCGCAGGTCATTGTCCTTGAAACAATTTTTCTTAGAAATGTTGGTTGATGTGGCTGAAGCCGATGGTTCAATATCTGCAGAGGAGCAGGCATTGATTGAAAGGGCTTGTCAGTTGATTGGGTACCCTGTACAGCTGTTGTATGCGATGATGAAAATGCGTGGTTTTGCATCAGCTGATGGTTATCAGCAACAACATGGTGGCAACCACCACCAACGCAGACGCCAGACAGTTAACCGCGATGCACCATTTAACCCTTACCAGGTATTGGGGGTTGAACAAAGTGACAACAAAGCCACCATACGCAAAGCCTATAAACGACTGATGAGCCAACACCACCCTGATAAATTGGTGTCAAAAGGCCTGCCACCTGAAATGATGAAAGTAGCTGAAGAAAAGGCCAAGCAAGTACAGTTGGCATGGGAAAAAGTCAAAGACTTAAAAGGCTGGTGATGTTGACTTTCACAGTCTTCAGTGACAAACTTCTCAATCAATTAATTACCAAAAACTGTGTCTGCCACCATGACTGAATTTATCATTGCTCCATCCATTTTATCAGCTGATTTTGCCCGCTTAGGTGAAGACGTTCAAACCGTCCTGGAAGCGGGTGCCGATTGGGTTCATTTTGATGTGATGGACAATCACTATGTGCCTAACTTAACCATTGGGCCATTGGTGCTTGAAGCGTTAAGAAAATATGGCATCAAAGCCCCAATAGATGTACACCTGATGGTTAAACCAGTGGATCGAATTATTGGTGATTTTGCCCAAGCTGGAGCCAGTGTCATCACTTTTCATCCAGAAGCATCAGAACACATTGATCGGTCTTTGGCTTTGATCAAAGAACAAGGCTGTCAAGCCGGTCTGGTTTTAAACCCCGCCACGCCCATTCATGTTTTGGAACATGTGATGGATAAATTGGATGTGATACTATTGATGAGTGTTAACCCAGGTTTCGGTGGACAATCATTTATTCCCGGTACCTTAAACAAGCTTCAACAGGTACGAAAGCTGATCGACCAATCTGGATATGACATCAGGTTAGAGGTTGATGGTGGGGTTAAAGTAGATAACATTGGCGAGATTGCTCAAGCAGGGGCTGATACCTTTGTGGCAGGTTCAGCTATCTTTAACACCACGGATTATGCCAAAACTATCACGAAAATGCGCCAAATGATTCAGCAGCAATTCAGTCAATTGAGCTAGAATGGTGGCATGAAAGCAATTACATTGATTTTACTGCTGTGCTTATGTGGCCACCAAGTTGAAGCCAGAAACTCTGGTGTGAGCCTTAATGAAGCCGTGAATCAGGCCAAGTCTGAGGGCAGGGTGTTGTCAGCTAAAACTGTTAACGGTCGTCATGAAATCAAGGTTTTGACAGCCAGTGGTACGGTGAAAGTTATTAACAAACAAGCCGGTCGTACTAATCTGGATTCCGGCAATAATGGTTACAAACATCAAGGCCCAAAAACTTCACACAACCAATACCAAGAACCAAACTTGCCAAATCGTTTAAAAACCAACCGCAATCAAATGAAGTTGAAAGAATCTAACGCCCGCTCCAATCGAGAGAATAACAACAGGCACAACATGTCACAGCGACCTCATAGTAAAAGATCTCGTGGTAACGGCAATAACACTAAAAATAAAGACAATTAAATCGCATGCGTGTATTACTGATTGAAGATGATGACAACCTGAGAAACACCCTGATTAAGCGGTTCGAAGAAACCGGTTATGTGGTGGATGCAGCCGATAACGGTGAAGATGGACTTTACAAAGGTAAAGAGTATCCCGCTGATGTAGCGGTGATTGACTTGGGGCTGCCCCGAATTTCTGGCATGGAAGTGATTCAAACTTTGCGCCAAGAAGGCATTGAGTTTCCTATTATTGTGCTAACTGCCCGTGGGTCATGGCAGGATAAAGTCATGGGCTTAGACGCTGGTGCAGATGATTACTTGGTTAAACCATTTCATTTTCCTGAGCTTTTGGCGCGAGTCAATGCTTTGGTTCGACGATCCAGCGGCAACGCAACACCAGAAATTGCCTGTGGCGGCTTGACCATGAATATGAGCACCCAAGAGGTTAAAGTACTTGGAGAAATTCTGGACTTGACTTCCTATGAATACAAAGTATTAGAGTATCTTTTACATCATCAAAATGAAGTGATTTCAAAGACCACTTTAACCGAACATATTTACCACCAAGATTACGACCGTGACAGCAATGTAATAGAAGTTTTTGTGGGGCGATTAAGAAAAAAACTGGCGGCGATTGATCCGGATACTAAATACATTGAAACCCTTCGTGGCAGAGGGTATCGCATGCGCACCATTGATTGATTGATGGCTTCTGTGACTCAAAGTGTGTCACTGACAAAGCGGGTATTGGTTACTTCCAGTGTGGCCTTGTTGTTGGCTTTAACTGTGATTGGTGTGGTGATGCACCAAGCGTTCAAAGAAAAGACCTTACATTTGGTCAAAGAGCGACTGGAAAGTTACGTGCTGGCGATCATTTCAAACACCGAAGTTGATGGTGACACCTTGATTTTTCCCGAATACTTACCGACACCAAGGCTGGAGCAACCCGGATCAGGCATGTATGCACAGATGACAGTAGGTGACCAAACTTGGGAGTCACCTTCTGTTTTAGGTCAAGAGTTGCCTGCTGTTATTCCGGTTGAGGTGAATGCTAAGTTTTTTGATGCACCCATTGAGTACCAAGGTGAATTGCTATTTCGTATGCGGCAAGGCTTTACCTTGGTTGATGACAGTGGATCAATTGAGTTAACTTTGGCAGTCACAGAAAATGCGGGCAGCTTCTACAAGGAACTTTCTGAGTTTGAAGAAAACTTACTGACTTGGTTGGTTTCTATCAGCTCTCTTTTGGTCTGTGTGCAATGGATTATTATGTACTGGGCAACCAAGCCTTTGAAACGCCTTATGGCTGATTTACTGCGCTTGGAGAAAGGTGATGAACTGATTTTTTCTGAAGATTACCCCAGTGAGTTACGTGGTCTGACCACCAGCTTAAATCGCTTGATTGAAAACGAACGGCGCAATTTATCAAGACAAAGAAGGACTTTGGGTGACTTGGCCCATTCATTGAAAACGCCTTTGGCAGTGATTCATTCTGAATTGGATAACAGTGGCGTGGATAAGGAGTTGATTAAACAGCAAATCATGAATATGGATGAAATTGTTGCCTACCAACTTAAACGTGCTGCCGTAGCAGGTCATCGGACCTTTGTCACTGGTGTACCTGTTATTGACGTGTTGGATAAGATCATAAAAACTTTGAAAAAAATTCACCCTAATCGAAACATCAAGGTCTACACTCAAATTGCCCCAGGTGCTGAATTCTATGGCGAGAAAGGTGACTTGATGGAAGTGCTGGGCAACTTACTAGAAAACGCCTTTAAGTGGTGCGATCAAAATATCGATGTGTTGGTTAAAACTTTATATATGGAAGGCCGTAAGAGAACTGGTTTGGTGATTGAAATTGGTGATGACGGACCTGGCATACCTGCCAACAAACGCGCCAATTTATTACAACGAGGGGTTCGCGGTGATGAACAAGTGAAAGGCCATGGTATTGGTTTATCAATTGTTACTGATATTATTGAGTCCTATCAGGGCAGTTTAGAAATCAAGACCCATCAAGTTTTACATGGCGCCTGTTTTAAAGTTATTTTACCGCCCTGAAATATTATGAATAAACTTTTAACCATTATGCAGCAGTTGCGCGACCCTAAAACGGGTTGCCCATGGGATATTGAGCAATCATTTTCTAGCATTGCTCCATTCACCATCGAAGAAGCTTACGAGGTGGCTGATGCCATTGAGCAAGATGACATGCAAGGGCTGAAGTCTGAATTAGGCGATTTGTTGTTTCAAGTTGTGTTTCATGCGCAGATTGCTCAGGAGTTCGGTCATTTCAGTTTCAATGATGTGGTTGATGCAGTGTGTCAGAAAATGATTGACAGGCACCCACATGTATTTGATCCTGCTGCAGCTAAACTGACCGCTGAACAACAAACCACAGCTTGGGAAAAAGCCAAAAGCCAAGACAAAGACAGTGTTTTAGATGGCATTGCAAATAATTTACCTGAACTACTTAAAGCGGTTAAATTAACCAAGTATGCTGCTGTAACAGGTTTTGATTGGCCAAATATATCTTGTGTGTTTGAAAAACTGGATGAAGAAAGCGAAGAACTGAAGGAAGCCATCAATGATGGCGATCGTGCACATATTGAAGAAGAGTTGGGTGATGTTTTGTTTGTCTGTGCCAACCTGGCCAGACATCTACAAATCGATCCGTCATCTGCGTTGCGAAAAGCCAATAAAAAATTTGAACAAAGGTTTCGGTTGGTTGAAAAAATGGCTAAATCACAAGACCCTAAAAAAGAAAGCTTTGACCTGAAAGTTCTGGACGAACTATGGAATCAGGTCAAAGCTGAACTACAAAATCATGACGACTGAATGGCATGTCTAGTGTGTGTGCGTGTGTGTGAGACATGCCACCCAATGCATCGATGACGTACTTAAGTGAGCTTTTTATAAAATATCGCAGCTCTGTTTAGTTATTATTACTCCCTCTTCTCAAACTTAAAAAACAACTTTAAGTTCAACAGTCATGTGACTGATATTCATATAAGTGTGTGTGTAATAGAAATATCAGTCAGCATCGACATTTGGTTTATTGATTTGAATCGTTGTTACAAGTCAATAATTGATCGTTTAAATATATTTGTAGCTGATTAATCGCTGTACTGTGCAATCCCTCTTGAATGCTGCCGGTTGACTGTTCTGAGGCACAATTTAAATTTAATGTTAATGTGCTTTCTGTATTAACCCCACCAGTGCCTTCATCTGAGGCATCAACACTTGCGCCTCCAGTGCCCTCGTCAGATGCGTTCACAGCCACACCTCCAGTACCCTCGTCAGAAGCGTTTACAGCCACGCCTCCAGTACCTTCATCAGATGCATTAACAGTTACACCCCCGGTACCTTCATCAGATGCATTAACCGTTCCGCCTCCTGTGCCTTCATCGGATGCATCATCTGTGTTGTTATTCAATATGTTTTGTTCCTGAAGCAATGATTCTTGCGCCAACAATGAAATTGACTGGCCTTCTAGCAAGCCTTCGACAAAGTGAGATTGTCCGTTTGAATTAACGTAAATACCTTTTACATAATGATTGTCAGTTGAATACAAACGTACTTCATCAGCCGCAGCAACTTGCACTGTCAATAGCAAAAGTAACATTGAATGAGTCAGGTATTTACTGATTTTCTGGCTGATGCCGGTGCCTTCAGTTTCAGCTAAACTTCGGATGCCAGTGCCCTCAGTTTCAGCAAAATTACGGATGCCGGTTCCTTCAGTTTCTGCCTTATTTTGTATTCCAGTGCCTTCGGTTTCTGCCAATCTCATTTTATTTCTCCAGTGTTTTGATTTATTAATCTTCAAAGTAAAAGAACCCTAAGCCAATTCTTGATTCAGTTTTCGGTACATTAATGCTTGCATACTTTTTTTCTATTGATTCGAATTCAGGTATAAAAGTATGGTGGTAATGGTGTCGCATCAGCGCACTGATTTCATCTTTGAATTGTTGCTTGTGTTGTTTGGGTATTTTGATTGAGAATAAATTCCTTTGAAAATTTAAATCCAAATCATTTTCAAAATTATGCTCAATGGTTGCAGTTAGCCGCTTGA
Source organism: uncultured Marinicella sp. (assembly GCA_947502595.1). Taxonomy (GTDB): domain Bacteria; phylum Pseudomonadota; class Gammaproteobacteria; order Xanthomonadales; family Marinicellaceae; genus Marinicella. The sequence continues at coordinate 181,502 of CANNAM010000005.1, read as the reverse complement.
TCGAATTGGCAGCGACTTCAATTTTAGTTGGGTTGGTTGATAGTTTTGGTGTGAACGATCGGTCTATTAAGTGCACCAAACCATCTTTAATTTCAATACACTCAGATTCTAGGAATGCTTCTAAGATGGGGCCATGGCTGATGTTTTTGCCGAATTTTTGTGTCAATGTTTCAAATGACAAACCTTTCCCGCTTCTTTTTAATGCCACGGGTTTACCTGGCTTCTCGCAAAAAGGAGGGTGTGAATACCAGTGATCTAAAATGTTTGACTCTCTGGATCTATTGTGTTCAACCCAATCTGATTCTGATGATTGTTGTTTTAATATTTTTGAAACTTCCCTGCGATCTAATCCAGTTTGGTAGGCAATTGAAGAAATTTTACCGCGACTGTTTTCAGTGGTGTTTTCAATGTGCTTTTCAGCTTCTTCAACAAACAGTTCTCTCACTAAGTTTTGAAATGAATTGAACTCTACTTTCTGCTTGACCAGTATTCTGACCAGTGGTCGCATACAGGTTCTGATAAAACCTAACCAGTAAATATCAAATGATAAACTGGTTGAATTTTGTTTAAATTGACTCATGCCACACTCCCTTTATCAAAATACCAACCTTGAAAATTTTGGTAGCCTTGTTTTTTGCCTTTTTCAAAGTCTGTGATTGTTTCGACCCCTTCAAGTACGGTACTGATGCCCATTGATTGAGCAAATTCTGCCAAACCTCTCGTAAATGACGTTGTTTCATGGTTTTTGGATAAGTTTTGGTTAGCTACTTTCAACACATCTATTAAGCCAATTTGTAGTAACTCCCAATGAGCAAAACCGGAACCAAAATCATCTAATGCGATCCATCCACCTTCTGACCTGAAACGTTTCAACAGATCAATTGCGCTGTTACACAATGAGGGCATTGAATGTATTTCTATAATCTCTATACAGATGTTTTGCGGGTTGATTAATTGATGATCAAGTAAATCAGTTAAATTATTTCTGAACTCATTACTTAGTAAGCTCAGAGGCATTAAATTAACACTCAATCTATTCGGTTTCTTTGTTTTCAGTACCTGAGGCAGTTGATTGAAAATTTGGATGTCTAAGTCTACTTTCTGTTGTGTTGTTAGGGATTTGAAGAACAAATCTACATTTTGATAACCCAGCATGTGTTGCGGTCTGTATAGCATCTCAATCCATTTTTGTGATTTTGCATCAGCATCGACAATGCCTTGAAACTGGAAATTCAGTTTCTGTCGGATTGTAGATTTGAAAGCGGCTAAATTCATAAACATGGTCAAGATTGAACAGGTTTATTATAGGAGTAACAAAATACATATGTAAACAATTATGTGAAAAAAATTAACAAATAATTGATATTTGCCTAATTTGCGGACGAAATTGGATTGTGTTCAGCTTATATAGCAGCAGGAAAAGATTTATGAGACGTAAATGATTGAGGCTACAATGTGTGCGTTGCCATCAGGGCTGTTAAGCAAAAATGGTTAAAATTAAGTGTTATTTATTAAATAATTGACGATGGCTTGATTGGCCGCAGGTAAATTTAAATTAGGTAAGTAGGATTTGCTGGTCCATTGCATGGTTTGTGCTTCTGCAGCATGAACTATTGGGTTTGCATTGACTTCATGGTAAACATGTAGTTCAACACTGATTTCTGGGTAGTTGTGTTTGATAGTAAGGATCTTTTGAGTTGAGCGTGGTTGGTAATTGAGTTCTTCAAAACACTCTCGGTCTAAGGCTTCAAGCAATGTTTCATTATTTTCAACTTTACCACCTGGAAACTCCCAGTAATTGGCTAGGTGAACATTGGCTTTTCTTTGAGTTAACAGTACGTCGCCTTGGTCATTCTCTAATACCAAGACGACGACTTGTATAAATGGGTTGGGCTGAATCAGGTCAGTTGGCCGTGACACTGTTTGTATTTTTTGCCTGAGCCACAAGGACATGGATCGTTGCGTCCAACTTTCTGTCCTTCACGTATGAAAGTTTCAACTTTTTCAGGTTGTTTTGAAGCTTGTTGATTTGGCGATTGATGCTGAAAAGTAACGTTCTGTTCTTCGCGGTGTTCCAAGCCAGCCACGTCATCTTCTTCTTTGACCTTGACTCTCGAGATGATTCGGGTGGTTTCGTATTTGATTTTATCCAGTAAGTCCTTGAACATTTCAAAAGATTCACGCTTGAACTCTTGAATCGGTTGTTTTTGTGCGTGTGAGCGCAGTCCAACCCCTTGACGCAAATGATCCATTTGAGCCAAATGTTCTTTCCACAGTTGATCTAAGGTATTTAAATAGGCAGCCTTTTCAAAGTGGCGCATCACTTCAGTGCCGGTCATGGCTTCTTTTTCTTTGAAAAAACGTTCTATGTGTTCATGAATTTTATCAGTTAAACCATCATCATCCAGTTCGTCATCACGCTCAAGTATGCGTGCGATGTTAATGTCAATGCCAAATTCATTAGACAGGACTCTTTCAAGCTGTGGAATTTGCCACTGTTCTTCTACGCTTTCAAGTGGTACGTGTTGACGAATCACATTGTCAAACACTTCTTCACGTGTGTCGGCAATGTAATCACCAATTTCTTCGGCTTCTAACAAGTCAGCTCGCTGTTGGTAAATAACCATTCTTTGGTCATTGGCCACATCATCATATTCCAGCAGTTGTTTGCGGATGTCGAAGTTATGAGACTCTACTTTGCGCTGGGCGTTTTCAATGATGCGAGTAATCCATTTATGTTCAATGTATTCATCTTCCTTCATGCCAAATCGCTTCATGTTGTCCATCATGCGACTTTGCCCAAAGACCCGCATCAGATTGTCTTCCAGTGAAATGTAAAACCTGGAAGAACCTGGATCACCTTGCCGTCCAGCACGACCACGTAATTGGTTGTCAATACGCCTTGATTCATGACGTTCTGTACCTATGATTCGCAAACCGCCATTGTCCAGTACTTGTTGATGCCGAACTTTCCAGTCAGTTTCAACTTGTGCTTTTTCAGCTTCGCTGATATCACCTTTACCGTCTAATTCAACAGCTAAGTTACCGCCCAAAACAATGTCGGTACCCCGACCTGCCATGTTGGTAGCAATGGTGACTGCGCCAGGCAAGCCGGCTTCGGCCACAACCAAAGCTTCACGTTCGTGTTGTTTGGCGTTCAAGACATTGTGCTTAATTTTGCGGTCTTTAAGTTGTTGAGACAAGAGCTCAGACACCTCAATAGATGCAGTACCTACCAATACGGGTTGTAGGTTTTTAGTGCAGTTAACGATGTCTTCAATGATGGCTTCAAATTTTGCTTTTTGACTGAAATAGACCAAATCACCTTGGTCATCACGAATCATTGGTTTATGTGTTGGAATGACGATAACTTCAAGTTTGTATATAGACTGAAACTCATAAGCTTCGGTGTCGGCTGTACCCGTCATACCAGATAGTTTGGGGTACAAGCGGAAGTAGTTTTGAAATGTGATTGACGCCAGGGTTTGGTTTTCTTTTTGAATGGGTACATTTTCTTTGGCTTCAACAGCTTGGTGTAAACCATCAGACCAACGTCTGCCTTCCATGGTTCTACCAGTGAATTCATCGACGATAACTATTTCGCCTTCTTTCACGATGTAATCAACGTCTTTTTCGAACAGGTGATGCGCCCTTAATGCTGCACTGACATGGTGCATAAGCGAAATGTGCTGTGAATCAAATAGTGAGTCTTCGGCACCCATCAAGCCATTTTTCTTCAGCAGGTCTTCGGCGTTTTGCATGCCTTGTTCGGTAAGGAAAATTTGTTTGGATTTTTCATCAACGGAAAAATCACCGTCTGGTTCAGGAATGCTTTGTTTATTGAGTATGGCTTTGCTGATTTCTTTCTGGTCAGGTTCTGAGGTTGCACGTTGAAGCAACGGCACCAGCTTATTGATGCGGTTATAAATATCTGGGGACTCATCGACTTGACCAGAAATGATCAACGGTGTTCTGGCTTCATCAATTAAGATTGAATCAACCTCATCAATAATCGCAAAGAATGGCTCGCGCTGCACTTTGGCATCCAAGCTGAACGCCATGTTATCACGCAAAAAATCAAACCCTAATTCATTGTTGGTTGCATAAGTGATGTCACAGGCGTAAGCAGCACGTTTGGCTTCATGTGACAAACTCGGGATAACTACCCCAACACTCATGCCTAAAAAGTTATACAGTGGTTCCATCCATTTGGCATCACGACTGGCCAAGTAATCATTGACAGTAACCACATGCACGCCTTCGCCAACCAAGGCATTAAGGTATGCCGGTAGGGTACACATCAATGTTTTACCTTCACCGGTGCGCATTTCAGCAATTTTGCCGCGGTGAATCACTATGCCGCCAATTAATTGAACATGGTAATGGCGCATGCCCATGACCCTGACTGAAGCTTCTCTGACCAAAGCAAAAGCTTCTGGAATCAAGGTGTCTAAAGATTCGCCTTTGGCTAAGCGGTCCTTAAAAGCTTGGGTTTGTGCGGGAAAGTCAGCATCTTGCAATTGCTGGTATTTCGGTTCAAGTGCTTCGACTTGGTCGGCAATTTTATCTAATTGTCGAATGTATCTTTGGTTTCTGCTACCAAATACTTTGGTGAATAGTGAATTTATAGCCATAATGTATGTTGTTTACGCTCGCTGAATAAAACTATGTGGTTTCACTCAGGTTATATTCAAGTAAAAGGGCAAATAAAAATGAATTTATTTGCCCTTGAAAAGTTATATTTTAATGCTGATTAAGAATTCACGAAAGGCAAAGGGTTGACCTTGTGACCATTTTTCAGAATTTCAAAATGCAGGTGCTCTGAGGTTGCACGTCCCGTTTTACCCATGACCGCGATTTTATCTCCGGCTGTGACTTTTTGGCCCAGTTCTACATCAATTGATTCTGCGTGTGCGTATCGAGTCATGAAGCCATTGCCGTGATCAATCTCCACCATATTGCCGTATGAACTGCGTTTGCCAGCCCACACCACAACGCCATCAGCAGCTGCAACAATAGACGATTTGTAACCACCAGAATAATCCATGCCTGGGTGATTGGCTTGTTGACCGGTAAAAGGGTCAATTCTTTTGCCATAATAAGATGAGATCCAACCTTTGGCCAATGGCATCACATGTGGAGTAGCGCTTTGATCCAAATCTTGTTCGTGCAATAATTGTGACAGTATGCTGAAATTTTCTTGCTGTTTGATGAAGCTGTCTTCTAAGTTGAAGAGATCAGCGTAAAGGGTTTGGGGGGTGTTGATTTCACCAGTCAATTCCAGATCAGGCCCACCAATGCCAGGCTCTGCATCTAAGTTGAATTCATCTTGGTTAATTTCGGCAACCGCAGTTAAGCGACTTCCTAAAGCATTCAATCGTGTTGATTGTGCCATAAGTTTACCGATTTGTAGGGTCATTGCATCGATGTCATTTTGGATTGATTTTTTATGCTCGAACAGCTCTTGTTGGCGCAAGTCTACCAGAGCTTGTAATTCCCTTACTTTGGTTTGATCAACATTCGAGTTGGATAACAGGTATTTGCCTACTAAAGCGCCGCAAGCCAAAATCAACAATGTAAGTGCAGCAGCTGCAGTGATGATTTTCAGTTTAACCCGATGATCACTTAGGGCATATTGCACAATCCCCGTTTTCTCGTGTTTGATAATGGTAAATTTATTCATAAAAAGTACTTGATTACTTCGTTTATTAAGATTCAAATATCCGCATGCGAAAATCCAAAGGATTTCACTCCATCACTGACAGCATTGCTCAAGATAAAAGTTTATCTGGATTGATACAGCGTGCCAATCAACTTAAAAAGCTGAATGATGAGCTTCAGTTGCGTTTGCCTGCCCAAGTCAGGGGGCTTTGCCACCTGGCCAATATAAAGGGCGAAACAGCTGTTTTTATTTGTTATACACAAATGGAAGCCAGCAAGATTCGCATGTACAGCCGAAGCATTTTACAGATAATGCAGACAGAATTCAAAATATCTGTAAAGAAACTACAATTAAAGCTTGAATTAAAACGCTGAAACCAAGCATTTCAACACTTTATATGGCTCTGGTGCGGCCGTTCTAACAATTAAAGCCGATTAAGCTGACTTGTATGGGTGGCCAGTTTATAATGCCATCTGGCTTTTTATCTGACATAAAATTATGAATCTAGAAACACAAATCAATGCTGCTTGGCAAGCAAGAACAAACCTCAGTCCACTTGAACTCAGGACCCAGTACAGTGAAATTGTAGAACAGGTTTTAGTTGGGCTCGAAGCAGGTCATCTGCGTGTCTCCGAGCCTAAAGGAGATGGCTGGCAGGTCAATGAGTGGTTGAAAAAGGCGGTGTTGTTGTATTTCACTTTGTCTGAAAATCAAGTGATGCCAGGTAGCACCCATAACTATTGGGATAAAGTGCCGTGCCGATTCAAGGATGCCGATGCTGATGCCTTTAAACAAACAGGTGCTCGCATTGTACCTCCTGCCACCATTCGCAGAGGTGCATACTTGGGCCAAGGAGTGGTGTGTATGCCATCGTATGTCAATATTGGGGCATATGTGGGCGCAGGCACTATGGTAGATACATGGGCTACAGTCGGTAGTTGTGCACAAATTGGTGAGAATGTACATTTGTCAGGTGGTGTTGGAATCGGTGGGGTGCTTGAGCCTTTACAAGCGGCACCTACAATCATTGAAGATGGCTGTTTTATTGGGGCCAGAAGTGAAGTGGTTGAAGGCGTCAGGGTCGGTAAAGGCAGTGTAATTTCAATGGGGGTTTTCTTAGGCATGAGCACCAAGATTTATGACCGTGAAACAGATGAAGTGACATATGGTTATGTACCACCTGGTTCGGTGGTGGTGCCAGGTACATTGCCTGCAGCCAATGGAAAATACGCATTGAATTGTGCGGTTATTGTCAAGAAAGTGGATGAAAAAACCCGTGCCAAAACCTCTATCAATGAGTTGCTTCGATCATGATTATCTACGGCATTAAAAATTGTGACAAGGTGCGTTCTGCAGTTAAAGCCGCTAAAGCAGATGGTGTAGATGTGCAGTTACATGATTTCAGAAACCAAGGTATAGATGAGTCTTTAGTCAAAGCCATGCTAGCTAATATTGATTTGGCTGATTTATTAAATAAAAGAAGTACAACTTGGAAACAATTGGACGAGTTTCAGAAAATCGAACCCAATGTTGGCTTGTTAGTGGCCAATCCGACCTTAATCAAACGACCTGTTGTATACGACGGTCAAAAATATCGCATTGGGTATTGATATGGAAGCAGAAGTTATTTCATTGGCACGGCAATTGATTCGAAAGCCCTCATACACGCCTGATGATGCAGGGTGTATACCTTTGATTATGCACCGCATGGAAGGTCAGGGTTTTCAAGGCACGCATCACCAGCTGGGCTTGGTGGACAATGTGTTGATTTGGCACGGTGAAAGTGAGGGGCCGGCCTTGCTGTTTTTAGGTCATACAGATGTGGTGCCACCGGGTGATTTAGCTGCTTGGGCACATGATCCGTTTTCGGCTCATGTTGACGCAGGTGTTTTGTATGGTCGTGGTGTAGCTGATATGAAAGGTTCTGTAGCAGCGATGGTTTTGGCGATGGAGAAGTTTGTCGGTCAATACCCCAACCACCCTGGAAAAATTGCATTGATGCTGACCAGTGATGAAGAGGGTGTGGCAGTGGATGGGGTGAAGCGGTTCATGCCTATGATGGCTGAGCAACATCATTTTAACTATTGTTTGGTGGGTGAACCGAGCAGTTCTGAGGTTTTAGGAGATACAGTCAGGATCGGACGCCGAGGCTCTTTGCATGTGAACATCACCATCAAGGGTAAACAAGGCCATGTGGCATACCCACAAAATGCAGCCAACCCAGTGTTTTTGGCAGCCCAAGCGATTGATGCAATGGGGCGCTATGAATGGGATCAAGGCAATGCCGACTTCCCTGCCACCAGCTTCCAAATTTCTAACCTTCATGCAGGTACAGGGGTGCCAAATATCATCCCTGGCGTGCTTCAAATCACAGCCAATTTCAGGTATTCTCCAGAGTCTACACAGGCATCGTTGGCCAAGCAGTTACAACAGGTATTAGACCAATATCAACTGCGGTATGAGTTGGATTGGCAACTTTCTGGCGAGCCATTTCATTGCAAAAACGATACATACAAGCAAGCCTTAAAAGCGTCGATCAATGCCGTCACGGGAATTGAACCAGAGTTCAATACTGCAGGCGGTACCTCAGATGGTCGATTCGTTGCGCCGCATGGTATAGCTACAATGGAATTGGGGCCCATCAATAAAACCATTCATCAAGTCAATGAATGCGAAAAAATCAGTCATTTGTTGCAGTTAGAAAATATTTATTTGGATTTAATCAAGCGATTGTTGCTGCAATGAATACCGTGATTGACAGGCGTTTATCGGTGGCACCCATGTTGGATTGGACAGATCGGCATTGTCGCTATTTTCACCGTTTGATTTCTGATCAAGTGCTGTTGTATACCGAGATGGTGACCACACCTGCAATTTTGCGTGGTGACCGAGAAAAATACATTGGCTTTTCAAGGGCAGAGCATCCGGTGGCTTTACAGTTGGGTGGCAGTGATGCCCAGGCTTTGGCCAGTTGTGCGAAAATTGCAGAGGACATGGGTTATGCTGAAATTAACCTCAATGTTGGCTGTCCCAGTGACCGGGTGCAAAAGGGCCGTTTTGGTGCTTGCTTAATGAAAGAGCCAGAGTTGGTGGCCGCCTGTTTTGCTGTCATGCAAGCAGCAGTTGATGTCCCAGTGACCATTAAATCACGCATTGGGGTGGATGACGATGATTCCTTTGAAGCGTTTACAAACTTCATTGAAACGGTGCGTTCAGCAGGTTGTAAAACATTTGTGATTCATGCCCGGAAAGCTTTGTTACAAGGTTTGAGCCCCAAACAAAACCGATCTGTACCGCCATTAAAATATGCATATGCCCACCAGCTTAAATCGCTGTATCCAGAGTTAGATGTTATCGTCAATGGTGGAATAGATAATGTTGAAAGTGCGCTCAATCATCTTGAGCGGGTGGATGGTGTGATGGTCGGTCGAGCGTTTTGGAACTCACCCTGGCTGATCCGCGAAATGCATGATGCCATGGGCATGCAAAAACAACTTTTATCCAGGGATGATGTGCTGTTATCATACAGCGAATATTGTCAGGAAATGATTCAAAATGGTTTGAGTCTGCATTGGTTGATCAGGCCCATATTGGGTTTGTTTCATGGGCTTCCAGGAAACAAAAAATGGAAGTCTCATTTAGTCACAGAAGCCCCGCGCAGAAACCAAGACGTGGGAGTCATCAAAGAAGCCAGAGAGTGGGTGAATTATGCTAGTTAAAAACATAGCTGACTTTAAAAAAGTCCAAGAATTAAAGCAATTTAACGTCAAACAAGAAGTGGCAATGAAAGCTGCTTTTATGGTCAGTCCGGTGGGATTTTCATTGAATGAACAAACCGCACTAGACAACGAATACATGCAAATGGATGCCAAAGTTGATGAGAAGCTGGCCATTTACCAACAAATGCACCTGGCCAGAACCTTGACCGATTTTGGGATTCCGGTGATCACCTTCCCAGGTTCAGAAGATACGCCAGATGCGGTGTTTCCAAACAATGCTTTTGCGACCAATCACAATAGACGCTATATCGTGGGTTCAATGAAGTACCCAAGCCGCCAATTGGAAACCCAAAGACGCGACATCCGAAAATTCTTTGGTGGGGTGCTGGGGTATGAAGAATATGAAATCGAACACCACCGTGCGATTGCTGAGTTGACTGGTGTAATGGTGCCAGACCGAGGCCGAAACATTGGCTTCATTGGCATGACTGAACGGGTAGATGATGCCGGTGCCATTGAGTTGGATGAAGGCTTTCAGTTGGACCTGGCTTTTCAGTTTGATTTGGCTGAAGGTGAATACCACACCAATGTGGTGATGGCTTGTTTGGCGAGTGTTGGGTGTGTGATTCATAAAGAGTCTTTTGCTGATCCTGATGTGGTTCAGGCGATTGATGATTTTTATGATGGTCGTATTTTGTATTTGTCTGACGAGGAGAAAATGGCATTTTGTGGTAATTGTATTTCTATCACAGATCGCGATGTTTTGTTCAGTCAAACGGCTTTTGATACCCTTTCAGCTGCTTCGAAGAAGGTGTTGACAAATTGGGGTTTGGATATCCATGGTGTGGATGTTTCTGAACTGGAAAAGGCGGGCGGGTCGCTGCGCTGCATGATTGGCGAAATCTTCTGAGGCTGATTCTGAGAGTGAATTTCTGCGTTGGCTTTTGCTTTTGATACCATCACGTACATTCGTACGCTCAGGCAGTCAAAAGCAAAAGCCGCCTTGAACTTCAAACCCAGAATCAGCCTCAGATATAATTTCAGGTAAACTTGTGTTTAAACCAATCACCGCCTTGACCTTGCAGCTCAAATTTCCCGGCAGTAAACTGGTATCTTGTGTTGGCGTCTGTGATTGGGACGCTTACATGCGCCGTATGCGCGCGACTTCAAATCCAGTCTCCGCCTTGACCATCCGGCTCAAATTTCCCGTCAAAAGATTATTTCAATGTTTAGTTGTGTCTATCTATCAGCCTGTTTTATTCAGTGAATACACCAGTTCACCGCAATTTTATTTTCAGTTTCAGGGTTTTCTAACAATAGATGAGAACTTATATAATCGGCTTGCAGTTTGCAAGCCAAACAGCTGTTTGTAGGTACCTTAGGCTTCAACTTTTAATCTAAAAGGATAAATCAAGCAAACCATCGCAAATAAACGATAAAACACTAGCTGTCAATTTATATTTTGTGGTATTTTATATTGGTGTGTGATAATAACGAGGAGGAATTTTACAATGAATAAAAAGACTTTGGTTTCATTGGTGGCTTTGGCTACGGCAGGTGCAGCTTTTGCACAAACTTTTCCAGGTGCAGGTGTTGGTGCTATACCAGACAGGGGGACAGCAGGTTGCGGGGCTCCAAATGGACCGCCATTGGATGTCACGTTTACAGTAACTGATGTTTTCCCTCCGCTTTCAGCGGTAGAAGTTGACTTAGAGGCCAATCATTCATGGGTGGGCGATTTGGATGTAAGCTTAATTGCTCCAGATGCCACAGAACATGTTTTATTTGCTTCAACTGGTTCAACTACTGTTACAGGTTGTGGCTCATCAGATGATTTACTGGGTATTTATAATTTTACCGATGATGGTACAGATGACTGGTGGGCATTGGGCACTCCTTATCCTTCTGGTGACTACCAAACTACAACCGCTGGCGATGATCCAAGTGGAGGTGTAGCGACCAGTATCAGTGATGCTTTTGCTGCAGTGGCTGACCCTAATGGGACGTGGACATTAAGGATTACTGATGGTGGCGGTGGAGATACTGGTGATGTAACCGCTGCGAATTTATTTTTGATGGGTGGTCCAAATCCTGACATTATTTTTGCCGATGGGTTTGACTCGGCACCACCACCGGTGCAATAGTTTATTAAACTTGTACTGTAGATAATCCTGCTGATTCGTCAGTGGGATTTTTTTTATGAAAAAATTATTATACTTTATTAGGTTTTTTGTTTATATCGGCTTGTCAAAACAGCGACACCGATGTGGGTATCGAAAAGCAATTGCATAACTTAGTCGATATCAGATACCCGGGTCTGGTGTTCTCACACCATAATCAGATGGACGGTGCCTATTATTTTCATGAAATGATGGGTGCAGGCTTGGCAGTTATAGGTGTAGATGGAGATGGTGATTTGGATGTTTACTTGCGACAAGGTTCAGTCAATTTAGCAGCTGAATCGAGGGATCACCTGTTTATCAACCAATGGGCTGAATCTGGTGAGGTGTCGTTCGTTGAAATGGGTACAGTTTTTGGTATCAAGAACTTTGGTTATGGCATGGGTATCTGTGTCGGAGATTATGACAACAACGGTGACAGTGACATATTTTTAAGTAATTTGGGCGCTGATGAATTGCTGGAAAATAACAACGGTTACTTCACTGAAAAACCAGGCCCTTGGCAAACAGAACTGTGGTCTACTGCTGCAGTCTTTTTTGACTAGGACCAAGACGGTTGGTAGGATTTGTATGTTGGGCACTGCAGTGATTATACTGTCAACCGCAACGTGCCTTGTTTTAATCCTAAATCACAACTTGATTATTGTTCGCCAAAATCATATTCACCCGTCATTGATGGCATTTACCAAAATAAACAAGGTGAATTCATTGAGCAAACCAAGGAATTAGGGCTGGAAAATAAACTTGGTTTCACTTTAGGTGTGGTGGCTGAAGACTTCAATCAGGGTAGATGATTGAATTTGTATGTGGCCAACGACAGCACTGAAAACAACCTATGGATTAATCAGCAAGGCAAAGGCTTTGTGGAACAGGGGGTTGCCACTGGTTTAATGGAGGGCAGTATGGGGATTGCACTCAGTGATTTTGATCAAGATTTGGATTTTGATTTATTTCTTACCCATTGGAATAATGAGTCCAATACCTTGTATGTCAATCAAGGCAATGGGTTTAATATTGATCAAACCAATCAGTTCAATTTGGTTACCTTTAGTAAGAACAAAACAGGGTTTGGAGTGGCGTGGTTGGACGTGAATCAAGATTTCAAAGATGATTTGATAGTCTTGAATGGCGCGGTTATGTCGATTCATAAGCAACGAGTGGCCGGTGATATTTTGTCCTTGAAACAGCAAAATCAAATTGCACAATGATAGAGTCTAATCAGCTTTGGACATTGAAAGCAGTCATGTTGAGTTGTGCCACCTTCATTTATCACAGCTGTTTGCTAGGAATGATTGTAACAATTCAGCCAGAAAAGTTGACATTTAAGCTGCAGCCCTATACCTTAATTTGTTTAACATTGGAATCCGTTGTAAGTGTTGTTAAAGACTTCATTAATTGCTGTTTTGGTCAGTCTATTGGCTGCTTGTAATCAAACTGATAAAACAGCCAATTCAAGCCATGCTGCCGCTGAACCAAGTGTCGCCAATCAGCAGCATTTCTTAACCGTTGAAAGTGATACTGGTATAGCTTTCAAACACGTTAATCAGATGCAAGGTGACTATTGGCCACATGAAATCTTGGGGGCCGGTGCGGGTGTTTTTGATGTCGATGGTGATGGCGATTTGGATATATATTTCCGCAATGGATCAACAAAAAATGACGTTCAATATGCAGATCAGCTGTATTTAAACCAGTGGCAAGAGACCGGTGAGTTGCGGTTCATCAATGCCAGTTCAGAATACGGTTTAGCTGATTATGGTTATGGTATGGGCGTCACATTTGGTGACATAGACAACGATGGAGACTTGGATGTGTTTCTGTCAAACTATGGTGCTGATGTTATGCTCGAAAATCGGCAGGGAAAACTGGTGCCTATTGCCGGACCCTGGTCTATTGAGCAATGGTCAACATCGGCCACTTTTGTCGATATCAACAGAGATGGTTGGTTGGATTTATACGTGGGCAGATACAACCAATACCGTGTTGGTGAAGACTTGATATGTTTCAATAATAAATCGCAGCAAGATTATTGCTCACCGAAATCATACCCTACTGAAGTAGATGCTTTGTATTTAAATCAACAAGGCACATTTGTTGATATCAGTGAAGCTGCGGGCATCCGGTCTGAGGCAGGTTATACCTTGGGTGTGGTGGTTGAAGATTTTAATGCGGATGGTTGGCCAGATATATTGACTGCCAACGACGCCACCAAGAATTTATTGTGGATAAACCAACAAGATAACAGCTTTGTCAACGAAGGTTTACAGCGTGGTATAGCGGTTAATGGCAAAGGTGAGATGGAAGCCAGTATGGGTATTGCAATGGCTGATTTTGACCATGATCTGGACTGGGATTTCATCATGACGCATTTAGCCACTGAGTCCAATACTTTGTATGTGAACAATGGCCAAGGCTATTTTATGGATCAGTCCAATGTCAGTAATATGGTGAGCTTGAGTAAGCCCTACACTGCGTTTGGTGTGGGTTGGTTGGATGTCAACAATGACCTGCTGGATGATTTGATCATCATCAATGGTGCGGTCAACACCATCCGTGATCAGCGACAAGCAGGTGATGAATCTCCATTGCGACAAAAGCAACAAGTGTTGTTGCAACAAGCCAATCAAAAGTTTGAATTGTTGGCCGATGATGACTTTGCTTTTATCAATGAGTTGATGGTTGGTCGCGCAGCGATTTTTGCTGATTTCGATAACGATGGTGATAAAGACATTCTGGTCACGGTTAACAATGGTCGTCCAATATTAATTAAAAACAACAGCCCAGCCAACCACTGGCTTGGGTTAACACTGATCAATCAACACGGCTCACCAGCTCTGGGCGCCAGTGTGGTGTTTGAGTTTGATGATCACAGCCAGCAAATTGCTCGATTTCACAATGACGGTTCTTACTTGTCAGGTAATGACCCCAGAATTATCGTTAAATGGCAGGGAAAGAAGCAGCTGCAAAAAGCCATTATTTCTTGGCCGGATGGCAGTCAGTCTGAATACAGTGCGTTTAACCTGCAACAATACCAACCCGTGATGCAACCATGATTCGAATAATAGCCCTGTGTACACTGCTGTTTTTAGCGGCTTGTCATAACCCCCTAGATCAGTTGACACCAGTAGATATGTTACCCAATTATATACTGGAGGACATGGATGCCAGTGTAATTAAGCACCTCGAAGCGTTGACAGATGAAGTCAAAACCAGTCAATCCAAGGACGACAAAGCGCATTTTGATGCTTGGTTACAATTGGCACATGCTTTGCATGGTTATGAGCTGTTCGAGGGTGCTGAATTGGCCTATACAAACGCCCGCTTGTTCAAGCAAAGGCCATCAGCAGTTACTTATCAGTTGGCTCACTTATACCGCTTACAGTCAAAATACCAACTCAGCAATGAATTGTTAAGGCAGGTCATTGAGCAAGTGCCAGACTACACGCCTGCTTATCGAAACTTGGCAGAAAACCTTTTTGATCAAGGTTCGCTTGAGGAGGCCAGGGCAGTGATACAAAAATCACTGATAATTGAGAAAGACGATGCTTATGGACTCCAAATTTATGCCAATGTATTGAGTCAGTTGAACGAAGTAGACAGTGCCACTGAGGCCCTCGAACAAGCGCTGGCTTTACAGCCTAAAGGCACCAAATTGTATTTTAATTTGGCTCAGCTGTTTCAAATGCAAGGTCAGCAAGAAGCTGCCAACCAAGCCCGTGCTAAGGGTGGTGAAGGTAAATTATCAACCAAAGACCCCTGGTTGAGCGAGGTAACTGATGATTTACGTGGCTTCAATCCATTCATTGCAAAAAGCCAAAGTTTTTTAGCGGTTAATGACTTTAAATCGGCTGAGTTTTGGGCTGAAAAGGCCGCCGCTGATCGCCCAAACAGTTTTACCACTCAAATGTTGCTCGGGGTGATAAAGGTTAAATTGGGTCAACCAGATCAAGCCCTGCCGTACTTCCTTAAAGCCCGTCAACAAAGGCCTGGTGATTTTAAAGTTAATTTGAATTTAGGTACGACCTATAAGGATTTGGGTAATTACCCAAGTTCAATCGAATACTACAACCGCGCTTTGACCATTGATGGTGGCCACTTGTCGGCCAAACTCAGTTTGGCCGATGCCTTATGTTTAAGTAATCAAGATGACAAAAGTATGGTGCTGGTTGAGGAGCTGCAACAAACATCATTTCAACAACAGGCTTTGTTTGTTGGCTTGAAGTGTCAAATTCAACACAAGCAATACCACAAAGCTTATCAATATGTACAAGACAATATTGAATTGGTGAGTAATTATGGGCCATTTTTGGAGTATGCGATTTTATTGTTGGCTACCACACCCATTGATGAGCACCGCAGTGGTAACAGGGCTTTGGACTGGTTGGAACAGTTAATGAAACAACAACCCACCAATAAACGCAAACAGTTGCTGATTATGGCTTTGATGGAACTCAACAGGTTTGATGAGGCACAAAAGGTCCTGAACGCCTTAAGACCCACAAAAGATTTATTTATACCCAAACAATCACTGCAGCATTTATTACAAAATAAAATGCCTTTCAGGATGAGCGTATACTGATTTATTAAAGCAATTCAGACATTAACTGACAGCAAGCCGTTGTTCAATAAGTAATTGTCAGATGGGACTCAGTTGTTCATGCATAAGATTGCATGTTTACCTATATAAAAAAAGCCACTTCATTGAAGTGGCTTTTGAGTGCTGCATTTAAACGCCTGGGTTCAAGCTTCGCGGCTGGCACGTTTTCTTTCGTGCTCAAGCAAATGTCTTTTTCTGATGCGGATTTCATCAGGTGTGACTTCGACCAGTTCATCGTCTTCAATGAACTCCATGGATTGTTCTAAGGTCATTTGAATCGGTGTCACTAGATTAATGGCATCGTCTTTACCTGATGCCCGGACATTGGTTAGTTGTTTGCCTTTCAGTGCATTTACGGTTAAGTCATTATCACGTGAATGGATGCCAACAATTTGGCCTTCATAGACGTCTACATTTGCATTGATCAGCATGCGACCACGCTCTTGCAGGTTCCACAAAGCAAATGCCAGTGCTTTACCAGTGCCGTTTGAAATCAACACACCATTTTTGCGGGTGCGTTCTATGGTGTTAAGTTTGCGACCGTAATGATCGAATACATGGGTCAAAATACCGGTGCCAGAAGTGGTGGTTTTAAATTCTGATTGGTAACCAATCAGACCACGCGCTGGGATAACAAAAGTCAATCGAACCCGGCCAGCTGTATCTGGTACAATGTCTTTCACTTCAGCACGTCGGCCCAGTAATTGTTCCATCACAGAACCTTGGTGCTCTTGTTCAATGTCGACCACCAAATCTTCATACGGCTCACACAGTTCGCCATCAATTTCTCGGTAAATAACCTGCGGTCTTGAAATAGCGAGTTCAAAGCCTTCACGACGCATGGTTTCGATTAATACCGATAAATGCAATTCGCCACGTCCAGATACTTTGAACTGGTCTGAGTTTTCAGTTTCTTCAACGCGCAAGGCCACGTTGTATGTGGTTTCACGCTCCAGACGGTCTCTGATTTGACGCGAGGTCAAAAATTTACCACTTTTTCCAGCAAAAGGTGAGTCATTGACACAGAACAACATCGAAATGGTTGGCTCATCTACTGTCAATGGTGGTAGGGCTTCAACATGATCACGGCTACATAAGGTGTCTGAAATACCAATGCCATCAATCCCTGAAATGGCGACAATATCGCCAGCCGAAGCTTCGTTGACTTCAACTCGGTCCAAACCTTTGAAACCAAAGATTTTTAAGATGCGTCCATTTCGGGTGTTGCCTTCAGCATCAATCACAGACACTGGGGTATTGGCTTTTATGTGACCTTTTTTGATGCGTCCGATACCAATCAAGCCCAAGAAGCTGTTGTAATCCAAAGTAGAGATTTGCATCTGAAAAGGTGCATCAACATCGACATCTGGTGGGCTTACTTTTTGGGTGATGGTTTCGAACAAAGGCCGCATATCGCCTTCACGGTTTTCATCATCTTCAGAAGCATAGCCATTAATCGCAGATGCATAAATAATCGGGAAGTCCAGTTGTTCATCGGTAGCGCCCAATGAATCAAATAAGTCGAAAGTTTGGTCAATCACCCATTGAATGCGCGCACCATCGCGGTCAACTTTGTTAACCACAACCACCGGTGTTATGCCCATTTCAAAAGCTTTTGATGTTACAAAGCGGGTTTGTGGCATTGGGCCATCAACGGCATCTACCAACAGCAAAACTGAGTCGACCATACTTAATACGCGCTCAACTTCGCCACCAAAATCAGCATGGCCTGGGGTGTCTACGATATTGATTTTGTACCCTTCCCATTCAATGGAAGTGTTTTTAGATAAAATGGTGATACCACGCTCTTTTTCTAAATCACCGGAATCCATCATCCGGTTAGGGTCATCAGCGCGCTCGTCGAAAGTTCCTGATTGTTTAAGTAAGCAATCAACCAAGGTGGTTTTACCGTGATCAACGTGGGCTATGATGGCGATGTTTCTGATTTTATCTGTGGACATGAAAATACTGCTGGAGCTTTAAAAGTCGCGCATTATAACGCAGTGAAGTGGAGTATTTACTTAAAAATAGTCAATGAATCACTAAATTACAGGGTATTTTGCCTAAATTCGTTACCTGCAAGCTTGAGATATGAAGTTTTGAACTTATTTAGTTGTTCTGAATCTATGCTTTAATTATTCCTTTTAGGTAGTAACTTATGAAAAGAGTGTTTTTATTTTTAGCCACAAATATAGCAATTTTAGCGGTTATATCCGTGGTGATGCGGATCTTTGGTTTTGATGGTTACTTGACCCAAAATGGACTGGATTACCGTGCTTTGGCCGTTTTTTCACTGTTGTGGGGTTCGGTCGGTTCATTTATTTCTTTGGCCCTATCTAAGTGGATGGCGAAAAAATCCATGGGCGTACAGCTCATAGAACAACCGCGCAGTGCCGATGAACAGTGGTTGCTAGATACCGTCAGACGACAGGCCCAGGATGCCGGCATTGGCATGCCTGAAGTGGGTATATTCCAATCGCCCAGTCCCAATGCTTTTGCCACCGGGATGAAGAAGAACGCAGCTTTGGTGGCCGTCAGTACCGGGCTGTTACAAACCATGACAAAAGATGAAGTTGAGGCGGTATTGGGTCATGAAGTGGCGCATGTGGCCAATGGTGATATGGTGACTATGGCATTGATTCAGGGTGTGCTGAACGCCTTCGTCATTTTCTTTTCCAGAATCATCGGTTATGCCATAGCTGCAGCCTCTCGTGATGAGCGGGGCGGTGGGTACACCATGGGCTCATTCATAGGCACCATGATCGCCCAAATTGTGTTGGGTTTCTTGGCTGCAATGATCATCAGTTGGTTTTCTCGGTGGCGTGAGTTTCATGCCGATGAAGGCGGTGCAAGATTGGCTGGCAATCAAAAAATGATTGATGCCTTGAAAGCTTTGCAACGCAGCTCAAATACAGAGCCCTTAAAAGGTGAATTCGCGGCCTTTGGAATCAGCAGTGGTGGTAAAGCCACTTTGGCCAAATTGTTTGCTACCCATCCACCATTAGAAGATCGCATTGCTGCTTTGGAAAATGCCCAATTTGGTGACAACACAGTAATCAGATAAAAAACACCTGTTATCCCTTCAGTTAATCAAAAGCCGAGCATCAGTCTCGGCTTTTTTTATACGATGAACTGGTTCAAATGCTCAATCTCTGGCATCGATTGTGGTTCCCTGACGGGTAACAGTCTGGCTTCGGCCTTGAGTCTTTCAGCTTCTTGTAAAAACTGTTTATACAAAGACGTTCGAAGCATGGGTGATAAAGGCTGCGGATTTTCTATATCTTGTTTAAAGGCTTCATCCAATGACAACTCGGGACATTTGTCTTCTTCTTTGATGTGTTGCCAGCAGGCTTGTTTTAAACAAAACTTATACCAAGGTAAGAACTCAGCGCCATTGTCGGCAATGAATTTTACACAATCAATGATGTACTGAACTTCGGGTTCATCCATGATGTAGTGGAAGCTGACCCGGCACCAGCCTGGTTTGATGCCATGATAACCTTTTTGAATTAATGCTCGGTATTGCTCAGAAGTTGCTTCGTCAATGCCCAATAACTGATGACCATAAGGTCCGGCACAGGAACAACCTGCTCTGGATTGGATGCCAAATAAATCATTCAATAACACCGTGACAAATTTAGGGTGCAGGTATTTGCCTGAGGCGGTTTTGATATTAAAAGACACGATACCGACCCGATTTTTCGCGTCTTGGTCGCCTAGAATTTCAATTCTGGGGTGTTGTTTCCATGCGGTGAATGATCGATTCATCCATTGCTGTTCAATGGCATGTATTTGGTCCACGCCAAATTTTTCTTTGACTTCAAAGCACAAGGCTGCACGCATTATCTGTAACACACCCGGGGTCCCGGCTTTTTCGCGTTCTTCAATGTCTTCAATGAAATCATGGTCATGTCGAGCCACATAGCTGACTGTGCCGCCACCTGATACTGTGGGTTTAAGTGCGCTCTGGTAAATTTGTTTATTGAACACCAATACACCGGTTGAACCTGGTCCACCTAAAAACTTATGTGGTGAAATAAACACCGCATCGTAATAACCTGTGGGGTCATCTTCGGGGTGCATGTTAATCTCTACGTAAGGCGCGCTGGCCGCATAGTCGAAAAATGCCAAGGCATCGTATTTATGCAGTAAACGGGCTATTTCACGGGTTTTGGATATCAACCCGGAGACGTTAGAGGCTGCAGAAAACGAACCGATTTTTAAACGGTGCTGGTATTCTGGTTTTTGTAGCTCAGTTTCTAGTTGGGCCAAGTCAGCATGACCATTGGCGTCTAAATCCAGTTCCACCACTTCACACAAGCCGTCGCGCCATGAAATCTCATTGCTGTGATGTTCATATGGGCCGACAAAGACGATGGGTGATTGGGCTTTGATTTTGGCCAAATCACAATCAGCGGATTTTTCTATTTGGGCGCGGGTGGCCGGCGGTAAGTAAGTGCCTAAAATCTGTTGAATTTTATTGATGGCACCTGTTGCTCCAGTACCAATACAAATGATTCGGTCGTCCTCATTGGCGCCCACTGATTTTTTAATCCGGTGTTCCGCATCGTGCAACAATCGAGTCATTGAACGACCAGTCATGTCATCTTCGGTGTGGGTGTTGGCATAATGCCGTTGTAACTTCATCAGATACTTTTCAATGAAGGTTAAAGTGCGTCCAGAAGCGGTGTAGTCGCAATAAGTCATCAATCGCTGACCAAACGGAGTGCAAAAAGGCGCGTCTACACCGATGATGGCTTGGCGCAGAGAGTCGGGTTTTAAACTGTTAGTGACTGTGTTCATATTTGGATACTCGTGAGTCATCTTTGCAATTCAAAGTGACCCATGTCAGTGGTTAATTTTAAGGGCTTAAATATTAGCGTATTCTAAACTAACTGCCATGAAAACTAAACTATTGCAGGGCATTAACCACATCTAAAGTGGCTTTCGCCCGGTTTAAGGTATAAAAGTGAATGCCAGGCACGCCTTGGTCCAATAATTGTTGGCAGAGTTTAATGGTGAACTCAGTGCCAAACTGTTGGATTGACTTGCGGTCATCGCCGTAACTTTGCAATTTGTACTGGAGCCAACGTGGCATGTCGGTACCACAAAAGCCGCAAAATCGGTTGATGTTGCTGAAATTGGTGATTGGCATGATGCCAGGGGTGATGCTGGTGTTTATACCGGCTTTTTCACAGTGGTCAACAAAGTTAAAATAGGCATCTGGATTGAAAAAGAACTGGGTGATGGCTCGATCCACGCCGGCGTCAACTTTCTGTTTAAAGTATTTAATTTCAGAGTCAAATGTTTCGGTTTCTGGGTGGATTTCAGGGTAACACCCCACTGTGATATTGAAAGTGTTCGGGTATTTTTCATGGATGAATTCAATCAGTTCATTGGCATAACGGAAATAACCGACTGAGCCCATACCACTGGGAACATCTCCACGCAAAGCCAAGATATCAGTGATGCCGTTGTCTAAGTATTTTTGCAGTAAGTCCTGTATTTCTTGTGGTGTACCGCCCATGCAGGATAAGTGCGGGATGACTTTGGGAGTGTCATGCGTTTTGAGCTCAAGTACTGTTTCAGTGGTGGCAGAAATAGTTGAACCGCCGGCACCAAAGGTCACAGAGAAGAAATCTGGATCAAGTGCTCGGAGCTTGGCCTGGGTGTCCAAAAGAATCGCCTTCTGTTCATTAGTTTTGGGCGGAAAAAATTCAAAACTGAGTCCAAAATTAGGATTGTTCATGGTTTATTCACTCCAAAAAAAAGCCAGACGAGAGTCTGGCTTTATCAACTTTAAAAGGTGTTGTTTCAACAACAAGAGGGCAGGCCACTTGTGGTAATCTCCTTATAAAAGTGCAATGCATATCAATACCTGTAGTGCTCAGGCTTGTAAGGTCCTGTAACTTCAACACCAATGTATTTGGCTTGTTTTTCAGTCAAGGTGGTCAGTTTGGCACCAACCCGATCTAAATGCAATCTGGCTACTTTCTCATCCAAATGTTTGGGCAATACAAATACGTTGTTGTCGTACTTGTCACCATCTTGGTACAGTTCGATTTGGGCCAGAACTTGATTGGTGAAAGAGTTTGACATGACGAAACTTGGGTGGCCGGTACCACAACCTAAGTTCACCAAACGACCTCTGGCCAGTAAAATGATTTTCTTGCCATCAGCAAATTCAACGTGGTCAACTTGGTCTTTGATTGAGTCCCATTTGCAGTGTTGCTCTAATGAAGCCACATCGATTTCGTTATCAAAATGACCAATGTTACAAACAATGGCTTGGTCCTTCATCGCTTTCATGTGTTCAAAAGTAATGATTTGGTAGTTGCCGGTGGTGGTTACAAAAATGTCTGCATCTTTAACAGCATCTTCTAAGGTCACTACTTGATAGCCTTCCATTGAAGCTTGTAAAGCACAAATTGGGTCAATTTCAGTGACCGATACAATGGCGCCTAAAGCACGCAATGATGCTGCTGAACCTTTACCCACATCACCAAAGCCACAAACCACAGCACGTTTACCAGCTATCATCACGTCAGTGGCACGTTTGATGGCATCGACCAGTGATTCACGACAACCATAAAGGTTATCAAATTTTGATTTGGTGACAGAATCGTTGACGTTAATGGCAGGGAAGGGCAAGTCGCCTGATTTAGCCATTTCATACAGTCGTTTAACGCCAGTGGTGGTTTCTTCAGTTACGCCTTGAATTGAAGCCAAAGTTTTGCTGTACCAACCTGGTTTGCTGCTTAAGCGTTTTTTGATTGAAGCAAATAAAAACGTCTCTTCTTCAGAGCCTGGGTTGTCTAAAATGCTGGCATCTTTTTCGGCTTTGCTGCCTAAAATCAACAACATGGTGGCGTCACCACCATCATCTAAAATCATGTTTGGTGCAGAGCCATCTGACCATTCCATGATGCGGTGGGTGTATTCCCAGTACTCTTCCAGAGTTTCGCCTTTAACAGCAAACACTGGTATACCTTGGTCAGCCATGGCTGCCGCTGCGTGGTCTTGGGTAGAATAAATGTTACATGAGGCCCAACGCACATCAGCACCCAAAGCGCGCAGTGATTCAATCAATACAGCTGTTTGAATGGTCATGTGTAAAGAACCGGCAATTTTGGCTCCTTTCAACGGTTGACTGTCTTTGTATTCTTCACGTATTTGTACCAAGCCCGGCATTTCTGTTTCTGCGATGCGTATTTCTTTGTGGCCAAATGCGGCCAATCCGATGTCAGCAATCACGTAGTCTGGTTGGATGTTTTTAACTGTTTCTGTAGTCATAGTTTTCTCTTAAATTGTTTGTTTTTAGGTTGATTTATTGGGCTGTTATTTACAGGCCTGCTGCTGATCTGAGCAGCTCTGCTTTGTCTGTGCGTTCCCAAGTGAAATCAGCATCTTCTCGACCCATGTGGCCATATGCAGCTGTTTTTTGGTAAATTGGACGCAATAAATCTAAGCCAGTGATGATGCCAAAAGGGCGCAAGTCAAAATGCGTTTTGACTAATTTTTCAATGGTGGTTTCAGGCACTTTATTGGTGCCGAAAGTGGTGACGCTGATTGAAGTCGGTTCGGCTACGCCAATGGCGTATGAGACTTGTATTTCACAGCGTTCAGCCAAACCAGCGGCCACAATGTTTTTCGCCACATAACGACAAGCGTAAGCTGCCGAGCGATCAACTTTGGAAGGGTCCTTGCCGGAAAAGGCGCCGCCGCCGTGACGGGCCATACCGCCGTAAGTGTCAACGATGATTTTTCGCCCGGTTAGACCACAATCTCCTACTGGGCCGCCAATCACAAATTTACCGGTTGGGTTGATGTGGTATTTGGTGTTGCTGTCCAACCAGTTTGCAGGCAGTACTGGTTTAATGATTTCTTCCATCACAGCTTCTCGCAAATCAGCCAAGCTGACATCCGGGTCATGTTGAGTAGACAGTACAACGGCATCAATGGCCACTGGTTTATTGTTTTCATAGCGGAACGTCAGTTGTGATTTGGCATCAGGACGCAACCATTTGAGTCCGCCTGAGCGCCTGACTTCAGCTTGTTTCTGAACCAATAAGTGGGCGTAAGTGATGGGTGCAGGCATCAACACGTCAGTTTCATCTGATGCATAGCCAAACATCAAACCTTGGTCGCCGGCGCCTTGTTCTTCAGGGCTTTGGCGATCAACGCCGATATTGATATCATGGGATTGTTTGCCTATCAAAGACATCACTGCACAGCTGTTGCCATCAAAACCAACATCTGAATTATCATAGCCAATATCAATAATGACTTTTCTGACCAATTCATCTAAGTCAATCCAGGTATTGGTGGTGATTTCGCCTGAGACGATTGCGGTACCAGTTTTCACCATGGTTTCACAGGCCACCCGAGCTTGTGGGTCATCTTTGATAATGGCGTCTAGAACGGCGTCTGAAATTTGATCAGCGACTTTGTCAGGATGGCCTTCTGACACAGATTCTGAAGTGAATAAGTAGTTGCTCATGGTGTTATATATCTCTTAATGCGGATGAAGAGATATATTGTAGTTTTTTTTATTCATTTGTCTACTCTAAAAACAAAATAATCGCAGTTTTACTTGTAATTTCGGCCACATACACCATTATGCTAATGAACTCACAGTTATTTAAAGTTTAGATGAAACAACTGAAAGGAATCATTGCCTGTTTTATTTTGGTGGTCAACAGCGTCACCCTAGTCAGTCTGCTGATGGTGTTTGCATTACTGAAACTGATCTTGCCAATTGATGGTGTTCGCAATGTGCTGTCAAAAATATTGATTTGGATTGCAGAAACTTGGATACAAATTAACAGCAAGTTACATCACTTGCTCCATGGCAATAAAATTCACATTCAACACTTACCAGAACTGTCAAAAGACCAGTGGTATTTGGTGGTTGCCAATCACCAGGCCACAGCTGACATTCCTGTACTGCAAGCAGTGTTCAACAAAAGAATTCCCTTTTTAAAGTTTTTTATCAAACAAGAATTGATTTGGGTGCCCTTTTTAGGTTTGGCGTGGTGGGCTTTGGATTTCCCTTTTATGAAAAGGTACAGTGCTGAATTATTGGCAAAAAAGCCACACCTCAAAGGCAAGGATGTACTACAAACTAAAAAGTCATGTGAAAAATTCACAAAGTTCCCAACTTCTGTGATTAACTTCATGGAAGGCACACGGTTTACAGCGATTAAGCACCAGCAACAAGCTTCACCTTATCAACATTTATTAAAACCAAAGTCAGGTGGCATCGGTGTGGTACTGGGCAGCATGGGCAATCAAGTACAACAATTGTTATTGGTTACCATCGCTTATAAAAAGTCTCCGCCAACAGTATGGCAATACCTGTGTGGAGATTTTGATCAAGCAGTGGTTAATTGTGAAAAAATTGTTATACCTTCAGCGCTTTTGAACAAAAACTACCAAACTGATGAAAAATTCAAGGCAGAACTCTTTAAATGGAGTGAAAACTTGTGGTATAAACAAGATAAGAAGTTACAGGACTTTTATGAGCGAACAGACATTTAAAATCACCTTTAAAGGTAAAGTCACCAGAGACAGTGATGTAGACAGAGCAAAAACCAACTTTGCTAAACTATTTAAGCTTCCTGCTGCCAAAGTTGAAATCATGTTTGATGGCAAAGAACGTACCTTAAAGAAAGCCCTGTCTTTAGATAAAGCCAATCACCTGAGGGCGGTGTTAAAAAAAGCCGGTATTCGTGTGAGCATGGTAAAAAATGTAGTTGAAGCACAACCACAAGGTATGGATGATTGGGAACTGAACGAGCCTGGCACGGTAATTTTAAGGCCGGTTACAGTCCCAGAAAGACACATTGAGACAGCACATATAAAAGTAGATGTGGATTTTGATAAACTGGAAGACAAACCACAATCTGAGCCACCTGAGGTGGATATAGATCACATCACAATCAATGAATCCGATGAGCCAATAGTCATCACCAAGGAAGTGGAAATTCCTGAGTTTGATTTCAGTAAAATGTCGATGGAAGAAGTTGGGTCAATTATTGTGGAGCATAAGAAAATATCCACCCCTGAGATCCCTACCGACGATATGACTTTAGATGAAGCGGGCCAACAACTGGTGCAAAAAAAGGCCATCCCTGAGCCTGAAATTGATATCTCAAACATATCATTGAACGTAGAATAAACTGTCTGCCCAAAACTGTGGCGAACCTAATGGCTTGCAATGACGGCCAGCATCAAGGTTCAAATCATAAGTCCCAATCTGTGCCGATTGAATTTAATTCCTACCACCAATGCTTTAAGTCCTGGTCTGCTTTCATCCCCTCCCTGTATATAAAGTTCATAACGGCTCATGGTAATCCCGGCCAGATCACAGGGTTTAAGGTCTTCAGTTAAAGGGGCATAAAAATTTTATAGGCGCATCACAAATAGACGTCTAAACATCTTGACATCCAAATAATGACTGTTACTATATGGCCTTTTAGACGGCTAAATACCATGTCGGAAATTTCTATTCAAAGTATGTCCATTCAGCTTTCATCCTTCATGTTGGAATCAGGTGAAGCATCCGGCCAGGTGGCAGTTGATTGTTGTTTGTGGGGGCCAAGTGATAAACCTTTGGTTGTTGTCATGGGTGGTATTTCAGCCAACCGCTGGGCTTTTAGCTGTCCTTCCAACCAACAAACTGGTTGGTGGAGTCAAGTGGTCAATGATGCTGCCACACTTAACAGCAAAGAATTTCAGTTTTTGACTTTTGATTATTTCAGTTTTCCAAACAATGTAATCAATCCACCACTGCTCACAACAACCGACCAAGCTCAGTTGTTAAAATTGCTGCAAAAACAACTCAAACTACCGCAATTATATGCCGTCATTGGCGCATCTTATGGTGGCATGGTTGCCTTGGCTTTTGCTGCAGCTTACCCTGGTTCATTGCAGCATTTAATATGTTTAGCGGCGGCAGATAAAAATTCAGTGAAAAGTCAGGCCTTGCGCCACATTCAACGCAATGTTATAGGTTTGGGACAGCAATTTGCGACTGATCCTAACAGTCAAAAACAATTCATGTCCTTGGCCAGGTCTTTGGCCATGGTGGGGTATCGAGGTGAGGACGAATGGGAGCATAGGTTCCAGCATGAGCAGCCAGGCAAAGGCCTGGATGAGGTGACAGCATACCTCCAGTACCATGGCAACAAGTTTGCTGATAAATTCAGTGCAAGCCGCTATTGTCAATTGTCCCGATCGATTGATTACCATCAGGTTGATGTCAGTGCCATCGAAGCTGATACTTTGTTAATCGGCTTCAGTTCAGATCAAATGGTACCGGTTCATTTCATTGAAAACATGATTGATAAATTCCGCAGTCCTTGCCAAGCCAAGTTTATAAACTCCATCTATGGACATGATGGTTTTCTGTTGGAAGCCGAACAAATTAACGCCATTTTTAAAAACTATTTCAGAGAGAAAGCCCATGACTGTATTGAACCAAACAGCTGCTGTGCGAGCGGGTATTGATTGCGACCAACAACATGGTGCAGTAACACCGCCTTTGTATTTGTCGAGTAATTACGCCTTTGCCGATTTAAATCAACCCAGAAAATATGACTATTCCAGGTCCGGTAATCCTACGCGGGACCTTTTAGCCGACGCCCTGGCTGAAGCAGAACAGGCAGCTGGTGGCGTTATTACTTCAACAGGCATGTCTGCAGTACTACTGGTGCTACAAATGTTACCGCAAAATGCCAGAGTCGTTGCACCTCATGACTGTTATGGAGGCACTTTTAGACTGTTAACTACTTTGCACGATAAAGGCCAATTGCGGGTGAGTTTTATTGATCAATCTGACCACCAACAAATCCGCCAAGCTTGTACAGAGCATGTGGACTTGCTGTGGATAGAAACGCCCAGTAATCCTTTGTTAAGGGTAGTGGATGTGCGAGTTTTATGTGAATTGGCCGGTGCTGCGGTGTTAAAAGTAGTGGATAACACCTTTTTGTCACCGGCTTTACAACAGCCATTAACTTTGGGCGCTGACTTGGTGGTTCACTCCAC
This sequence comes from uncultured Marinicella sp., assembly GCA_947502595.1. Classification (GTDB taxonomy): domain Bacteria; phylum Pseudomonadota; class Gammaproteobacteria; order Xanthomonadales; family Marinicellaceae; genus Marinicella. The sequence goes on along the minus strand of CANNAM010000005.1, from coordinate 153,296 downwards.
CACTAAATACATCAATGGTCACAGCGATGTCGTGGGCGGAGCGGTGTTGGCAAAAACCACTCAGTTGGCTGAAAAACTTACATGGTGGGCCAATTGCATTGGAATTACAGCGGCACCGTTTGATTGTTTGTTGACCCTGCGCGGCTTACGTACTTTGCATGTAAGGATGCAACAACATGTAGCGAATACCGGACGGATATTGACTTTTTTACAGCAACACCCGGCAATAGAAAAAATTTATTACCCCGGTTTACCTGATCACCCAGGGCATGCCATTGCCAAACAACAGCAGCAGCATTTTGGGGCGATGTTGTCCTTTGAACTGCAAGGCGGATTAGCGGCCGTCAAAGCCTTGGTCAATAACCTGCAGTATTTCACTTTGGCAGAGTCTTTAGGTGGGGTGGAATCTCTGGTTTGCCACCCTGCGACCATGACGCATGCAGCCATGACAGCCGACGCCCGAAAGCAGGCTGGTATCAAGGACAATTTAATTCGCCTTTCAGTTGGCATTGAGCACATTGATGATTTGCTGGCGGACTTGGCTTTGGGCTTGAGTCGTTGCCAAATTCGGCCAATTAAACAGAAAGATTTAAAGGACCAATCCTATGGCTGATTTACAACTCAACACCCATTGCAGCTCAGCACCTGACGTGCATAAATTTGGCGGTTCAAGTTTGAAAGATGCCGCACAAATAGCACGGGTGATAGCAACCATTGAACAGCGGGTCAATAACGGTGATTTTGTGGTGGTTTCAGCCAACGGTCAGGTCACTGATTATTTGTGTGCTTTTACCCAAGGTCAAAATCAAGCGTTGGGTGATTTAAGCGATTATCTGGAGCGGTTGGTGGCATCGGTTTTACAGTCGCCAACTGACTTAACCAACAAAATCAAAGCAGACTTGCAGTACATTCAGGGTTGGTCAGACCAGGCATTGCGCTCAGTGCATGAAGTACTGGCGTTGGGAGAGTTGTGGTCAGCCCAATTATTGTCAGCCAAATTAACTGAATTAAAGGTTGCCAATAAATGTTTGGATGCCAGAGATTATTTGGTGGTCAATGAACAAAACTTGTTGGTCAATACTGCGCTTGCCAGCCAACAGCTGTTGCAAGCGGCACATGGCAGTGATGCCGACAAAGACGGTGCTACATATAATATTATCACCGGATTCATTGCGCGTGACACGGTTGGTCACAGCATCACCTTGGGGCGCAACGGCAGTGACTACACGGCAACATTGATTGCGCACTTGGTGCAATCTAATACAGTGTATTTATGGACCGATGTGGATGGGGTGTATACCGCAGATCCAAATGTGATCGAACAAGCGCGCGGTATTGCTCAACTCAGTACCTGCGAAGCACAGGCTTTATCCGAGCTGGGTTCAAATGTATTGCACCCCAAAGCCATTGCCCCGATATTGCAACAAAATACCCGTTTGGTGATCAACCGCTGTGGCTCAAAAACAGCGGGCACTTTGGTTGAACGGCTTGATAGATCTGCTTCCAAAATGAATCAAGCAAGCAGCAAAGGACAGGTCAAAACCTTGGCGCATAAAAACAATTTAGTGATGTTTCACAGCTGCCAGGTGCAGCCAGCTGCCGCACAACAATTGCTGACTGAGTTGGCAGCTGCGCAAGTGAGTTATTATGCCAGTCAGTACGACAAAACCCAGCAAACGTTGAGCTTTCTTGTTGAAAGCCAGGCTTTGTTTCAAACCACTCAACTGATTAAAGCAGCGGGATTGAGCGCAGCAAAACAGGCCTCTGGCATCAGCTTGATCAGTGTGGTTGGGCATGGCATCAGGCAGAACCAAATCCTAATCAGTCAAGTTTTACAGCAATCAACCCGGCATGCTGTGCAGCGCATACATTACCCAGACAATGAGCACTCTTTGTGCATCCTGTTAGCAGATGATCAAGCTGAACAGCTATTGAATGATTTACATGACACTTTTTTTGCTCCGGCAGCTGCTTTGCCTGTGGTGCTTTTGGGCCATGGTAACATCGGTCAACAATTCATTGAAATATTGCGAGCCAACAAAACGGCAATTGAGGCCAGCTGCGGTCAACCGCTGTCATTGGTGGCGGTGGCCAACAGCCGGTTCTATCAATTCAGTCGACAGTGTTTGTTGGGGCAAGAAATCACCTTGAACCAACCCAACCAACAAGGTGAGCTGTTACAGCAGTTACAAATGTATGCTGGCCAACCTACCATCATCATCGATGTCACCGCCAGCGCTTGGGTGTCTGCACAATATCTAGACTTTGCCAAGCAGGGTTGGCACATCATATCGGCCAATAAAATCGCTGCGGCCGACAGCGCTTATGCTGACAAAGTTGAACAAATATTGCTGGAAAATCGGCGCCGCTGGTTAAAGAACACCACAGTGGGTGCCGCCTTGCCCATTCAGCAAGCGATTAAAAAAGTCCAACAAGGTGGTGACCGTATCAGGTCAGTCACCGGGGTGTTTTCGGGCTCATTGTCATGGCTGTTTGGTCACTATGATGGCCAAGTTGAGTTCATGGAATGGGTCAAACAGGCCCATCAAGCCGCGTACACTGAACCCGACCCGAGGGCGGATCTGTCCGGCCAAGACGTGTACCGCAAAGCGTTGATTTTAGCCAGAGAGTTGGGCGTTGAGCCCAAGCAAATTCACTTTAAGCCGGTGCTTCCGGCCGAATACCTGCAAGGCACGATTGATGACTTCTGGCAAAACCAGTCAGCCATTAACAGCTACATCAAAAACCTGTGGCTATCAGCTCGCCAACAACTGCAACGGTTGCGCTACTTGGCCACTGTCAGCGCTACACAGTTGCGGGTGGAGTTGGTGGCGGTGGATCAAGACCATGCAGCAGCAGGGTTGAAGCCGGGAGACAATATTTTCATCATTGAATCTGACTGGTACAACGATAATCCGTTGGTGATTCAAGGCCCTGGTGCCGGCCGTGAAGTGACTGCTGCTGGCGTATTGACTGACTTGATTGAAGTGCTTCAATCTAACTGATCGCGGTCTATTTCGCGGTCAGCTGGAGCATTGATTTTCAACAGTGCCTGAGTGATCCAATGGCTTTTGATTAAAAGTAATGCACCGACAATCAATCTAACAAAGATGTTTAACAGACCGACTGTTAACAAAGAACTGCTATTTATTTCTGGTGGTGCGTTCATGAAGCCATAATAAATTACCCATTGTGCCAGAGCAATTAAAGCCAAAGTGAAAACAGTTAAGCCCAGCAAGACCACCCCCGTATGGATGCATTGAAAGGTGTTGATTGGAGTCGCAGCCAATGTATCTGTATCCTTCAACAGCTTCTGACATAGTTGGTTGGGAAAAAACCAAAAAATAATGGCTGCCGTGCTCAAAAAACAGATGACGATTGTGAGTAAGGTTAATGTACTCCAGTCACTGTAATTAAGGGTATAAAAAAAGTTGACCGTATTGATGGTGATAAAATAAAGCAACACCAAAGCAGTTAATCGCAAAAATACGATGACCACTGTTTGAATATTCATAAGCGTCCTGGGTTAATCAATTTTATGCTCAAGCAAAGTTTCAAAATAGGGCAGGCATTCATCTGCAATGCGCTGTTCCTCTTGGCTCAGCTTATTCTCTTTGGGCTGGTACTCAGAAAACCCAGTGGACTCAATCACCCGGTTGTACCAATGTTCTGCCCAGATGCCATCTGAATCTCGGTAACCTTTGGGCCAAGAGAGCATGGCTGCATCAAACGGCACATCCAAAGCGACACAAAGTTTTTTCAACATGCCTGCCGGATCCATCAAGATGTCTTTGGACTCTAATATGGGCGGTGTTTTACCGCTGCGCTGTTTGATCCAATTGAATAATTTAACCTGTTGTGGAAAGCCCAGGTCTTCAGGTGTGGCGCGGTGATGTTTGCGCAAATAAGAAGCCAGCACATCATTCGGGTGGCGCAGCAAAAAGCCGTTGCGCAAGTGATCCACAAATTCCAGTTCAATGTCATCAGTTAAATGATGACTCATGTGTTTTTGGTAGTAGATTTGAGTTTGGGCTGTCGCCTCTGCTGGTACGGCTTCGGTCAATGCTTTAACGATCGGTCGCCAATCATTGCCTTGCACCAGTCTGATGGCTTCATAAGCAGCGTGTTGTTTGCCGGTGGTGGCCAAATACGGTCCATACAGGGGTTCATCCACCACCACGGTATCGGGACGATTCTCCCAAGCGCGCAGCATGGCGGTTGAAATATTCCTGGGGCCAGACCACATGGCAATGCGGATTAAGTTGTCCGGTTTCATGGCGCAGTCTCACTTTGAATCAGTTCGATGTATAAATCTTGTAGTTTGCGAATCATGTCGCGCCCTTTACCACCAAAATAACCATCACCAATCAAACGACCATCCACTTCATTGACTGGAGTGATGCCAGCAAAAGTGCCGGTCACAAATGCTTCATCTGCGCCATACACGTCGAACAAAGAAAAGTTCTTTTGTTTAACTGGTATGTCGTTGTCCTCACAAATTTGAATGATTTTAGAACGGGTGATGCCACCTAAGCAAAAGTCGCCAGTTGAGGTCCAAACTTCACCTTGGGTAACGATAAAAAAGTGGGTCGAGTTACAAGTCGCCACAAAACCATGCGGATCGAGCATCAATGCCTCATCCGCACCGGCTTTGGCGGCTTGGATACATGCTTGGATGCAGTTGATTTTTGAATGTGAATTCATTTTTTGATCTTGGACATCGGGATAACCACGCCTGACATGGGTGGTGAATAAGCGGATGCCGCCTTCAATTTTACGTGGTGATGGATTTTTATATTCAGCAATGATGACTATGGTGCTGCCCGGAATGGTGGCTCTGGGGTCTTGGTACGGCGTGATCTTTTCACCGCGGGTGACCATCAATCGAATGTGTACCCCGTCATGCATGTCATTGGCTTTCAGGGTGTCGTACAAGCGTGTGGACAACTCCTTGGGTGTCATGCCAATGTCCAGATCCAAGGATTTGGCGCCTTGGTACAAACGCCTCAAATGGTCTTCAAGGAAAACCACTGTACCATGATGTAAGCGCAAACCTTCCCACACACCATCACCAAGAATAAAACCGCTGTCAAACACCGATACCACGGCTTTTTCACGGGGCATTAATTCACCGTTGACGTTGATTAATACCGATCGATTGCGCTCGTCCTCAATGTATTCGTGGGTGCCTTTGCTCATGCCTGTTCCTTAAAATATATACCCGTAAAATATTAACAGAAATCGATTGCGAGTGAATCGTAATTTTTAATTCTGTTGTACCACTGGGTTACAGAAAATGATATAACAGCTTTATCGTTCGTATTTGAGGTGAATTTGAAAAGCAATATCTTGTGCTGTTTACTGCTGTTCGGCTGTACGCAACCAGTCATCCAATCTCAACCATTATTGCCGAGTCAAATGGCAGACATTGATCAAATTGCCAGTCAATACATCACTGACTTATACCAAGACCAACAGCTCAGAGTATTCAGACTGGATCTCCCACCTTCGGCCGTGTTGGCAGATCATCTCACTGGCCCACGAACCATTGTTTTGTTAACTGATTTGAACGGTCAGCGTATCAATGGTGATGGAATGGTTTCAGGGAAAGCCCATCAAGCCTTTTATTTAATTAACAACTTTTCAGTCGGCTTTAAAAATACTGCAGCTCATACCGCTGCATATTTGGTGATTGCACTGGGTCAACAGTTGTTGCAAGAGCTGGCGCCAGCATGTCCTAAACCGGGTTTCATCAGTTTGTCTGCACATGGCCCAGTGGCAGTTTGTCAAAGTACAATGCAACAAACCCAAACTTACTCAAACAGTGAAACAAGGCTGGTATATAGGACGCAGACTGTACAAGTGGAGGCTGTAGTTGATGGGTCCAGTGCATCTATTGAAGAGGGTGATTTTTTGATGGTATTTACGCAGTGAGATTGATGGCTGGTTATTTTTGGCAGTAACTTCGTCTGAAGCAGAAAGTGTTTGAATCAGGATGCTAGATTTAATCTGTCAGTCAAAGTACGTTACAATAAAAGCATGACACTTAATTCAAGAGGTGACAAATACATGAATAAAGCCGGGTTATGGGTATGGGCACTGGTGTTTTTGTTGGTGTTGGGTTGGTCAGCCATTGCGCCGCATGATTATTTAACTTGGGCATTAGAGGTGTCTCCCGCTGTGATTGGGGCATTGGTGCTGTTGTATATGGTGGTTAAGCAAGTTCAAATAACACCCCTGTTGGTGGTACTGATTTTAGTGCATTGCATTGTTTTGATTGTCGGTGGCCACTATACTTATGCTTTGGTGCCTGGATTTGATCAATTCATGACAAGTGTCTGGCCTGAACGCAATAATTACGATAAGTTGGGTCATTTCGTACAAGGCTTTGTACCAGCCATTATCTGTCGTGAAATAGTGATTCGACAACACGTTTTTAATTCCAAGGCTTGGCAGCGATTTTTCGTGGTGTGCTTTTGTTTGGCGTTCTCAGCATTTTATGAGTTGATAGAGTGGTGGGTGGCATTACTGAGTGGCGAAGATGCCGAGTCATTTTTAGGCACTCAAGGTTATATGTGGGATACCCAGTCTGACATGTTTTTGGCCTTGATCGGCAGTGTGGTGGCTTTGTTGGTACTCAGTCATTGGCACAATCAACAGTTGCAACAAATTGAGGTGAGTTCATGATTGAAATAATAATTCCAGTATTTTTACAAGTAGCTCTGACTTTTGGTATTTTATTTACCGTTGGCTTTTTGCGCTTCCGCAGTGTTTCTCAACGCACTGTCCACCCCAAAGATTATGTATTGATGACTGGCCAAGACCAGTGGCCAGTCATGATTCAACGCTTAGGCCGGGCGTTTCATAACCAGCTGGAAATGCCGTTGTTGTTTTATGTGTTGGCAATGCTAATCTTGGTTACTGAAGTGCAAGCGCAGATTTTACTGAACATGGCATGGCTCTATGTGGGCTTGCGTTATTTTCATGCCTTGATTCACATCTTTTATAATAAAGTCATCATAAGGTTTTCAGTGTTTTTGTTATCCAGCTTGGTGCTGTTGGCGATGTGGGTGTTGTTTCTTTTTGAAATCAATTCAAGATTATGAGTTGGTATAATCAACTGCTCAATCTATAAAATACACCAATCATTGAGCGTAACGGAACAGGGTCTTGCATCGAAATTAGAGCGCTAATAATTCGCCTACAGATGAATTTAGCTGGCTGAGCTTGGTTACTTTTAGGGTATTCAGAACTGGGTGCCAGTACTTTACAGTTAATCAGTTTGAATCAACAGGTGGTGTATCAATGACTGGCGCATCAACACGCCGTTGCTGACCTGTTCCAAAATCACTGACTGTGGACCGTCGGCCACCGCATCTGAAATTTCAACTCCGCGATTCATTGGTCCAGGGTGCATCACTATGGCATCTGGTTTGGCTAACAGCAGTTGCTCACTGTTCAAACCATAATTGTGATGCCAGTCTTCCACGCTCACATCAACACCTGCTGCCAAACGTTCTTTTTGGATGCGCAACATCACCACCACATCACTGTCAGTCAATGCCGCTTGCATGGAGCTGGCTTGAAATGGCTTGAGGGTATCAGGAATGAATTTATTGGGGCCAAATAAATGAATGTCTGTGGTGCCCATGGTGTGCAAGCCATCAAGTAAAGAGTTGGCCACCCTTGAGTGTTTGATGTCACCGATGATGGTGACTTTGATTTGTTTGAAGTCTTTTTTATGCTGTCTGATGGTATATAAGTCGAGCAACCCTTGGGTCGGGTGTTGGTTGGTGCCATCGCCAGCATTGATGATGCTGGTTTCATGACCTGCGTGGTTGCTTAGTTGCCAATCAGCCATCTGCTGTTGGATGTGATTCTGTTGGTGTCTGACGATGAATAAGTCGGTTTGCATCGCATTCAAAGTCTCAACTGTGTCTTTGATACTTTCACCCTTTTGGGTCGATGAGTGCGCGATATTCAAAGCCGTGACGTCCACCCCTAAACGTTGACAGGCCAATTGGAACGAGGTCAATGTACGGGTTGAGTTTTCAAAAAACAAAGCCATTGCAGATTTGTCTTGGTGCCACAGTTGGGTGTCTTTGATGGGGGTTTGTTTTAAAGTATCTGCAGTATCGAACAGTGCTTCAAGGGTAGTTTTCGATAATGATTTGATGTCTATCAGGTGCTTTAGGCTCTTCATAAGCGTGACTCGGTATTTTGTTGTTGGTCAAACCAGGACTGGAGAATAATTTGTGCCGCCATCGCATCAATTTGTGTTTTGTGTTTGGCTTTGCTCAAATTGGCTTGTCTTGAATCTTTGAACTCACGTTCAGCAACGTAAGAGGTCAGTCGTTCATCGACCAGATGTACGGGCAGTTCGGTTTGTCGTTGAATTTTTTTGCTGAAATTTTTAACTTGTCTGGTGATTTCTTGTTCCTCTCCAGACATGTCTAGGGGCAATCCAAGCACAATTTGACTGATGTTCCACTCGGTGATTAGTTGCTTTAAATTTTTCCAAAAAGCGCCGTCGTTGTGCAATGTGGTTAATGGGTTGGCTTTGCAGGTAAGGGTTTGGCCAACTGCCAAGCCGATGCGTTTCTGGCCAAAATCAACACCCAAAATAAACTCATGCTGGTCTTTGGTAGTGCTTTCAGGCATGGCCAATGTCGCTGCTTAACTGATGGGCTTCGATACCCATCATGGCCAACGCGGAATCCCAGCGTTCAGCGTGGTGATCAAAAATCAAATGGTCTTTGGCATCAGCAATCAACCAAGCATGGTCAGCAACTTCTTGTTCTAGTTGGCCAGCATCCCAAGTAGCACAGCCCAAAGCCATCAACCATTTGTCTTTAAATTGGTTGTTGGCAATGGCTCTGATGATGTCTTTTGAAGTGGTTAAATTGACAGAATCTGATACTTGAATTGAGCTTTCAAACTCAAGTTCAGCGGGTTTGTCTGATTGGTGTAGGATGAAACCGCACTGGGTGTTAACCGGACCACCTTCGTAAACAAACTGTTCCGGCTCAAACAATGTGGGTTCGTTGATCTGTAAACTTTCAAGAATCTCATTGAACTGAACATCGCTGGGCAAGTTGATGTTAATCCCCAATGCACCGTGTTCATTGTGCTCACAAATTAAAATCACCGCACGATGAAAACGCTCATCTTGCATGTCAGGAGTGGCAATCAATAGTTGGTTGGTTAGGTTCATAAGGTTATTTTAACTGATTTGAATAAGTTTGTTTGGATGACACCATCTATATTGTGGTGAATATATAATTTTAAAGTGGCAGATCTATGGAGGGGGATAAAGGGTGCATTAAGTTCGTCAAAGCGACGGCTTTTGGAAGTCATCAGGGTCACAGCTTATTTGCGCTTTAACTGTGGTAAAAGTGACATCGACGTGTCAGAATTAACAGTGGCCTGTGGCTGTTCAACACAGTCGATGTTGGCTGTACTGGTTAACTTCTGGGGTTGAGTTTCAATTGCAATTGATCCCAGTATTCAATGTCTGTCAGCCATTTTTATCCAATGAATTATATTTGATGGAGAGTAAAAAATGACCAACCAAGAACAACTGATTGTAATCACCGGTGGTGCTGGTGGGATTGGGATGGCATGTGCCAAAGTCTTTAAAGGTCAGTCATTAATCATCACTGATTATTCTCAAGAAATGGTCGATCATTCGGTGGCCACTTTGATAGAAGCGGGGTATAAGGCCAAAGGATTTGCTTGTGACATCACTGATGAGGCTGATGTGGCAGCGTTGCGGGACTTTGTTGCTGAACAAGGTGTTATGAAATCTTTGGTGCATACTGCGGGTGTCAGCGGAACGGTACAGGATTTAAATAAAGTTTACACCATCGATTTGGTCGGAACTGAATTGTTGATAGAGGCCTTTTATGAATTGGCTGGGCCAGGTTCGTCGGCCGTGCTGTTTGCCTCGATGATGGCACATGTGGTGCCAGCCAATGAGCAGTACGATGTGGCCTTGGCCAACCCACAAAAACCAGATTCATTCGCCTCAGTGAGTCGATTTGTCGGCGGCAGTTCAGACACCATGTATAACTTTGCCAAACGCGGGGTGCTGTTACTCAGCCAAAAACATGCCGACCAATGGGGCGCAAAGGGCGCGCGCATCGTCACCATATCCCCAGGTGTTATCGACACACCCATGGGCTTAAAAGCAGCAGAAGAACACCCCGAAAGGATGGAGAAAATCAAACAAGCCACACCATTGAAACGCAATGGATCGCCTGAAGAAGTCGCGGATGTGGTTTATTTTTTAGCCAGCGATGCCGCCCGTTTTATCACCGCAACTGATATCCTGGTGGATGGCGGTGTAATTCACAACATCAAGAAAATGGGCTGAACTTACAGCATTTGTGACCAACAGAAAGTTGTAACAATAATGCGGGCAGCTGGCAAAATTTTGTCCAGTCATGGCTTGCAGACGCATTTTTTTAAGTTGAGCTTGAAACAACCAAACAATCTGCAGCTCAAACAGTTTTGCTGCAGGCTGTCATTAAACCCAACTCCGTTGTACAGAAGAAATAAATGAAAGAAACAAATTACATTGAAATAAATAAAAAATCTTGGAATAACCGAACTGAACATCATTATGAATCTGACTTTTATGATGTAGAGGGTTTTATCAAAGGCGATACTTCTTTGAATGAAATAGAATTGAATTTACTTGGGGATATAAAAGGTAAAAAAATATTGCATCTGCAATGTCATTTTGGGCAGGACACATTGTCATTGGCAAGGCTGGGTGCTGAAGTTACCGGCGTTGATTTTTCCGACAAAGCCATTCAGAAAGCCAATGAACTTGCTGCAAAAACGGATGTATCTGCGACTTTTATTTGCTGTGATATATATGAACTGCCTGAACATTTGACTGAACAATTTGATCTTGTATACACCAGTTACGGCACAATTGGTTGGCTGCCTGACCTCAATACATGGTCAAAAATAATTTCTATGTTTTTAGTGCCGAATGGTCAATTTTACTTTATAGAGTTTCATCCAGTGGTATGGATGTTTGATGATGACTTCAAAAGGGTTAAATACAACTATTTTAATTCTGGTGCAATCAAGGAAACCGAAGAAGGTACTTACGCGGATAGAAATGCTGAAATCTCTGGTGAGTGTGTTGTGTGGAATCACAGTATGAGTGAAGTCATTAATAGTCTCATAACAAAAGGCATGACAATCAACTCGCTGAATGAATTCGATTATTCGCCTTATGATTGTTTTAATAACACCATTGAAATTGAAAAAAAGAAATTCAGAATCAGGGGTTTAGACAATAAAATTCCGCTGGTCTTGGCAATTGTGGCAACAAAAAATCAAAATTAACAGTCATATAATTAATCGCCTGGTTCGAGCTTGTTCATGTCTATATTTGCATACATTTGATCTGTTTGCTTAGTTGTAAAGTATGGTTTTTTTATACGTCACCAACCATGAATTAACAAGTTACTTTTCTCTGAGCAGATGGCCTGGCAAAAACTGCCAAGTGCGGGTGATGTATAAGATGTCGACTTGTTCTTTGCTGTTGGGCAAAGGGTCAAAGGGTTGAGCCAGTTCTACAATGTGTTTAGCGGCTTTATCAAGGAATTTATGTTCGGAGCTTTTGATGACTTTAATCTCATGGATGCTGCCATCACGATTGATACCCACTGATAACATGACATTACCGATAAAGGATTTTTGCTTGGCTTGTTCTGGGTAATTAAGGTCGCCGGTGCGCTCAATCTTTTTCACCCAATCGTTGATGTAAGGGGCAAATTCATAGGCTTTGGTGCTGCTTGAGACATATTTGCTGCGAGGTTTTTTGGCGTATTTTTCTATTTTTCTGGCGATTTCATCCTGAATCTTGGCCAACCGTTGCTGCTTGCTCAATTGTTGGTCATCGGCTTGTTGGTCTTTTTTATCCAATTGTTGTTGGCTGTTTTGGGTGTTGCTGTCAGCTTTTTTGGTGGTGATTATGCGGTTGTTGGTTTGTTTGGTTTGTTGTTTACGGTGCTCCTCAGAATGTTGCTTATTGATGCCATCATCAATCGGTGATGTGGCGCTGAATGGGTTGGTGGGTCGACTGCGTTGTTGTTGATCGCCACCGCCTAACTGGTTGTTGGCTGCCAGGTAATCGGCTTCCTCAGGGGCTTCAATGTTGGATTTTTTTGATAAAATGACATCCATGCTATGAACCACATCTGGGTTTTTGTCACTGTAACTGAACGATATACCCAAAATAATCACCGATAAGGTCAAAATTGCCAGTGTGAAGGTCATGACATTTTTATCTTTGGCGGTAATCTTAGGTTTCATAAAATGTCTTTTTCAATGCAATCAAATAAATCGCCAGCAATGTTCAGGTCATAGATCTCATCTAATTCACGTATACAGGTAGGACTGGTGACGTTGACCTCTGTCAGGTAATCACCAATCACATCAATCCCGGCAAATACAATACCCATCTCTTTGAGCTTTGGGCCCACTATTTCAGCAATGCGCCAATCGTTGTCAGACAAAGCAACACCTTTGCCGGTTCCGCCTTTGGCTAAGTTGCCACGAAAATCAGAGGCCGATGGAATTCTTGCCAATGCATAGGGTACGGCTTGGCCATTAATCAGCAGGATTCGCTTGTCACCCAGATCGATTTCAGCGATGTATTTTTGAATCATGGTGGTTTTTGTGCCATTTTGTGTCACTGTTTCTAAAATCACACTTAAATTCTTATCTTGGGCGTGCGTTTTGAAAATTGAATTTCCGCCCATGCCATCCATCGGTTTGACAATCACATCGCCCATGTCCTGAATAAAAGATTTGAGGGTGCTTACATTCCTTGATATGACATTTTCAGGGGTGCACTCGGGGAAGGATTCAGTGAAGAATTTCTCATTGGCATCACGCAAGGCTTGTGGCTTGTTGATCACGTGAGTACTGGCAGAGCTGGCGTGTTCCAGTACATAGGTATCCATGATGTACTCCATATCAAAGGGCGGGTCCTTGCGCATCAAGATGAGGTCAAAAGTACTCAGTTTGACATTATGGGCTGACCCCAATGAAAACCAGTCTTTGCTTTGATCGCGTACAGTGATTGGTTGGCTGTGGGCTTGGGCCACGCCATTGGCAATATACAGTTGGTCTGCAGTGATGTAATGGTTTTCATAACCCCTTTTTTGCGCAGCTAATAACATGGCAAAACTGGAATCTTTTTTTGGGTTTATGGATTCGATTGGATCCATCACTACAGCAATTTTAGGCATAGGAAGCTCAGCAATAATTTGTGAATTGTTAGGAATTATAATAAGCTAACGCGTTGGGTTAAATAGCGCAAGCCAAATAAACAAAAAATAAAAACCCAGTGTATCCTAGTTCAGCTGTGTATGATTGTGGTGTTCAACGATTAAGTTGGGCTTTATGCAGTGAATGACTTGATGAATTTTTAACAAAGCGTTAAATTTGTAAAGTGATTATTGACAATATAACTGATGGTATTGATTGGTTTGCATTTATATTTTTAGCGAATTGAATAAATATGTTTTGTAATCGAGTGTAAAATGAGTTATTTTCTTGTGAATGACATACTTACAAAGGTAACTTCATGAATGTTGTAAATAGTGTTTTATCGCATGTGGCAAAGAATAGTTTGGAGAAATTATGAATTTAGAAGGTTTAAAAGTGATGGTGATTGATGACAGTAAGACCATTCGCCGGACCGCAGAAACTTTATTGAAGAAAGAGGGATGTGAAGTCATCACGGTCGATAATGGTTATGAAGCACTGTCACAAATTTCAGATTTAGAACCTCATATTATTTTTGTTGACATCATGATGCCACGTTTGGATGGCTATAAAACGTGCGCGTTAATAAAAATGAACAGTGAACACAAGTCAACCCCAGTCATTATGTTATCCAGTAAAGATGGCTTGTTTGATAAAGCCAAGGGTAGGGTGGTAGGGGCTGAGGAATACTTGACCAAGCCATTCACCAAAGAAGAGTTAATTGAAGCCATTGAAACACACGTTAAAAGAGATTAATTCACATGAGTAGACAAATCATCAAACCATTTGAGCTGTTGCTTGAATATGAAAAAAGAAGTGTTTCTCATGCACTGGGAAGCGCTGAAGAAGAGAAGGAGCTGGGGGACTGGTCAGGCATTGGTTTTAAAATTGGTGACACCTATTTGATTTCTGAAGTGGATGCAGTCAATGAAGTGGTAATTCTACCAGAACTGGTCAAAATCCCAGGCATAGATACTTGGGTGTTGGGTCTGGTAAATATCAGGAGTAACTTGATTCCTGCGATTGATTTGCGACAGTATCTGACTGGTGAGTCATCAAAATTAACCAAACATTCTCGAATGTTGGTAATCAATCAGCCGGGTGGCCAAGCTGGCTTAGTGGTGGATGAGGTGTTTGGCCAGCGACATTTCAAACAAAGTCAATGGGAAGATGTAGAGGGGGATGATGACTCTCGTATTTATTCTTATTGTGATAAGTTTTTCAGCCATGATGAGGTGATTTGGAATGTCTTTGCTATGGAGCAGTTGGTACAAGACGCAAAATTCCAAAATGCGTCAATTAAATAAACAACGAGGTAGAAATATATGAGCAGTTCAGCTGTAGACTTGAATCAAAGAACTCGAACATTGCCACTCTGGCAATTGATGGTGCTGGTGACATTGGTGCTGGCTTTCTTTGCACACACGTATTGGTTGTCTACAACCCAAGAATACCGTGCAGCACACATCGCTGAAACCGATCGAATCAATGTTAAGGCCGTGCAATTGGCCCAATATGCAAAACAAGCCTCTTCGGGTGATGTGAATGCATTTGATGACATGATTACAGACCGCACCATCATTCAAAATGTAATGAACTCATTGCGTAATGGTAATGATTTATACCCTGCGCTGCCAACTGAAGTAAAGCCACGATTTGATGCCTTGTCGAGTAAATGGGTGACAATAAATGAAAACGCCTTAATCATCATTAATCAGCGTGAGCGGATTGAAGAATTGACGGATATTTCTGACAAATTTGCGGCAGAAATTCCAATTCTACAAGCCAGTTCTGACGCCGTGGTTAAACGCCTGGTGGCAATCAGAGAAGACCGAAATTTAATCTATTTGGCTTCACAACAGTTGGTGTTGGCTGATCGAATGTTGCGTCGCATGAGTGAAATTTTAAGGGGTGGTGCCGCCTCAATTCAGGCTGCTGACAGTTTGGATCGCGATGCCAAAATGTTTCAAGAAGTCATGGCCGGTATGTTCAATGGTAATGAGCGCATCAAGGCCGTAACTGATGACCAAGCCATTGAGTCTTTAGGCCGTGTCTATGCGGCATTTGACAGTGTTCAGGCCGATATTACTACCGTATTAGGCGCCATGGAGCTGTTTGACGCACAAACAGCAGCTGCAGATATTGACATCGATGCAGGTTTGTTTGTTGCAGATGCAGAGCAACTTAAAGCCCAATTAGAAAACCCTGAAAAAACACAGTGGTTCCCGTCAGAAATTTTGGGTTGGGTCATCGCTGGTTTACTGTTTTTGTGGTTACTTTGGATATTCCGAACCTTGTCTAAAAATGACCGTGTTCGAGCTGCTGTTGCACAAGATCAGAACGAAAGAAATCAACAAGCGATTCTGCGCTTGCTGGATGAAATGGGTTCACTGGCTGATGGTGACTTGACCGTGAATGCAACGGTGTCCGAGGACATCACGGGGGCGATTGCTGACTCAGTTAACTTCGCAATTGAAGCTTTGAGGTCACTGGTTAAGACGATTAATGACGCTTCTGTTGGAGTGGCATCGGCGGCACAAGAAGCCCAGGCAACTGCGATGCACTTGGCCGAAGCTTCGGAGCACCAAGCCACACAGATTACCAATGCATCGGCAGCGATTAATGAAATTGCGGTTTCGATTGATGAAGTATCGAAAAACTCATTGGAGTCAGCCGACGTAGCACAACGTTCGGTATTGATTGCACATAACGGTGCGGAGGTTGTACGTGACACCATTAAAGGCATGAACAACATCCGAACTCAGATTCAAGACACTTCTAAGCGAATCAAACGCTTGGGTGAGAGTTCGCAAGAAATTGGAAACATCGTTGAATTGATTAACGACATTGCTGAACAAACAAATATTTTGGCTTTGAACGCAGCCATTCAAGCTGCCTCATCAGGTGAGTCAGGTCGTGGTTTTGCGGTGGTTGCTGACGAGGTACAGCAGTTGGCAGAACGGGCTTCCAGTGCAACGCGACAAATTGAGGGCATTGTAAAAACCATTCAAACCGATACCAATGAAGCAGTGAAATCAATGGAACAAACAACCTCAGAGGTGGTGGGTGGAGCGCGCAAAGCAGAGGATGCGGGTGAAGCATTGACTGAGATTGAAACGGTATCTAATGACTTGGCGGAACTGATTCAAAATATTTCGGAAGCAGCAAGGCAACAGTCAGTTGCTGCGACCAATATTTCGGGAACCATGAACGTGATTCAAGAAATTACCACCCAAACCTCGGCCGGTACACAACAAACAGCTGAGTCGATTGGTAACTTAGTAGAGTTAGCGACTGAGTTGAGAAAATCGGTAGAAGACTTTAAGTTACCAGATGATGAGTTCTTCTGATTGATAAACTGAAAATGCAAACAGATGTACAAAATGTATAACAACAAGACCTTCGTTCAAATATCGCCGTTGACCGATGCTGAGTACTTGCAATGGTCAGGGCTGTTGGCTGAACGTTTGGGTATTATTGTGCCCAAAGAAAGGAAGATGTTTTTACAGTCCAAAATTTGGTCCCGTATGCGTGAAATAGGCTATCAGGATTATGCCAGGTATTGGGAGTACATCAACTCGGGTATAGAAGGTAATTTGGAATGGTCACAATTGGTGGATCGTTTGACTGTGCATGAAACCTCTTTTTTTCGACACCAGCCCTCATTTGAGTTGGTTAAAGAAGATTTTGAAGCCAAAATTCTGCAAGCCAAAGCGCCTTTGAGGTACAAAATTTGGTCAGTCAGTTGTGCCACCGGAGAAGAGGCTTACTCATTGGCATTATTGGCCGCAGATGTATGCCAGCGCAGTGAGAAAAAGGCATATTTTGGTATCACCGCGACAGATGTGAGCAGCCCTGCAGTTTCGTTGGCAAAACAAGCGTATTTCTCGATGGATAAATTGGCCACTATTGATAAAACATTGCATGAGGGAATAGAGGTATTGAACCATGAAATGTTTACCATCAAAAGCAGCATAAAAAAACGCATGGCATTTGGGGTGTTTAACTTACTAGATGTGAATAAACCTTCGAATATTAAATATGATGTGATCTACTGTCAGAACGTGCTCATGTACTTTGAACGATCTGTGCGTGAACAAATACTGAATGGATTGGTTGAGCACCTGAACCATGACGGATTGTTGGTGTTGGGACAAACTGAAATTAACTCGTGGTCTCACCCTAAAATGAAACGTGTCAACAAAAACAGAACTTTGGCATTCAAATTGAAATAATATGAGTAATATAGAACAAATAGATTTTTCAACCTTAACATGGGTAAAAACTGAACTCGATGAAACTTTGAATCGAGCAAAGGAAGCACTGAAAACATACGTTGAGGACACCGAAGACACCAACCAGTTACAATTTTGTGTCACTTACCTGCATCAGATTCAAGGTACTTTGAAGATGGTGGAGCTGTATGGTGCTGCCATGGTTGCTGAAGAAATGGAGTGGGTGGCTAAAGACTTAATTGAAGGCACCATTAAAGATGTAGATGCTGCTTACGATGTGTTGATGCAAAGTATTTTGCAGTTACCAGATTACCTGGAGCGCATTGAATTGGGGCATAAAGATGTACCCATAGTTTTGTTACCATTGGTTAATGATTTGCGTGCTGTACGCAGCCAAAATTTGCTGTCAGAAAGTGCTTTATTTAACCCAAATCTGGACTTAGGTGTTCCTGAGCGTGTGATGGAAAATGATGTGTCGCTCAAAGGCAGTCAATTGAAAACCGCACTGCTGAAAATACGCTCAGTTTATCAAATCGCGCTGCTGAACTGGATTAAGAACAGTGATGACCCCAAAGGCTTGAAAAACATGCAGCTGGTCATTTCAAAGCTGCAGATGATACTTTCACCGGTGTACTTAAAACAGTTGTTTTGGAGTTACTCAGGTTTGATTGAAGGCTTGTTAAACAAAGACATTACAGACAGTGTTTCGGTTAAACAAATAGCCGGTAAAGTGGACCATTTGATCAAAGAGTTGATCGATGACAGTTCGCACACCAAGTCAAGCAGTCGTGCCATCACTCGAAACATGCTGTATTACATAGCCATCAGCGAAGAAGGCGGTCGAGTCGGTAAAGAAATCAAAGCATTTTTCAACTTAAGTCAATTCATTCCAGATCAGGATGAAATCCAACAAGCTGAAGGAAGCTTGTCCGGTAAGAATAAAGAACTGTTACAAACTGTTTCTGAGGCCATTAACGATGATATTTTGGTGGTACAAGAGTCTCTGGATTTGTTTATTCGCAATAAATCAGCTCAAGTTTCTGAGTTGGCACATTTGTTGGATAATTTACAACAAATTGGCGATACTTTAGGCATTTTAGGTCTGGGTGTGGCTCGTGACTCAGTGATTGGACACCAGAGTCAGTTAAAAACATTGGTCGAAGACAACCAAAGACCGTCAGATGATCAATTGTTGGATGTGGCTAAAACCTTGTTGATGATTGAGTCTCAGTTAGATGATCATATTCAGTCATTGGGTGTCACCGATGAATTGGTCAATGATGAGGAAAACAGCATACCAAAATCGGAACAAAGAGCCATTTTAAAAACTTTGGCGAAAGAATCGATTGTCAATTTACAGCAAATCAAAACCAATTTTGTGGCATTCATCGAATCACCTTGGGATAAAAACCAAGTAAAAGACAACCCCAAATTATTAAAAGACATTGCGGGGGCGATGAAAATACTTAATTTGCAAGAAGCTGGTGATCATTTAGATGCCATCATAGAGTATGTCAACAGCGATATTCTGAGTGCTGAATCGAAGCCTTCTGCCTTGCAGTTGGAACAATTAGCTACGGTAATTTCAACCTTAGAGTACTATTTAGAAAACCTGGATCAAGGACAGCGCATCAGAGAAAATTTACTGTCTGAAGTTGGGGTGCAAATCAAAGCCTTGAAACATCAAGCCATCCAAGACAGTGAAAACCATGCAGAATTGGCTGAAGAACAACAAGACCCAGCAGCTGATACCATGGATGACTCAGGCTTAAGCGGCGCTGCGGCACTGGGCTTAAGTGCTGAGGCTGTAGAGTCACAAAATGAAGGTGGCAATGAATTTATCGACAGTGAAACAGACGTTGATGGTCAAAATGCTGAAGTTGCAGATGCAGCGCATGAACCAATAGACTCTGATGCCCAAACTGTTGATGGAACTGATAAGTCTGAAAACGCCGATGCTGCCAGCGAGCAAGTCAGTGCTGACAAATCGGAAGAGTCCTCACTGGTGGTTGAATTTGGTGATGATGTTGATGATGAAATCAAAGAAGTTTTCTTGGAAGAGTTCGAAGAAGAGCTGGCCAATATGCAAGCTGGACATGCTATATGGAAGGAAGACCCAGCAGAAAATGAAGATAAATTAACCGAAATAAGAAGGATATTCCACACCCTCAAAGGCAGCGGCCGACTGGTCGGAGCAGAAGCCATTGGTGAGTTTGGTTGGATGATGGAAAGTATGTGCAACCGGCTGTTAGATGGTGGTATTAAAAACTCATCAGATTTCCGCACTGTACTTAGCTCAGGCGTAGAAATGGCAGCGGGTTTATTTACCGCGCTACAGGATAACGCCGTGGTGCCAGCAGGTTATGACTTGTTGTTACAAAATGCCGATAATGTATGCAATGACAAGCCGTTGCTCACAGCAGAAGCAAGCACACCAGAACCAGCAGAGTCAGTCACTGAATCTACTGAGGCAAGCGATGCAGCAGCTGATTCAACAGCCGAAGAGGTAAGCAGTACTGAGGAATTGGTGGAAGAAGTTGCAGCTTCGTCTGAAGATGTTACAAATGATGAACCAAGTGACTCTTCAGAGGATGAAGAAGATTTGACTTTAGAGTTTGTTAAATATGACATTGAAGCTTTGAAGGCAGATAAAGAGGAAATCTCTTCAAAACCTGAGGAAGAGTCTGTTGAAGAAACATCAGAGGCAGAGGAAATGTCGCTGACAGATGAAGATGATGACTTGGATTTTGATTTTGACCTAGATGAGCTCGACATTGAATCTGATTCAACTGAAACAGATCTCTCAGTTGAACAAACAATTGATGAATTGGCTGACAATCAAGTTGAAGAAATTCAGTTAGATGAAGAAGAAATCATTGACTTAGAAGCAGAATTGGCTGAGTTTGAAGGAGATGAATCGCAGTTGTTTGATGCTGATACTGAGGGTGAAGAATTAAGCATTGAAGATGAATTGTCTGCAGTGGATGCAATTGACGAATTAGACGGTATAGACCTAGAGCAAGATGATGCTGAAACACTGTTGGATTTGGCCAATGCGGATGAATCAACAGAATTAAGTGTCGATGATTTGACAAGTTCTGCTGAAACTGATGATACAGTCGATCTAGATGTGGACCCAGTATTTATTGAAATACTACAAAAAGAAGTCGGCAGTCACCTGACTGATATGAATCAATTTGTTTCTGATTCTATGGCTAAAAACGCGCCCAAAATTAATGATGATTTTATTCGTGTTGTTCATACATTAAATGGTGCAGCCAGTATGGCATCGGTTGATGGAATCACCAAGATGACCACGCCATTGGAAAAGTTTTCTATCATGATGATGGATCGCAAAAACACCTTAAGTGACGATGATTTAGAGCACATTGAAGCTGTTGTCAAGCACGCAAAAACTGAACTCAATTTGTTAGGTACAGGAACCAGTACTGTAGATGAAAGTATTGGTGCATATTTTGTTGGGCGAATCAATGAATTGAATGCCTCGATTGAAGAAATTAAAGACGCAGAAGATTTGGCTGTAGCCAGTAATTTGCTTGATGAAGATTTTGACCTATCGGATATAGATCTGGCAGATATTGGTGATACAAGTGATTCAGATTCTGAAAATAATGTAGCTGATGACTCAGCTGAAGCAGCAGCCGAAGCCGAAGCCGAAGCAGCAGCCGAAGCTGAAGCCGAAGCCGAAGCCAAAGCAGCAGCCGAAGCAGCAGCCGAAGCAGCAGCAGCCGAAGCAGCAGCCGAAGCCGAAGCCAAAGCAGAAGCAGAAGCAGCAGCCGAAGCCGAAGCCGAAGCCGAAGCCAAAGCAGCAGCAGAAGCCGAAGCAGCAGCCGAAGCCGAAGCCGAAGCCAAAGCAGCAGCAAAACTCGCAGCTGAAGAGAGAGCAAATGAATCGGCACCTGCACCCTATCAGCAATACACTGAAGCTGAACTTGCCAAAGAAAATGTTGAGGCATCACAGCTTGAGTTGGATGAAGAGTTGCTTGAAATATTCAGTGAAGAGGCCTCTGAAATTTTTGATCGAGCTGACCATTTGTTAGCTGAATTAGAAGAAAAGCCAGACAGTCCATCAATTATTCAAGCGCTACAACGTGACTTACACACCCTTAAAGGGGGTGCGCGGATGGCTGGTTTACATCAAATTGGTGATTTATCACACCAATTAGAGTCATTGTTTGAGTCAATTGCTGAAAGTCATAATGCCGTAGAACCAGATCAACATGAAATGATGTCACAAATAATGCATAAATTGCATGGCATGGTTACTTCAGATGATTATGGACTGACCACCAGTATTGATAAAGAGACTGAGCAGTTAGAAGTTATGCTGTCATCTGAAGGTGCAGAGCTGAAAGAGAAATCAAAACTTGATGAAGAGTTTTTTGATCCTTTGGCTCAAGTAGATTCACCTTTGGCTGATGTCGATGAAGACAAAGACGATTCTGGCAACGTTCAAGAAGCCTTGGCACCTAAGAAAAAAGCCAATGTATTGTCTGGAGGTCAAATTAAAGTTAACTCTGAATTGCTGGATAAGTTGGTGAACTTTGCTGGTGAGGTGAGTATTTACCGGTCACGTATGGAACAACAATCGGCTGAATTAAAACTTAATATTGATGAGCTTGAAAATACTGTTGAAAGGGTAAGACGGCAACTGCGTGAGTTAGAACATGAAACAGAAGCGCAAATTATTTCAAACTACCAAGCAGAGGGTGATGAGTTGGAAGAGGATTTTGATCCATTGGAACTGGATCAATTTTCAACCATCCAACAACTGTCTCGTTCATTGTCAGAGTCGGTTTCGGATTTGACCAATATTCAAACTTATTTGCAAGAATCTGCACGTTCTTCTGAGACTTTGTTAATCCAGCAATCTAGGGTAAATACAGAATTGCAAGAAGGTTTGATGGAAACACGTTTGGTGACATTCAACTCTCTGGTTCCAAGGTTAAGAAGGGTGTTGCGAACTTCAGGACAAGAACTTAATAAGACCGCTAAATTAACTGTTAATGGCGCTGAAGGTGAAATGGATAAAACCGTACTTGAAGGCATACAAGCACCATTGGAACACATGATAAGAAACGCCATGGTGCACGGCATTGAAGCAGATCGGAAAAAAGCCAACAAGCCTGAGCAAGGACAAATTTCTATTGGTTTGAGCCGTGAAGCAACAGAGGTAGTCATAACAGTCAAGGACGATGGTGGCGGGATCAACACTGAAGTACTGCACAAAAAAGCCATTGAGCGGGGCATAGTTGATAAGAACCTTAAAATGTCGGAGCACGACATCACCCAGTTGATCACTCATTCGGGTTTATCGGCAGCCAATGAAGTCAGTAAACTGGCTGGCCGTGGTGTCGGTATGGATGTGGTGAATAACGAGATTAAACGCTTAGGTGGCAGCATTGAAATTATTTCTACCAAAGGTGAAGGCACCACATTCGTGATTCGCCTGCCTTATACATTGGCCTTGACCCAAGCGATTATTGTACAAGTTGCAGACCATCGCTATGCCATCCCTGCTTCTGGTGTACAGGGTTTGATTCGAATGAATATTGATGAGTTCCGACGCCGTATATTAGAAAATGATTTGGCCTATGACTATGCAGGTGAACAATACCATGTTCAAGAACTGAATAAGTTGCTTAGTGTTGATTCGGAAGCTTTGATCGAAGGCAATCAAGTGCCGTTGGTGATGATTAAATCGGGTGACCAAGGTGTTGCTCTGCGTGTTGATCAAACATTTGGTGGACGAGAAATCGTTGTTAAGTCTGTGGGTACACAAGTGGCTTCTGTGCCAGGTATCTTTGGTGCAACAATTCTCGGTGATGGTGCAGTGGTATTGATTTTGGATATCATCCCGATGCACCGTTCGTACTTGCAAAAACTTGAGAAAATGGAAGCCGAAGGTGTGCAAGTTGTTGCTGAGGTTGAAGAGGACCGCATGACCACAATAATGGTGGTTGATGACTCTATTACCATGCGCCGAGCTGGAGAGCGGATGTTGGCGAGGAATGATTTTGAGGTGATGACCGCCAAAGACGGTTTGGATGCATTGAATAAATTACAGGAACAAAAACCTGACCTGATGTTGTTGGATATTGAAATGCCACGAATGGATGGCTTTGAGCTGGCAACCAACATGAAAGCGTCTGATAAATTCAAAGACATCCCAATTATCATGATCACATCTCGTACCGGGCAGAAACACAAAGACCGTGCCAAAGAAATTGGTGTTGAGCGGTATTTAGGTAAACCTTATCAAGAGCTTGAATTATTGGATAACATCAGAGATTTATTGCAATTAGAAGATGCCTGATCAACCTATAGTGGGGTTGATCCATATTGGAGAACCCCAACCTTCAGCGCAATTCTTAATCAAACAATTGCAAATGACGGGTTATGAAGTAAAGCAATACAGTGAGGACGAATTCACGGAATTGGATGGTGACATCCAAACCTTTATTTTGAATTTGTTTGATAATGAGAGCAACATTGATGACTTGATACAGCATTTAAATAAGCAAGATGCCAAACTGATATTTAATGATGCCAGAATATGTAATGAATTGGTTGGGTGGAATAAGAACCGTTGGTTAAGGCACGTGCTGCATAAAATTGATCAAGCCAATGAAATATTGCCTAAAGCAGTCTCATCCAGCAATGAGGCTGTTGCTGGGGTAGACTTATGCCAAAATGGCATTGAATCTGTTTGGATTTTGGCCGCCTCGATTGGTGGGCCAGAATCATTACTTAAGTTTTTAAGTGAATTTAATGGTGATGAGCCGGTGTTGTTTATTATTGTTCAACACATGGACAGCGAGTTTGTGGCCATGATGCAGAAACAATTGGATAAGAACGGTCAAATTCCAGTCAAATTGGCGCAGTCAGGTAATCAATTACAAGCTGGTCAAGCGATCTTGGTTCCAGTGGATGAAGACATCCTGATTAATGCCGATGGGGTGATTGGTGTGAAGGACATCAACCCCAAAAGAATGTATACACCTTGTATAGATGATGTGTGTTTTGACATGCTAGAAAATTTACACAAGGTCAATATAGCCATATTCAGTGGTATGGCCAAAGATGGTGTGATTGGCGCCACCAATGTGTTTGAAAATGGTGGTAAAGTCATCACTCAATCCGCCTCAAGCTGTGTGGTGTCTGCCATCGCAGAGGAGGTAAGGAAATTGAAAATGTCCGTGTTTGACGGTGAGCCGACAGCCATGGCAGAATATATCAAAGCAACATTAACCAAAAGGTAAATATCATGTCAAATGAAATTCGTGCAGTATTGATACCCATAGAAACAGACCGGAAACTGTTGTTACCAAATGCCATGGTGGCAGAGGTTCTGGGCATGCGGAGTATTGATAACATTGAGCAAGATGTTGATTGGGTGCTGGGTACGGTGTCTTGGCGTGGTTGGGATATTCCCTTGATAGATTTTGCTGTATTGACAGGCTCGGAAGCTGACTCAACTATTAAAAGTTCATATAACTTGGCTGTATTGAAAAGCATTAACCACCCTGAGGACATGCCATATTTTGCAGTACTTTCGCGTGGTATTCCTAAATTACAACTGGTTTCCCGTGGCGATATGCAACTACATGAGGAAAAAGCCATCAATCACAATGCCATTGCTTCATTGGTTTCAATTCAGGATGAAATGGCTGACATTCCAAATATGAACTATTTAGAAACCAATTTAATTTCAATCACTCAGTCGGCGGCTTAAAATCACCGTACAGGGTATGTAGCGCAGTCATGATAACCGGCGCAACTGTTTCAGTGCGTAATACCCTGTATCCGAGCTGCACACCCAAAAATTTTTGTTGCTCAAAAGCAGCAACCTCGGTTGGCGAAAAACCACCTTCTGGTCCGATAAATATTATTTGTTGTTGCTGAAACGCATGCGGCAGTTGGCTGATGTAGGTGGTGGCACCTGGTTCCAGGTAAATGGCTTGGTCAGTTGCTTCAATCACTGCATGCAAAGCTTGGATTGGATTTATATGTAATAAGTCAGTGCGCCCTGACTGTTCACAAGCACTGATTGCCACCGATTGCCAATGCTGCAATTTTTTAGTATATTTATCAGTTGGAATTTTTTGCGAACAGAAGTCAGTGAGCACAGGGGTGATGGATTGACAGCCCAATTCTGCGGCTTTTTGGATGCTGTAATCCATGCGGTCACTGCTGCTGATGCCTTGAATCAAGGTGGTGGTCAGTTGAGACTTTGGTACCTGTGTATTTATGGCTTGGATGTCACTGAGGGTGATTTCATGCCGATGAATTGCGCTGATTTTGGCTTGGTACTCAATGCCAGCAGGTATAAAAAAATGGATCAAATGGTTGGCTTTGATGCGCAGCACATTCTTGATGTAATGGGCCTTATCACCTTCGATGGTGATGTGTTTGGTGACTTGGTTAATTTCGAGTGGCAAATATATTCTTGATATTCTCATCGCAGTCAATAAATCAGCTTAATACAACAGCAGTAAATAAAATGGCTTATAATCTTAACCTAAAAAACGTACAGCGAAATATGAAATACCATAAAAATACTACCCTTCCCATGCATCATGCAGCGGGTTTCACCTTGATGGAAATCTTGATTGTAGTGGTCATCCTGAGCATCTTGGCCATCTCTGTGGTGCCACAATTCATGGACGCGCCAGACAAAGCGCGGGTGGCTAAAACCCAAGCCGATGTGAAAAACATAGAAACAGCATTGAGCATGTATAAATTGGATAATTTTAACTACCCAAGCACTTCGCAAGGTTTACAGGCTTTGGTAAGTAAGCCATCTGGTACACCAGAAGCCAAAAATTGGAAGCCGGGTGGGTATTTATCACAATTGCCCAATGATCAATGGGGTAACCCCTATCAGTATTTGAACCCAGGCAGCAGAGCTGTTGTTGATGTTTACTCCTTCGGTGCGGATGGACAGCCTGGTGGTGAAGGAATGAATGCGGACATCGGTAACTGGTGATGAACAGCAACCCGTTGCGCACAATGACCCTGAGTCATGTGGCAGCAGGGTTTACTTTATTAGAAATTTTATTGGTGGTGCTGATAGTCAGCATCATGACGGCCGTTGGGGTAAATACCATCAACTCACAGTCTATTGAGCGAGTGATCATGAATCAAGCTCAAAAGTTTGAAAATGATTTACAGTTCATTTGTGACAAAGCGGTGTTTGAAAATCAAGCGTTTGGTTTTGAATGGACAATGTCTGGTTATCAAGTTTTGCGCTACCAACAACAGACATGGCAGCCAGTAGAGGCACAAGTTGATGCAGCCATTCCAACCACCATCCAAGTCGATTTATTGATCGATGGTTTGTCTCAAATATTGCCTGAAGAAGGCGAAGCATTGCCGCACATTGTGTGTCAATCCGACGGCTCATTCAACGCCTTTGAATTACGTTTTTCAGCACAGCAAGCAGCCACGCCAGCCCACTATTATGCTTTAAATACCGAGTCGCCCTGGCGCCTCACTGGAGGTTGGCATCAGCCCTGATAAGTCATCTGGTTTTACCTTGTTAGAAGTCATGCTGGCACTGGTGATTGTCAGCGTCGGCTTAATGGCTATGGTGCAATCGGCACAAACCGGAGCCAAAGTCACCACTGAGTTGCGGCAAAAAACCAATGCTTACCATGTGGCTGACCAAGTGATGATGATGCTGTACTCACAGACTGATTTGCGCTTGGGTCAACACCAAGGGCAAGAGCTGATGGCAGGACAGGATTATTATTGGCAAGCTGAGATGGCCAGTACCGATAACATCCACATCAATCGCATCGATGTCATCGTCAGCCTGGATCGTCAGTTTGATTATGCCGAAGCACAACTGACTGGTTTTAAAAAACGGTGAGGCCATGAGACCAACAGCAGCTAAACAACAGGGCATGACCTTACTTGAGGTGTTGGTAGCAACTGGCATATTAGCGGTGATTTCCGCATTGGCTTTTGTCAGCATCAATAACTTGGCTGAAGCCAAGCGGGCTTTGCATGAAAAAGTTGAAGCGCTGAACCAAACCAATCTGACCTTTTATACTTTGCTCAATGATTTACAGCTGGCGGTCAGCAGCAACCAAACGTTCAACCAGGATGCAGTTGCTGAGTTTATGGCCAACAGCCAATCTATCACTTTGCTCAGGTTTGCCAATGCCACTGCACCTTTGAGTCGCCAAGTACCACGCAGTAATGTTGCTAAACCAGCTCGCCAAGGGTTGATTCGGGTTAAGTGGTATGTGCGCAACAACCAATGGTTTCGTGCCACTCAGCCTGCGGCCGCTCCATTAAGTAGCAACCAATGGCAAACGCAAATGATGCATGATTTGGATTTTCTGAACTGCCAATTCCAGAATAAGGCCGGGGTGATGCAGGCTGTGTGGCCCAATAATGTAACTGAAAACGCGTATTTGCCAGACATCATCCGCTGTGAAATCCAAACAGAAGAAAATCAAAATACAGTATTGAACATCGTGCCCTGGCAGCATTTGGGGTGGACCTGATGGTGCATCAGCACAAACAACAAGGGATGGCAATGTTGATGGCGTTGGTGCTGTTAGCCATTGCCAGCAGCTTAGCAGTCGCCATTTGGTATGACAACCAACTGTCTATTGCCCGCATCAACAATGTAAAAAATAACTACCAAGCCAAACATTACAGTCAAGGACTGTTGTTATGGGCCAGTGATTTGCTGCGCGAAGATTATGCACAGGATGAATACTCGCATGACAGCGCATTGGATGGCTGGCACCAAGGTATTCGCGGCATGGTGGTCGAAGATGCATTGTTGTCAGGAACCTTGGTGGGTTTGAACGGCCGATTTAATGTCAATAATTTGGTCATCAATGGGCTTGAATCGCCTCGTCATATAGCTTATTTTAAACGCTTATTACTGGCCCTGGAATTGGATGTGAATCTGGCTGATAAGGCTGTGGACTGGATTGATGCCGACCAAGTTCCTTTGCCTAATGGTGCAGAGGACTTTGCTTACTTGGCTAAATCTCCCAGCTACCAAACCAGTGGCAAACCTTTTAAACACATCAGTGAATTGGCTTTGTTGGATGGGCTGAGTGCTGAAAATTACCAACGACTGGTACCTTATGTGACAGTATTGCCAGTGCTTAATCAAGCCACTTATATGAATGTCAACACCATGTCGCCGGTGATGCTGAATGCCTTGGATCCAAAAATAACTAAGGACATGGCGATGCGCTTGTATCAAAACGGCAGCGCAGATTATTTACAGGTGGATGGTTTTTTTCAAGACCCAAGCATACAATATGCTTTGCCTCCTGAAGTTCAAAAGGAATTGCGCTTCTTGATCAGTACCCAAACCAGGTACTTGCAAGCCAGTTCACTGGTACAAATGGAGGGCAGTAATTTCGTGATGTATGCGCTGCTGTATCGAGATGCAACTGGGCGTGCACGGGTTTTGAACCGTTCTTTAAGTCCATATTTGCCCCAAGCTTTGGTAAACTAAGTCGATGAAATTAGCCTTTTTAGCCAGCGAAACACCTAAGTCGCAACAGTCCTTAAAATCATTGGTTCAGATGTATGGTCAGCATGAACCCTTGGCCGCCGATGTGATGGTGGTGTTGGGTGGCGATGGTTTTATGTTGCAATGTTTGCATCAGTACATGCACCACACGATACCAGTGTTTGGTCTGCGCCGCGGTACGGTTGGGTTTTTGATGAATGATTATGCCGAAGAAGATTTACTGTCGCGCATCGCTGCGGCACAAGAAACTGTACTGCATCCATTAACTATGCAAGCCACAGCAGTGGATGGTCAAGTGTCAGAATCACTGGCCATCAATGAAGTGTCGCTGTTGCGACAAACCAAACAGTCTGCACACATAGCAATCAAGATCAACGGCCAAACCAAAATTGACACATTGGTTGGCGATGGGGTAATGGTGGCAACCCCAGCTGGTAGTACAGCATACAATTTATCCGCCCATGGTCCCGTCATACCACTGGGCAGTGAGATCTTGGCTTTAACTCCAATCAGCCCATTCCGACCTCGGCGCTGGCGTGGCGCCATCATACCTTCGCATGCGGAAGTGACTTTTGAAGTACTCAGTCATGAAAAACGTCCAGTATCAGCCACTGCCGATAACACCGAAATTCGCGACGTAAAACGGGTGGTTATCAAGGAAGCCAAGCAGATCAAAATCAGTGCTTTGTATGATGCCAAACATAATTTAGAAGACCGCATCATCAATGAACAGTTTTCCTGATTCGGAGCCAAAAAATAACCATGTTAACCCTCGCCATATCTTCACGAACTTTATTTGATTTAGATGATTCCCACCAAATATTTTTGCGCGATGGCATAACAGCATACCGCAACCATCAACTGGAACACGAAGACATACCGCTTGAACCTGGTGTGGCCTTTCCGTTGGTTAACAAGCTATTGAATATCAAACACCCTGAAACCAAAGAGCCGTTGGTGGAAGTGGTTTTGGTTTCCCGCAACAACGGCGATACCGGCTTGCGCATCTTCAACTCCATAGAGCACCATGGACTTGATATCAGCAGAGCGGTGTTCAGCAATGGTGGCTCACCCTATGATTACCTGCCAGCTTTGGGCGTAGAGTTGTTCTTATCGGCCCACCATGCCGATGTGATTGGTGCTATTGAGGCTGGCTATGCGGCAGCTCATTTAATGACCCGCAAAGCCGCAGTACACATTGATGATCAGGTAAGGGTGGCGTTTGATGGTGATGCGGTGTTATTTTCTGATGAGTCAGAACAAATCTACCAAAACAGTGGGCTGGCTGCGTTTCGTCAAAATGAACACGATAAACGCAACGAGCCGTTAAACCCCGGTCCATTCAGTGCGTTTCTGAAGAAATTGCATGATTTACAAAGTCTGTTCCCTCCGGGTGAATCACCGATACGCACGGCTTTGGTTACTGCACGCTCAGCGCCTTCACACAAACGGGTGATTCTGACCTTGCGTGAATGGGGTATACGGATTGATGAAGCGCTGTTCTTAGGTGGACAAGACAAAGCCAAATTTTTGCAGTCATTTAAAGCCGATATTTTCTTTGAAGATCAACTGACTTATGTTAAAACTGCATCCGAACACACCGCCACCGGTCATGTGCCGTATGGTATTACCAATAAAAAATAACTTAAACTTGGAGTATTGATCATGCTTAAATCAAGCACAAAAATTTTGTTACTGTTCCTGGTATTTAATGCAAGCGCCACTGTGGTTAGGTTTGAAACTACGGTTGGTGTTATTGACATAGAACTGTACTCAGAACAAGCCCCGGTGACGGTAGAGAACTTTTTAAATTATGTCAGTCGTGGTGACTATGATGAAAGTACTGTTCACAGAAGTGTACCTGGATTTGTTGTTCAAGGGGGTGGTTTTACTTATTTGGGTAACCGCCGGTTTGAGCCGATTCCAAATGATGGACCAATTATCAACGAAGCACAACTGTCAAACCTCGAGGGCACAGTTGCAATGGCCAGAGCCTCAAATCCAAATTCTGCCACCAATCAATGGTTCATAAACTTAAAGAATAACTCCAGTTTAGATCCGACTAATAGCAATGCAGGCTATGCCGTTTTTGGTAAGGTAATCAGAGGTATGGATGTGGTTCGCGTGATAGAATCTTTGGCACGGGTAAACTTCAATGATGCCACGCCATCAGGGGTTTTTGGTGAGTTGCCAGTCTATCGTTACATTTCAGGGGCAATAGATGTCGACAATATTGTTGAAATTAACCGGGCTTATGTGTTGTCTGATGCATTTCAAATCAATGCCGGTTTGTCAGGTGCTTGGTACAATCAGTCCACTTCAGGACAAGGGTTTTATTTGGAGGTTCTACCAACTCTGAACAGCATGTTGGTGGCTTGGTTTACTTATGATACTGTTACTCCGGCTGATGAGGTTGAAGCCGATTTGGGCAGTGCTGGACACCGTTGGATGACCATAGAAGGTACCTTTGATGAAAACAATGTTTACCAAGGTGTTTTGGTTTTGACCCAAGGTGGCTTGTTTGATGATAATGAGCCGGTTAATTCAACTGCTTATGGAACAGTAACAATAGAATTTACAGATTGTGGTCATGCCACTATGACGTATGAAATTCCTGACTTGGGCATCAGCAGTACCATTCCGCTGACTCGCCAAAGTGGTGCCAATGTGGCTTTGTGTGAGCAATTGGCTATTGAAACCAATGCCGGTGTTACTGAATAATTACTTCATTTAAGCCGCACAGCCGATTTGGCTGCCAATTTTTTACTGCCCAGTCCAGCAATGCTGACTGGGTTTTTTTTTGCATTTGAGGGGGCTGTTGTTGCAACAAATCTAAGGCCTGCCAAGTCACAGCATAAGGGTCTTCGTGGGTGATGGGCTTGGCGTGATTTTGTTTGCTGAGTTTGTGGTTTTGGCTGTCTGCAATCACCGCAAAGTGGGCATACTTGGGTTGTTGTAGCTGTAAAGCATCGATTAAATACATTTGTCTGGATGTTGAGTCCATGATATCAATGCCCCTGACAACTTCTGTGATGCCTTGATCGGCATCATCTACCACCACCGCCAATTGATAACAAAATAAACCGTCTTTGCGACGGATATTAAAATCGCCAGACTGGTGACCGATGTTTTGTTTTTGCACACCTTGAAACAAGTCACTGAATACATACTGTTGGTTGTTGGTTTTTACCCGGATAGAATGTTTCTTGTCAGGTGGCACTGATTTGCTTAGGCAAGTGCCAGGGTAAACTGTGTGTCCAGCCAATTGCTTGCGGGTACAGATGCAAGGGTAGGTCAGCTTTTGTGTTGTCAGTTGTGTCATTGCAGCGGCATAAGCCTGTTGTCGCTGTGGGTCGGTTTGGTGGATGACAGGTTCATCAGAGTGCATACCATAGTTTGCTAAAGTGCGGATGATTTGGTGTGCAGCACCTGGTACTGTGCGAGTTTCGTCGATGTCTTCAATGCGCAACAGCCAAATACCGTGGTTGGCTTTGGCTTGGCAGTAACTGACCAAGGCCGCAACCAATGAGCCCAAATGTAAATCGCCAGTTGGCGAAGGGGCAAATCGACCGCGGTAGTTGGCATGGTTCATGGTGTACTAGGTGAGCTGCTTATTCAACCTGTTCCATGTGTTCACTGGGTTCAGCAATGAAATTACCTTGTACAAAGTTAACCGCCATTTTCCACATGATGCTCATGGTTGCGGCATCTTCAATGAACTCACAAATCACTTGTTTGCCCTGGTTGTGGGCTTTGTCTACGATGCTTTTGACTTTTTCTTGGTTTTCTTCATTGTTGCCCAAGTCTTGCATAAAGCTGGAATCAACTTTAAGTAAATCCACTGGAAAGTGTTTCAGGATGCTGAATGAATTCAGTCCAGAGCCAAATTTTTCGACCACAATTTTACAATGTGTGGCCTTGATTGATTTGATGATGGGTTTCATTTGAGTGGCGTAAGTAACCAGTTCACTTTCACGAATTTCAAAGGCCAATTTATCGCCTGAAACTCCGCTGGCTTTGAATTCGTTAGCCAACCAACTGGGGAAAGTGGCATCGGTTAAAGTTTGGTGTGAAACTTTGACAAACAGCATCACTGGATTGGCTGCTGCTTTGATGGCTTGTAAGGCTTTTTTGATAACCCAATGATCAATTTCAGTGATGAAGCCGTATTTCGTTGCCACCGGAATAAACTGTTGCGGAAAGATCAGCTGATCATCTTCAGCTTTCAATCTGATTAACACTTCGTAATACTCTTTTTCCTCACCATCTATATTGACCACAGGCTGGTAGTGGAGAACAAATTTATCTTTTTCCAAACCGTCTGTTATGCGGTCAATCCAAGCTTTAGAAGCTGCACGGGCTTGTTTTTCTTCTTCTGCAGGGTCAAATACTTTTACTTGGTTGCCCCCGGTTTCAAGCAATGTATTTAGGTTGTCTGAAAGGGTTTTTATAACCTCGGCATCTGTGCCGCTTTGTGGAGTGAGTTGGGTCACCGAGATACTGGCAGAACAGCTGACTGAGGTGCTGCCTGCATTGAAAATTTGTTCTGAAATCATGCCGCGAAGTTTATCTGCGACCTTTTCAGCATTTTCAATGGAGGTTTTTAGTTTTAAAATAAATGTGGTGTCCGCATAGCGACAATAAACCACATCTTTACCTAATTTTTCCTGTAAAAATTCTGCGATGCTGACAATAAATAAATCGAGGTTTCCAATGCCCAGGTTCTTCTCGTGGTTTTCAGCATCATCGATACCAATCATCAACAAGCTGTCCCCTGCCTTGTTTTTCGCATCATCAATAGATTCAGACAGCAGTTGATGAAAATAAGTGCGGTTATAAAATTTAGTTAACAGGTCCTTGTTTTTAATCTCAAACAGTTCTTTTTCAACTTCAGGATCAACTGAAGGGATGTTGATGACGAATTGTGTGCATTTTTCACCATTGATGGTGGCTTTTGATACACTGACCATGCCATCAAATTTTTCACCTTCTGCTGTAACCAATTTAAGCTCAAGGTCTTCTTCAGGCATGATGTTTTTATTGATGTCACGCAAAATTTGTTTGGCTTTGGGGATGTCGTCTTTGGCAATCATGTTCAAAAATGGTGTAACTTCTAGCTCTTCGAAATCGGCATATTTGAACAGTTCTTGGTACGATTGATTAGAGTAAACGTGCATACCATCGTGGATATAAGCAATGGCTTGTTTGGATGAATCCAGTAATAAATTACATCTTTTTTCGGTATTTTTCAGCTCCATGGCTAAAGTGATGTTTTTTCTGCGGTCATGTAAAGCAGCCACATCCCTTTGAATCACATGCTTCATGTGTTCAGGTAATTTAGGGGTGCAATATGAGATGGCGCCAATGTCGATGGCTTCTTGAATTAAATCAGGATCAAAGTCATCCAGCAGTGAAATAACAGGTAGATCGATGCCCATGCGTTTGATGTGGTCGACTACAGTTTGGCCAGGCAAATCATTCTGCAGTTGTTGGCACAACACCAAATCCAGTGGTTTGCGCTCTAAAATACCAATCAGGTCCTCTTCGTTGGTACAACGGGTGGGCCTGACAGCAATTTGATAATTTCTGAGTAATGATAAGATGCGTTCTGCTTCTTCTTCAGATTGGTGGATAATTAATAAATTGATGAATTTTTCAGCTGCCAATGTCATGTTCCTTATCAGTTGAGGTTGATCGAATTTTTGCTAAATGATGCCATTTATTGTCACTTAAGCTGAATATTATAAGGCCAATCATGGGTGCTGAACAGCGTTACTGTTGACTAAAACTTTTTCGCCCGTTAATGGGGCTGATTACAGCGCCAGTAATTACAGCCAAGAACAGCTACATTCAACGATTTAATTTTTGCTGCTTTATGTTGTTATTGACTTGGTATGATGTGGGATTTGCTGTCTTCTCCTGCGATTTCTTTCACCAGCTTAGGGGTCAGATAACCGGGCAGCAGGGCTTTGAGTTGCTGGTGGATTTTGTAGGCCTCAGGCTCAGGGATACAGAAGTGGGCCGCATTTTGCACGGCATCCATTTGATGCAAATAATACGGTAAAATACTGCAAGCAAATAACCGATGTGATAAGTCGGCCAGGGTATCTGCGCTGTCATTTACGCCTTTAAGTAACACGCTTTGGTTAAGCAACACAAAACCAGCTGTTTTCAGTGCAGCGATGGCTTGTTGGGCTGTGGTGCTGAGTTCATTGGCATGGTTGATGTGTAACACCATCACTTTATGCAGTTTTAAAGCCTTGGCCCAGTTCAAAAACTCGGTATCAATGCGTTGTGGCAACACCACTGGAATGCGACTGTGAATACGCAATGTTTTGATGTGGGGGATAGACTCTAACTGGCTGCTGAGATTATTCAGATTATCGGTGTCTAGGGTCAATGGGTCGCCACCACTGAGGATGACCTCGTGCAAAGTGCTAGTTTGTTGGATGTATTGGATGCTTTTTTGCCAATTATTTCTGGGCGCATAGCTTTGGCTGTATGGAAAATGACGGCGAAAACAATAACGACAGTTTACCGCACAACTGCCACTGGCAATCAACAACACCCGCCCGTGGTATTTGTGAATCAAGCCCGGCACTTGGGTGGCAGCTGAATCACCAACCGGGTCGGCTTTAAAGCCTTCCGTGGTTTGCGTTTCTGCTGCATCCGGTAGGAATTGCGCCAGGATGGGGTCTTGTGGGTTGTGTCTGTCAATCAAGCCCAACATGTCATTGGTAATCACGGTAGGAAACAAGTCTGCAGCTGCAGCTGAAAAGTTTTCTGTGTGTTGTAAAGGCCGTGAATGGTCATTGCGCAAAGCGGCTTTAAGTTGTTGTTGCCAGATAGGTTTCATGGTGTTCTGAGTTGGGTCATTCAAGCTTCTTGGTTGGCGCTGATTTTAGCATGTGTGCGTTATTAAGTGCTGCACTTGTTACATAATGTGTATGGTATAATGCCGCGCTTTAAAGACAAACAATGAGGGACTTTCATGTCGGTTTATAGCACATCACAATTTAAAAATGGTTTAAAAGTATTGTTCGATGGTGATCCACATAATATTGTTGAGAACCAAGAAGTAAAGCCGGGCAAAGGTCAGGCCTTCAATCGCGTTAAAATGCGCAATTTGAAAACTGGACGGGTGATTGAAAAAACGTTCAAATCCAATGAAAAACTAGATTCGGCTGATGTCATAGAAACTGAAATGCAATACCTCTACAGCGACGGTGAAATGTACCATTTCATGGAGCCTGAAACTTATGAACAGTATGAGGCCAGTGAAACTGCTGTTGGTGACAATGCCAAGTGGTTGAAAGAGGAAGACAATTGTATGGTGACTTTATGGAATGGCGTGCCAATCACGGTTGATCCACCTAACTTTGTAGAGTTAAAAATCACTGAAACAGATCCCGGTGTGCGTGGTGATACATCTGGTGGCGGCAGTAAGCCGGCGACTTTAGAGACTGGTGCAGTGGTCAGCGTACCTTTGTTTGTGCCTGAAGGTGAAATGATTAAAGTAGATACGCGTTCTGGTGAATACGTGAGTCGTGTTAAAAAATAACTCCAACAAATGGCGATTTGATGGCCCGTTGCATTTACTTCAGCAACGGGCTTTTTTATTGTCTGCAATCCGTCGATTTTTCGCCGCCAGAGAAGTGCTAGAAGTAGAGACACCAGTGCTTTCTTCTGCCGCCAATACCGATGTACAAATCGAGATGTTTTCCAGTCAAAGCATCACAACAGAACATCGACAAACTTACTTACGCACATCCCCTGAGTTTTTTCACAAGAGGTTATTGGCCAGCGGCTCTGGAGATATATTTGAGTTGGCTAAAGTGTTTAGAAAGGGTGAGAGAACCCCGCTGCACAACCCAGAGTTCACCTTGTTGGAGTGGTACCGTCTGAATTTTGACTTGTTTGACCTGATGCAAGAGGTCGTTGAATTGATTCAGTTTCTGCGCGCTGAGTTGGGTCAAGATGAATTGCCGATTGAACTGATTAGCTATCAAACTTTGTTTGAGCGTTGTGCAGCTTTTAATCCTTTTGCGATTGACTTGTTGGAATTACAGGCATTGTGCCAACAACATGGTTATGCCGGCAGTGAGCTCAGTCGCACTGAAGCCTTGGATTTTATCTTTTCAATCGTGATTCAACCGCAACTCAGTGCTGGTTCTCACTTAAAATCTGAAGCTGCACACAATGATGCTGTTGCAGCAGGGGTGATGATTTATCATTTTCCCGTTGAGATGGCGGCCTTGGCGCAAGTTCATCCTGAGCAGCCAGACCGCTGTTTGCGCTTTGAGTTTTTGTGGCATGGGGTGGAGTTGACCAATGGTTATCAAGAGCTGACTGAGGCCAATGAACAATTGCGCCGTTTTGAGCACGACAACCAAATTCGTTCAAGTCAAGGCAAGCCTGCCTTGCCAATTGATCAAAACTTATTAGCGGCCTTGGCTACAGGGCTGCCAAATTGTTCAGGCGTGGCTTTGGGGGTTGAGCGTTTGATGATGTGTTTGTATGGTCATAACAGCATCAATCAGGTGTTGGGCTTTGTTGCTGAAAACAGTTAATTAAAATTTAGCGCAGGCGTTTTCTTTGGGGTAATTCAGGCGCTGTTGCTAATTTGCTCATGCGGATAATTTTGCTTGTCCAGTGACGCATGTTTGAGCAGGTTCTGATTGTTTGTTGTCGACTAAAAAATACAAAAAATACAATAATATAGCAGTAAAACATGGGTTTAATTTTTTTCTGTCCTTGAAGTCGATACTGTTGCGTATGTTTTAATGCCGATATTAATGTTTTTTTAATATTTAAGCTTGTATTCTTACCCGAATAAAATCTATGATATTAGGGTTTATTAATTTGGGGACACAAATGAAACTAAAACCAATCCTTTTGACTTTAACATCTATTGTTTTGCTACAAGCTTGTAGCAGTGGCAATAATTCGCCGAGGGCTGTGGATGCGCCGCCGGCAACCAATCCTGGTGGTGATGTAGTAACCGGTGTAATTGAAGCTATTTTTAACCCAGCATCAGGCGACCCTACGCAGTTGCCCATTCCAACCAATCTATTCTTATCAGGTACCGCTGATTTAACCATGAATATACCAGTAGCAGATCCCACTGATTATTCGGACCCTCTGGTGGCTTTGAATGGATTAGATGGTTTCAGTACTGTGGCGCCATGGTCAACCAACTTTTCGGTGCCTGTGGCACCAGGTTCAGTCGGTCCTGGCAGTGTTAAAGTGTATGAAGTGACATTAACAGGCCCAGGTGGTGGTGTTATGCAGGTTAATAACGCACTGACCTTTGGGGTGGATTATGTGGCAGCAGCGAATGGCAGCAGTGTGGCTGTTGTACCAATTAAGCCGTTGAAACAATTGACCTCATATATGGCAGTAATTACTAACGGCATTCAAGACTTAGATGGCAACGCTGCAACCCCATCACAAACCTATTATATCGCCAAGCGCACATCGCCTTTGGTTGATGACAATGATGTCAGTACCGATCCGTTGTTGGATAATGCCACAGCGAATGCTTTAGAACCATTGAGACGGTTAACCAATTCCCAAGAAGCGGCAGCCGCTTCGCAAGGTGTTGATCCGAGTTCAATTGTGTTGTCCTGGACTTTAAGCACCCAATCAATCACCCCAGTGTTATCGGCAGTGAAAAACATCAGTGCACCGGGCGCTGCAACTTTGGCACCTACTGGTATGAACACTTCGGCCATTGGCGGTGCAGGGATTGCTGATATTTACATTGGCACCATGGCTTCTCCTTATTATTTGACTGCGCCAAGTGCGGCCAATCCGGTGGCCCCTTTGAATCAATTTTGGCAGGCAGCTCCAGGTGCTTATGTGGCGCCTTTCAATGGTTTTGGTTTGGACCCAACTTCGACCCATTTGACTTTGGCTAACCCGATTCCAGTGGCTACCAGTATGCAAAATTTACCGGTTCTGATGTCGGTTCCAAATGCCAGTTCAGGTCACAGTAAACCTGCGGCTGGCTGGCCCATCATGATTTATCAGCATGGCATCACCAGAAACAGAACAGACATGTTGGCAGTGGCTGATACCATGGCCTCTATTGGCTTTGCTGTGGTGGCGATTGATTTAGCGATGCACGGTATCACCGACCCAACCAATCCGTTTTATATCGGCAGCACGCCATTTGCAGCGATTGCTTCTGAAAGAACTTTTGATGTGGACTATGTGAACAACCAAACAGGTGCACCCGGTCCTGATGGCATGATTGATAGCTCAGGTGCTCACTTTATTAACTTATCCAATCTATTGGTTTCCAGAGACAACACCAGACAAGGCATTGCTGACTTATTCACTTTGACTGAGACCATTCCGTTGATGGATATCAACGGTGACGGTGCTGGAGACTTCAATGAAGCAAATATCACCTTCACTGGACAATCATTGGGTGCCATCACCGGTACTGGCTTTTTGGCCTTTCAACCGAATGTGCAAAGCGCGGTACTGTCTGCACCAGGTGGCGGCATAGCCAATATGTTGATCGGCTCACCAACCTTTGGTCCTCGCATCATTGGTGGCTTGGCCGCAGCTGGCGTTGAGCAAGGTACGACAGCCTTTAATTTATTCGTTTTGGCGACACAAACGGCAGTCGATTCAGCTGACCCTATTAATTTAGGTGGTTTCGCAGCATTGCAAAACAACATCTTGTTGCATGAAATTTTGGGTGACCAAGTGGTGACAAATACCGTAGCTGGCGCACCATTGTCTGGCACGGAGCCATTGATCAGAGCGATGGGATTAACTTCATATTCAGAATCTGCTTTCAATGCCGAAGGTTTAGATGCTGCAGTTAGGTTCACCGCAGGTGATCACGGCAGTTTGTTGAGTCCTGCTGCATCTCCAGCTGCTACAGTTGAGATGCAAACACAGATGGCAGCCTTCCAGATGTCTTCTGGAACCGCACTTAATGTAACCAATACCGATGTGGTTCAATAAGGAGATGACTATGAAAAATACAACTAAACAAATGCAAGCAATGACTCAAAATAAATTTAAATTGAAAGCATTGAAACTGGCCATGATGACTGCCACTTTAGGACTGTCTGGAACTGCCATGTCAGCTGAAATATTCAATAATGGCGATTACTCGTTCAGTATTGATACCACCGTTTCATACGGTGCTTCTTGGCGTGTGGCTGATCGCGATGACCGGTTGATTGGTAAAGCCAATATCAACCCGTTTGTTGGCATTGATTTGAATACCGGTTTGGCATCAACCATCCCTCAAAGAATGGCCGCACCAGGTCGTTGGTCAACCAACTCTGATGACGGTAACTTGAATTATGACCAAGGTGATTTGATTTCAAACGCGTTGAAATTCACTTCTGATTTGTCATTCAGTGCGCCGACTTGGGGCGCATTTATGCGCGTTACTGGTTTTTATGACTTTGAAAATGCTGACAATGATAATTTATCTAGAACAGCCCGTGAATTTGTCGGTGAAGATTATCGCTTGTTGGATGCTTATGTCTATAAAGATTTTGATATTGGTAATCAAATCGCTTCGGTTCGCTTGGGTCGTCAAGTGGTCAGTTGGGGTGAGTCAACTTTCATTCAACAAGGCATCAACATCATCAACCCAGTTGATGTATCAAAGATTCGTGTTGCAGGTGCTGAGCTGAAAGAAGCCTTTTTGCCAATTGATATGATCTCTTTTTCGACCAGCATCACCGACAACCTGTCATTAGAAGCGGTCTATATGTTTGAGTTTGAACAAATTGACCCAGACCCAGCGGGTACCTACTTCTCGACCAATGACTTTGCCACACCAGGTGGTGAGTATGTGGCGTTGGGATTTGGTATTGTGCCTGAGCTCTCTGATGTTGATCAGATTGCTCAATTGCCATACCCACCGGCATTAATTAATGCGACTTTGGGAAATGTATATAATTTTTCAATTGGTAGAGCGCCTACGCCAGCCACCAATGACGATGGCCAGTACGGTATTGCTTTGCGGTATTATGCTGAACAGTTAAATAATACTGAGTTTGGCTTATACTACTTGAACTACCACTCAAGGTTGCCATTAATCAGTGGTTATGCCTTGGGCAGACCTGGTTATGGCTTAGGCGTAACTTCACCCAGTTCTGGTGCCTACTTTACAGAATTCCCAGAAGACATTAATCTTTATGGTTTGAGTTTCAACACCACCATCAACTCTTTGGGTATCTCGTTACAAGGTGAGTTGTCTTACCGTGACAATGTGCCTTTACAAATTGATGATGTGGAAGTGTTGTTTGCTGCTTTGACGCCATTGAATGTGGCCATTCCAGCACCTTATGACCAGTTTGTTTCGCAATTGGGTAATTTTGGCCCGGGTGATTACATCCGCGGCTGGGAAAGACATGAAGTGTCACAACTGCAATTCACCGCCACCAAACTGTTTGGCCCCAATGAGTTTTTTGGTACCGACCAAATTGTCTTGTTAGGCGAGGTTGGTTTCACCAATGTTTGGGATTTACCCAGCACTGATGTATTGCGTTACAACGGCCCTGGTACCGACACCGGTGGTGGCCCGAGTGCTGTTACTGGTGGCAGCAGCCGAAACCCTGTGACTGAAGGTTCTGAGTTTTTTGCTACGGCATACTCTTGGGGCTATCGTTTAGTCACACGATTTGATTACAATTCGGTGTTTGGTTCTTCATGGAATTTGTCGCCTAGATTGGCATTTAACCATGATGTGAACGGCACCACACCTGGACCTGGCGGGAACTTTATCGAAGGTCGTAAGTCTTACACCATTGGAGTGAATGGCATCTACCTAGAAAAATGGAGTGCAGATTTAAGCTACACTGGCTATTCCGGTGCTGGCATCCACAATCAACTCTTTGACCGAGATTTTGTGGCATTCAACGTTAAATACTCGTTTTAATAACAGAGGGACAACATATGAAATTATTTAAAAAAACAATTTTATCTACAGTGATCGGTTTGACTGCAGTGGCTGGTTCAGCACACGCTGGTCCAAAGCCGGATGAAATAGATCGTTTGTCAAATGACTTGACACCAGTGGGTGCCACCCGAGCGGGTAATGCTGATGGCACCATTCCTGCATGGACAGGAGGTATTACGGCTGCGCCAAGCGGTTACAAAGTTGGCGACCATCATCCAGACCCATTTGCTGATGATAAAGTGAAATTCACCATTGATGCAACGAACTATAAGTCGTATGCAGAGCAACTGTCAGTGGGCCAAATGGCCATGTTTGAACGCTATCCAGAAACTTATAAGATGGACGTTTATCCAACCAGAAGGTCGGCATCGTTCCCGGAAAGAATTTATGAAAAAACCATGGAAAATGGTAAAACGGGTACTTTGATTGCTGATGGCGAAGGGGTGGCAGATGTGGCAGAAGGTTTTCCATTCCCATTCCCAGAAAATGCTTATGAATTGATCTTGAACCATAAGCTGAAGTACAAAGGTTCAGGTGGCGTTCGTTACAACAACCAGGTGGCACCCAACAACAGCGGTAATTATACCCTGGTGAGGTTGCGTGAAGAATTGTATGGTAAGTACTATGTACCGGGTAAAACCATTGATGACATCAATAATATACTGTTGTATTTTTACCAAGTGGTTGAGTCTCCTGCGCGTTTGGCTGGTCGGGTGTTATTGGTACATGAAACCATGAACCAAAAAGAAACGCCGCGTCAAGCTTGGATTTATAACCCAGGTCAGCGACGTGTGCGCAGAGCGCCTAATGTGGCTTATGACAACCCAGGTACAGCATCTGATGGCTTGAGAACCAATGACATGACTGATATGTTCAATGGCGCCATGGATCGTTTTACTTGGAACTGGACAGGTACCAAAGAAATGTACGTGCCTTATAACTCTTATAAAGCACACAGCTTCGATTCTAAAGTTGAAGACATGGTCAAGCCAGGTCACTTAGACCCCAGTTACATGCGCTATGAGTTACATCGTGTGCATGTGATTGAAGCCAATTTACGTGATGGTTTCAGACATATTAACAGCAAACGGACTTTCTATCTTGATGAAGACAGTTACCAAATCTTGTTGACTGACCATTACGACAGACGTGGTGAGTTGTGGCGTTTTTCTGAAGCCCACAGCATCAACTACTATGAAGTGCCTACTTTCTGGTCAACCATTGAAACCCATCACGACTTACAATCAGGTCGCTATGTGGCAGTTGGCTTGGACAACCAAGACCAGGTTAACACTTTCAATACACCATTGAGCGAGAACAACTACACGCCAAGCGCATTGCGTAAACGTGGAAGACGCTGATTTGTGTTGAATTGTTAAAGTTTTAATTTAATGGCTGTGAGTGCTGCTGTGCTCATGGCCATTTTTATAGGTGAATTATGAAGAAAATGCATTCAAAAATTATAATGTGCTTGGTTTTATTGTTGCTAATGCCAGCAACTTTCGCACAACAGCAGGCAGAAGTTATGCCACTCTCTGATCAATCACTGATACTTTCAATCACTGCTGTGGGTGATGCGCTGGTAATGGTTGGTGAAAGAGGGCATGTGTTGAAAAGTGATGATGAGGGAAAGTCTTGGCGTCAAATAGAAGCCGTACCGGTTAACATTGCATTGACTAAAGTGGTGTCGGTAAATAATCACCTATGGGCAGTGGGTCATGATGCAGCAATCATCCACAGTGCAGATGCCGGTGAAACTTGGCAGTTACAATTTTATGATGCAGAACGAGAAGTGCCTTTTCTTTCAGCCTATTTTAAAGATGAAAATAACGGTTTTGTGATTGGCGCTTACGGCACCATTTTAACCACCAGCGATGCGGGTAAAAATTGGCAAGAAGGATTGATTGATGAAGAGTTGGATTATCATTTAAATGACATTGCTCCAGGTCCTGATGGTCAGTTGTATATTGCTGCTGAAGCCGGTTATTTTTTCAGAAGCTTTGACCAAGGTGAAACTTGGGAAGCCATCGAGCTGCCTTATATGGGGTCCATGTTTGGAGTTGCTATGGCAGCCAATGAAGTGGTGTTATTTGGCTTAAGAGGCAATGTTTTAACTTCCAGTGACCAAGGAGATACTTGGCATGAATTGAATGCACCTGAGCCGAATAATATCTTTGGTTCCACCGCATTGAAAGACGATCAATTGTTGTTGGTGGGTGCCAATGGTGCTCGTTTGGTGTACCAAAATCAAAAACTGACTAATTTCAAAGGCTCAGATTCGGGTGATGATTATGCTGATGCGATTAAGATCGGCCAACGAATCATTTTGGTCGGTGAAGCCGGTGTTAAATCACAACCCATTGAACAATAAAGGAAGGCGAACATGAATCA
This sequence comes from uncultured Marinicella sp., assembly GCA_947502595.1. GTDB lineage: Bacteria > Pseudomonadota > Gammaproteobacteria > Xanthomonadales > Marinicellaceae > Marinicella. Next base: position 108,901 of record CANNAM010000005.1, on the reverse strand, counting down.
GAATAACAACAAAACCAGATTCGCAGCAGCTTGTGAGTCGATTTTATTCAGCAGCAAAAAAATTATTTTATTTTTGCTCTTAGTGATGACAGTGGTGATGGCTTATTTTGCCAGTCAGCTGAAAGTTGATGCTGGCTTTGAAAAACAATTGCCGCTTGATCATGAATACATGCAAACCTTTATGGAGCATGAAAAATTTCGTGGGGCCAATCGAATACTGGTGTCATTGATTGATGAAAGTGGCGACATGTTCAATCAACAATTTTTTAATAAGTTGGAACAAGTAACTGATGCCGTGGTGTTTATACCAGGCGTTAATCGAGCCAGTGTGAAATCAATTTTTACCCCGAATGTGAGGTTTGTTGAAGTGGTTGAAGACGGTTTTGCTGGTGGAAATGTAATCCCAGCTAACTTCAGTCCCTCAGCAAAAATGTTTGAGACAGTACGTGGCAACATCGTCAAAGCCGGCGTCTTAGGCCGTTTGGTTGCAGAGGACTTTAATGGTGCTATGGTGTGGGCGGATCTGCAAGAACGGAACCCACAAACGGGTGAAAAAGTAGACTATCAAAACATTGCAAGACAATTAGAAGCCATTCGGACTAATTTCGAAGGTGACGGTCAAACCGTACACATCATTGGTTTTGCCAAAATAGTTGGTGACATTGCTGAAGGTGCAAAATCAGTTTTGTATTTCTTTGCTTTGGCAATTTTTATCACTGCTGTATTGCTGTACTGGTATTCTAAAAACTGGAAGCTGACGTTATACCCTATCCTTTGTTCACTGGTGGCTGTCATCTGGCAGATGGGCTTATTGAAACTGATGGGCATGGGTATCGATCCGATGAATATATTGACTCCATTTTTGGTGTTTGCCATCGGTGTCAGTCATGGGGTACAAATGATTTCTGGTTGGACCGATCAAATGGTCCACCAAGCTGCAGGCAATAGAAATCCAAACACTGCTGCCAGAGCTGCTTTTTGTGCTTTATTGGCACCAGGTGCCATTGCTTTGCTGTCTGATACCATTGGTTTTGCCACCATTTATTTTATCAACATCGAAATCATCCAAGAATTAGCTATTACCGCTACAGTTGGTGTGGCTTTGATCATTATCACAAATCTGGTGTTATTGCCTTTGTTGTTGTCTGGTGTCAAGATGCAAAACTATGACGGGTTTTGTGCCAAGTTCCCGGTTCAGAAAAAGGTTTCTGGCATCTGGAAGGGCATCGCTGGGTTTGCGAAAAACCCAATGGCTACAGTGGCGGTATTGGTAACCTTAGGCTTGTTTGCTTTTGGGTACATCAAGAGCCAAGACATGCAAATTGGTGACTCACAAGCAGGGGTGCCTGAATTGCGTCCAGAAGCACGATACAACCAAGATGCGATAAAAATCAGCAATGAATTTTCTTTGGGTGTTGATATGATTAATGTGATTGCTGAAACCTCTCCTAATGCCTGTACTGAAAGTTATGCAGCGATGAAAAACATTGATCGCTTTGCATGGCACATGTCAAATGTTGAAGGAGTGCAAAAGGTCATCACTTTGCCACAATTTGCTAAACAGATTACCGCTGGTTGGAATGAAGGCAACATCAAATGGCAGGAATTATCACGTAACAATTATGTGATGCGGCAATCATTATCTGGTATTGAAACAGACACTGGACTATTGAATCAAGACTGCAGTGTGATGCCAATTACAGTCTTCACTGAAGATCACAAAGCCACGACTATTAATAAAGTGATTGCAGCTGTGAAAGCCTACCAGAAAGACACACCTTTTGAAGTGGATGAGTCAGGCCAGCTGTTAGAAGGAGAAGTCAAATTCAGATTAGCTACCGGTAATGCCGGCGTCATGGCAGCCACCAATGATGTGGTTAAAGGTGCGCAAATGCCGATGTTGATCATGGTCTATGGTGCCATTATCGTTCTTTGTTTAATCACTTTCAGATCAATCACTGGTACCATCGCAATTGTGCTGCCATTGGCTTTGGTATCCTTGTTGGCCTATGCATTAATGGCCTATCTAGGTATTGGTCTCAAAGTCAACACTTTGCCCGTTGTGGCTTTGGGTGTAGGCATTGGGGTAGATTATGGCATCTATATTTTCAGTCGCTTACAGTCCTTGCTTAAGTCAGGGTTTAGCCTATACAGCGCTTACCAGGAAACGTTAAAATTAACTGGTAAAGCGGTGTTATTTACAGCGCTAACGCTCGGTATCGGGGTTGGTACTTGGATGTTCAGTGACTTGCAGTTCCAGGCTGATATGGGTGTGTTGTTGGCATTCATGTTTATTTTAAACATGGTTGGTGCATTGTTGTTATTACCTGCATTGGCTTATTGGTTGATGCCAAAATACAGAAAAGGGCTATAATATACCCTAATTAAAATACAGGTATTATTGCATGAACCTGATGGTTTGCATAAAAGCTTAAACAAGGTGTCAGTCATGTCGCGTGGCATTGACTGCTGCCTTGTTAAGTTCAATGCTGTAAACCAAGGTTGCTGTATAAAACGCATAAAGAAACTATCATGTTAAAACATTCAATTTTACGCATCGATCATGCCGGTAAGCCTTTGTGCATTTACCAGCAAGATGCTGCCAGCCAAAACTGGATCAAAACGAATGTCAGTGACTGGTCTGATGATCGGTTGAGTCAACATGAATGGTTGATTCTGGTACCCGCTACTTGGGTTTATCACAGCCGCACTGAAGTGGCTTCAAAAAACCTTGAATTATTGGCCAAATCGATTCCGTTTGCTATTGAAGAAGAGTTGAGTAACGATGTTGAAAGCAACTATTTTGCTTTCAAGCTTAATCAAGACGGTTCACAAGACGTGATTGCCATTGAGAAAGCACACCTTAATGAGCTCAATCGACAAATATCACAACAGTCTTTGCGTGTGGCCTCTATCCACAGTGAAGTTGATTGGCTACCGAGCCTAGAAGGTGCAGTGACAATATGGTCAGATAGCAACAGTTCCTTGATTAGGTTTGGTACAGCGCAAGCAATGCGTGTGTCGAACCCCCAGATAAAACAGCTGTTACCGGTATTTGCTCAAGACCTACAAACCATCATCTGTAATGACACAGAATTACTTGGTCAGCAACAGCTGCCAGCAAAACAGCAACTCAGTGTCGCGGTTTGTTGTGATCATTTGTTACAGCACCCAGCGATAGACCTGTATGTGGATGAACTCAAAACGCAGGATGTGGTTGATCAACCTAATCCTTGGCGTAAAGTGAAATGGATGGCATCTTTATTGGTCATCAGTTGGGTGATGATTCAAATGTATCAGTGGTACAGTTTGCAAGCAGCGATTGATGACATCAAACAACAGCAACAAAATATATTGGTTGAGAACTTTCCCAATGCTGCTGCGGCTGAATTGGTTGATCCATTTGCTGCCCTGCAATCACGTTTACAGCTACAATCTGCACAGTCTGCACAAGGCAACAATGTACTGATTGATGCCATAGATAAATTGGGTCAGACAGTACAGCAGCAAAAACAAGTCAAACTCACCGGTTTACGTTTGGTTGATCAAAAAGTAGAGTTGCAAATAGTGGCGCCAACTATGACAGTTATCAATGATTTTCACCAGCTTTTGCAGCAATATGCCATTGACTATATGGTGCAAATAGGAGTCAATGAGTTAGGTGATGACAACACTTTTAAATCAATCATTTCTATGGTGCGCCGATGACTGATAGTCTGAAAAAGTGGTACCATAATTTAACCGACAGTGAACAGCGTTTATTAACTGGTGGTGGTATTTTGATTGTGGTGGTGCTGTGTTGGGTGATGCTGTATAAGCCGGTCACTGAGCGCATCAATGCCCAAGTTGCCGTGAAAGCAACACTGCAACAACAATTAGAACAGATGCAAACCATCTCAGGTTCAATGGTGACTATTTCAATACAAGAAAAACAGGGTATTCCAACTGGGATTACTTTTTCTTCTTGGGTTGACCAACAATTGCGCTTGGTCAAACTTCAAGACTACGTCAACCGCACAGAACCAATCGATCAAGACAGCTTGTCAGTTTGGTTGCAAGGTGTGGCATTTGATCAAGTGATTGATTGGCTCCAAGTTATGGCTGCTCAATATGGCGTCCAAGTTGATCAAATTGACATCAATGTAGTTGACTCAGCTTTGGGGTTAACCAACATCAGAATGAGGTTAGTAAAATAATGTTAAGTACCAGTGACCGACTCGGTAAATTAATTAAATTTGTAATGATATTGGTGGTGTTGGCAGTGGTTACTGTTGCCGTTGCGCCCTTGAATTTATATTACGATCACATCAAAACATATATCAAGCCGCTGCAATTAAGCGGTATCAGCGGCAGTGCAGTTAAGGGCAGTGCGCAATCCTTGACCTATATGTCAGGACCCATGGGGCAAGCAGAATGGCTGTTGTATCCAAACTCAATAAAAGGGGTGGGTGGCAAAGTCAGGGTGTATAAAGAACATTATGACCTCACTTTTGACTTACGTAAAATCACCCCTGAGACTCAGTCATTTAAGCGGGTAAATGGTTTTATAGATTGGCGTTTGATAAAACCTTTCCTGCAGCTGAGATACGGTCAGTTGGATGGTTATGCGCAGGTCAATTTAAATCAAGTTGAATACAATAAAAACGATGGTTTTGAACGCATTGAAGGCAGTATTACGTTACAGGACTTTAAGCTGGTCAGCCCCACACAAACTGATTTAGGTACCGTAAGTTTGGATTTTGAAACCAAGGCCACTGGCAGTATTATAGGTAACTTCAGTAGCCAATCCAATGCGCTCAGCGTGACCGGTTCACTGATCATCCAACCCCGCAGGTGGCAATTGAGTTTGGACATCATTCCTAAAGCTGGGTTTTATGAGCTTGATGCAGTGCTTAACTCTGTTGGTGATGCACGCAGAGGTGGTGGCAGAAGGTTGAATTTAGCTGGTTTTTATTAAGTTCAAACCGTTGTTTTATGGCTGCTTGGCTCGTTGCCTGAAAAGTATCCATAAACCAAAAGCGAGTATAGGTAGGGTCAGCATATGTCCCATGGTCATCCAATCAAATGCAACGAAGCCACGGTTGGCATCTGGCTCACGGAAAAACTCAACCACAAAACGGGCGGTACCATAACTGAGTAAGAAGGCCGCAGACACTGTGCCACGCTGTCGAGCAAAATGGGCAACTACCCAAACCACTATAAAAGTTATGAGTCCTTCGCCAAAGGCTTCGTACAAAGCTGAGGGGTGTCGTGCGAATACATCCAACTGTCCTTGTTCATACATGTTTTGCCAAGCATCAGCAGCCATGTTATTTGGGTGTAAATGGGTAGGTAATGAATCAGGAAACAACATAGACCAAGGTTGTTGAGACAATCGACCCCACAGTTCGCCGTTCAAAAAATTACCGATGCGCACTGCCAGTATCCCGGTAGGTACCAACGGTACGATAAAGTCACTGATTTCAAAAAATGATTTTTTAGATTTTTGTTTGAAATACAGCATGGCAATAATCACACCGATTAAACCACCATGAAAAGACATGCCGCCTTCCCAAACCCTGAATGGTAACGTGGGATCTGCAATCAATGAAGTGTCGTTATAAAAAAGCACCCACCCTAAGCGACCGCCGGCGATGATGCCAATCGCGCCATAGAATAAAAAATCAGACAATTGGTTGCTGTCCCAAGTGCTGGGATAATGCTTTAATCGGTACTGTCCCAGCAGGTAATAGCATGCAAATCCGATTAAATAGGTGACGCCATACCAGTGTATAGTCAATGGGCCTAAAGATAAAAAAACTGGGTCAAAGTCTACAACAGGATAAAGGTTTGCCATGGGAGTATCAATTCAATGTTCAGTGGTGCGACTATTATAAGCTTTCAAACACTGAATGTAGATGATTAATTGAGCATCTGTGGGGTTGTTTTGTTGGCAATAAATAACCTAAGTGAACAGGGTTTTCAAGCTTCAAGAATGCTGTAAATATGTTAAGATTAATGAGGTGCGCGATGTATCGCGTGATCTCAATAACTAAAAACTGACTTCAGCTGTGTCGATGAAGCTTGACAAAAGCTGTTGCAAAAGCAAAAAGAGGAAAACATATGAATCAAGAGATAATCCCGCTGATTGTGGGTGGATTTGGGCTGTTCATGGCATTGGTCATTTATTTGATGGTCAGCAAAATGCCAGCAGGTGAAGGTAAGGTCAAGGAAATTGCACAAGAAATACACGACGGTGCCATGGTATTTATGCGCCGTGAATATACCTTATTGTTGATCTTTGTGGTAGTCATTTTGATTGGCCTGTACATCGGTTTTGGTGATTGGCATACGCCTTTCGCATTCGTATTGGGTGCATTTTGTTCAGGTATAGCGGGATATTTCGGCATGTTCTCTGCCACCAAAGCCAACGTAAGAACCACAGTTGCAGCCAATGAACACGGTGCGGCAAAGGCACTGTCTGTGGCATTTTATGGTGGCTCAATCATGGGTTTAACAGTAGCAGCTATGGGTTTATTGGGCTTGGGAATACTGTATCTGTTATTTGGTGGTGATCCACATACGGTTGAATCAATTCATGGCTTTGGTATGGGTGCATCTGTGGTGGCATTGTTCTCACGTGTGGGTGGAGGTATCTTTACCAAAAGCGCCGATGTGGGTGCTGACTTAGTAGGTAAAGTAGAAGCTGGAATCCCTGAGGATGACCCCCGTAATCCAGGCGTCATCGCCGATAATGTGGGTGACAACGTAGGAGATGTGGCTGGTATGGGCTCGGATATTTTTGAATCATACTGTGGTTCTATGATTGCTTGTATTGCTATTGCCTCAACCATGTCAGTGGGCCTGTATTCACAGATTGCTGAGCGCCAACAAGATTTGATGTTTTTGCCTTTGGCGCTGGCCTCAACCGGACTGCTTTGTTCAGTATTGGGTATATTTTTGGTTAAAATATTTTCCAGTAAAAAACCAGATGTTGCTTTGCGATTAGGTACCATGGGTGCCACAGTATTGTTCATCCTAGCGGCCTATTTCACCACTTCAAGTCTAGCTATCCAAAGCACTGTATGGCACTGTGTGGTATTGGGTGCTGTAGGTGGTATGTTGATTGGTTTAGTTACTGAATATTATACTGGTGGCAAACCTGTCCGAGAAATTGCCAAAGGGGGTGAAACAGGACCCGCTACTGTGATGATTTCAGGTTTAGCAGTGGGTATGGAATCAGTGGTTATTCCAGTCATGACCTTGGCGGCCATTATTTTTGGTACGTCGTTGATTTTACCGGAAGGCGCTGGCGTCTATGGCGTGGGTATAGCAGCGGTCGGCATGTTGGCCACAGTGGGCATTACCATGGCCATTGATGCTTATGGTCCGGTTGCTGATAATGCCGGTGGTATTGCTGAAATGGCTGGCTTGGGTGCTGAAACACGGGCCATTACCGATGGTCTGGATGAAGTAGGAAACACCACAGCGGCTATTGGCAAAGGTTTTGCTATTGGAGCTGCAGGCTTGGCAGCTCTGGCTATCATTGCCGCATTCATTCAAGTCATTTCTAGTCAAGTGGAAGGTTTTGCCTTAGACATAGCCAACCCGCAAGTGCTGATGGGCATGTTCCTGGGTGGTATTTTCCCTTTCATCGTGTCGGCCATGACGATGCGTGCTGTTGGTGATGCTGCTTTTGATATGATTAAAGAAATCCGCCGGCAGTTCAAAGAAATTCCGGGATTAATGGAAGGCACTGCAAAACCTGACAGCAAAAAATGTATTGATATTGCCACCAAAGCAGCATTAAAACGCATGATGGCTCCAGGTGCATTGGCTGTACTGGCTCCAGTAGTGGTTGGTTTTGGACTTGGTGCAGCTGCACTGGGCGGTATGTTGGGTGGTGCTTTAATTACCTGTGTGTTGATGGCGCTGATGATGGCCAATGCAGGTGGCGCTTGGGACAACGCCAAAAAGTATGTAGAGAAGGGCAACCTGGGCGGTAAAGGTTCAGATGTTCATAAAGCTGTGGTGGTAGGTGATACGGTGGGCGATCCATTCAAAGACACCTCTGGTCCGGCAATGAATATTTTGATCAATGTGATGGCCATTGTGTCACTGGTGATAGCGCCTTTGTTGGCTAAAACACCTTTTGGTTTGTTTGGCTGAATCAGTCTATAAGTCCTGCTCAAAATAGCCCGGTGGTATTGTGTCACCGGGTTAATTGCTTTTCTTGTCGCCAAACATAATCACTTGCGTTAATATTGTGTGGCTATTAAAGGTCAGTTACCATGAGTTATCACATCAAGCAATTCCAACCCGGAGACATCATATTTCATGGTGGTGACAGTTCAGATTGTGCTTACATCATTGAACATGGTCAGGTTGAAATATTTTTCCAATCCGATCACACTGTTATTGATATCCTTAGTGAAGGTGAGCTGTTTGGTGAGATGGGGGTTTTGGATCAATCACCACGATCAACTTCTGCACGAGCACTTACCGACTTAACCTTGTTGGAGGTTAAAACTCAACAAATAACCAATCGACTGACAGAAAGCGATCCGATTGTTAAGGCTTTGGTTGGTGTGTTGTTGAAAAGGTTCAGATCAATGTTGCCTAAACAAGTCATCAGTTCTGGGTCGAACAGTTTGTTAGATCAAGTGGCTTCAGTGATAGAACAAGCAGGTTTATCGAAATTCAAACTTGAAAGTGAGTTAAGCAGTGCCATCAATAATGGCGAAATTCAAACTGTGTTTCAACCCATTTGCGACATCCAAAGTGGCCGCATTGCAGGGTTTGAGGCATTGAGTCGCTGGACGCACCCAGAGCGTGGTTTTATTTCACCAGTGGAATTTATTACACTGGCTGAAGAAACCGATTTAATCATTGAAGTGGGCGATCTGGTATTTACTCGTGCCCTTGAAGTGTTGACTCAATTGCCTGAGCATGTGTTCATCAATATCAATGTGTCATCCAAGCAGCTGGATGACGAACGCTTTCTTAATCGAGTGTTGAAAAAAGCCAAAGCCAATGGCATCAGTCCACAACGGCTTAAATTAGAAATTACAGAAACTATGGTGGTTGACTTTAAGCTGGCAAAACAATGGCTAGATAAGTGCCGAAATATTGGCTTCCCAGTATGTGCTGATGATTTTGGTACAGGCCATTCAGGTATGGAACAATTGGTTGAACTGGATTTTGATGTGTTGAAAGTCGACCAAGTCTTTATCATGAATATGTTTAAAAACGCTCGCTACCAAACTGTTTTAAAATCCATCGCCAGTATGGCTAAAAGTTTAGGTGCACAATTGGTGGCAGAAGGCGTTGAAGATGAACCCACCTGTACTGCATTAAAAGCCTTGAATTTTGATTTTGGTCAAGGTTATTATTTTGGCAAACCGATGTCTGAAGCTGAAGCCCTGAAATTACAGTTCTGATTACCCAACAAATTATTTGCAGATAAGCACTTCATTTTTAATAAATAATTGCATACAATACTTTTGTGGGTAAGACGTCGTTACATCTATGAGATATGGTCAAAGTCTCAGTAACGACTACAGGTGAATTCATTCTCTGAATGATGACACCTTTGTTGGTCGAGCTATGTGGCTCGACCAACCTTTTCAGACCCTGCATATGACAACACTTTTCAAGTTAATTAAACCGCAGCTGAACAGGAAATCAACATTCAGATTCGGTTCATTGAGCTGGGCATAAGATTCATTCATACTTTCCAACTGGAGACAACGATGAATAAAATTTTACTGACAGCTTTAATGGTTGGTTTGCCTTTGTTGGCATCGGCCAATAGGTACTACTCTGGCAACATCAACTATGGACAGGTGGTTGAAGTCGAGCCAATTTATCAAACAGTTTCGATTCCAGAAGATCGCCAAGTCTGTGACCGCCGCAGGAGCAGTCGTTACAGTGGCAAACGCACAAACCATGCAGGCAATGCTGTTTTAGGTGGCATCATTGGTGGTGCTATTGGTAATCGCTTTGGTAAGGGCAGTGGTAGAGATGCCTCAACTGCATTAGGTATTTTGATTGGCGCCGGAGTGGGTGCCAACAAAGGCCAGCACCACAACAGCCGACAAACTTGTTACATAGAAACGCATTACCGTGAGGAAAGCCGTTTCATGGGTTATGACGTGACTTATGATTACAATGGCAACTTATACCACACTCAAATGCAAGAGCATCCTGGTGATCGAGTCAGGCTAAGAGTCAATGTTGATGTGCTTGATTGAAACCAAACGAGCAATAAAAAAGGCGCAAAATGCGCCTTTTTTATTGGCTAATATAATTGTATTGAATTGATTAATATCAATTAATTGTTGGCTTTCCTGATGATGGGTTTACAAAATAAACCGCATAACGGTCTCTTCAGGTTAAAATAGCCTTGAATTAAAGCAGTGCAAACATAACCATAAATTTACTGCTGTTACTAACCTTCAACCACAATTATATAGACCCATGACCGAACATCCTCAATTAAGCTTTGAAGCAGCTAAACAACTTTTACAGAAATATTCAGACCACAAATTTGTAATGAAGAAGAAGAACATCATTTCAAGTAAAGAGTTGTTGGAGTTGTCTTATTTAGCTGGTGAATACCCATACAATGAAAAAATTGAGCTGATCGACTATGAAACAGAAAAACACCTGTTACAAACCGAGCTGCTTAAAGTGCAGAGTTGGGTGAAAAAAACAGGTCAGCGCATTGTGTGTTTGTTTGAGGGTCGCGACGCAGCAGGTAAGGGTGGAACCATCAAGCGGTTCATGGAGCATTTAAATCCCAGGGCGGCACATGTTGTGGCCCTAGAAAAACCCACGGAACGTGAAAGGGGGCAGTGGTATTTTCAACGCTATGTGGCCAAGCTGCCTACCAGAGGTGAAATGGTTTTTTTCGACCGTTCTTGGTACAACCGTGCTGGTGTTGAACGGGTGATGGCGTTTTGTACCAAGGAAGAGTATGAAGAGTTTATTCGGCAAGTATTTCCTTTTGAGCAGATGCTGGTTAATTCTGGTATCATCTTATTTAAGTTTTGGTTTTCAGTCACCCGCCATGAGCAATTACGGCGTTTTCACAGCCGTAAAAATGACCCATTAAAACATTGGAAACTGAGTCCTGTGGATGTTCAATCTTTAGACAAATGGGATGAATACACCGAAGCGAAAAAGGACATGTTTTTCCACACAGACAATCCATTGACGCCTTGGACTGTAATTAAGTCGGATGATAAAAAGCGGGCACGAATCAACTGTATGCGGTACTTTCTAAATAATTTAGATTACCCCAACAAAAACCAAGACATCATCAAGGTGTACGACCCCAAAATAGTCGGTTCGGTGAATACGATGTACCCTTATGCAACATTAAAGGCAATGGCCCATGAAAGATAAAAAAATCAATGCTTTGGTGGAGCGCTTCGAAGTGATTTTGCAACAAGTGGAAAAGCATGCAGCAGCAATTAAACAAATGCATGATCAAATGCATGACATGATTGAACACAATCAAAAAATTCAAAGTGACTTACAAGCCATTCATCAAGAAGAAATGCAACAAAGGGTGATTAAATTGGCCAATAAAGCTGCCAAGAAAGCCGCCAAGAAAAGCCTTGCCAAGGCCAAAATAAGAGAGTCATTAAAAGAGCGCTCCAATAAGGAATCAGAGTCAAGCTAAAGTGTCAGTTAGGGGATCATGGTCATGGGTAGTTGAATTATCAACTACCCATGCCAAACTGGTTTAAAGCAAGCCTTCTGCGGTTTCAATTACTTTTTCAACGGTGAAACCAAAGTGATCAAACAGCACTTTGCCCGGTGCTGACTCGCCAAACGTGTTTTGGGCGATTATTTTGCCGTTCAAACCTACATATTTATACCAAAAGTCACCTTGAGCTGCCTCAACTGCTATGCGTTTAGTCACGCTTGGAGGCAATACCGAGTCTTTATAAGCTTGGTCTTGTTGCTCAAATGCTTCAGCACTAGGCATTGAGACCAACCGCACTGCATGCCCATTCTGGTTCAAGTGTTGGGTCGCTTTTGCAGCAATGCCCACCTCAGAGCCTGTTGCGATGATGATTAATTCAGGTGCTTGCTCAGTATCTATCAATGTATATGCACCTTTGTATATGTCATTGATTTGGCTGCTCGAGCGGTTTTGGTGATCTACATCTTGACGAGTGAAAAGCAAGCAACTGGGTCCATCCATTTTTTCTACGGCACATTGCCATGCAACCACCGACTCAACCGCATCACAAGGGCGCCACACGTGCATATTTGGAATCATTCTCAAGGTTGGTGTTTGCTCTACTGGTTGGTGTGTTGGACCGTCTTCTCCGACGCCAATAGAATCATGGGTATAAACAAAAATATTGCGGATCTTCATCAGTGCAGCCATCCGTAATGCATTTCTTGCGTATTCAGAAAACATCAAAAACGTGGCGCTGTAAGGAATTATGCCACCATGTAAGGTCATGCCGTTGGTGATGGCGCTCATGGCAAACTCTCTGACACCATAGGACATGTAGTTACCTGAGAAGTCGCCGTCATTGATGGACTTTGAGCCAGACCAGAAAGTATTGTTCGATGGAGTCAGGTCGGCTGAACCACCAAAAAACTCGGGTAACAAAGGTCCCAAACCTTCCAGTGCATGTTTTGAAGCTTTGCGGGTAGCCATTTGTGGTGCGTCAGCAGCAGTTTTTTGCACATAAGCTTGAACGGTTTCTGACCAATTTTCCGGTAGTTTACCTGCAATGCGTCGTCTTAATTCTGCCGCCAATTCAGGGTGTGCTGCTTGGTAGTCATTCATTTGCTGTTGCCAGTTTTGTTCAATAACTTGGCCTTGTTGTTTGGCGTCCCATGCTGCATAAACTTCTGCAGGAATCTTAAATGGAGCATGTGGCCAGTTCAGCGCAACCCGAGCTGCTTGTATTTCTTCTGCCCCTAATGGTGCTCCATGACAGTCATGTGAACCCGCTTTATTGGGTGCACCATCTCCAATCACGGTTTTGGCACATATCAATGTTGGCTGGGTGGTGTTGGCTTGTGCCGCAGCTATGGCAGTTTTAACTGCCGCAGCATCATGACCATCGACATCGCTGATAACATGCCAGCCATAAGCACGGAATCTGGCTGGTGTGTCGTCTGTGAACCAACCACTGACTTCACCGTCAATTGAGATGTTATTGTCATCATATACAGCAATCAATTTACCCAGTTGTAATGTGCCAGCCAAAGAACAGGCTTCATGTGAAATGCCCTCCATTAAACACCCATCACCTAAAAATACATAGGTATGGTGGTCAATGATTGCATGTCCAGTTTGGTTGAATTGTTTACTGAGCAACTTCTCTGACAAAGCCATGCCTACTGCGTTGGCTATGCCTTGCCCTAAGGGTCCAGTGGTGGTTTCAATGCCTGGTGTATAACCGTACTCAGGGTGTCCTGGGGTTTTAGAGTGTAGTTGTCTGAAATCTTTCAGGTCGTCAATGCTCAAGTCATAGCCTGACAAATGCAAGGCTGAATATGGCAACATAGAGCCGTGCCCATTTGACATCACAAAACGATCGCGATTGAACCAGTTGGGGTTGGTGGGGTTGTGTTGTAAAAAGTCATTGAACAACACTTCGGCTATATCGGCCATACCCATTGGCGCACCTGGGTGACCTGAGTTGGCTTGTTGAACGGCATCCATCGCGAGGAAGCGAATGGCATTGGCCAAGATTTTTCTGTCAGTCATGGTGTTTTAAATTGTGGTTGGTTTTGAATGGCCAAATGGCATCCTTACGGGGATTGTATTTTATGGACTATCGGCTGGTTTCACAATGACTAAAAGCAATAATAACGTTTTGTGCTGTAATGTCACAGGCTGAGAGGTCGCTAAAACAACAAAAATCAGTTAGGCCATGAATTGGCGGTCTGATTATGATTTAGACTGAACATGGGTGAAAAGCACAACTGGTATGGTGTAGCTATTTAGGTGTTACTGGTTTGGTTAAAATTTTACGGTTACTTGGGTATTTTGATTTGCATCAAACTAAGGTGTCTATTAAGCTGTTTGTTGTGGTCAATGAAATCGGCATTTATATAACAACGTAATCGGTTCATCAGTTCGTAGTAAGGAATAAATATGGTCAATGGTTTGTGGATTAACAACATCTGGGTGGCGCCAATTCAACTGTTTAAGCTGGCGATTTTAATGTTGTTTTTGCATGGCACGTCTGCAGCAAAGCCGCCGCAAAAGTATTTGGCGCTGGATAAGCTGACTTATGCGGCACAGGCAGAAGCATTTGATGAGATACAGGCCATGAGATTGACTGAATCAGATGAATTGTCTTTGTTGTGGTTAACTGTTTTGGAAGCCAAAGCTTTGTACCACCTAAATAAGTTTTCTGAATCACAAACTTTGTTAATCAATGTTGAATCTCAGGCAGAAGACCTCAATGACAGTTACCTCAATGAATTGGTGTTGCGACAAATGGGGCAAAACTTTTACCGCATGGGAGGCTTTGACCAAGCCATGACTTATGCGCTCAAGGCGCAACTGATTGCTGAGCAAAATGACTTAATGTGGGAGCAAGCACAGTTAACTAATTTGATTGCTGCTGTGCATTTGCGGTCAGGAGCGTTTAATTTGGCCTTAGCGCATTTCTCCGAGGCTTTGACCTACTTTGAGTCTATTGATGCAAAAAACGATGTGGCCAAATTAAAAAATAATTTGGCCGCGGTCTACATCGAAACCAATCAGTTTAAATTAGCGAGATTGCACCTTGATGACGCATTGAGTTTAGCCGCAGAACTTGATCGTCCAACAACCCTCATTTCTGCTTTAGTTAATCAAATCGAGTTGTATGTAAAATTAGGTGACTTTGAAGCAGCAACAGAAAGCTACCAAACATGTTTGAGTCATGCCGCCAATGAAAATTTATCCAGTTTTGAGGTATGGTGTTTGGAAGCAGGGGCCCAAATGTACCAGCAACAAGGTGCTTATGTACAAGCCATTGAGTTGGCCAATACGGCCTACCAAATGGCTGGAGACCAGAAATTATTTCAGTCGCAAATAAATTTAGGGAAGGTATTGGTGGAGTTGTATGCCCAAACACAACAGTTTCAAATGGCGTTGTCTGTTTCATCGTTGAACTTGACACAGGTTGAATCTATTAAAGATGAGGTGTTGAAACTAAAGCTAGAGGAAGTCAGTGCATTGAATGATGTTGAAAGAACGCGTTTTCAACTACAGTTTGAACGTGAGCAAAATAAATTATACTTAAAAAACCAGCGCCTGACCTGGACTGGAATTGCAATATTAATACCAATTTTATTGTTTACATTGTTGTTGTTGGTTATTAAACAACGACTGGTAAAAGCCTTGCATGCCCAACAAAACGAAACCAATATTGCTTTAGCTAAAATGCAAGAAGCCAAAGAAGTCAATGAAAAACTGGCAAGAACCGATGCCTTGACTGGTTTATGCAATCGACGAGAAATGTCACGCATTATTGAATCAATATGTATCGCTGATGAATTGGAGGAGGGCTCATATTTATTGATGGTTGATGTTGATTTTTTTAAGAATATCAATGATAAATATGGTCATGCAGTCGGTGATAAGGTGCTGGTTGAATTGGCTCAATACATCACCGATTTAATGCCAGAAGGCACATCTTGTGCGCGGTGGGGCGGTGAAGAGTTTTTATTGTTGCTGCAACAACACAGCCTTGAACAGGCAATCAATGTAGCACAAAATCTTGTGCGCACAGTTGCCGCCAAAACAATGGCAGGCGCACAGTCAATTTCAATTACACTCAGTATTGGCTTGAGTGAAAAACACCCTGGTCAAACTATGGATAGCTGGATTGATCGAGCAGATCAGGCCTTGTATGAAAGTAAGCACAACGGCAGAAACCAAGTTACAGTCAATGTATAATCAGTAAAAATATTATAATGTAATGACATTGGTAAGTTGTCAATGTAAATTGCACATTAGACGGGGAGTAAAATCATGATGAAACAAGTAATTCTATTGGTATTTTTGATTGGCAGTAATGTTGTTGCTAATGCTCAAGTCTCCAATATATCTGTAGACCCACAAATGCCCGTTGCAGGACAAAATTTCGAACTATTGATTGAGTCGTATGTGTGTTACCCTCCGCTTGAGAGCGTTGTTGCGATGGAAAACAATGTGATTAGGGTTTTCACGTTGGTCGACAATGTATGTGCAACCATATCGCCTGTTCCCCCTTTAAGCTCCACAGGTGTATATGGTGTTGCAGAAATAAGTGGTTTGAGTGCAGGCTCTTATACATTTGAATACTATGAAGTGCGAGATCCAGCTGATTCCCCTGCTTTTATTGATGATATTCAGTTTGAGGTTCGTGGAAACCCAAGTCCAAGATCTGTAGACACCACTTCAATTCCAAGTTTGCTGCTTTTAATAAGTTTGCTATTAATTGTCAGTATGTTTTGGGTCAGGAAAATCTAACGAATTGTATGTAAGTTTTTTAAGTTAGCTGGATACCTTTCGGTAGGTGGGTTGAGTAGATTGAACTCGAAAGCACTGTATTTTAATGGCAACTAATTAAACCCTTAGTGTGTTTGCTCTATAATATTGTGGATAATAGGTGATATAAAACAATCGTGAGGAATTTATGGCTAAGAAAAAAACTTTAAAAAAATCAACTGCAGCTGAAAAAAAACCAGCCAAATTGGCTGAATCTTTGGTTGGTTCTGCAAATGAAATTTGGTTGGCTGGGTTAGGTGCATTTGCCAAAGCACAGTCTGAAGGTAAAAAGATTTACGACAAACTGATTGATGAAGGTAAAGACTTTGAAAAGTTATTTAAGTCAGTACCTCAAAAAGCCGTCAGCGATGTTAAATCATCGGTCAGCTCAACGGTAAGCACTGCAAAAAAGCGGGCTTCTGACAGTTGGGATAAATTAGAAGATGTGTTTGAAAAGCGTGTTGAAAAGTCATTAAAGAGTTTAGGTGTGCCAACCAACAATGAGCTAGGTGACTTAATGCAACGCATCGATGCTTTAACCAAAGAAGTTTCAAAATTGGCTAAAGATTCAGGCGCTGCGGCCAAAAAGACCGTCAGCAAAACAGCTGCTCAGGCAGAAAAGAAAGTGAAACAAGCCGTGTCTAAAGCCACTGCTACTGCTAAGAAAACCGTTGAAAAAGCCGCCGACGATGCGCAACAAACAGTTGAAAAAGCTGCTGGTGCTGCTAAGCAAACTGTGGAAAAAGCCGCTGCTGAAGTAAAAAAAGCTGCTGCTAAAACATCAACCAAGAAAACCAGCACAAAAAGCAGTACTAAAAAGACTGCAAAAAAGAAGCCCACAAAAAAGGCAACAGCTAAAAAATCTACAGCTAAAAAATCAACTGTGAAAAAAACAGCAACTAAAAAGTAAGTAATTAAATTTTTTGTTAAGTTATAAAAACCACCCAATTGGGTGGTTTTTTTATGCGTTCATTTTGACGGCAGGAATAAATTAAAGCTGTTGGACAGGCAGCTGTTATGTATGACTTCTTATTGAGCGTTCCAAAGAGTCCAAAGATTCTGTCAAACTGTCTGCCCAAGAGCCTGTGTTACTGGGTTGGTTGATGAAGTCCCTGATGTTGCGTTGTGGTTGTGACAAGTTGTGTTGATCTATATACAAACCATGTCTGGCTAATACGGGTTGAAGCTCATCTTGTTGAGCGCGCAAATATTCACGAGTTGATTGGTAAGCGTAATCGCATAATTGGTCGCGTTTTGAATAACTGAACAAGTTTGACTTGAACAGTGTTTCGTCATTGGCATTGGGTTCAAACAGCACTATATCTGAATGAGGAAACAGGCTTTCATATTTGTCTAAACCTGATTTAAGTCTGGACTGCACAATGGACCTGAATGTTTGTGACATGACCAATGGTAGGCCACCACTGACTAAGCCTTTTTCATCCATTTTTAAGGTACGTTCAAACGGTACGATGGGATTCACCGCAAACAATAAATGGGTGTCTTTTTTAAGGGCAGCAGAGGCGTTCATGGTTCTGCGCAATGCACCATCGACATAAAACTTCCCTTTTATCTTTACTGGTGAATACAAGCCAGGAAGGGCTGATGATGCTTGAACTGCTTTAGAAATTGGTACGTCGTTGTTGTCATGGTTGCCAAAGCCAGCTATTTTGCCACTGTTCAGTTCACAAGCCACAATATACAGCTCTTTTTTGAGTTCTCTGAAGTCATTGGTGTGGCCATGCTCAGTAAGAATGCCTTTGAGGAAATGTTCTAGCTTTTCGTTGTTAAAAACCCCGGCAGGTAGAATTTTGCCTGTCATTTCTAACAAATCGACCACACTGGTTTTAAGCGGGTTTTTGGCCCATTTGAGTAATGTTTTACTGAGCAAGGCTGGTGTTTTTGCTAGATTTAACAAGTAGTCTTTATATGCAGGTTGCAGAAAATGGTCTGGGTTGAATGGTGTTTGGGTTTTTTGATTGAAGGCAAAAATTTTCGCCATTAATTTTAAATCGATGTCGTTGGCTAAACCAGCAGCTATGAATGCGCCCGCACTGACGCCGACATAAACATCTAATTCGGTGACCTTCAGTGGTGACAATGAATCTTCTAATGCACACAGTGCGCCGAGCTCATAAAAGCCGCCCAATGGTCCGCCACCGGCCAATGCCAAACCAAACTTTTGGTTGCTCTTGATAGGTTCTTTTGCAGTTTTAACAGTTATCATGTGGCTATTATAGTCATGTACTTATTTTTGGCTATGGTGTAATTGTAATTAGGTGGTTTGATTCAAGTGTTTTGCACTGAAGCAAGTTGCTTTATGTGTAAGTCAGGAAGGATATATGGGCTTATATGGAAAAATCAGCCTGATAAGCTTGGTTTGTTCGGCTGTGACTTTAATAATGTGCTATAAATACCAACAGAATAAATTATAACGACAAGCGAGGGAGTTTAAATGATTAAGGTTTTGTTGGTGGATGATCACGACATTGTTCGAACAGGTATTCGTTTGGTGGTGGAAAAAATGCCAGGTATTAAAATTGTTGGTGAATGTCGAGACGGTTATGAAGCTTTGGCTTGGGTTGAATCTGAAAAGCCGGACGTGGTCTTGATGGATGTCAATATGCCGCGGATGAATGGATTGGAAGCCACTAAAAAAATCACCGATATTGATCCCTATGTAAGAATCATAATCTTAACCATACATGCGGAAAATCCTTATCCCAAACAACTGTTGGATGCAGGCGCCATTGGGTATTTAACCAAAGGCTGTGCCGCTCAAGAATTAGAAGAGTCAATCAAAAAAGTGTATGCAGGGCAACGCTATATAGGCGCAGATATTGCCCAAACCATGGCGCTTTCAATGTTGCCTGGTGGCCAAAAGGAATCACCTTTCGATGGTTTAACCAGTCGAGAGATGGAAGTCATGCTGCTGTTGGTAAGGGGCAACAAAGCCAAGGAAATTGGACATATAATGGGTCTGAGTGATAAAACGGTGGCCACCTATAAATACCGCATTCTAGAAAAGCTTGACATCCAAAATGACATCAAACTTACTCACATGGCTATTCGTCATGGCGTGTTAGATCCCAAAGAGATTGGGTCAATAGGTTGATTATTCCTTGAATACCTAAAACAAATCAATATAATGCCTCTCAGCTCACCCTTAACAGTGCGTGGCCTCTGTAAAGTCGTGAAATAAGTAAATGCCATTAAAATCAATTTTTTAATGTATGGGTCAATGTTTGAATACTGAGTAATACTCATAAATTTATTCGCTGAGTACATGCGTCATGGTGTTTATAATTCTAAGCTTGGACTTAAGTCAGAGTTACATTTTTGGTTTGTTTTATTAAGTTTTTAGTGGTTATTTCTGCAAACCGAAGCTGGCACAATGGTTTTGGTGTAAAAAAGCTTAATTAGTGCTGTTATCTGAAGGCGATTTCCTTTAAAATTGCCCTCCTTTTTTAGTGCCCTGAATTTTTAGAGGTAAATTATGGTTAAAATTAAATTAGTTAGGCATGGCGCCAAGCGTTCGCCTTTCTATAAAGTGGTGGCAACGGATTCACGTAATGCCGGTGATGGCAAAGCGTTAGAGCGTTTGGGTTTCTTTAATCCAATGGCCCGCGGACAAGAAGTTAAGTTAAATTTAAACTTAGAAAGAATCAATCATTGGGTTGGGCAAGGCGCACAATTATCTGATCGCGTTGGCTCGTTGATTAAGCAAGCACAAAAAACCGCTTAAACAAGACAGTGACTGATGACTTGTTAACGGTAGGTAAAGTGACCGGTCATTATGGCGTAAAAGGCTGGGTAAAAGTTTTTTCTTATACACAGCCGATGGAAAATATAGCCAGCTACTCAACATGGGTTGTGGGTGGTGAAAAATTCAATGGAGTCAAAGCCAAGCAACATGGGAAAACCATGGTGGCCCTGTTTGAAGGTTGTGATAGCCGAGAAACAGCCCAGCGTTATATTGGTCTTGAGGTTCAAATCAGCAGAGCAGATTTGCGGGATTTGGCGCAAGATGAATTTTACTGGCACCAGTTAATAGGTTTGTCGGTTGAAAACACCCAGGGACAAGTTTTGGGTTGTGTTGAATCGTTGTTTGAAACAGGTGCCAATGACGTCATGGTGGTTAAGGACGACACAGGGCAGGAACTGTTGATACCCTATATCTATGAAAAATTTGTGGTGTCAGTGGATTTGGCAAACAAAAGTATGGTGGTTGATTGGGAAGCTGAAGATTGATGCATTTTAATGTTGTCACTTTGTTTCCAGAGATGGTTGAAAATGCATTGCGCTTTGGGGTTATTGGTAAAGCCATAGATTCAGGCTTAATGACCTTGAACTGTATCAACCCGCGAGATTTTGCTGAAAACAAGCACAATCGGGTTGATGACAAGCCATTTGGTGGTGGGCCTGGTATGGTAATGATGTATGACCCATTGCATCGCAGCTTGCAGCAGTTGCAGCAACAAGGCGTTGTAGGTAGAGTGGTGCTTATGTCGCCACAAGGTAAACAATTGAAACAAAGTTTATGTAATACATTGGCACTTGAGGCCAATTTAACTTTGGTATGTGGTCGTTATGAAGGTATTGATCAGCGTTTCATTGATCAGTATGTAGACCAAGAAATTTCTGTTGGTGACTATGTCATCAGCGGTGGCGAGATGGCTGCTTGCGTGGTTATTGATGCCATAGGACGTCAGTTAAAAGGCGTTTTAGGTGACGATGAATCAGCTGAAACTGATTCATTTATGAATGGTATGTTGGGCACGCCTCAATACACCCGTTCGGAAATATTGGGGCAATCAGGCGTCCCAGAAGTTTTGTTAAGTGGCAATCACCAGGCTATAAAAGCATGGCGGGCGCAACAGTCTACTGACTTGACAAAATTAAAAAGGCCCGATTTATTGGCAGGCACCTCTGAGGGCTCTTAAGCTACTCATGTACCCAGAAAAACGATTGATTAAGAGAAAGAAATCATGAGTGACATCATAAAACAAATAGAAGCTGCTCAATTGCGCAGTGATTTACCAACTTTTAACCCTGGCGATACAGTCGTAGTTGGTGTGAAAGTAATCGACGGTACCCGTGAGCGAGTACAAAACTACGAAGGTGTAGTTATTGCAATCAAAAACAGGGGCCTTAATTCAGCATTTACAGTAAGAAAAATTTCTTATGGTGAAGGCGTTGAGCGTGTGTTCCAAACTCACAGCCCAATGATTGACAGTGTGTCTGTTAAGCGCCGCGGTAAAGTCAGAAGAGCTAAGTTATATTATTTGCGTGGCTTGGAAGGTAAAGCTGCCAGAATTACTGAGAAGCTGGAAACTAAAAAGTAATCACTGATAGAGAGAAATATTATGTCAAGAGTTTGCCAGGTTACTGGAAAAAAAACGACCGTAGGAAACAACGTTTCACATGCGATGAACAAAACCCGCAGAAGATTTTTACCTAACTTACAAAACCACAAGTTTTGGGTTGAGAGTGAAAACAAGTGGGTTAAGTTGAGAATCTCTACCAAAGGTATGAGAATCATTGATAAAAAAGGTATTGATGCTGTATTGGCTGAGATGCGTCATCGCGGCGAGAAGGTGTAATCATGAGTGCAAGAGATAAAATTAAGTTGGTATCAAGTGCCGGTACTGGTCACTATTACACAACTGATAAAAACAAAAAAAACACGCCTGACAAAATGGAAATGAAAAAATACGATCCAGTTGTCAGAAAACATGTTGTTTACAACGAGAAAAAAATCAAATAAATTAAATTTTTTTGATACAGCGTTTGTGGCCATAATGGTGGCAAACATAATGTCTATCAAATGTAGAATTCGCAGCAGGGTGCTCAATAATTTTGAGTTGTTCCGATTGCATTTGGTATTGAAATAACCCTTAAAAAATAGGAAAAAAATAATGGCAAAAGTTAGTGTCAAACAGTTGCTGGATGCAGGTGCTCATTTTGGGCATAACACCAGATATTGGAACCCCAAAATGGCCCCTTACATCTTCGGGGCTAGAAATAAAATACATATCATTGACCTGAGAAAAACCGAAGAAATGATGAATGATGCCATGAACTTCATGGGCAAAATTGCATCCAGACGTGGTAAGGTCATGTTTGTTGGAACCAAAAGAGCAGCCAGTAAAGCCGTAAAAGAAGAAGCTTTGCGATGCGGTATGCCGTTTGTTTCTCACCGTTGGTTGGGTGGTATGTTGACTAACTACAAAACAGTCAAAGCTTCAATCAATCGCTTGAAAGACATCGAGTCTATGCAAGCTGATGGTCGCATCGAACGTTTTGTGAAAAAAGAACAACTGAACATGGAACGTGAACGCACTAAATTGGAAAAAACCTTGGGTGGTATTAAAGACATGAAGGGTTTGCCAGACGCGTTGTTTATTTTAGACACGCGTTATGAAGCAATTGCCATCAATGAAGCCAAAAAATTAGGCATTCCTGTGATCGCAGTGGTCGATACCAACAACAGCTTCAATGACATTGATTATGTTATTCCTGCCAATGACGATGCCATGAAAGCCATCAGATTGTATGTAGGTGCTGCAGCAGATTCTATTTTGGAAGGAAAAGCTGCGATGCAAATCAACGTTAAAGAAGACGCACCTGCCAAGAAAGCCAAGCCAGCTAAAAAAGTTGAAGAAGCCAAGGCTGATGAGACCATAGTTACGCCTGAAGTTAAGGTGAAAGAAGTCTCTGCTGCACCAGTTGCTGATAAAATTGAATTAGATGCTGCAGAAATTAAAGAAGCAACGGTAGAAGAATCGGCTGAAAAGAAAACCACCAAGAAAGCCACTACCAAGAAAACTACCAAGAAAAAAACTACCAAGAAAAAAACTACCAAGAAAAAAGTAGTTAAAAAAACTGAAGACTGATTGTCGAAAGTTAAACCATCAAAAAGTTCGGTCTTTGAAAAAGGGCCGGACTATTTTTACATAATGAGACCTGTGATTTCTAATGTGTCTCATACAGAACGAGGAATATAACATGAGTATTACAGCTTCCATGGTTAAAGAATTACGTGAAATCACCGGTGCAGGTATGATGGAATGTAAAAAAGCATTGGTTGAGACCGATGGTAATTTAGAAGTAGCAATTGAGAACATGAGAAAATCTGGCGCCGCTAAAGCCGCCAAAAAATCTGGTCGTGTTGCTGCTGATGGCATCATTAAAGTGGCTGCATCAGAAGACAGAAAAACAGCTGTTTTAGTGGAAGTTAACTGCGAAACTGATTTTGTGGCTAAAGATGAAAGCTTTTTAAGTTTCACTGACCATGTTGTTGAAGCCGCATTGGCAAATAAAACCAATGATGTTGAGTCATTGATGGCAGTTGAAGTTAATGGCAAAACTTTGGAGCTATTAAGAACTGAGTTAGTTGCCAAAATTGGTGAAAACGTACAAGTTAGACGTGTTCAAGTGATTGAAAATACCGATGGTGCTGTTGGTTTTTATTCGCACGGCAAAAACATTGGTGTGGTTGTTTCGGCTTCCGGTGCTGATGATGAATTAATTAAAGATTTGGCTATGCACGTTGCGGCTGCCAATCCTGAGTACCTTTCTGAAGAGCAAGTACCTGCGGCTCAGTTAGAAAAGGAAAAAGAGATTTTGATTGCTCAAGCTCAAGATTCAGGTAAGCCTGCTGAAATCATTGAAAAAATGGTTGGCGGCAGAATCAGAAAGTATTTAGCTGAAATCACTTTAAAAGGCCAGGCATTTGTTAAAGACCCTGATGTAACAATTGAAAAATTGTTGAAGGCTAAAAACGCAGATGTGGTAGAATTTATTCGTTTTGAAGTTGGTGAAGGTATCGAAAAGAAAGTCGATAACTTTGTAGAGGAAGTCATGGCTCAAGCACGTGGAAACTGAATCAATTAAATACAAAAGAATTCTACTGAAACTCAGTGGAGAAGCATTGATGGGCGCTGAGGATTATGGCATTGATCCTCAGGTCATCAATCGCATTTCGCAAGAAATAGCCCAGGTTCATCGTTTGGGTATAGAAATTGGTATCGTAATTGGAGGTGGCAACATCTTTCGTGGTGCTGGTTTAAGCAAGTCAGGTATAGACAGGGTAACTGGAGACCACATGGGTATGTTGGCGACAGTTATGAATTCTCTGGCTTTACAAAATGCCTTGGAAAAACAAGGCATCAAAGTCAGGGTGATGTCAGCGATTGGAATTCATGAAGTTTGTGAGGATTATATTCGCCGTCGTGCCATCAGACATCTGCAAAAAGGCAACATCACTGTATTTGCAGCAGGTATTGGTAATCCATTTTTTACCACTGACTCAGCAGCCAGCTTAAGGGCCATTGAGATCAATGCAGACATTGTGTTGAAAGCCACAAAAGTTGATGGCATTTACTCTGCTGATCCTGTTAAAGACCCCACTGCATTCAAATATGATCACCTAACCTACGATGAAGTTATTGAAAAGAAATTGGAAGTTATGGACACATCTGCCGTGGTGTTGTGTCGTGACAGAAAAATGCCGATTCGAATTTTTAATATGAACCAAGACAATGCTTTGATGGATATCGTTAAAGGCAGCAATATTGGTACCATAGTAACTGCTGAATAAGGAGTACCCCATGATAACTGAAATAATTAATGAAGCTGGTCAGCGCATGAGCAAAACCATTGATGCTCTGCAAAATGAACTTAAAGGTGTGCGTACCGGCAGGGCCAATGCCAGTTTGCTGGATGGTATCAAGGTTGATTATTATGGATCGGCTTCAGAGTTGAGCCAGGTGGCTAATGTGGCGGTACAAGATTCCAGAACTTTGACTGTTACACCGTGGGAAAAAACCATGATCGAGCCCATCGAAAAAGCCATCATGACATCTAATTTAGGCTTAAACCCTGTCAGTGCCGGCATGGTTATACGAATTCCTTTGCCGCCGTTAACTGAAGAAAGAAGAAAGGATTTGGTTAAGCTGGTAGGTCAAATTGCTGAAAACAGTAAGATTGCGATACGTAATATCAGGCGTGATTCAAATACACAATTAAAAACATTGTTGAATGACAAAGAAATCACAGAAGATGATTTGCGTGGCGCTGAAAAAAGCGTACAAGACGTGACTGACAAATATGTCGGACAAGTTGATGATGTGATTGCTGAAAAAGAAAAAGAGTTGATGGAAATATAATTCCTTGATTCAGCAACGACGATAATACAATGACTATTCAGCACATCGCCATAATCATGGATGGAAACGGGCGATGGGCTACCAAGAGGAAAAGACCTCGGACCTTTGGTCATCAGGCAGGGGTTAAAACTGTCCGCTCTAGCATTGAAACATGTGTTAAATTAGGTGTTCCTAACCTGACATTATTCGCCTTCAGCAGTGAAAATTGGTCAAGGCCTGCCAAAGAAGTGCAGCGTTTAATGGATTTATTCATGCGCTCTCTCAGCAAAGAAACGCCAGAACTTCTGAAACAAGGTGTGCAACAAAACTTTATTGGCGATTTATCTCAGTTCTCTCCAAAGTTACAACAAAAAATGTCAGATGTTGCTGCCATGCATCCCGAAAAATTTGTTATGAATCTCAATATAGCTGTCAATTATGGCGGTAAATGGGACTTGGCACAAGCGGCACAAAAGTTGTGTGCTGATGTCAGAGAACAAAACATTTCGGTAGAGCATATCAATGAATCAACCTTCGGTTCGTATTTAAGTTTGGCAGACCAGCCACCAGTAGACCTGCTGATCAGAACCGGTGGTGAACATCGCATTTCAAATTTTTTGTTGTGGCAAATAGCGTATGCTGAAATCTTTTTTGAAGACGTCTTGTGGCCTGATTTTAACGCCGATGAATTGCTTAGAGTCATTGATCAGTTTCACAGCCGTGAACGTCGATTTGGTCAAACCAGTGAACAAGTTAACTGCAAAGAAAATTAGACTTATGACCAATTTAATCCAACTTTTAGGAACCAACTGATGCTTAAACAACGAATAATCACTGCGCTGATTTTAGCCCCTGTTTTATTGGCTATCGTGATTTTTGGTAACCATGATTTATTTGCTGTATTGGTTGTGGTGATTCAATCTGCTGCTGTATTCGAATGGTTAAAATTAAACAGATTGAAGGCAGGGTTGGCTTTATTTAATGCCATAACTATCAGTCTGTTTACATTGTTCTTAGCCGATAAACTTTTTGCCTTCAACCAAACATTTGAAATTGGTGCTGTGCATCTGAGCCAAATGGTGATGATGGTAACATATGGTGTTATTTGGGCATTGGTAATGATGTGGTTAAATAAGCACCGTTGGGGGTATCAAAATAACAGCACTCAATTGTTAGTGAAATCATTACTGGGTGTAGTGGCCATCATGCTATTCGCATTCAGTTTGTATCAACTTTACGTACTGCCCTCAGGACATTGGTTGACCCTGTCTTTATTCTTTTTGATATGGGTGGCTGATATTGGCGCTTATGTCAGTGGTAAAACCTTGGGTAAGCATAAATTAGCGCTAAGTATTAGCCCAGGAAAAACTTGGGAAGGGGTGATAGGTGCCCAAGTGTTGGTGGCAATTTACGCCATTATAGTCAGTTCATACATTGGGCTTGAGTGGTACACCGCCCTGATGATAATGATTCCTGTGGCACTGTTTTCTGTGGTAGGTGATTTAGCGGCCAGCTTGGGTAAACGACAGGCTGAGGTCAAAGACAGTTCTAATTTACTGCCCGGTCATGGTGGTTTCATTGATCGCTTTGATAGTTTAATCGCCGCCGCACCGCTGTATTACTTTTTACTGATCTGTGTATGAAATCGATCTGTATTCTTGGTGCTACGGGGTCCATTGGTGATTCAACATTAAATGTACTGCGCAAGCACCCAGATAAATTCAGAGTGCACAGTTTAACTGCCCATACTAACGCCGACAAAATCATTCAATTGGCAACAGAATTTAAGCCTGAACATGTGGTGGTAACTGATGTGGATGCTTACCAGTTAGTGCGGCAACAGTTAACGGTGCAAAATACCCAGATTCATTGTGGCTCAGCTGCTTTGGAAGAAGTGGTTGCTGAAGCGACTGTGGATTTGGTGGTGGCAGGTATCGTTGGCAATGCTGGCATGGCATCTGTGTTGGCTGCAGTACAAGCGGGTAAAACGTTGCTATTGGCCAATAAAGAATCGATTGTTGCAGCTGGTGAGTTGGTGATGCCTGTGGTGCAGCAGACAGCTGCGCGGATCATTCCCTTGGACTCAGAGCACAACGCCATTTACCAATGTCTTGGTTCGGAATACCAGACTGGGGTTCGTCCTGATGGAGTAAAAAGCATTACTTTAACTGCATCTGGTGGGCCGTTTTGGCAAACTGAAGCCAGTCAGTTTAAGCACATTACACCGGCACAAGCCGTAGCGCACCCTAAGTGGGATATGGGTGCAAAAATTTCGATAGACTCAGCGACTTTGATGAACAAAGGCTTAGAGATTATCGAAGCGCATTGGTTGTTTGATATGCCTAATCAAGACATCAATGTATTGGTACATCCGCAAAGTATCATTCACTCCATGGTTAACTACATTGATGGTTCGGTGCTGGCGCAAATGGGCTGTCCTGACATGCAAATTCCAATTTCACATGGTTTAGGCCTGGGTCAGCGTTTAATTAATGATGCCAGCTTTCTTGATCTCTTACAGCAACAACAACTTACATTTTATGTTGCAGATACCGATAAGTTCAGTTGTTTACAATTGGCCAGAGAAGCCATGGTAGTAGGTGGAACTGCTCCGGCTATTTTAAATGCCGCCAACGAAGTCAGTGTGGCTGCTTTTTTAGCTGGTCAGATTCGGTTTGACCAAATTGGCCAAATCAATGATAGAATATTGAATGCTATTCAAGCCAATCAAGTCGAATCTTTGGCACACTTACAAGACCTTGATATTGAGGTCAGATTTAAAACTGAAACACTTATCAATTCACAACAATAAAAAATGATGTTAACGACGATATTAGGCAGTGTATTTTGGCTGATAATTACCTTGGGTGTTTTGGTCACCTTCCATGAGCTAGGTCACTTTTGGGTGGCGCGTTTGTTCAAAGTCAAAGTTTTGCGTTTTTGTGTAGGCTTTGGTAAGCCCATATGGTCTCGTTTTGATCGACAAGGCACTGAAATTGCGGTTGCTCCGATTCCTTTGGGTGGGTATGTCAAGCTGTTGGATGTGCGTGACTGTGATGTGGCAGCGGAGGAGCTGCAATACACCTATAACCACAAGCCATATTGGCAGAAAATGTTGATCATGTTCGCGGGTCCAGCGTTCAATTTTATATTGGCATTTATGCTGTATTGGTTGATGTTTGTGGTGGGTAAGGATGAAATACAACCCACCTTAGGTGAGCCGGTTAAGCTGATGGCCCAAGCAGGTTTTATGCACAAAGACCAGCTCAAAGAAATTGATGGCCAAGTCATCAGAACTTGGTCAGATGTCTCGCTGAGTTTAATCACAGCAGGTATAGACAGGCGTGATATCGATGTAATGGTTGAAACGGGGTCAGGAACTTTGACAAACCGAGTACTGCAGTTATCGACGTTGTCTGAAGAGGTGAGTGAAGAACAATTGATCGAGCACATTGGGCTCAAGCCTTACCGCGTACCACTGGCTGCGCGTATGGCTGAATTGGATGCTGGCTTACCGGCTGCCAAAGCGGGTTTGCAAGCGGGTGATGAAATCATTCAAATTAACGGCCAATCAGTTGCTGACTGGTATGATGTGGTGACCGTTATCAGTAAACTAAAGCAAGGCCCTATTCAAGTAGATTTTATTCGAAATCAGCGTCCACAGTCGATCACTGTACCAGCTTTGGCAGTAGACCCGGATAATCCTGAAAGAAAGGTGCTGGGTATCAGGCCTGACCAACCGAGTGATGCAGATAAAGCTTATTTTAATAATTTACTTTTTTCCTTGTCGTATGGGCCGATAGAGTCGATACCGCAAGCGGCAATGCAAATGGGCAAGATCACCAGCAAATCACTGGAAATGATGTGGAAATTAGTGACAGGTAAAGCCTCAGTTAAAAACCTATCAGGGCCAATAACCATTGCTCAAGTAGCCAATGATTCTGCTGCCAGAGGGTTTTCTTGGTACCTGTCTTTTTTGGCTTTAGTGAGCCTGAGTTTGGGAATCATTAACCTGATGCCTGTTCCCATGCTAGATGGTGGTCAAATGTTGTTTTTAACCATTGAAAAAATTAAAGGTTCGCCATTAAGTGAACAATTTGAGATGAAAGCTCAATTTATCGGCATGTTTATGTTAATTTGTTTGATGACTTTAGCTTTTTATAACGACATTTTAAGGTCAGTGTCTTAAAATACAGGAAAAATAATAATCAACTAAATATGCGAAATTTAATCTTACTTTTGGTGCTTTTGTCTTTCAACACAAAAGCAATGGACTCTTTTACTGTCAGTGATATCAGGATTATCGGGGCAGATAGAATTTCTCATGGTACTATTTTTTCTTATTTACCAATTGAACGTGGTGATGTGGTCGATGCCGAAATTATCAGAGCTGGTATTAAGAGTGTTTTCAGAACTGGGTATTTCCATGATGTGAAAATGCTTAAAGAAGATGATATTCTGATCATTAAAGTTCAAGAGCGACCAGCCATTGCGACCATCAGCATTGATGGTAATAAAAGCATCAAAACCGAAGAGTTGATGCAAGGCTTGAACAGCATTGGTTTGGCTGAAGGAGAGGTTTTTGATAAATTACAGTTAGAAAAAGTTAAAAATGAATTGGTTCAACAGTTTTTTTCTCGCGGTAAATATAATGTCAAGGTAGACACCAATGTCAGAGAGTTAGACAGAAATCGGGTGTTGATAAACATCAATATTGACGAAGGTAAATCAGCCAAAATCAAACACATCAAAATTGTAGGTAATACTGTATTTACTGATGAAGAATTGATCGATGCTTTTGAGTCAGGCACCACCAACTGGCTGTCATGGTACTCTCAAGATGACCAGTATTCTAAAGAAAAATTAAATGGTGATTTGGAAAAATTGAAGTCTTATTACCTGGATCGCGGATACGTTAATGCAGAGGTTGAATCGGTACAAGTTACTATCAGCAGCGATAAAAAAGACATATATTTAACTGCCAACATTCAAGAAGGTGACCAATTTAAGTTTGGTAAACAGGACATTACTGGGAATCTTATTTTTGATAAAAGCATTATGCAAAAGTACATGATTACCAAAGAAGGCCAAACTTTTGCTCAGAACCAAATCGAAATGACCAACAACACCTTAAAAGCTGTTTTGGCTAATCGAGGTTACGCTTTTGCCGAAGTTCAGCCCGTGACGTCAGTTAACGAGAACGAAAACACTGTTGATGTAACGTATTTCGTGTTACCTGGTAAAAAAGTATATGTGCGTCGGATTAATTTTATCGGTAACACCAAAACCAAAGATGAAATTTTACGCCGAGAAATGCGCCAATTTGAAGGTGCATGGTTTTCACAGGCATTGGTGGATCGATCTAAATTAAGGTTGCAACAAAAACCTTATTTCGAGGAAGTTCAAGTCGATACTGAACAAGTATCGGGAACTGATGATCAAATTGATATCAATGTAACGGTGAAAGAACGTAACTCTGGTCAATTTACATTTGGCCTAGGTTATTCCCAACTCAGTGGTTTGAATTTTTCGACCAGTGTATCATTACAAAATTTGTTGGGTACTGGAAACACACTATCGGTAGCGGTAAACACTTCTGATTTTTATAAAAGGCTGAACCTATTGTATGAGGACCCTTACTTTACTGATGACGGAATTTCATTAGGCTACAGCTTAAATTTTACCAACATTAATCAGGGAGATGCCAATATTGCACAATACAATTCGACTAATGGCAGTTTGGGTGTGCAAGCCAGTTTCCCCATTACTGAGTTTGATCGGATTTATACCAACCTGTCTTATGAGAGAATTTCACTGCGAGCCAATCAAGGCATAACCGCACAAGCTATTGTTGATGGTTTACTTGATTTAGGTGGTTATGCGTATGTATGCCGCAGCATAGAAAGACCCGAGGATGATGCAGAGCTCTCAGAATTAACCAGTCAATGTTACACCGATGGTGTCATACCACCTGCAACTGGAGTGGAAGGTGAATTGATTCAAACACCATTCCAATACAGGCGGGCATTTTCACTGTATAAAGCACAGGCCAGATGGGCCAGAGACAGTCGTAACAGGTATTTTAATCCAACCAGAGGTGCGTACCATTCAATTGGTTTTGAAGCTTCATTGCCCAGCAGTACAGCTGAATTTTATAAGATCAACTTCAAAGAAAATATACTTTTTCCATTAACTGACAAGTTGGTGCTTTCCTTGCGAGGCGAAGTGGGTTATGGCGCAGGTTATGGTGACACGTCAGGCTTGCCATTTTTTGAGAACTTTTTTGCCGGTGGTGTGAGTTCTGTCAGAGGTTATGATGACAATACACTGGGGCCAAAATCATTAGTTGGTGGCGCTTTAGAAACTGAAAGTAACATTCCAACCACTTCAAGATCAGGTGATCCCATAGGTGGTTCGTTTAAAGTAATCGGTTCTGCTGAGGTCGTTTTTCCTACGCCATTTGCGAAGGAATCGAGCAATGCTGCACGCCTGGCATGGTTCTTTGATGTAGGTAATGTGTTTGATGATGTTGATTCATTTGAGGCCAGAGAGCTAAGAATGTCAACTGGTTTTGCAGTAAGGTGGCAAGCACCGGTTGGACCAATCGTAATATCTTATGCATTTCCTTTCAATAAAGACAAGCTAGACCGTACCGAAAGATTGCAATTCACGTTTGGTAATACTTTCTGATCATATGTTGAAACATTGGCCCATAGTTTATTTTATTTTCAGCCTGCTGCTGCTAAGCAGTGACGTTGATGCTGAAGGTAAAATTGGCTATGTGGACATGAATGCTTTGATCAATCAGTCGCCGCAAATCCTTGCGGCAAACCAGACCTTAACAGTTGAGTTTGAAGAACAAAATAACCGCATATCAGAACAAGAATCCGACCTCCAAACGCTTGAGGATACCATCAGTAAAGAAGGTAATTTCATGACCCCGGATAAATTATTGGAACTGCAAGAAAGGGCGAGAATCTTAGAACGCCAAGTCAGACGAGCCAAAGAGGACATGAAGGACGCCATCACCATCAGAAACTCACAGTTGGTTGATGATGTGCAAAATCAAATCAAGTCTGTGGTGGCTGAATATGCTGTTAAGAATGGTTATGACGCCATTTTGATTAATGCTATTTTATATGCCAATGAAAAAATTGACATCACCGATGAAATTTTGCAACAACTTCGGTCAGATTATTCATCAGGTCAATAGAGTCAGCCGATGAGAACTTTAGCTGAGCTGGCCCAATCGCAACATCTGACATTTCAAGGTAACGGTGACACTGAATTACATGCTGTGGCTACCATTCAAAATGCCACCGGTAAACAAATCAGCTTTTTGGCCAACCCCAATTACACAAAGTATTTAGCTGAGAGTCAAGCAGGTGCCGTGATACTGACTGCTGAAATGGCCGAGCAGTATCCTGGTAATGCATTAATTTCGGATCAGCCCTATGTGACATTTGCTTATGTGGCACAGTTATTTCAACAGGATCAGTCGGCTAACAGCAAGTTACTTGAAATAATTCACCCAAGTGCTGTGGTTGATACATCAGCCCAACTTCACACACCGGTTAAGGTTGGTCCATTATCAGTGATCAGTGCTGGTGCAGTTATTGGCGCAAACACTGCCGTTGAATCGCATGTCGTTATTGGCGAAAATGTAAAAGTTGGCCAACACTGCCAAATTAAATCTGGAGTCATCATTGAAGCGGGCTGTGAGTTGGGTGACCGAGTGATTGTTCACCCTGGCGCGGTTATTGGCGCAGATGGCTTCGGTCTGGCTAAAAGTGATTCTGGATGGGTTAAAATACCTCAAACCGGCGTGGTTGTAATAGGCGATGATTGCGAAGTTGGTGCCAATACAACCATCGATTGCGGAGCCATTGAAAACACTGTTTTGGGCAATGACGTGCGTTTAGACAATCAAATTCAAATTGGTCACAACGTTGAAATTGGCGACCACACAGTGATTGCGGGATGTACAGCAGTAGCAGGCTCTACCCAAATAGGCAGCCACTGTTTTATCGGTGGAGGTGTTGGCATAGTCGGGCACATCAGTATTTGTGACCAAGTCACTATACAAGCCATGGCTTTGGTGACACATTCAATCAAAGAACCTGGCTCATACAGTTCAGCATCACCGTTGCAGCCGACAAAACAGTGGCGAAAAAATGCAGTGCGAACAAGACAACTGGATCATATTGCGCGCAAAGTAAATCAATTGGAGAAAAAATTAAATGACTGATCAAGATAACAGCATTGGCATAGAAAGAATCATGCAGCTGATTCCACACCGTTATCCATTCTTATTGGTCGATAAGGTGTTGGATTATGCCCCTGGCGAGTGGATCAAAGCAGTTAAAAACATCACATTCAACGAACCCCAGTTTCAAGGTCATTTTCCTGACCATCCAGTGATGCCCGGTGTTATGGTAATTGAAGCCATGGCCCAAGCAGCTGGTGTTCTGACACAATTATCTCGTGATGGCTTGGCCAATGATGCGTTGTTTTATTTGGTCAAAGTAGACAATGCAAAATTCACCCAAATTGTGGTACCTGGGGACACATTGGAATTTGAATGCCAGATTAAAAAAGTCATCAAAAACATGACGCTATACCAATGCAAAGCTTCAGTGGCAGGAAAAGTGGTCGCTAAAGCCGATTTATTGTGTGCTGAGAAAACAAAATGATTCACCCAACTGCCATCATAGATCCTCAAGCACAAATAGGTGAAAATGTAAGCATTGGACCTTATTGTATCGTTGCCGCTGATACCGTAATTGGTGATGGTTGTGAGCTTAAATCACATGTGGTTGTGGCCAACCACACAACCATAGGCAAGGGCAATAAGATTTATCCATTCGCTTCGATTGGTGAAGACCCGCAAGACAAAAAATATGCAGATGAGCCGACTCGACTAATCATAGGTGATAACAATACCATCCGTGAATATGTCACCATCAACCGTGGCACAGTAGAAGATGAAGGCTTGACCCAAGTAGGCAATGACAACTGGATCATGGCTTATGTTCACATAGCCCACGATTGTATTTTAGGAGATCACACCATCTTAGCCAATTGCACTTCATTGGCAGGACATGTACATGTGGGCGATTTTGCCATCCTAGGTGGCTTCACTAAGTTGCACCAATTCTGTCGCGTTGGATCGCACGCTTTTGCAGCGATGGATTCTGGCTTTCAAAAAGACTTGCCACCATTCGTAATGGGCCAAGGCAACCCGGCCAAACCCAGGGCGATTAATTTTGAAGGGTTGAAACGACGAGGTTTCGATAAACAACGCATTGCAGCCATTAAAACCGCTTACCGAGTCCTGTATAAATCTGATTTAAAGTTAGATCAAGCAGTGGCTGAATTGGAACAAATGACCAAAGACTCTACAGACGTACAAACCATGGTGGACTTCATTAAAAAGTCATCACGCAGCATCATACGTTAATGTCTACCAAACCGTTTAAAATTGCATTGGTGGCTGGCGAGGCTTCCAGTGATATGATAGGTGCGTCCCTGATTCAAGATTTGTTTGCAATCAATCCAGAAATCGAATGCATTGCAGTAGGTGGTAAACACATCAAAGCAACCGCAGCCAATATCATACGAGACAATGAGGTGTTCTCGGTGATGGGTTTGGTTGAAGTGTTAAAAGATTTGCCTCACTTGCTTCAAGTTAAACGCCAAATAGTTAAAACGATTATTGATTTTAAACCGGATGTTTTTATTGGTGTTGATTCGCCAGATTTAAATTTTTCTATCGCTAAAAGTTTAAAACAACACAACATTCCAGTGGTGCATTACGTCAGCCCGTCGGTGTGGGCATGGCGGCCAAAAAGGGTTTTTAAAATGCAATATTTTATAGATTGTTTGTTGACCTTATTTCCCTTTGAAGTTGAACTGTATCAACCAACCAGTATTGCCGCCAAATTTGTTGGTCACCCTTTGGCGCAAAAGATACCGCTTGAAGTTGATAAATCAAAAGCCAAACAAGCCATTGGTAAAGCCGGGAAGCAAGTACTGGCGCTGTTGCCTGGCAGTCGCAACCGTGAAATAAAAACTTTGGTGCCGATTTTTGCAAGCACCATCAAGCAATTGAACTTAGGTGATGACTGGGTAGTCATGAGTTGTAACGTCAGTCAGTCCAAAGTAGACTTGGTCAAATCATTGGCAGATGACCAACAGTTGTCAATAGAGTGGGTTGATGATGCTTCGGCACTGTTACAAGCAGCTGACTTTGCCTTGCTGGGTTCAGGCACTGTGGCTTTAGAGTCAATGCTATGTAAAACCCCGATGGTGGTGGCATACCAAATATCAAAACTAACTTGGCAGTTGGTAAAAACATTTAAACTGATGCAATTGCCTTACTATTCGCTGCCCAATGTTTTACAGCAAGGGTTTATGGTACCAGAAGTGATGCAAAACGATTTAACCGTTGAAAATTTGGCCGCTGCTTGCAACAGCGTTATGCAAGACCCCAATGCTGCGGAGTTAATTCATAAATTCACAATCTTGCATAAAAGTTTATTACCAGCGCAGCCACAGCAAGCAGCCAAAGCCGTGTTGGCATTCATGGATAAGTCATGTTGATTGCCGGTGTGGATGAAGCAGGGCGTGGTCCTTTGGCTGGACCGGTGACTGTTTCAGCAGTGGTATTGCAACATACCATTGATGGTCTGGATGATTCAAAAAAACTAAGCGAAACCAAAAGATTGGCATTGGTCGGTGAGATAAAAAGACACGCACTTGCTTGGTCTGTGGTGCACATTCCTGTAGAAAAAATTGATCAAATTAATATATTCCAAGCCACCATGCTGGGTATGCAACAAGCGGTTATGGCATTGTCTGTGAAGCCGCAAAAAATCTTGGTAGATGGCAATAAAACACCTGAGTTTAGTGTGACAGCAGAGGCCATAGTCGGTGGTGATGGTAAAGTAGCTGCTATCAGTGCTGCATCAATTCTGGCCAAGAGCGCACGTGATCAACTGATGGTTGAAATGCATGCGGCATACCCAGAATATGGGTTTGACCAACACAAAGGCTATGGAACCAAACAGCATCTGGCAGCCATTCAAGCCAATGGCCCTTGTTGCCACCACCGCAAATCATTTGCACCGGTACGCCACATGCTGCAAATGGAGTTGTTGTGAACATGGCGCATCAATTCATTCATTTAAACCTACACACTGAGTTTGCTATTGTAGACTCAACCATCAGAATTGGGCCGCTGATTCAGAAGATCAAAGACTTGAATATGCCGGCTGTGGCAATCACCGACATGAACAATGTGTTTGCCGCGATTAAATTTTTTAATGCAGCCAGAAAAGCCGGCATCAAACCCATAATCGGTGCTGATATTTGGGTCACTGACAGTGACCACCCTGATAAAGTGTTTGAGTTAACTTTGTTATGCCAAAACCACCAAGGTTATTTGAATCTGAGTCAAATCATTTCTCACGCACAATACCATCGTAACAACCAACATCAGCCATGTGTCAGTGCAGAATTTGTCCAGCAACACAACCAGGGTTTGATTGTGTTGGCCGACAGTATGTTCAGTGATGTAGGTCATTACATAGCCAATCAAAAACTGGATTCAGCGGTAGATGCCATGCTGCAATGGAAGCAAGTATTTGGTGATCGCTATTACCTTGCCGTGGCTGAGATCAAACGTGCCAATGAAGCCAACATCAATTCTGCTGCCATCTATATGGCTGCTCACCAAGATGTGCCGATTGTGGCCAGTGGTCGGTGTCGATTTCTTGATGAAGATGATTTCAACGCCCATGAAGCCAGGATATGTATCAACCGTGGTAATGTGTTGGCTGATCCTAAAAGGCCCAAAGATTACACACCAGAGCAATACGTTAAATCTACTGAAGAAATGAGCGAGTTGTTTCAGCGGTTTCCCGTGTTGGTGGAAAACAGCTATGCAATTGCACAGCGTTGTAATTTAGACTTTAACTTCAAAGATTACTACCTGCCTGATTTTCCGATTCCCGCAGGCCAAACCATTGACAGTTATTTCGAACAATTATGCCGCAACAACCTGAATAAATTCCTGTCCACATTTGGCCCTGATCCTGATTACACTGAGCAGGACTATCACGACCGCCTGGACCATGAAATAAAAGTGATATTGGACATGGGCTTTCCAGGTTACTTTTTAATAGTTTCAGATTTTATTAAGTGGTCAAAAGACAACCACATTCCA
The DNA here is from genome assembly GCA_947502595.1 of uncultured Marinicella sp. GTDB lineage: Bacteria > Pseudomonadota > Gammaproteobacteria > Xanthomonadales > Marinicellaceae > Marinicella. The sequence continues at coordinate 71,040 of CANNAM010000005.1, read as the reverse complement.
GTGGGCCCAGGCCGTGGTTCAGGTGCCGGTTCTTTGGTGGCTTTTGTGCTGTATATCACCAGTTTAGATCCGCTGAAGTATGAATTGCTGTTTGAGCGGTTTTTGAATCCGGAGCGGGTATCTATGCCTGACTTTGATGTCGATTTTTGTATGGACAGGCGGGATGAAGTAATCGCTTATGTAGCTGATAAGTATGGCAAAGAAAAAGTAAGTCAGATCATCACCTACGGTTCCATGAACGCCAAAGCTGTGATCAGAGATGCCGGCAGGGTATTGGGTTATCCTTATCCAGTGGTGGATGGCATCGCTAAATTAATTCCCAATGATTTAGGCATCAGTTTAACCGAGTCAATGCAAAAAGCCCCTGAATTGGCGGCCTTGTATGAAGAAGACGAAGAAGCGCAAGAAGTGATTGATTTATCGCTGAAACTTGAAGGTTTGAAAAGAAATGTAGGTAAACACGCCGGTGGTGTGGTCATTGCCCCCAGTGCCATCAGTGATTTTTGTCCGGTTTATGTGGAAGAAAACTCCCAGTCAGTCGTTTCGCAATTTGATAAAGACGATGTTGAATCAATTGGTTTGGTGAAATTCGACTTTTTGGGCTTGCGAACATTGACGGTCATTGACTGGGCATTGCAGTCAATTGAAAAAGAAACCGGTCATAAATTAGACATTGAAACTTTGCCTTTAGATGACAAAAAAACCTTTACTTTGTTGCGTTCAGCGAAGACCACCTCAGTGTTTCAGTTGGAGTCATCAGGCATGCAAGGTTTGATTGGGCGACTCAGGCCAGACCGTTTTGAAGACATCATTGCCTTGGTGGCATTGTATCGACCTGGTCCGTTGGACTCTGGCATGGTGGATACTTATGTTAAATGTAAGCATGGCTTAGAAACGCCAAATTACATGCACGACAAATTAAAAGATATTTTACAGCCCACTTACGGGGTTATTTTGTACCAAGAACAGGTGATGCAGATTGCTCAGGTGCTGGCTGGTTTCACCTTAGGTGGTGCCGATATTCTGCGTAAGGCCATGGGTAAAAAGATTGCTGAAGTGATGGAGCAACAAAAGCAAGTCTTTATCGATGGCGCCACAGAGCGCGGTGTTGATGGTCAGCTGGCTGCCAATATATTTTCCCAGATTGAAACTTTTGCTGGTTATGGTTTCAATAAATCACATTCAGCGGCCTATGCTTTGGTGTCGTACCAAACAGCCTATTTAAAAGCCCATTATCCAGTACATTTTATGGCTGCTGTGTTGTCTGCTGATATGGACAACACAGAAAAAGTTATCAACCAACTGTTTGATATCAGAAGCTTTAAGATTGCGGTTAAACCACCAGATGTGAATGAATCAATATACAAGTTCATAGCCAAAGATGGTGCCATCATATATGGCATGGGAGCCATCAAAGGTGTGGGTGAAGGCGCCATTGAGGAATTGGTTGTGGCACGTGAGCAAGGCGGCCAATTTAAGTCCTTTCAAGACTTGTGCACCCGAGTTAATTTAAGAAAAGTAAACAAGCGTACGTTAGAGGCATTGATCAGAGCCGGAGCGTTTGATCAATTGCACCCCAATCGACGCCAACTATTGGATGGTATGGAACAAGTGGTCAAAGCGGCTGATCAAATGAGCAAAGACCGTGATTCTGGTCAGTTTGATTTATTTGGAAATGCAGCAGGTAATGCATCATACCAATCCATTCCGTTGCCAGATGTGCCAGAGGATGCTGACTTAGAACGGTTGTTGGCAGAAAAAACCGTCACAGGTACTTTTTTAAGTGATCACCCGTTGCGTCCTGCAACTCAATGGTTGGGCCATGTGACCACGTTCGAGTTGGCCAAATTTCATGAGATGAACATTAAAAAATCCAAACCCAAAGACTACCGGGTACTGGGATTGGTGACGGGTGTGCGACCTGGCTTCAGGGGCAAGATTAAAGTTCGGATTGTTGACCAGTCTGGGGTGTTTGAATTCAGTTTAAGTGAACAAAACTATTATGAATACCAGCCACTGTTAGAAGCCAATGCCATGATTATGGTAGAAGGAACTGCAGGGTTTAAGTCTTTTAAAGGCAAAGACGGTAAACCAGACAACGAAGTGTTTGTGACATCTGTCAGTCATTTGTACAGCATTGAAGAAGCGGTGGCTTTGTATTGCGATCGCATTTGTTTTGTCAGTAAAAAGCACAGCAATCATTTAACTGATGACATCAATGAGTTGTTGCAAAAACATGGTAAAGGCAAAGCACAACTGTATGTTCATTATAAAAATTCCGAACAAAAAGTTAATTTGAAGCTTTCTGAACAACATAAAATCAGACCTTCTTATTCTTTGTTGATTGAAGCTTTAAGCAAAGCCTCTATCCAAAAAGTGCTGACCAAAAACTGAGCATTGATTCATTTCAGTTAAGCCATAAAAAAGCCCATGAGCTATTTCATGGGCTTTTTTTAAACTGGTTTCTATTTACTTATTCAGTGGCATTTGACATGGTTACACACAGGTCCACATTGTCGCCTGAAAGTCTTGTCAAAGGGATGCTACCAGTTAAGCCACTCTCATCCAAAGTATAGGTCAGTGTAGCAGTGGTGCAACTGTCAAATGTCAGCGTGGCATCACCAGCATCAACTCTATTGACTGCAACTGAATCATTGAAAATACCGCCTTGTGTGAGCACCACTTCTAAGTCTGCTGTCAGATTGGTGTAAGCGCCTTCGAGGGTATACCAGCGATGATTTGTATCACCAACCACTGCTGTCTATCCACTGTCAGCAAATGTGGTATCAAAGGTAAACCAGGCACCGTGGATGCGCTGTAATTGTGGAAAAACTTCAACCATGATGCCTTGGCCGCTGGTGCTGGGGTTATGCCAAGCCCCGCTTAATGCCGCATTCAACTGATCAAATGGAGTTTCTAAAGGTAGGTTGGCGATAGTCCCGTTTTGGTAAACCGCCAAAGCTGCCAGTGGTTGGTTCATGCCTTCGCCTACCGCATATAAAGTTATCACTTCACCTTCGTTAAGTAACAATGGAGCCAGATCAATCAATCGAGTGCTGCCATCTGGTGTGGCAATATTTAAGTCATAAGTACCAACGGGTAATTCAAAATATTCAGAATTTTGGCCAAATTCAACTGCGGTTAAACCGTTAACCAGTTCACCCATATCGGTGCGAACAGATACTGCAGTGTCCATTAGGCTGGCAGCAAAGGGGGCTGCGTGCACCACCCTTACTTTGGCATGGCCAGCAGTCGGTGGACTGTTGTCATCAACCATATGCATTAAGCTTATTGGTTGGTTGAAGCCATCACCAATGGCCATCAGTGAATATTCGGTGTTGGCTAACAAATCTACATCTAATCTGTTGACTGCCGTTTCACTGCCTGCCGGTACAAAAAGCTCAAATACAGTCAGTCCTGGTGCGGTGTTATCTTCAGATAAATTCAGGTACCCTGATGTTTGTAAATATTGGATGCCATTAATGATTTCGGTTTGATTGATATCAATTGTTATGGCTGTAGAAGACAGTTCTTCAGTGAATGGTGACAAGTGTACTGCATTCACTCGAGTTGGTTGTGATGATGCTTTAAGTAAATCAGTAGCTGAGTGATTGCTGGCTACAGCAATGTCAGTTGTATTTTGTGGCAAATGAATTTCATTGGCAGCAGTGGCCAATGAATGATAGGTTGTGCCTAACAGTGTGATAATGCCCAGGTAAATATAATTTTTCATGTAATCCTCTTCAGTGCGGTTGATGTCATACAGCATTATCTACATGAGGATGTGAGTTAGTGGTGAAGGACTGTAAGTGTAAATTTCACATAGATTAAACAATTGATGATTTATTTAGGGAGCAACCAGTGGTGATTACAGGCAGAAGATGCGGAGTAAAAATACTTGTATGACCTGGGTATTTCTAGGCAAAAAAACCGGTGACATAAGATGCCACCGGGTCATGGGTTCTTACGGTTAATTATTTAGCAACAAAAGCAGCCAATTTATATTGACTCAAAGATTGCGCAAAATCCTGTAATAGTTGGTTGCCACTTTTCTCTGCTTTGGTACACCATGCCTTGAAGTCTTCAATCATCTCTTCCATTGACTTGGCGTTGTTATCCCAAATAGCTTGTAACTCTTCCTTGTACTGCAACAAACTTTTTAATGATTGGCTGTCCTCAAAGTAGCTGTGCCACTTGTTTTTGATGTCTGATTTCATGAACTGCGGATCTAAAGATAAATTGTGGGTGTATTGTTTGATCTTTTTTCTAAAAGCACCAGATGTGCTGTTGTATTCACTGATCAAATTAGGTTTGATGACATCTTTGATATACAGTTGTAGCACATTGAATTTATGGGTCAATATGGCTTTAACAGTATCACCATCGAAATCACTGTTTTTACTGTCAACATAAAGGTCTGGTACGACTTTTTTGATTTTACACAAACCAAATTTATTCAGTAGCTTGATGGTATACCAGCCAATGTCATGTTCACCTTTCTTGTGTGCAAACTTGCATGAAGAAGGAAAAGCATGGTGGTTGTTATGTAATTCTTCACCATAAATAAAGAACGCAAAACGGGTGATGTTTCTTGATGAATCATCAGTGCGGTAATTGCGATAACCAGCAAAATGACCTACGCCATTGATTACCCCTGCAGCAAAGAATGGAATCCAAACCAACTGAATGGCGAAAATACACAGGCCAATGACGCCAAATAAAGCCGTGTTAATCAATGCCATTGCCACAATTCCTAGATAGTGAAAACGGGTGTAAATGTTTCTTTCCACCCAGTCATCTGGTGTGCCTTGACCGTATTTTTTTAGGGTTTCGGTGTTTTTACGTTCTTCGGTGTATAAAGTGACGCCATGGAAAAGGACTTTTTTGATGCCGTGGATTTGCGGGCTGTGCGGATCATCTTCGGTTTCACAATGGGCATGGTGTTTGCGATGAATGGCCACCCAGTCTTTGGTTAACATGCCAGTGGTGAACCACAACCAAAATCGGTAGAAGTGTTGGATAACAGGGTGCAACTGAATGCCCCGGTGTGTTTGTTCACGGTGTAAATATAAGCTGACGCCAGATAAAGTGATTTGTACAGCGATGAAGGTGTAAAGTACCAACTGCCAAGCAGATAAGCTCAATAAACCGCCATCAAGAAATTCTAAAATTGGATGCATAAATTATGGGTTGTGTTAAGGTAATTGCTTACTATAATGAAATATATTTACAATAGCCAGTTAAAACCGTGCGCGCTCATAAATAGAGGGCGCCCTACATCAGTCTGAATCCAAGCTAAATACATGAAGTTAAACAACCTTTGTTTGAATAGAACGGGACAACTAATCTTGCGAGGTATCAACCTGACATTGCCGCAACCTGGTTTAACGGTGTTGCTTGGCGCCAATGGCGCAGGAAAGTCATCCTTGCTTCAGGTGTTGGCTGGTATCAGTCTGCCTGATTCAGGCACGCTGGAACTGGGCGCTGACAGCCGTGCATTTATAATGCCGGAACCGGCTGCATTTTACCCACAATTAACCGTGCAGCAACAATTGGCTTTTGTGCTGAGTTTAAGTGATGAGCTGATCAGTCCGAACCGCCTTGAAGCACTGTTACAGCAATGGCAGCTAACCCATGTTGCAGATAAATTGACTCAACATTTATCATTGGGTTACAGGCAGCGACTGTCATTGGCTCAATTGTCGGCATCTGCGGCTGACTTACTGTTATTGGATGAACCAATGAATGGCATGGATCATGAGATCTTAACTGCCTTTAAAGCACAGGTGCAGCAATGGAAACAGTCCAAATCCATAGTGATGGCCACTCACATCATGCATGAAGCTCAGGATTTAGCTGACTGGGTGGTGGTGATGGAATTAGGCCAAGTCATTCATTCGGCAGCTTATGATGGCAAACAAAGCTTCAGCAGTTTATACCAACAAGCACTACAAGATTTTCGCCATCAAACGGTTGCTTCACAGGCGCCGGTGAGCGCATGAATATCACCAGTAAAGACATCAAAACCTTGTGGCGCTCTCCTGTGATTTGGTTGTTGTTGGCCATCATCAGCTTTATTTTGGCTTGGCTGTTGTGGCAAATGATTGATCGTTATAACAGCATGCAGCTGAGTTTTCAGTCACTTCCGAATCCACCCACCATCACCACAGCATTGTGGTTGCCTTTTGTCATGACATTTGCGCAATTGTTGTTGTTGCTTGTTGCCATGACGGCGGGTTACTCATTTGCCATGGAACGGTCACAGCGCACCCTGTGGTATTTGCTGATTAATCGAGACAGTTTTATGTCTGTGGTTGTGGCAAAACTCAAAGCACAGTTGTGGTTGTTGGTGTTTGTTATGCTGCATTTGTTGTTGGCTGCGTGGTTATTGGCTGCTGGGGGCGCACTGGATTGGTGGCAAGTAGCTTTTGGGGCTGTTGGGCTGGTGATGTTGGTGTTTTGGTTGATTGCTTTGGGTCAATTGCTGTCCAGCTATTGTCGTTCAAGCGGTGTAGCCATCTTAATTAATTTGGTGGTTTTTGGCTTATTATGGATGTTGGGTTCAGACCCCGGCAGTCAGGGCTATGGTTTAAACTGGCTGTTGTTGCTCTCGCCTTTGACACACCTGAAATGGCTGTGTGAAGGCCAAGTTGCGATCGCATCCATGCTGTATTTTCTGGCTGGTGCGGCTGTCTTTATGTGGCTTACTGCCAAGCAGTTGGGTCGCTTGAGGCGATTGTTATGAAGGCTAACCCATGAAGAATGTACTGTTGATTGCTGCTTGGTTGTTGCTGGTACTGCTCAGTGCTAAAACTGTACCTGCATGGCGGGTGACCAATCAGTATGCCGACTTGCTGCCTGCATCAGCTCAACAAGTGCTGCATCAGCACCCACCAATCAGTATTGATGTGTTTGCGCAGCCTGAATCAGCAGCAGCGGTGTTGGTAGATAATTTTTTACAACCGTTGTTAGACAGCTTACCTGCTGCCAGTGTGAATCACATTGATGCCAGCCTAAGCCCTGAGCTGGTTAAACAGTATGGCATTCAAAAACAAGGCGAAATGGTGGTTCACAGTGGGGAACAGTATTTTCAGTTGTCTAGTTTGTCGTATGAAGCTTTTTTTAATGGCTTAAAACGCATGAGCCAGCCATCAGATCGCTGGATTGTTTTTTTGGATGGGTTGCAAGGTAAAACCTTTGATGCCGGACAGGCCAACAGCTACAGCGATTGGTTGGGTGCGCTCAAAGCAGCCAACTACCGTTCAGTGGTGCTGAATTGGCAACCACAATTACAGCTGCCCAAGATGGCTCGCTTGGTTGTTTTGCCCTCACCAGCCAGCAGTTTAACCGATGCACAAATGGCCTGGCTGGAAGCACAAATAGAACAGGGCCTGAGCCTGTTTTGGTTGGCAGATCCGCAAACGGCTGTGCAGCAACCTGCGCTGTCTTTGTTGTTTGATGTGATGCGTACCGATGCTTATCATGCTGGTCGCTTGGTGATTAAACAGTACAACGAACATGCCATTAATAAAGATTTTGATCGCCCATTGGACTTGTATGATGTGATGCCTTTTGTCACAGCCAATCAGCCTTTGTGGCTTAATGACAAACAACAGGTGTTGGCAGCCAGTCAAGAAATAAGTGGTGCCAATGGACTCAGTCGATTGTTGGTCATTGGTGACAGTGATTTTCTGAATAACAGTTACTTGCGCAGCGGCGGTAATTTAGAAATGTCATTCCGCGTACTGGATTGGTTGTTACAGCATGACAACAGGATAGATTTACCCAGTATTGGTTTGCATCAATCGCAGTTACACTTCAGTCAGCAGCATATTTTATTGTTTGCCGGAGTCATGTTGATTATAGTGCCTTTGTTGATGTTGTTGCTGGGCGCTTACTTTTGGTATAAATCGCGTCGAGCAAGGTAAACAGTGTTTAATCAATTTTGTGAGAGTAGCCATTGAATATAGGTGATATAAGACAAGAATACACCCAAGCTGGGTTGAGTCGGTCAGATTTGCAGGCTGATCCATTGCAACAATTTGAACTGTGGTTTGAACAAGCCAGGGCGGCTGAGTTACCAGAGGTTAATGCCATGAGTATAGCCACTGTCACGCCCGATGGCATGCCACAAGTGAGGACTGTGTTGTTGAAACTATTTGATGCCCGAGGCTTTGTGTTTTTCACTAATTACAACAGCGCCAAAGCACGAGAAATAAACGCCAACCCCCAAGCTTCAATTTTGTTTCCTTGGTTGGCACTCGAGCGTCAAGTCAGAATCAGTGGAACGGTTGAAAAAATTTCTCAAATGGAGTCTTTCAAATACTTCACTTCGCGACCACGCGGTTCGCAACTGGGCGCTTGGATATCAGAGCAAAGCCAAGTGATATCGAATCGAACAGTGCTCAAGACATTGTTGCAACAAATCAAGGAAAAATTCAAAGACGGCGAAGTGCCGTTGCCAGATGCTTGGGGCGGGTATCGCATCATCCCAAGCAGTTATGAATTCTGGCAAGGCCGTGCCAATCGCTTACATGACCGTTTCAAATACCAAAAAACGCAGTCAGGAGATTGGCAGATAGACCGTTTAGCACCCTGATAGCAAGCTGTTGTCACTGGCAGAGTGTGTTTAAACCAGTGTCAGTGGATTGGGTAACTCGTGTTGTTGATCGATACTGCGCAGCGCTTGAAACAGTTTTTTTCGTGAGTTGGCATCTTCAGGTTTTTTGCGGTGGTTACGTAAAGTCTGTCTGAGACTACTTAACACCTCGTGATCTTGGTGTTGGTAAAGGTAGTCAAATAATGCGGTTTCATGTTCAGGTAGCTGTTCAATCCATAAGTTAATCACCGCATCCCTGATTTGAAAATGACCGTCCATGTTATTGATTTGTGCCAATTTGGCTTGGATGGCTTGGTGGTCATTTTTCAATAAGATTTTACCCATGTACTGAAAATGTCGCTTTCTGGCAATGTGGCTGGTGATGCGCTTAGACTCTTCCATGGCGCTTAAGAATGTTGCTGGCAACTCAAGCTGCTGTACTTTTTTCTTAGGTAGGTCGGTGATGGTTTTAGCCAGTTCCTGAAGCTCATGCACCATTTGTTTTTTTTGGGTCTTGCTGATGCTTTCATCTTCAGTTGTTACATCATAAGGGTGTGGACCTTGGTTTTTATGTTTCATGTGTGGGTTTTTAAGTCTAATGCACTCATTTTAGCAAAAAGCGACTAAAAATGCGCTTGATGATTTTGACAAAATCAACCGCAAATCTTGTAAACTGTGAGCTGTTATCAACCAACTGTTTTTGAACCTGAATTATGCCAACAACAATCATTGAACAAGTCCTGTCTGAATTATCCAAACGTGGCGCCACAGCAGCAGAAGTGGTTTACTCTGAAGGTTCCGGTGTGTCTGTCAGTTGCCGACAAGGTGAAGTGGATACGATTGAGAACAATGCAGATAAATCATTGATTGTGACGGCTTATAAAAACCAAGCCAAAGGCGCCGCTTCAACCGCTGTGATAGATAAGGCCAGTATTGAATTAACTTTAGATAAAGCCTTGGCCATTGCTGAGCTGACAGAAGCCGATGAAGCAGCAGGGCTGGCAGACAAAGCTTTGTTGGCCACTGAGTTCAAAGACTTACACACCTATTACGATAACCACAAAACAGCGGAACAATTGGTTGAAATGGCTTTGGCAGCCTCACAAGGCGCCACTGACTATGCGCAGTCGGTGGGCAAAGCTATCACGGTTGATGAAGCCAATGTACAGCTGGGCGAAGGTTACAGTATTTATGCCAACAGCCAAGGCTTTTTTGGGGAAAAGAGAGGCAGCAATGCATCTGCCAGTGTGGTGACTATTGCCGAACAAGGGGGTTTGATGGAACGCGAATATTGGTGGGATGCGGAGCGAAATGTTGAATTGTTTCCTTCCTTAGAGCAGATTGGCCAACTGGCTGCCAGCAGAACGCTTGAACGCTTGGGTTCTAGGAAAATTAAATCCACCAAAGCACCGGTGTTGTTTGACCCTGCAACAGCTAAATCGCTGATTGGACATATGTTGTCAGCCATCAGTGGCAGTGCCTTGTACCAGGAATCCAGTTTTTTAAAAGATGATTTAAACCAGTCAATCTTCCCAGAATGGTTCAGTTTGTACGAAGATCCCTTCTTGCCCAGTGGTTTTGCCAGTCGCAACTTTGACAGCAATGGGGTGCAAACCAAACAGCGCCACATCATTGATGAGGGTGTGCTCAAAGGGTTTTTGCTGTCGGTCTACTCGGCCAGGCGATTGGGTCTACAAACCACCGGCAATGCAGGTGGTGCACATAACCTAATGGTGCAATCCAAGCTTGACACACAAACGCCGCTGCTTGAAATGATGGGCACTGGTTTGTATGTGACTTCCTTGATGGGTCAAGGGGTTAACCCTGTAACCGGTGACTATTCACGCGGTGCTTCTGGCTTCTGGGTGGAAAATGGCAAAATTCAGTTTCCGGTCAGCGAATTAACCATTGCTGGGCACTTGAAAAACATGTTCAAGTCTTTGGTTGCTGTGGGCAATGATGTTGATTTACGCAGTAAAACGCACACCGGTTCATGGTTGTTGGAAGAAATGACCATCGCAGGTGACTGATGGCGGCAGCTAAAAATCTTCAATCAACGGCGGTGTTCGGCACTGAATTCACGTTCAAGACCTGGCAATTTGATGTCAGCACTGGTCGACTGGAACTGGGTTACCATGATGCCAAATACGGTGAATTCACAGAGGTCTATCATTTCCCTGAAGTCAACGCGCAACATTACCAAGCACTGCAAGAGCCAATAGCGCGGGCTTTCGACTGTTTGCATTGGTTGGCAGGCGTGAGTTACTACAAAACATCGTTGGCACAACAGCTTAAATTTCAGCGCACCATACCCAGTAAGGAGCAAGCACAGTGGCTGACTCAAACTTACCAAGCGGGGCTGGCAGAGCTGGCATTTGAATCAGGTCTTAATTGGTTGAGCCACATTCAGTTCAAAGGCCAGGGAGAGGGTCCTGAGTCAAGCCCCAGCAAGCTCAACTTATCAGCCAGATCATTGGTAGCAATTGGAGGTGGCAAAGATTCTTTGGTCAGCATCGAGGCCATCAAAGCGATGGATGAAAAGGCCAGCTTATTCATGGTGGGTCAGTCGGCTTTTATTCAAAGTGTGGCAGCAACGACTGATTTACCATTGTTGCAAGTGTCTCGTCAGGTAGACAGTCGACTACAACAAGCCAATGCCGCAGGTGCGTTCAATGGGCATGTGCCCATCACAGCCATCAATGCTGCCGTGGCCACCACAGCGGCCTTGTTGGCTGATTATGACAGCGTGGTTTTTTCCAACGAACGTTCTGCAGATGTGGGTAATTTAACCGCAGACAACGGCCAATGGATCAACCATCAGTATTCAAAATCACTGGCATATGAACAGGTATGGCAAGCCATCATTCAGCAGTACATTGCCCCAGATTTACACTGTTTTTCATTGCTCAGGCCTTTTTCAGAACTGGCCATCGTGCAAAAATTTGCGCAGCTGGACCAGTATTTTGCAGTTTTTTCCAGCTGTAATCGTAACTTTCATTTGGCTGGCTCACAAAACCTGCAACACCATTGGTGTGGTGCCTGTCCAAAATGTGCTTTTGTGTTTCTTTGTTTGGCACCGTTCATCAGTAAAGCAGCTTTACTTGAAATTTTTCAACAAGACCTGCTGCAACAAACCACTTTGTATGATTTATTTGAATCTTTGCTGGGGATTCAAGGGCAAAAACCTTTTGAATGTGTGGGTGAAGCCGATGAATGTCGTTTGGCTTTACAATTATTATCAGTACACCCAGATTGGCAGGACCACCCACAAATCAAGCACTGGTTGTCACGCATGCCACGATTAAGTGATCAGCAAGCCAAACAAATCATGACTGCCAGTGAACAGCACATGATTCCAGAGCTCAGAAACTTCCAACAAGTGTTACAACATGTTGATTGAGCAACTGCGCCAACTGAAAGTAGCGGTTTGGGGTTACGGACTCGAGGGGCAGGCCACTTGTGCGTATTTGCAATTGCGCTGTCCTGAGTTGGCTGTCACTGTTCTGTGTCCGGCTGCAGAAGCGACTGCGGTACCCGCTGAATATAAATGTATTACAGATGCAGTGAATGCTGAATTGCTTGATCAGTTTGATGTGGTGATTAAATCCCCAGGCATCAGTCCATACCAAGCAGCAGTTACAAACACCAGATGTCAAATCATCAGCAGTTCTGCGCTGTGGTTCAGCAATGAAAAATCTGCCGAGGTGATAGCCATCACTGGTACCAAAGGCAAAAGCACCGCAGCTGCGATGTTAGCTTCTGCATTACAAGCTCTGGGCAAGCGGGTGGTGTTGGCTGGCAATATTGGTTTACCCTTAATCCAATGTTTGGATGAATACGATTATGTGGTACTAGAAACCTCAAGCTACCAAGCTCAGGATGGGGCAATCAAGGCAGATGTGGCGGTGTTATTGAACCTATATACCGAGCACTTGGACTGGCATGGCTCTGAGTCACAGTACCATGCAGACAAATGGCAACTGCTGCGACAGGCCAAAAAGTTGGTGGTGCTGAACCAAGCTGACAGCAACACAGCAGCCATATTGTCTGACCAACCATTGACAGCGAAGCTGACATATTTTGCAAGCCAACAAGGGTTTTATGTTTTGGATGGGGTGTTGATGTACCAAGATAAAGCCTTGCTGTCACAGTATGGATGGCAGTTAAAAGGGGTACATAATTTAAACAATGCAGCGGCTATTTGTACCGTTGTCTCGGCCTTGGGACTGGATATTAAGGTGGCAATTAATGCCATCAAGCAATTCAAAGGCTTACCACATCGTTTAGAAACTGTGGGCGTAATTAATGGCATCAGTTTCATTAATGACAGCATTGCATCAACACCGCATGCAACTTTAGCCGCCCTGTCTACGGTTAATACGGCAACCACCATTTTGTTGGTGGGAGGCTATGACCGTGGTGTGGATTGGAGTTGGTGGGTGCAAGCAATTGCTGACTCGCCACCAAAAGCCATCATTTGTAGTGGGCAAAATGGTGAAAAAATACAGCAACTCATCTTGAATCAGCAAATAAAAACACAATGTATAAGGCATACGCATTTAGCCCAGGCTGTGCAAGCCGCATTAGAGCTCGCAACGGCTGGTGACTGTGTCATGCTTTCACCTGGAGCGCCCAGTTTTGATGCATTTGATAACTACCAACAACGAGGCCAAAAATTCATACAATGGATAAGCTAATTTTAATCTGGCTGCTGTTATTCAGCTTTTTAGCCCAGGCTGAACAAATGGTAGATGACCAAAGCAAGGCGGTCAGTGAGGTGTCTGAGGTGGTGATTCCGCCAGCCTTATTGGAAAAAGTTGCAGCGGGTCATGCCGAAAGTGCTTTTTTTATAGCCACTGCTTTTGCTGAAGGTTCAATGGGCATTGAGCAAAATCTTGAGCAAGCCAAACAATGGTTTTTAAAATCAGCAGAAATGGGCTATGTACATGGCATGTTTGAAATTGGTAAGTTGTTTTACCAAGATAAACAGTACACAGATGCCAGAGGGTGGTTTGAAAAGGCCACTGCAGCTGGACATGGCAAAGCCTTTTATTTCTTATCAATTTACCACAGCTATGGAATTGATGAACAGTTGTTTGATTGCCATAAAGCCTATGAACTGTTGGATCAGGCTCAATTACGGGATGTCAAAGCGGCTTTTAATGACCACGCTTGGATGTTGGCAACGTTGCCTGATAGAGCATGTCGCAATGGTCAAAAAGCCTGGAAAATTTTTGCCGATCTACAACAACTGTACAGCGCCAATGAAGCCATACCCTGGGCTTATTTAGACACCAAAGCAGCGGTATTGGCTGAAATTGCTGATTTCAACGAGGCCATAGCAATACAGACTTGGATAGTTGAGGATTTTTGTGATGTAGACTTTTCGGTCAGCGACGAAGCATTTAAACAAACAGTCAAAAAAATGAGTGACCAATACAGTCAAGAGGATGATGGCTTGTGTTTTGGCGCAATCCAGAGATTACAAAGTTATGTTAACCGCCAACCATGGCGCGAAAAACCTGAATTCAGATAAAATTATGAACCAACCAACTGAACCCTGCGAAAGTAACCTGTCGCCAAAAGAACTGTTCGAAAAAGAACTGGCCCCAATCAGTTTTCAAGAGTTACAGAAATTTTTTGCCAAAGGCATGATAATTAAAGTCGCCCAGCATTTAGACATGGTTGAAGTGGCTTTGGAAATACATGCAGACAATGCCGAAAAGGTACAGCAGTGGATGGACAACCAAGAACTAGAACGTGCGCATGACGAACATGCCAAAGTATGGGTAAAAAACCGCAGTGAGTTATTGGCGGTAACAGTGGCACCTTGGGTGTTGGTGCAGGATATAAATATAAACTGAGGGACTTTTAGCATGGGTTTTATGTGCAGCAATGTCTTTCAATTAAACAGGTGAGTTATGGACAGTGTATTGAATATGGTGATGGCTGGTGTCGTTGGTTTGGTGATTGGCGGGGTGTTTATGTATTTTGCTAATCAAAGAAAAAATTCAAGTGAATCAGTGCAAGCCGTAGAAAAGAAATTAGCCAGTTACCAACAAGATGTGGAAAGACATTTCACTAAAACAGCAGATTTAATAGATAATTTAACCGACAGTTACAAACAGGTTTTTGAGCATTTATCTGAGTCAGCTGAAAACTTGTTGACTGAGGAACAGATTAAGAACCAATTGATTAATCGTCGATCCAGAGAAGTGACCATTAAATACCTAAAGAGCGCAGCAGATGATAAAAGCATTGACTCAACTGAGTCAAACTGAAACAGTTGAGTCTGAAGGCGCTGTATTCAGCGCCTAAATAATACTTTATTTGAGTAGAATTTCAGCACGGTTTTTTTCCACTGTTTTGAGGCCTATGCCTTTGACTTCAGTCAGTTGTTCGACCGTTTTAAATGGTCCGTTTTGGGTTCTGTAAGCCACAATGGCAGTTGCTTTCGATAAACCAATGCCCTTCAGCTCTTCAGCAATCTGTGCAGCATCTGCTTGGTTGATGTTTACCGCAGCAAAAGCAGATTGAGCCAATAAAGCGGTTGTGATTAACAGTGTTTTAAAAAAATTCATGATGTTCTCCTGGTTTTAAAAATTAAGTTTAAGTGTTAGTTATGAAAGTAAGCAGCTGATGTCTTTGCTTGCTTCATTTGTCCTATTTTAGAAACTGGTAGTGGACAGCAATAGCGTCAGTTTCTTAAAAACGTGTCTTTTTTTGCGATTTGAGTGTCAGTTTTTGCTTGGCTTTGTAGGAATTTATAGAAAAACTACTTATAATCTATTGAATTAAACAACACAGGCGCACCTTTGACCAGCCTATGAGTCGATTCAATCTAATTTTTATAATCCCATTCCTAATACTTGCTTTTAATGGTGTTGCTGGTAGCAACATCGATTTCACCCCACATGGTTCACAGCCAGGTTTGACTTTTTCGTTGGAAGGCGGCGCTAAATGTCACAGCTGTCACGCTGGGTATTACGGCACCACTGATTACGAAGAAGACAAGCATTTTATGCCATATACCACGTGGGCTGGATCAATGAAAGCCCAAGCCACGCGAGACCCGCTGTTTTGGGCGGCGTTGGATGTGGCCAATAATGACATCCCTGGGGTGGGCGAATTTTGTTTGAAATGCCACACCCCCCAAGGCTGGTTCAATGGACACGTGGTTAAACCAATAGATCCACAGTTGCCTCCAGTGGATGGCGCCAATGGTTGTGAGCTGTTTGGTGATCCCATCCAACGCAGCACTGAAAACAATGACTACACTGGGGTAACCTGTCATTTTTGTCATCGGGTGGATGAATTGGGGCCTAACAATGAACCACATATGATCGGTAACACCAATATTTGGTTGGATGATGAAGTTTGTGAGGGTGGTGGCTTTGGCCCATGCCGCAAAGGTCCCTACCAGTATCCAACCGGTGGTGATGTGGGCCCGCCACCACATGAGTGGGCGTATTCATCGTTCATCCAAAAAGGTGAATTTTGTGGCAGTTGCCATGATGTATCTTCACCTGAAATTGAACAAAATGGGGTCTTGAGTATCGCCAGAAAGTTTTGGCACAATGGCCAAGAGACAAACATTGCGATGCCCATTGAGCGCACATATTCGGAGTGGAAAAATTCCCTGTTTGCAGATTTGATTTACCGTGATGGTATGGATATGAGCGGTAATGGCGAGGTTCCATACTTAAGCCAAGGTGAAACTTGTCAAGGCTGTCATATGCCAAAGAGTGACAGCATGGCTGCCAGAGCCTGTGTGTTCAATCCTCCAGGTTCAAGACAAGAGCAGTTATCTACACATCAGTTTGCTGGTGGCAACACGTGGATTCCGCAAGTAATTAAAGCCGTATATGGTGATGATTTAGAGTCGGTGGATGAGGGCATCAAAGAGTTGTTGGACTTGACCACTGGCTATGCTGAAAATATGCTGCAGCTTAACAGCGCCAGCATTGATGTGGAACTGGTGTCCAATGATGGTAATGAACTGGTGGTGGATGTGAAAGTGACCAACCTAACCGGTCATAAATTACCTACTGGCTACCCTGAAGGTCGACGCATGTGGTTGAATGTGGTGGCTTTTGATGGTGTCAGTCCAATGAATCAAATATTTGAGTCCGGCGCTTATGACAGCCAAACGGCCGTGTTGACAGAAGATGCTCAGGTTAAAATCTACGAATCACAACAAGGGATTTGGAACAGCAATACTTCGACCTGTGAAATCAAAGACGGCGCCGATAAAAAAATGTTCCACTTTGTGTTGAATAACTGCATCCTGAAAGACAACCGCATTCCACCATTGGGTTTTCGTGGTGGTGATGACATCGAAATCATGCCCCGCGGTATCAGCTACCCTGCCAGTCCACAAAACCCTGAGCAACTGGTCAACTACGATGTCACTCGTTACACCATACCCATCACTGGTGCCATGATGCCAGTGACCGTACAAGCCAAATTGAAATACCAGACAGCCAGTAAAGAGTACATTGAATTCCTCGATGCTGAATCGACGGCAAACAACATACCCACTGAAAATCTGATGTGTGACCGCAACTGGACAGTTGGTCCAGCCAATCAGTCCAGAGGGGCATTCATGCAACAACTGTGGCAGGACAACGGCAAGTCAGAGCCGGTGGACATGGTCATGAGTTACAATCAATTTAATATTAATCGATGAAAATAACAGCTTTAATCATGTTACTGATTGGCACTACAGCCCAGGCAGTGGAGTATGCGCCAATCCGTAACCAGGATTTATCCGCCCCTGCACTTAACGTCACTGAAGATGACCAAGGTAATTGGTTAGAAATCACTGCCAGCGAATGGCGTGATGTGGTGTATACCGATGAGGGGCAAGCCTCATATGTGTACCAGATGGGTTATAACTACCAAAAACAACAAGGGTTTCTGCGCACTTACACCCCTGACATGCAATTGGTCAGTGAGGTTTACAATGCCCAAAGTGGTGGCATGGTGTCCAGGGAAGAGCTGTTGTTGGCTTTTGAATTGTTCAAAGCCCACCCTGAGATCAATCAAGTGTTGGCCAGTGAGCAAGCCCTTATACATTTATACGGTGGTTTTGGTTATGCAGATCAGCATGCCGATGGTGTGTGTTATCAGGGCAATAAAAACCGGCGTTGTGTGCATGTGTTCGCGCATACCGACAGCAAAAGTATGGTGGCACATGCCATCGTTAAATTGAGCGACCGAACCATCCCTTACCCGGATTTCGATGGCATCTATACAAAAAAAGAGGTAAAACAATGAAAATAATAATCACAACAGTACTTATGCTGTCTATAGGAATCAATCCTGCTTGGGCGGCATCCCCAAGCTGTAGCCAAGCCGGTGAAAATTACGTGGGATGGCCCACTGTTGACCCTGTTTGGGAAATGTGTTACCTCAATGTGGCGGACAGTTCTGCTGAAGACGGTTCTAGTCTGGAAATAAGGAACATACATTTTAATGGCTTTCTGGCTTTAGAGCGCATCCATGTACCGATGTTATTTGCTTCTTATGAAACCAGCACCTGTTACCGGGATTGGAAAAACACCAATTCTGAATTTTTACAGGCCGACCAAGTAGAAAACCCCTCTCGCGCAGCCATCACCACTTGTGATGCCTCGACCGAACCCAATGAAGTTGTTAACAATTGTCCATTCAATGACCCCAATGGTTCGGGTCAAGTGGGCAACAGCGCCGATTGCATCACGGGTGTGCAAGTAGAAAAATACGACGATCATATGGTGTTAACCACCAACCATTCTGCTGCATGGTATAAGTACACTGCACGGTATATATTTCATGCCGATGGACGCATCCAACCCAGATTTGGATTTGGTAACAGTTCAGGCAATTCTAACGGCATCAATCATTGGCACACTGGATACTGGCGCGTCAACTTTGATATAGACGGCCCTAATAACGATGAAATTTACATTGATGATGGCCAAGCCTCAACACTGCAAGTGGATGAGTTTTCCGACTGGCGTCATGAACAACCCGTTCAAGGCACACCAGTGCCATTGAGGAATCGTTCATGGGTGGTGAAAGACAGTGTCACAGGTCGAGGTTATCGTGTGGTGCCTGATTCCGAAGGCGATTCTCAATTGGGTTTGGTTGATGAGTATGCTTTAACCGCTGATCCCAGTGGCAGAGGTTTTCATATGGTGGATGTGATGGCCACCAAATATAAATTAGTCAACGGTACTTTGACCGAATACTCTGATACACCTGGGCAAAATAGCCTTGGTAATTGTTCTATGGACGAAGGAAAGTTGGTTGGCAGCAGTGCCAACCCAGGCGTGCCTGAGTCATTGGTCGATGAAAATGTGGTGTTTTGGTACCGTACCGCGGTGTGGGACAAAGCCAATCAAGGTATGCTGTGTAAAACCGGTGGTCCTACTTTTTACCCAGTGGGTAACTGGGGTATAGACCAGGCTCCATTGGCGGTGGCAGATGCCGTCAGTGTTGACGAAAACAGTGTTGATAATGTTTTGGATGTGATGGTTAATGACACCGATGATGGCTTGGGTGACCAGTATGTTGAATCGGTAACACAACCCAACGATGGCTCGGTGGTGGTGGGTTTAGATGGCATGCATGTTGAGTACACCCCAGTTACGAATTACTGTAACAATGCCGTGGTTACCGATGACTTCACCTACAGCTTGAATGGTGGGTCTACGGCCACAGTGGCTGTGGTGGTCAACTGTCTGGGCTTGAACGACATCATTTTCGTCACTGATTTTGAATAATTGATTACATACATGCAGCAAGTGAACAAAACGGCTCTTCATTGAGCCGTTTTTTTTTCAGTTATAGCTATACAGTTTGCGGATTTTAAGTGTTCCTGCATGTCAATGTGATGTATCACACTGCGGTCAGTACCGTGACTGTCTGGAAGTCACTATTTATATAACTTTATGGGGTGAAGCATGGAACAAGGGTTGTTAGAGAAAACTGGGAAACCACTGGCTCATTGGGTCAAATTGGTCAAGGCAAGTAAGCTTGAAAAACACAGGGCAATGATTGAATTTCTGAAAACAGAACACGGCCTAACTTATGGGTATGCCAATTTTGTGGCGCATAAAACCAGGGCGTCTGATGCAGCGTCTCAGAGTGGTGATGATTTGCTACATAATCAATACAAAGGCAAGGAAAGTTTACAACCTGTATATGAAAAAATACTTGCAGAGGTATTGAAATTTGGTGATGACATCAGCACAGTTCCGAAAAAAGCTGCGGTGAGTTTAATCAGAAAACATCAGTTTGCATTGATTAAACCAGCCACTAAAACAAGGATTGACTTAGGATTGAAGTTAACAGGCGTGCCCATTACAGAGCGATTGGGTGATTCAGGACCATTTGGAACCATGTGTACCCACCGTGTGCAATTGACAGATGTCTCTGAAGTGGATGAAGCGGTTGTGGCGTGGATAAAAGAGGCGTATGAAAAGTCAGTTTGAGAAGTTGTATTTGAATTGGTGGACACGACTGGGATTGAACCAGTGACCCCCTCGATGTCAACGAGGTGCTCTCCCGCTGAGCTACGCGTCCACTTGCAATGATTGGTATCAATTCAAGTAACCAAGCCCGTGATCATGGGCTTGGTTATATTTGCCTGAAGCGACAAAGTGCGCGTATTCTATCAAAAGTCAGAATACAATGGCAATGTTTATGACTCTAAATAAATAGTTTCTTGGTGGCGCATGATTTTGATTTCAACGGCTTGGCCAGTTTTGAAGCCAGAGATGATTTTCACCACTTCTTTGGGCGAGTTGACCGCTTGACCATTGATGGCTTGAATCACATCACCATCTTTCAAGCCCAGTTTATTGTTTTGATCTACACCCAGCAGTAACACACCTTCGGTGGTGCCAAAGTATGCGCCCAATGCTGCAGAAAGGGTGGAGAAATGATGGCTTTTACCCAGCCATTGATCCATTTGACTGCCAGCAAAAAAATAGGCGTCGGCATCACCGGTAGTGACCACATGAATTTCTCTTTGATCAAAGCCTTCAATCATTTTATCTAAGTGTTCAACATCCACATTAAGGCCCTTAAACATACCATCTAAATCACCGCTGTTGAACTTAAAGTCTTGATCAGATGAAGAGAACCAAGTGCTGTTTTCACCACTTAACTGCATCAGAATATCTGGTGAATCCAATACTTTTGCGCTGACGGCAAAGTTCAGTTCTTCATCATTGCGCAGGGCTGTGACTTGAATGACATCGCCAGCTTGATGATCCATGGCAATGAACTCGGTCAGCGCCAAACCTCTATTGGCTGTGCTTTGGCCGTTGATGCTGGTGATGAGGTCTCCTTTTTTTATGCCTGCATCTTCAGCACCACTGCCTGAGAGCACCGAAATAATCTGCCAGCCGTTGTCTTGTGCTTTGGCCATAAAGCCCATGCGGGGCTTGTCAGGATCGACCTGGGCAATGTGCTTGTCTAGCTTGATGATTTTTTTGTGCGTAGCTGTGTCATCGATTTCGATGCCATGTTCTGCCATCAAGTCGTCAACCAATTGTTCGATATTGGTGTTGTCATCCAGTGCATAATTTTGTTCAATGGTTTCAACTTCCCCATCGGTTACTTTTTTGATGACCACTGTAGCCAAACCGTCATCTACACTGACATCTACATGCTGACTTTTTTGCACATATGCCATGCCTTTACCCTGGCTTTCATAGCCCTTGTTGGAACTATTTATCGCTGGGGTTGGGCTGTTGTCTAGTCCGTGATTTTTAAGTATTTGATCCACCAATGCATCCACATCGGTGTTTGCTTCAATTTTAAAAGACTCGGTAAAGGTTTCGGCTTTGCCGTTGATGGTTCTCACAACAGTGACGGTACCTTGATGATCAGCCAGGTCTATCATCACATCTGTTGCCTGTGATTTGTTGTCGGCCGAGGCACTGCTCAAGACCAACAGACTGGTCAGTACAATTGATTTTAATTTATTTGGAAGTTGCATAATTTCACCTATTTAAATGATGTGTGTATCAGGGGGTGTGGGCTGCTTTGTATGCAAAGCCATCAAGTCACCGAGTATTTTGAGTTTGGCATGTAATAATTCAAGCTTGTGGCCGGTTTCATTGACTTGGGCAATGTTGAGATCCAATTGATCCAGCCAGTTTTCCATGGCAACCATGGTTTCTAATATATGCGAGCCTGGTGCCGAATGATTAACCATTTCGTTGCGCACCACTTGTTCTAAGCGGGCTATCTTTGCCGTCAGCAAGGCCAGTTGCTGCGTTTGTTGTGCCAGCTGTTGTTCACTGTTTTGGGTCTTGCTTAACTGTGGCAATTGCCACCACAACAGGGCTGCCAGCGCAATGGCAGCAATGGCCGGTAGCCTGAAGCTGCGCTGATTTTGCTGTTGGTTTATGTGTTCCATAATGGCGCCAAAGCCATCTGCTTTTGGTGTCATTTGAGGTTGTTGGTGCAACCATGTTTGGATGTCTTGTTCAGTATTTATGTTCATGATGTTGCTGTTGGCTTTGCAGCCATTGGGTTAGTAGTTGTTTGCTTCTGGCTAATTGCGACTTAGAAAAGCTGGTAGACATTTGATACAAATCGGCAATCTCACTGTGGGTCATGCCTTCGACTTCATACAGCCACAACACCGATCGAGACAGTGGTGGCAGCTGACTCAACAACAGGTTCAAATCATGTTGGTGGTCATACTGGATGCTTACAGTACTGCTTAACTGGGGTTGGCTTTCTATGGCAGTGTGTTGGTGGTTTTTTTTGATCAGGTCCAGGCATTGGTTGATGACTATCTTGCGCAGCCAATAACCAAACGCCACCTGACCAGACCATTGGTTGATTTTTTGGAAGGCCGTGATGAAACTGTTTTGCATGACATCTTGGGCGTCATCGGGATTTTGTAACATCCGATAGGCCAAATTATAAACTGGGCTAGCGTAGCTGTCATAAACCTGGCAACAGGCTTGTTGCTGACCCTTGAGTACGCGCTTTTTAGTCAGTTCGTCTATATTTTGGTTGAAGTGGCTCAAAATTTAATGTCATAAGGTTTTTAATGGCTGTACCTAATAAGACGTCTTGCAGTGCCAAAGGGTCGCAAGTTTATAAATATTGTTTGAATTTTTGTAAAAATAAACGGCTGTCGAAAGCCTGGGCACGGGCTTCACAAGCCGAGCGCATGGCAGCAGCCTTGGGCTGGTCTAAGGCATTGACCTGAGTGATTAAGTCATTGACCAAATTACCATTGCCAACAAAAAAACCGGTTTCATCAGCCAGCACCGACTCTAAAAGACCGCCGTGGTCAGAACAAATCACAGGCTTGCCTGCAGACATGGACTCTACGGGTGTCATGCCAAAGTCTTCATCCAACGGGATGTATATGGTGGCCAAACAGTGACCGAGTAAATGCAGTAATTCACTTTCTGATAACCAGCCGGTGAATTGGATGTTTGGGTGTCCAGCAGCGGCTTTTTGCAATGCGGCAGTGGTGCTGCCACCGGAGGCAATCACCAGTTTTTTAGTTGGTAGCTGTTTAAATGCTTCAATGATTGAGCCAACCCTTTTCAGCTCATCATGCCGTGCCAAGGATAAAAAGTAATCACCACTGCCTTGCCATTTAAAGTGTTGGGTGTCACAGGGTGGGTATACCACTGTGGCTTCAATCCCCAGGCTGTCTTTGATGCGCTGTTTGACGTAATTAGAGTTGGTTAATACGGTGTCCATTTGTGCCACAGCTGCTGCATATTTTGGCTGGAACCATTGCAGCAGTAATTTGAATGGGATTTTTTTAAAGGCATTCAATTCAGCCGCATAATGTGCGCGCTTGTCATACACAAATCGGGGTGGTGTGTGGCAATAAAAAATATTGTTGGCGTTGGGGTATTTAGCCACTGCCAAGGGACTGGCCACGCCACTGTAAATGACATTTTTATAATCATCATGTCGAGGCTTGTGGTGGATGAAAGCCCGCGATAATGACCAGGTTTTTATGCCATGTATCGAACTCAGTGCATTTAAATTTTCAACTGCACCAGTTAACTGCGTTAAATCAAAGGTGTTTTCACCTATATGGGCAGTCAATAAATCCGCGTCAAGGCCTTCGCACAAGGTTTTTATCAACCGTTCACCACCGCCTTTGATCTGAAATAAATCGTGAATAATTTGTGTTGTGTTGTGCATGCTTGCGTAGTTGGGTGCGCTTAAAAAGTTGAAATAAAGCACCACATAGGGGTGCAGTTGATATATAACATTGGCTTTATTTTAATTCATTATTTAGGTCATGAAGACACTTATTGTGATTCCTGCTTTCAATGAAGCAGACAATCTCATGGAATTATTGCCTGAGTTAATTAAAACGGTGGACTGTGATGTCATCGTGGTGAATGATTCAAGTACGGATAAAACCACTGAAGTGGTCAAAGGGTTTGGGTTGAAATGTTTGACCCTGCCATTGCAACTTGGTGCTTGGGGGGCGACTCAAACGGGCATTCGTTACGCGTTGAAGAACCATTACGATCATGTGATTACCATGGATGCAGATGGCCAGCATTTGCCCAACGAGGTTCAGGCGCTGATGAACCTGTACCAGCAATCCAATGCCAATGTGGTGATTGGGACTTTTCCTTCGCGCTTAAGTCAGTTGAAAAAGTTGGCATGGCGGTTTTTCAAATTGTTAACGCACATTAAAATTGAAGACCTGACTTCTGGCTTCAGGTTGTATGATAAACAAGCCATTCAAGTGTTGTCTTGTCGGCAAGCCAGTCTATTGGACTATCAAGATGTCGGTGTATTGTTGTTACTTTTGAGTTCGGGATTAACTATTCAGGAAGTTCCTGTTAAAATGCTCAATCGCAATGATGGTAAGTCCCGTGTTTTCAGCTCCTGGATGGTGGTGTTGAAGTACATGGTGCAAACCACCACTTTGTGCATTGCCAATATGGGAAAAAGACCAATTAAATGACTAACCTAACAATCTTCATAATCGGAGCTGTACTTTCGATCAGCATCTTATACTTGGTGCGCAAGGGCAAAATGCATGGCCCTTATGCCACTTGGTGGTTGTTGGTGGCTGTCTCTGCCATTGTGTTATCGATTTTTCCGCAAATCATTGATTGGGTGGCTGCCCAAGTAGGCATCACTTACCCGCCGACCTTGTTGTTGGTGTTGGCGGTCAGCATGATATTGGTCAGGATGCTTACCATGGATATGGCATTGACTCAGAAAGAGCGTAAAATCAGACGATTAACCCAAAAAATGGCCATCTTGGAAGATGCCATTCAACAAAATTCAAAGGCCGTCAACAAAGATCACAGTTAATGAAGATCTTGCACATAGGTAAATACTACCCGCCTTACCATGGTGGTATGGAAAATTACCTCAGTGATTTGGCCCATGCGCAAGCTCAGCAAGGACATCAAGTAACCGTTTGGGTGCATAATCATACATGGCGAATGCTGTGTTCATCGACCGCTGAAGCCTCAATCGACGGTGTTCAAGTCATAAGGCAAAAATCAATCAGACCGTTGTTGTTCACTCCGATTATGCTGGGCTTTGGCAAACAGTTGAAACGCCTAATTAATGCCCATGAATTTGACCTGATTCATTTGCACTGGCCCAATCCAAGTTTGTTTTTTTTGCTGCTCAAGCAATCCGCCAAACCCATTCCTTGGGTTATCAGCTGGCATTCGGATATGGTCACTGAACACAGTTCTTGGTTGATGAAACTGATATACCGCATGATTAAACCCTTGGAAACGCGTTTGATTGAACAAGCTGACAGTGTGCTGGTTTCATCGCAAAACTATGCTGATTATTCACCGCAACTGAAAAAATTTGCCAACAAGACGGCGGTCATACCTTTGGGCATGCAAACCGCTGCATTGCAAGCAGTGGCAAACCAATTGAACAGTGCAGAATGGCAAGATGAGCAATTCAGAATGTTCAGTTTAGGCCGCTTTACCTTCTATAAAAACCAACAAATGTTAATCAATGCCATGCCGCAGTTAAGCGGTTGTCAATTGTTGATTGCAGGCAATGGTCAATTACACAAGCAACTACAAAATCGCATCAAGCAGTTGCAACTGAATCAGCAAGCCAAATTGTTAACCGACCAAAGCTGGCTGCAAGTGCATGGTTTGTTCAGCAGCTGTGATTTGTTTTGTTTGGCATCCCATGACCGTGCGGAATCATTTGGTATGGTGCTGCTTGAAGCCATGTACCACAACAAAATCATTCTGGTGCCAGACACAGTGGGCTCAGGCATGCAGTGGTTGGCGATGAATTACAGCAAAGGTTTTGTGTTCAAAGCCAATGATGAAGTTGATTTTGTCGCCAAGGTCAAAGAAATCCGACAAAACTACGCTGAAATTAATGCCAGGCCTGTGCAGTTTAATTACCATATCAGCAACATTGCTGCCAGCATAGAGCAGCACTATCAAAACATTTTATCCGGGAGATTATCGTGAAACCATACCTAAAACAAAGCTTAAGTATCTTATTAGTCATGTTGTTGATGGCCTGTAAAAATGAGCAATCAGAACCAGCCAGTGTCAGCAAGACCGTGACTGAACAGCCAATGTCTGCTGATGAAGCTACTGGTGACCAAGAGCGACCAGTGGCCTATCAGCATGATCCGCTTAAACCTAAGGTACAAAAGCCCCATCAGGCACTGCTCAATAAGTATGCCACTTTCAGGCTCACCAGTGATGTGTCACATTTATCGCCACAGCAAATTAAAATGCTGCCTTTATTGATCGCAGCAGCTGAAGTTATGGATGAATTATTTTGGTTACAAAGCTATGGACCTAAAGGGCCATTTCTGGACAGTATTGAGAGCCAGCAACTCAGAAAATTTGCTGCAATCAACTATGGGCCATGGGACCGATTGGATGGTGATAAGCCTTTTATCCCTGGCTATGGAGCAAAAAACTTAGGGGCAAACTTCTATCCGTTGGATTTAGACAAGGCCGACTTTGAAGCTTCTGCAACAGCAGCCATGAAAGGTTTGTACACCAACGTGGTGCGCAATGAAAGTGGTGAGTTAACCGCAGTGCCCTACCACGTGGTTTATGCCAAACACTTAAAGCAGGCTGCTGACTTATTGGTTCAAGCTGCTGATTTGGCAGAAGACGAAGGTTTTAAACACTATTTACAATTGCGTGCCAAAGCTTTGTTAGACGATGAGTTCAGAGCCTCTGACTTGGCCTGGATGGCCATGAAAAACAATAAAATTGAACTGGTGATAGGGCCCATTGAAACTTATGAAGACCAGTTGTTTGGCTACAAAGCAGCATATGAAGCTTATGTGTTGATCAAAGACCAGGTGTGGAGTGAAAAATTAGCTAAATACGCGGCATTTTTACCTCAGTTACAGGCGGAATTACCGGTAGATGCGGCTTACAAAGCAGAAACAGCAGGCACAGAATCTGATTTGAATGCCTATGATGCGATTTATTATGCTGGCCATTCCAATGCTGGTGGCAAAACCATCGCCATCAACTTGCCAAATGATGAAAGTGTGCAACTAGAGAAAGGCACTCGGCGCCTACAACTTAAAAATGTTATGCGAGCAAAATTTGAGAAAATATTGGTGCCAATTGCTGATGAATTGGTTGCCCCTGAGCAACGGCAACACGTTACCTTTGATGCCTTCTTTGCCAACACCATGTTCCATGAAGTGGCGCATGGTTTGGGGATTAAAAACACCATCAATAACAAAGGCATGGTCAGAACTGCTTTGAAAGAGCTGGCTTCGCCAATGGAAGAGGGTAAGGCAGACATCTTAGGCTTGTATATGGTAGAAAAGCTACATCATTTAGGTGAATTGGAAGAAGGTGAAATGATGGATTATTACACCACTTTTATGGCAGGTATTTTTCGTTCAGTTAGGTTTGGTTCCAGTTCGGCTCATGGGGTAGCGAATTTGTTGCGGTTCAATTATTTTGCTGAACAAGGTGCTTTCAGTTTTGATGAGGAAAGCGGTCATTATTCGGTGGATGCTGGAAAAATGTCAGCGTCGATTGCTGCATTGTCTGAGAAAATTTTAAAACACCAAGGTGATGGTGATTATGCGGGCGTTAAACAATGGTTTGAAGAAAAAGGTCAAATCAACACGCAGTTGGCCCGTTCTTTACAACGCATCAACGATGCTGGTATTCCTGTGGATGTGGATTTTGAACAAGGCATCAAATACCTTAATTTGTAAGCCAGATATAGCCACTCTACATGCAATTGTTTGAGTGGCTACTGGTTGTTTCAATTAGGCTGGGGGTGGTTGATGAATTCAGTCATCGCCCTGAACAACAAAATTATATAACAAGGAGTTAGCTGCAACACAATCCTATTCATGGCGGTCATGTCTATGGCCCAACGGCTGGCTTCGGTGAAGTAAAACAAAAACAAAAAACACAAGATAGACAGTATAAAGAACAGTTGTGTGACTTGTGTGGCTTTGCAGTCGGCTGAGCGGATACCATGCAACAGCAACAAAGGTAAGCCAAACCACAGAATTGACCAATTATTTTGTAGGAAAAACCCGGACAACAAGGCTGGGGTTATGTTGACAAATTCAAATGGGCTGTTGATTAAATTAAACACCACTAAATTATGTTTGTTAATGATTATCTCACCAAAACTGAAGCTCAAATGTATACCACCATTCAACCAAAGCACTATGGCAGTCAAAGTAAATAATGCCAACATGTAAAGCCTTGCCTTGGTTTTGGTGTGCACCACAATAAAGTAAGCTGCCGCCAATAATATCATCCACACCCAACCTTCTAGCTTCAGCATGGGCAGCAATGCGAGGTACATCAGCAGTGTGAGCTTGGATAACAGGTTGGGTTTGTAGTGATTTTCAAACAAGGTCATAATAATCAGCAAAATATACATACCAACCCAAATATCAGCATACCCTTGTAGCATCAAATGGTTGTTGATTAAAGGGGTCGAGTACATCACGATTATTAACATCAGTTGTAAATACACCGGCGCGCCAGACTGGGCTATTTTTTGCGCCATAGAGAGTACCGCCAATGCATAGGCCAACAATATCAAAACTTCTGTGACGATTAAGTTATCAGCAGTAAACAGCTTGGGTAAAAAATACACCAATGACAAGCCATCTGGGTAGTGGGCTGAATAGTTGAATAAGGTATTTTCGCTGTTAATCCACTCAGGCCAAGTTTCTATGTGGCTTGAAAGTCCGTGATACAACCACTGTTCAGCCCGTCCTTCCCAAACAGCCCAGGAGTCCCAGGCAATGTTAGGTAACAGCGAACTGTTCCAATAAATGAATAAAGAGCCACAAACAACCAAAAAGATGGGCAATGGCTGGGCTTTATTAAACTGTTGCTTGAGTCCAACCTGTGGTGTTTTCCAATGGTGCCAAGTGAGCCTCAACAGGCACAGGCAGAATAAACTGACAGTGAGCCAACGGAGTTGTTGGTGGCTGAGTGAGAAGAATTGTAAGCCATTGAAAACTATGACATGACAAACAATACCAATGAAGAAGGCATGCGTGATGCTGTTGATATTTTTATCTGCGATGGCTGTGCCGGAGAACAGTTGCGACAAAGTGACTCTCAGGGCGCCGCCCAGAAGAATAAAATAACAACCATATAATATTCCGTAAAGCTCAGTCATGGTGATTGATGATGCACAGGGTGGGGTCTAAATAAGCGACATACTTTATGTCAAAGAGACTGGCAAATGAATTGGACTCCTGACATATTGAAAGCAATGAACCAGTCAATAGGAATGTGTTATTAGCAGTAAGGTTTTCAGGCGCAATGGCATGAATATTAATTAAAGCGGTGTTGTATTTAAGCAAGTGTTTGTAGATCCGCAGCCGATAAAAATCATGGTCACCAACCAAAATCAGTTTCTGTTGTGACAGGTCATGGTTTAATAATGGCAGGGTTGACTCAATGGTGTTGGCCACTGTCCATGCTTGTTGATCAATCTGATTGATCAACACAGTGTCTGGGTCAATCGAGTTGATTAATTGTTGGTGTTGCTTGCTGTGGTTGTATGCGTAAGGCAATAAGGCAATTACCCAAGCCAAAAAGAATACAATGAGCACATGTGTTCGGGCAGGTTTTATCAATAAAAACAACAAGCCACTGAGCAATAACCAACAACCTAAACGCAAAATCAATGAGTTGCTGTTGCTTTGGTCCAGTGATGTATAGCTGTTAATTGAAGCAAATTTTAGCGGCTGAAAACTGAACCATTGTGCAACTGTATTTATTTGATGTTTGAACGCTTGTTGATTGCCTAAGTACATGTTGGTGAAGCTGTAGTCAGCAACATCACCGACACTGGTGCCAAGCTCAGGGTTGACTTCAACCAATAAATACATGACTTCTATGCCGCTGTTTATAGCGTCATCAGTGGGCTGGTCTAGATTCAATGGGGTGATGGACGTGTGATTGTTGTTGATGGTTTTATGTAGCGTTTTACCGCCTTGTTGCCAGTGCAATGTGGTAGCGACCTGCAAAGGCTGGGTGAAATTTTCAATGATCAAATCATGCACTTGAGTGATGTCTACTTCGGTTAGGTTAACCTCTAGGCGAAGTCGTTTAATCCCAGATAAATCCAGGTGAAACTTGCTGTCTAAAAAGTACAGTCGGTTGGGCTCAGTATCAAGTAAAGAGGTCAGCTTAATGGCATGCTCCTGTTCGACTTTCTGTTTGAATGGAGAATAGAACAGGCATATAAACAACAGCAATCCAGCTGCAATCCAAAAATATAAAGGTTTATATGACACGTGCAAAAAAATCCATATTTGTTGATTCAGCTGCTATTGTAGTTGATTTAATCGATGAAACAATATTTTGAGTAATAAAGCTGACAATCTTTACGCCACTGCCACAGCGCGCTGAGAATTGAAACAACCCTTTATAATAGATATTCTCATACAAAAACGAGAAGTGTTTCATAAATATGCATTTTGGGATTGAATATTGGTCTTGGTTACAGCTACAATCTTTGAAAATTAAAGTTTAAGTTGATGCATTTAGTAGTCGAAAACACACACAAATCATTTAAGTTTCCCGATAACGGGCTTTTAGTTGTGGGCAACAGTGCCGACTGCACAGTGCAAATCAACCACCCTAAAATTTGGGGCAAACATTTTGCCATCTTACAGCACAGTTATGGCTGTATTTTAGAAGTTTATGACCAGCCGATTTGGGTGAATAAACAGCTTATTTATGAGCAAACCTTATTGGATACAGGGGACGTCATAGCGGTTGAGGATTTACGCTTTTATTTGACTGATGAGCAGTACATTCCCAAAGATTCCAGTATCAATCACACCAATTTCGAACTGCAAAAAGAAAAAAACATGTCTTCGGTATTTGGCTTAAGAAATTTTTCTGCAAGTCATGCAGGTGAATTCATCATTGATGACTTTCACCACCAAGACGGTTGGCATGTATTGCGAAAAGACAATGAACTGCATTTCATAGACAACAAAAACATCACGCGATTGAACGGCTTAAGCATTGCACAAGCCGTGTTGAGTAATGGTGATGTCATCACCCATCAAAATTACAAGTTCAAAGTTGAATTGCCAGGTACCTCAGGGTTTTCTAAGTTCAGTCCTTCGCATCCGCGCAATGTGCTGTTAAGTGAATCATTTACCCAAGATAAAGTTGCCAACCTGCCTGCACCCAAAACGGGACTGTTCAAAGACAACCTGTGGTGGCTGACTTTGGTGCTTGGATTGGTTATATTGGTGGTGTTGGTGCTCAATAATCCAGTTGGTTAATCTCTCGCCAGTGTCACTTATTGCAGCCACTGTTGAGCCATGAGCTGAATTTTTTTGTAAGTTGGCTGATAAGCCTTGATTTTCCCAATAAATTTATTAAAGGATGTGAACAATGAAAAAAACACAACTGGCAGATATACCTGTTGTTGGTCCTGAGCGTAACATAGCCGAGTTAACCATTAAGGCATTGGTCTTAGGCGCTTTGCTGTCGATGGTGTTGGCTGCGGCAAACGCTTACATTGGTTTATTGGTGGGCTTAACAGTTTCCGCCTCAATTCCTGCAGCTGCAGTTTCTATGGGCTTATTGCGGATGTTTCGACGTTCCACTATTTTAGAAAATAACATGGTGCAAACAGCTGCTTCGGCTGGTGAATCATTGGTGGCTGGTATTATTTTCACCATACCAGCATTGGTGATGATGAAAGCTTGGGCGGGTTATGATTATGGCCCTATGGTTGCCATTGCGATTGTTGGTGGTATTTTAGGTGTGGCTTTCACCATTCCATTGCGTCGCGCTTTGATTGTTGAAGCAAAACTAAAGTTTCCAGAAGGTGTAGCCACTGCTGCGGTGCTGCAAACAGGTGGCATTGAAAATGACCGCAGTCAAAAAATAACCAATCATGTAGCAGATGCTGGGTTTGCAACCTTGCTAAAAGGCGCGTTAATTGGTTCAGTGATCAAGTTGCTCGAGTCAGGCTTGGGTTGGTTGGCATCCGGCGTGGCTGCCACCAAAGCATTGTTTTCAGGTAAATACCTTTTTATGGGTGACATCACCCTGAGCCCCGCACTGATTGGTGTGGGTTATATCGTTGGTTTAAACATCGCTTTCTTGGTGTTTCTTGGTGGTACTTTAGGTACGCTGGTGGGTGTGCCATTGAATTGGGCGTTCAATTCTGAAGCCATTATGCTGGCTACCGGCATTGATGCGGCCAAGCCAATGACTGCATTGACGACTGCTGAATGGGGTCAAATAGCCAATCAATCATGGCAGAACTGTCGGCGCATCGGTGTTGGGGCAATGATGATTGGTGGTCTTTGGTCTTTGATCAGTTTGGCCAAACCCTTGTGGCAAGGGGTCAAATCCAGCGTCAAAGCTTACCAGGACAGTAAGGGTGATGGTGGTGGTTTACCCAGAACAGAGTTTGACACGCCGATTCATTTTGTTGGTCTTGTCGTGTTACTAGCCATTGTTCCGGTTTTTTTGATCTTTAAAAATGCCTTGGGTGGTTACGCTGATGCCAACATGATTGCTGTGGTTATGACAATATTGATGTTGGTGTTTGGTTTTATATTTGCCTCAGTGGCAGGCTATATGGCCGGTTTGGTCGGCTCTTCTAACAACCCCATTTCTGGGGTGACCATAGCGACTGTCATTGTTTCGGCATTGATTTTATTACAACTGATGGGCAATGAAGGCATGGCCGCGACTCTGGGGCCGATAGCGGTGATATTTTTGGCTGGTTTGATTTGTTCGGCAGCTGCCATTGCTGGTGATAACATGCAAGACCTGAAATGTGGACACATTGTTGGTGCGACGCCTTGGAAACAACAAATTTTTCAAGTGGTGGGGGTGGTGGCCGCGGCATTGGTGATTCCATTTGTGTTGAATATTTTAGATCAGGGTTATGGCATTGGACGTGTTTCACCATTGAACCCAGAGGCCACCATGTTGGCTGCACCGCAAGCTGGTTTGATGCAGGCTTTGGCCAGTGGTATTTTTGGAGCAGGCATCGAATGGAACTTCATATATATGGGCTTTGCTTTGGCGGTTGTACTGATTATTCTGGATAAAATTCAAGAAAAACGTGGTTCTGAATTCCGTTTTCCTGTGTTGGCTGTGGCAGTGGGTGTGTATTTACCCTTGGGTTTATCTGTTCCCATCTTTATTGGTGGTTTATTAGCGCATTATTTAAAGCAGAAGGCGGCCAAAGAATCGGTTGAGAAACAACAAGTTAAAGAGTCAAGTGGTTTGCTGTTAGCTTCTGGTTTAATTACTGGTGAAGCCTTGATGGGTGTGTTGGTGGCAGTGGCTGCTGTTAGCTTCCAAGGCATGGTGCCTTATGCTTCGTTCAGTGGTGCTTGGTGGTGCGGTGTGGCTGCTTTCATTGCTGTGATTTACTACGTGTACAGCAAAGTGCAACGCAGTTGATAGGGTAAGTTTTCTTAATGTGAAATAAAAAAGGACGCAAGTAGGCGTCCTTTTTTTGCTTTTGGGTAGATTTATTTGCCTTTAAAAACTGCCTTTCTCTTTTCTAAAAAGGCACTGGTGCCTTCATTTTTGTCTTCAGATGCGCAGCAAATACCGAAGGCTTTGACTTCATAGTCCAAGGCGTCGGGCAAGGCACATTCTAAACCTTTGTTGATGGCATCGATGGTCATACTGATGGCAATTGGGGCAGACTGTGCCAACTGTTTAGCAACTTTGTTGACAGTTGGCAATAACTCACCTTGTGGCACCACCCAGTTGGCCAATCCAATTTGCTCGGCTTTATCGGCTGAAACCATGTCTCCCAACAGATTCATTTCCATCGATTTGCCTTTGCCTACCAGACGAGTTAAGCGTTGGGTACCACCAAAGCCAGGAATCACCCCAAGTTTAATCTCAGGTTGGCCAAATTTAGCGTTATCCGAAGCAATGCGCAGGTGACAAGCCATGGCCAATTCACAACCACCGCCCAAAGCAAAGCCGTTGACTGCGGCAATCACTGGTTTGCCACAGTTTTCAATGTTGTTAAAAACTGATTGGCCGTAACGGGCAAACTGCATCCCAGTCATGGCATCTGTGGTGGCCAGTTCAGAGATGTCAGCACCAGCAACAAATGCTTTGTCACCAGCGCCGGTGATGACAATGGCTGCTGTACTGGAATCAGTTTTGGCTTGCTCGATGATGTCATTGAGTTCACGCAATGTAGCCTGGTTGAGTGCATTGAGTTTATCGGGTCGGTTGATGGTTATGGTCAGGACATTATTTTCAAGGTTGGATAAAACGTTTGGCATGATAGCATCTTAAATTTTTAAGGATTCGAAATTATAACAATAATTCCGCACATAGCCAAAAGCATTCAATTTTTGTTAAAACGCACCAACATCAGGCAAATTTTTATCTAAATATGAACTTATTAGTTACTTGCTTGTCTTGTTTAACTCTCAATGCTGACGTACAATACGCGGCTGATTTTGTTAACGAGGTTACGAATGAAAAAATTATTAACTTGGGTGTTTTTGGCGGCCACAATGACTGCCATGGCTCAAACTGAACAAGCAATTCCAAACAGTGCGGATATTAACTTTGATAAAACTGCAGCATCTTATGCCATTGGTTATCGCATGGGCTTGCAAGTGGCAGGTCGTGAAGGCACTGAATTTGAATTGGACATTGATCAAGCTGTCAAAGGTTTGAAAGAAGCAGCTGGTAAAAAAGAGCCATCTATTACTAAAGAACAAATGGCAGAAGAGTATGGTAAATACCAGCAAAAACTGCAATTATTCCAACGTGAAGAATACCTGCAGTTGGCGGAAAAAAACCAACAAAGAAGTGATCAGTTTTTAAATCAAAACCGCAGCAAAACAGGCATCAAAGAATTGGCATCTGGCATTCAGTACCGAGTGATTGAAGCTGGGTCAGGTAAAAATGCCAGCTTGGAAAATACCGTGACTGTTCACTACAGTGGTAAATTAATAGGTGCAGATGTGTTTGATAACTACCAAGAATTTGACAGCACCTATAAAACCGGTCAACCATTAGAAATGGACATGACTAAAATTGGCATGGCTGGTTGGAGAGAAGTTATACCAATGATGAAAAAAGGTGATAAATGGCAAGTGTTCTTACCACCTGAAATGGCTTATGGTGTGAAAGGTCAAGGTCCAATTGGTCCAAATGAGGTGTTGGTTTTTGATGTTCATTTACTTGAAATCAAATAACCCTATCCCAAAAGCACGATCAAGGGGCAAGTTGTTAAACTTGCCTTTTTTAGTTAGGTAGATGGATAAATTCAGTCGTTTGGTTAAACCACATCTCAATCAGGATTTGATTGATGAATCATTGTGGTTAGGTTCTCCAGGTGACATGGAGCGAGCCGCTGCTGTACTATTCCCTTTCTATTGGAAAGACGATGAACCTTGGGTGCTTTTAACTCAACGCACTGCCAATTTAAAACACCACTCTGGACAAGTCAGTTTCCCTGGCGGTGCCTATGAACAACAGGATAAGAACATCAGGCACACAGCCCTGCGCGAAACGCGAGAAGAGATCGGGGTGCCTCGAATGCACATTGATTTGTGGGGTTTTTTGGATGGTTTGCCGTCCATCAGTGGTTTTCATGTAACGCCTTTTGTGGGTGAGATTAAAGATTTGTCTCAATTGGTTATTGAGCCTAATGAAGTTGATCGTGCCTTTGGTGTACCTTTCAGGTTTTTTCAAGATCGGAATAACAGAGTCAAAAACAAAGTGAAAACGCCGTTTGGTAACAGGCACTACTATGTTTTTGAATATAAAAATGATGTGATTTGGGGTCTTACTGCACAAATCATTGTACAATTAGTTGATAGAATAAATGAACAAGCTTATGAGCGGTAAAGTTTTTATCAGAACCCACGGTTGTCAGATGAATGAGTACGATTCTGACAAAATGCAAGATGTGTTATTAAAGTCACATGGCTTAAGCATCACAGATGTTGAAGAAGAGGCCGATGTGATCTTAATCAACACTTGCTCAATCAGGGAGAAAGCCCAAGAAAAGGTTTTTTCTCAATTAGGCCGTTGGCGAAAAATCAAAGAAAAAAATCCTGATGTCATCATTGGTGTTGGCGGTTGTGTGGCTTCTCAAGAAGGTGAAGCCATCATTAAACGTGCACCTTATGTGGATTTGGTGTTTGGACCTCAAACCATTCACCGGTTACCAGAACTGTTGAATCAAAGGAATACCGAACAAAAACCTCAGGTGGATATTTCATTCCCCGAAATAGAAAAGTTCGATAATTTACCTGAGCCGCGTAAAGACGGGCCATCGGCTTTTGTTTCAATCATGGAAGGTTGCAGTAAATACTGTTCTTTTTGCGTGGTGCCCTATACCCGTGGTGAAGAAATGTCACGTCCTTTGGATGGGGTGTTGGCTGAAATCATGAAGTTGGCAGAGCAGGGCGTTAAAGAAGTTAACCTATTGGGTCAAAACGTCAATGCCTACCGCGGCTTATCGCATGATGGTGAAGTGGTTGATTTGGCCTTGTTGATTCATTACGTGGCAGCCATTGAAGGCATTGAACGCATTCGCTTCACCACATCTCATCCAGTTGAATTCACTGATGGCTTGATTGAAGCGTATCGTGATGTGCCTGAATTGGCAAATTATCTACATTTACCAGTGCAAAGTGGTTCGGACCGCATTTTATCAATGATGAAACGCGGGCATACCGCTTTAGAATACAAGCAAACAATCCGTAAATTGCGTGAAGTCAGACCGGACATCAGTCTTTCTTCAGATTTCATCGTCGGTTTCCCAGGTGAGACTGCCAGTGATTTTGAGGCCACCATGAAACTGATCACTGACATTGGTTTTGACCAATGTTTCAGTTTTATCTATTCTGCACGTCCTGGTACACCAGCCTCATCAATGCCTGACTTGGTGTCGTTGGATGAAAAGAAAGCCCGTTTGCAGCGTTTACAAAGTACCATCAATGACATGGCTGCTGAAATCAGTCAAACCATGGTGGGCAGCACCCAAAGGATTTTGGTTGAAGGTACTTCAAAATGGTCAGATGATGAACTGTCGGGTAAAACCGAAAACAACCGTGTGGTTAACTTCGCAGGTCCACAGCGGATGGTAGGCCAAATGGTGGATGTGGTTATCACAGAAGCTTTGAGAAACTCTTTAAGAGGCCGTGTATTGATAGATGATGAATGAAATAAATAGGCAGGAAAAACAAGCCACCGTCCGTAACATGGAATTCAAGGACTTGAATGCAGGTAGCTTAGTTAACTTATATGGCCGACATGACGCCCACCTCAAGCAACTGGCTGAACACACCACCACCGAAATTCATGCCCGTGGCAATCAATTTCAAGTGCAAGGTGAAGAAAAAAACGTTAAACATGCCGCTAAAATGCTTAATTTATTGGTCCAGGAAGCCCGCAAAGAGGCTTTGAGTCCAGAGATTGTGCACGTGATTTTAGCTGGCAATGCCAGCAAGCCTGATTACGAACCCCAAGAAGTGGCAATTAAAACCAAAGCAGGGGTGATTACAGGCCGTTCAGACAATCAAAAAGAATACCTGCATAACATCGTGACCCATGACATTAATTTTGGCATAGGTCCAGCGGGCACCGGAAAAACCTATTTGGCCGTGGCCTGTGCAGTGGAGGCTTTCGTTACTGACCGAGTGCGCCGTTTGGTGTTGGTGCGACCTGCTGTTGAAGCTGGTGAGCGTTTAGGATTTTTGCCTGGTGATTTGAGCGAAAAAGTTGACCCGTATTTACGCCCACTGTACGACGCTTTGTACGACATGTTGGGTCACAATAAGGTCGAAAAAATGCTCGAAAAAAATGAAATTGAAGTCGCGCCGTTGGCATTCATGCGAGGCCGTACACTGAACGATGCTTATGTGATTTTGGATGAAGCGCAAAACACCACAGTTGAGCAAATGAAAATGTTTTTGACCCGTACAGGTTTCAATACCACAGTGGTCGTCACTGGTGACATCACTCAAGTGGATTTAAGACCAGGGGAGAAATCTGGGTTAAAACATGCCATGGAAATTTTACAGGACATCAAAGGCATCAGTTTCAGCTGGTTCAAATCAAAAGATGTGGTCAGGCACTCATTGGTGCAAAAAATCGTTGATGCCTACGACAACCAAAAACCTGCCAAACACGGTGAATGATACAGCTCGAACTCATCAATAATGAAAACCTCAGCGCACCGGATGCCGCCCAGTTTCAAAGCTGGCTGAATCGGCTTGCAGAAAAGCTCAAGGTCACTGGCGAAGTTTGTATCAAAGTGGTTGATGCCGTTGAAAGCCAACAACTGAATCACACTTACCGTGGTAAAGAGCAACCGACCAATGTCTTGTCATTCCCAGCAGATGTACCCGAATTTGTTGCATCTAATCACCTCGGAGATTTGGCGATTTGTGCTGCTGTGGTCGCACATGAAGCCACAGCACAAAATAAAATACCCGATCATCACTGGGCCCATATGAGCATACATGGGGTATTGCATTTGCTAGGTTATGATCACATTGATGAAGCCGAAGCGGAACTCATGGAAGCGCTGGAAATTGAGTTGTTGGCTGGTTTGGGTATAGCCAATCCTTACGCCTGAGTTGCTGTCAAACTTGAAGAAAATTAGATTGTGGTAAAATTTAGCATACGGCGCAGCCTTACCATGTCTTGGGGGGCTGATTATATTGACAGATGAGAGGTGTATGGTATGGCAAGCGGTTGGGCGCGTGATGGCGCGGTACAAGATCAAATTGATGCCAGCGTAGAGGAAGCGTTGGAACAGGTCAGGAACCGTTTAAATAAAGGTGAGTCAGCCGAGTTTTGTGTTGAGTGTGATTTGCCCATTCCTGAAGTCCGACGAACCGCAGTGCCAGGTGTTCAGCATTGTATCAGCTGTCAGGCCGAGCTTGAAGCAACAGCCGGTGCCAACAGTGCCATCAATCGACGTGCCAGTAAAGACAGCCAGCTGCGCTGATTATTGATTTATTTAAACTTTGTTGTAGTTACTGCTGATGTACAGCTGTTCACAGCTCCAGTTTTGCTATGTTCCTCCGGCTTTCTGTCAATGTACCTAGTTAGCTTCACAACTAACCCAGTACCCTAAATATGATGTACCTATTGGAGCGGTTATAGTAAACCGCAACTGCACGCACATTGCTGGTTCACGCAGTTGCTGTTGAATATAATCAAGTACTGAAACAATGTGCTGGCAATATTGCTTCAGCGGTTTTCTTTTCATCTTAACAGTGGTTTCTAAATCATCTTTGAAAATAATGTCGCTGACTTACAAAGAACCCATCCCCACTGTGCCACGATTGATTGCAAGTAAGTCATTACCCAAAAGTTGCTTTGACATCAATGCACCGGTTCGAACAGGTTTCTGTTGGTTGCCAGATAAAACATAAGATTGCGGTGCTCAGTGCAGATTATTTAAATACTGTATTTTTGCTTTTCAATGGTAATTTTCCGCTCATTCAATTAATAACCGCATGCAATTTGCTTCTATTTAAGCCTGAAAATACAAGAAAGGCATGGCGGTTTGTAGCCAAAGAGGTAAAATAAATTAAACTTTCGTTCACGGCTCAAACAGTGCTGAATAGGTTTTGCTTGTGGCGATTGGTTACTAATTAGAATAGGGTGATTAATATGTGGATAAAAGTTGTGATTATATTGTGTTTGTTGGTGGTTTTTTCCGGGGCAAGGACTGATGATTCCATAAGTGCTGTTGAAAAATTAGACCCTGAGTTGAGGGCGTTATTACAGCAGGAAATGCGTGCCATTGAAGCAGGTATGAAGGACATGCTTACCTTCAGTGCTGCTGGTGACTTTAAGCAAGTTGAAAATTTGGCCCGCCAAATTGAAAACAGTTTCATCCTCAAGCAAAAGTTGACTGATCAGCAAATGCACCAATTACACACCTTGCTACCTGCTGATTTTTTGCAACAAGATCAACAGTTTCATTATTATGCGGGTATGTTGCAGCATGTGGCTGCCAATAAAAAGCCTGAGCTGGTGGCTTTTTATTACAGTCAACTGCTTGAGTCTTGTGGCAACTGTCATCAAGTGCACGCACAACATAGGTTTCCGCATTTCAAAGCTCAACCAAAGGCTGATGTTCATGCACATTGATTTACAGCAGAACTGCTTACATGAAAACTGTCGGACGTTCTAAAAATAGGTGAGCTTGAGCTGGCCTTAATCCAGGAACTGATTAGGAAACTGAATCAAGGCTTATTTGTAGTCATTAATTATTAAGCTGCCAAGGCTTTTTCGATGTGTTTTTTAAGGTCGGCTGGCTTGGTGGTTGGTGCAAAACGCTTGATGGCTTGACCATCCTTACCAATCAGGAACTTGGTGAAGTTCCATTTGATGTT
The DNA here is from genome assembly GCA_947502595.1 of uncultured Marinicella sp. Taxonomy (GTDB): domain Bacteria; phylum Pseudomonadota; class Gammaproteobacteria; order Xanthomonadales; family Marinicellaceae; genus Marinicella. Next base: position 30,568 of record CANNAM010000005.1, on the reverse strand, counting down.
TTTGCCCAAAGTGCCTGGCAATTCTTCTTTCAGGTGTTCAAATACTGGGTGGGTGTTTTTACCATTGACATCAATTTTGCCAAACATCGGGAAATTAACTCCGTAATTGATTTCACAAAATTCACTGATTTGGTCGCCATCACCAGGTTCTTGTTGACCAAATTGGTTACAAGGAAAGCCCAAAATTTCCAAACCTTGTGCTTGGTATTCTTCATACAGTTCTTGTAAACCTTCATACTGCGGCGTCAAGCCACATTTACTGGCGGTATTCACCACCAATACAACTTTGCCCTTATAAGCTTCTAGCGATTGTTCCTGTCCGGTCAATGTGGTTGCGGATAAATCATAAAATGTTGTCATGTGCTGCTCTCAAGTGATTGTGAGTAGTTAATATGGTGATGATGTTTAAAAATTAAAGTACAGTGCAGTTCACTCATTATTGTATTTTTAACAAGCAAATAAAAACCCAGCAAAAGCTGGGTTTTTACTCACCTTTTATTGTTGGCTGTGGGTATTACACAGCCAGTCCACGACGTCGATTGCGGTACCAGAATGTTGCCCCAAATAAACCTATTAAAGTCAGTAAAGACCACCAGTCTAATGTTGGCACACGGGCTGCAGACCTGACCAAAGTAGGGTCGCCCACCTCTGGCGTTTCTGGGGCATCAGTAACTACAGGAGGTTGGCCATCATTGGCATCATTGTTGGGGTCGCCGTCGTTGTCTTCATCCCAATTAGCCAGTGCTTGGTTGGCAATCACGATACCGTTCACTGAACCAACAACCCTGGTTTCGAAGGTGATGACAACCTCATTATTCAATTGATCAACTGTCGCATTGATTGGAGCACCCATGTCCGGAGCAATCGTGGCGGTTAATTCCAGTTGATTCAGACTTGAGTTGTACGTTGGTACCGAACAGGTGCTGCTGCCAGTGGCTGTACAACTACCACTGCCGGCAACGTACTGGGTTGAAGCTGGTATTGGGTCAAAAATAAACACCGGTAAATCACGGTTGTTGTATGGGTTGAACCAATAGAAAGTCCATTCAATCAAATAGGGGTCATGGGCACTTAAGCTGCCTACTTTGATGCCAACGGGTGGGTTCAGTAAGACACTGGTTTGTTCGTCATCACTGTTGTCATCTGGGTTGCTGTCATCTCCATTGCTGCCATCATCTTCGATGGATACTGTATTGAAGATTGCATTAACGCCAGTAGGTAACGGATCATCCACTTGTACAGCAAAGTTAAGGGAACCAGAGACGCCAACATTTAAATTGCCAACAGTGAATGTACATATACTACCGGCTGCATTGGATGGCAAACAGGACCAACCAGCTGTACTGCCAGCGGCATTGTATGTGGTGTCAACAGGCACCGTTTCCGTAATGATTACACCAGTGGCGTCCTGGGTGCCATTGTTGGCGTAAGTCAAAAGATAAACGGCTACATCGCCAGGTCCTGCGGTGACATCGTTGTCGGTCTTGCTGATGCTTAAGTCTGGAAAGGCACCAATTGTGGTGTCCTCATCGTCATCGTTGTTGGTCGGGTCTGCATCATCACCATTGTTGCCATCGTCGCCAATACTCACATAGTTAGTTACAGTATCGACACCAGCTGGTATTGGGTTAGGTACATTCACTGCAAACTGAACAACCACTGCCGCATCACCAGCAGCTACAGCACCGACTGCTAAAGTACAGGTACTGGCAGCAGGGGCATTGTCTGCACAACTCCAACCATTGGTACTGGCAGCCAGGTTAAAGGTTGTGTTGTTAGGCACAGTTTCGGTGATCACCACACCAGTGGCATCTTGGTTACCAATGTTTTGATAGCTGAGTTGGTAAACAATGACGCCACCTGCATCAACCAAATTAGAAACATCAGTTTTGGTGATCAACAAATCAGGAGCCGCACCAATTGTGGTGCTGTCACCATCGCTGTTGTTGTTGGGGTCGGTGTCTGCGCCGTTGTTGCCATCATCGGCTATGCTGGCAGTGTTGATGATTTGATCGGCTCCAGAAGGCAAAGGATCGATGACATTAACTGCAAACTGTACCGTTAATGCCGGTGCGCCAGCCGCCAATGAACCCACATTCAAGGTGCAGGTGGTGTTGGCCGCTGAATTATCTGCACATGACCAACCCGCTGTGCTGCCAGCTAAGTTGAAGGTGCTGTGCACTGGCACGGTCTCAGTGATGACTACACCGGTGGCATCTTGGGTGCCAATGTTGGCATAGACCAGGTCATAAATCAGTACTTGACCGGCATCGATGACGCTCATTTGAGCGGTCTTGGTGATGGTTAAATCAGGTGCAGCCTCGACTGGCGTGTTGTCAGAACCGCTGTTGTTGGAGGTGTCCTCTGCGCCATTGTTGCCATCATCGGCGATGCTGACGGTGTTGTTGATCATGGCCACACCCGATGGTTTGGGTGCCACCACATCTACTGCAAACGTGGCCGTGCCACCTGCGCCACCACCCAATACCGCACCTACTGCCAAGGTACAGCTTGAGCCAGCATTGATGTTCGGGGTACAAACCCAAGCATCGGATGAACCGGCATTGAATGCGGTGTTGGCAGGTACGGTTTCGGTCAGTACCACACCAGTGGCTTCTTGATTGCCGATGTTTTGGTAGCTGATGGTATACGGAATGGTGTCACCGGCACCGACTGTGATACCACCGTCGTCTTTACTGACAATTAAATCAGGTACCGCCACCACAGTGTTGCTTTCATCATCGCTGTTGTTACTAGGATCTGCATCAGCACCATTGTTGCCATCATCGGCTATGCTGGCTGAATTATTCACCAGCTCAACACCATCAGTTAATGGGTCATCAATAGCTGCAGCAAACAGCACCACTTGTGCAGGGTCGCCGGCGGCCACAGCACCCACATTAAAGGTACATACTGTTGCAGCAGGCGCGCCATTGGCACATGACCAACCAGCTGTAGAGCCAGCCGCATCAAAGGTGGTATAGACCGGCACAGTTTCGGTGATCACCACGCCAGTGGCATCTTGGTTGCCAATGTTTTGGTAGCCGAGCTGGTAAACGATTACATTACCGGCTGTCACAGGGTCGGCCACATCAGTTTTGGTGATCAACAAATCAGGAGCCGCACCAATTGTGGTGCTGTCACCATCGCTGTTGTTGTTGGGGTCGGTGTCTGCGCCGTTGTTGCCATCATCGGCTATGTTGGCAGAGTTGATGATTTGATCGGCTCCAGAAGGCAAAGGATCGATGACATTAACTGCAAACTGTACCGTTAATGCCGGTGCGCCAGCCGCCAATGAACCCACATTCAAGGTGCAGGTGGTGTTGGCCGCTGAATTATCTGCACATGACCAACCCGCTGTGCTGCCAGCTAAGTTGAAGGTGCTGTGCACTGGCACGGTCTCAGTGATGACTACACCGGTGGCATCTTGGGTGCCAATGTTGGCATAGACCAGGTCATAAATCAGTACTTGACCGGCATCGATGACGCTCATTTGAGCGGTCTTGGTGATGGTTAAATCAGGTGCAGCCTCGACTGGCGTGTTGTCAGAACCGCTGTTGTTGGAGGTGTCCTCTGCGCCATTGTTGCCATCATCGGCGATGCTGACGGTGTTGTTGATCATGGTCACACCCGATGGTTTGGGTGCCACCACATCTACTGCAAACGTGGCCGTGCCACCTGCGCCACCACCCAATACCGCACCTACTGCCAAGGTACAGCTTGAGCCAGCATTGATGTTCGGGGTACAAACCCAAGCATCGGATGAACCGGCATTGAATGCGGTGTTGGCAGGTACGGTTTCGGTCAGTACCACACCAGTGGCTTCTTGATTGCCGATGTTTTGGTAGCTGATGGTATACGGAATGGTGTCACCGGCACCGACTGTGATACCACCGTCGTCTTTACTGACAATTAAATCAGGTACCGCCACCACAGTGTTGCTTTCATCATCGCTGTTGTTGCTGGGGTCGGTATCAGCACCATTGTTGCCATCGTCAGCAATACTGGCGGTATTGGAGATTTGCGTCACCCCTGATGGTAAGGGATTCAAGATGTTGACTGCGAATTGAATTGCTGTGGCAGGGGCACCAGCAGCGACTGAACCCAGGTTGAAACTACAAGCCGTGGGTGCAGGGTCATTGTTGGCGCATGACCAGCCAGCTGTAGAGCCAGCGGCATTAAAGCTGGTGTTGTTGGGCACTGCATCAGTGATCACCACGCCAGTGGCATCCTGAGTACCGATGTTTTGGTAGCTCAAAGTGTAAACCAGCACATCACCAGGTGACACATTGGCGCCACTGCTGGTTTTTATGATGCTCAAATCAGGTGCTGCATCAATTGGTGTGGTGTCTTGGCCACTGTTGTTGCTGGTGTCATCTTCAGGACCATTGTTGCCATCATCAGCGATTGTTACTGTGTTCAGAATTTGTGTCACCCCAGAAGGTTTGGGATCGAACACATCAATCGCGAAGTTGGCAGTGCCACTGCTGCCACCTGCCAAGTTACCCACTGCAAGTGTACATACAGTGCTCGAAGGTGCGCCATTGGGACAAGTCCACCCGGCTGTACTGCTGCTTGCGTTGAAAGTACTGTTGTTAGGCACGGTTTCAGTGAGCACCACGCCGGTGCTGTTTTGATCGCCAATATTGGCGTAGCTGATGAGGTAAATAACTGTGTCACCTGCCATCGCAGTCACGCCGCCATCATCTTTACTGACGGTTAAATCATGCCCTGCATCGATCGGTGTGATGGTTGGGTCATCATCAGCAACGGTGTCTGGATCATCGGTATCAAAAGGTGGGAATTCGTTTGATTCTATCAAGCCTTGGTTGCTGATTTCAGTGACAGCTTGCGGAAATGGGTTGTCGATGGTCACATCAAAAGTAATGGTTACAGTTGAGTTGCCAACAAGGGTTCCAATGTCCACCACCACAGCACCATCGGTGCCACTGTTACCAGTGGTTACAGTACCTAGGGTGGTGGTCACACTGCCAACCACCAAGGTGGTGTTGGCATCCGGTGCATCACTGAACACCACCGAAGTGGCATCACCATTCCCTGAGTTTTCAATCACCACCGTGTAGCGTAAAGTGTCGCCAGGGTTGGCTTGACCAGCAGTACCGTTGTCAATAAGCAGCGCGTCTGTCTTGGTTGAATTCAAGGCAGCCAACTGTAAGGTATCTGTTGCCACGAGGTCAGAATAGTCCCTTTCACCGGGGTCAACTCCAGGCAAGCTGGAAGCTTCAGTTAAGGTTACTGTGTTGACTATTGAGGTTGGGAAAGGAATGTCGCTGCGAATTTCAGCTGTAAAGCCAAAAATCAACACTTCGTTGGGTTCAATGGATGAATCTGGAAGTGCGCCAGTTGAGGTAATTGTAACAGTCGATTCGCCAGCGCCAGGTCCAGGAGTAACGGCAAAGTTAAAACCACTAGGGATGCTGGTTGCGGTGATGGTGGATAAGTCCCACATACTGTCGCTGAGAACATCAACTAAGGTCAAATCATAGGCTGAAGCTGTGCCACCTGTGTTGTTCAAGATCAATTGAATCGGTACCACTAAACCAACTGGGGCACCCATTGATTTACTCAGGCCTAAGTTGGGCTCGACCAACTCGACATCAGCTGAATCGCTGATGGTGAAGCCATTCAATCCATAGGTAAATAAAGCGTCATTGATTAAAGTTTCTACCGCTGAATTAACCGGATTGTCGGTGATCCTGGCGGTCACTGTGACTCTGATTTGGTCATTTTGGTTAACTACCATGTCAGGAGTGTTGATGATGTTGCCAAAATCAAACAGTACCTGGTCGTTCAAGCCGTCACCATCGGTATTAGATAACCCCGGCGTTCCTGGTAAGGTGGTGGAGATGTTGTTGCCAATGAAGGTAACTGCTGCTGAGACGATTTCCATGGCCCCACCTGAACTAGTCACTGGTACATTGTCTTGTAAGGTGGCGTTGTTAGATGTGCCTTCAGGTACCGTGATGGTGATGGTGTAATCCACCAATTCACCAATGGCCAGGTCTTCGGTGGCCATATCACCGATGCCAGTGCCAGTGTCATTCAAAGAAGTGGAGGTCACTGTTTTTTCAATGGAGGGTACACCAATATTGAACGAGGCCGATGCAGCATCTAAGGTTCTGCGGGTTGCGCCGGCCACATAAACGGGTGTGGAATCGTACTGTAGTTCAACATTATTAGAATAACTGGTGCCTGGTTTCACCTCTAAATCCACTGTAACTTTGTAGTCAATGGTACAGCTGCCAGTAGACAGTGCCAGTTGGTTGATGGTGAAAACAATGTTGGGGTCGCCAGTGGAGTTAACCACTGCACCACAAGTGGATGAAAAGTTTACTGCGCTGTCATCAATCCAGCTGACGCCAGGACTGGGTAACATATCAGTTAATACCAATGAAAATGCATCGGCAGTTGAAGTAGGTATGTGATCAATGGTGATGCGAAAGTCGATGGTATCCCCAGCATCGGCCAGTACCGTAACCGGCACGGTCGCTTTACTGACGTTCAGTCGAGGCTCAACCAGATCAACTAATGCAGTACCAGCAATGCTGCCGCCGGTGTAGCTTAAAGTGGCGGTGTTAACAACGTCGTTGGCTCCACCTTGGTTAATTGCTTCATCGACTACCAATGCCACCACTTCAAAGAGCAGTTGGTCATCACTGTTGTCAAGGCCGTCAGGGTTGTTGAAAACATCACCCAAAAACCACTGAACGCGGTCATCGTAAGAGTCTAAGTCGGAATCAGTGGCAATACCAGCATCGCCTGGAGTGCCGGATGTTGGTGTTAAACGGCCACCAATTGAAACGATTCTTGAGCTCACAACTGACAGGATATTTGAAACGGTGGGTAATTGATCAGTGACCACCGCATTAGGCGTGGTGCCTTCAGGTAAAGTCACGATGAATTGGTAAGTCACTTCTTCCCCAATGGTTAAATCATCTTCCCCACCATTTACACTGGTGCCAGTGGAAGGTTCGGAAGTGCCGATAACCGCTTTATCTAAACCCGTTTCACCAATGGTGATGCTGTGTGCATCGTCATCGGTTCTGGTGCGCTCATGCACGCTGACACCAGGCAAACTGGTCCACTCTATTTCAGCGGTGTTTTGAATCATTTGATCAGGGGCGACTGAGTTATCGACAGTGACATCAAAACTGATGACCGTCACAGACCCGATTGGGTAATTGGTCCAAGTCGCGGTGATAATACCAGCAGCTTGGGACAAGGTGGTAGGCGCTAAACCTGAATCTGTGGTTAAATTTCCAGCGAAGGTTAAACCAGCTGGGATGTTATCAGTTAAAGTCACATCAAAAGCATTGGCACTGGTGTTATTGGTCAGTAAATTATCCACAGTCATTACAAAAGTGATGGTGTCTCCAGCATCGGCAGTGGTCGTGGTGCTGGTTTTGTCGATAGTCAAGACTGGTTCAACCACTTCGATGCTGGCTTCGGCCGTGGCGTTCAAACCGGTGTTGAACTGCACTTGTACCCGGTTAATCAATTCTTCTATGCCCACATTATTAGCTATGTCAGTGACACGACCAGTAACCAGTATAACGATTTCATCTTCTGGGCCTACGGAGCCATCTTCTGCATTAGTCACAGAACCAAAATCAAAACTCACTGAACTGGTACCTGAAGGTACTGGGGGTGGTGCAGCAATGGTGGGAGTTAAATTCGAGCCAACTGAAAATACAGATGCAGAAACATATTCCATTTGACCTGTACCATCATTGGGTAAGTTGTCAGTGATGATAACGCTTGGTGATACGCCTTCTGCCAAAGTGGTGGTGATTTCAAAAGTCACTTCTTCACCAATGGTCAAATCCACTAAATTAACGTCACCTCGAGTACTGATGCCATCAGACTGTTCTGTTGATGTGGCCCCCAAAACAGTTTTTGCCGTGGTTGCAGCTGCGATACTTACCACTGCTGTGTCATCGACATCAGGATAAATTCGGCCACCACCTGGTATTGAGTTATAGTTGGTGACTGTGGCAGTATTGGAGACTGAATCACCAGAAATTACGGTATTGCTCAAAGTGGCACTGAATGTAATCGAAGCCGAAGCACCAATACCAAGCGTGCCAATATCAACTAAAACGGTGGTATCTCCTGCCGTGTTGCCGGTAGTAACAATCCCTTGAGAGGTCACAACAGAGGTTGCAACTAAACTCAAGTCCGGATCTGCCAATAAATCTTCCAGCGCCACATCAAAAGCAGGAGAGTTGCCGTTGTTGGTTACGGTGATCGTATAGGTGATCACATCACCTGCGTCGGCATTGCTCGGAGCTGCAGACTTATTCATGGTAATACTGGGTTCAGTTACGGTTCTGTTAGGCGCCCTGTCCCTGTCATTCGATGTGTCTGTAATAAAGTCAGCTCGATTGTTTCGTTGAACACCATTGGAAATAGCACCACTGTCTTCAACCAGCACAGTATAAACAACAGTGATGGTTTCAGGTGTTCCATTGTTGTTGTTATTGTTATTAACTGTTCCAAAATCAATCAAGCCATTGCGAGTACCTAAAAGGCTTGCATTGGCCAAAGCTGTTGGAAAACCAACGGATGAAACCAAACCTGTTGATGGTGTCAGTGAATTAAAATTTTGAAACACCAAGCCATTGTCTAAAAGATCAACTAATTGGGCGTTGTTACCTTGACCTTCTGGTAATGTAATTACCACTTGATATTGTATGGTTTCACCAACGGTGATGGTTCCAGGCACACCGTCTACATCAGGCAGTACTTGTAAGATGGTTTTATCAATAACTGGGGATGTGGTGGTAAAAGTGGCGGAATCTTGTTGTGTTGGAAACGAGGGCCCGGTATCAACTGCTGCATAAGTTACAGTGGCGGTGTTGGTATAAGTGCTGTTGAATACGGCATCAGCGGCCACTGCACATGTGATGTTCACCAGTGCTGTGTCCGTACTGAATGGTGCGCCACCGCCGATTGGGTTGTCATCATTGGCTGGCAATGGGTTGGTTAAGCTGATACCAGTGGCTAAATCACCAGTGTAGGTCAGTGGAGCGCCCGTGCCATCGGTTACCGCATCAATGCTGCAAGCAGTTAAACCTGGTACCACTGGGTCGCTTATAAGTACGTTGTGTGCATCAGCACCGCCGGTATTTTCTACAGTGATTTGATAGGTGATGCTGTCATTGGCATCAGCCCCAATCAAGTTACCAGCAACTGGCAAAACGGCAGGCAAAGGTGCGATGGTGCCTTGGTCAGCAGCCAACACGCCTTTGGTGATGGTTAAATCTGGGGCCCTAACTAAGATCAATACCGGAGCCACTGCTGTGGCCTCGATGAGACCACTGTTCTCGGTTCTGACCTGTAATAAATTAGATAAACTTAAATTGTCAGCAAAAGGCGAGTCTACTATGGTAACAGCCAAATCAACTGCCAGTACCTGTGGCGAATTGGTGTCGATATCAGGCCAATTTATGGTCACACTGTTGGTGGTCCCATCAGTGACAATACTGATGGGTACCAAGCCCAGTGTGTCGGTAGGCGCAACCGTTACATCGACACCGTAAGTGGTGTTAACTGTGGTGGCATCGAATACAGGTAAGGGCAGAAAGTCTGCAAACACCACACCATTGGTGTCGCCAGAAGGTACAGCCAAGGACAAACGATAGGTGACCGTGTCCCCAGGCATATAAAAGGGCTGGGGATTAAGCACTTCTTTGCTGACTAGAACGGGATCAATGATGGTGGTGACTGCTGATGCATTGTCACAGCTACTGGCACCGCCAGTTAAACCATATGTGGCATTGACAGTATTGGTCAATTCATCACTGGCTAAAATAGGGTCGATTGCATTGAAGTAAGTTTGGTCGACTTGTGCTTGGTAAGTCACAGTTATGGCAGGGCTGCCGCCATTGATGTTACCAGCAATGCCGGTTAAGTCAAAATCCAGGGTGGTTTGTCCGTTGCTGGGAACGTTGTTCGCCACAGCTGCGCTGATGGCGCCCAAAGAACTGGTTTCGCTGCCTGCTTGAAAGGTGTAGCCATCGGGTAACACATCGGTCAACTGCAGGTTGTTTGCGGTTGCATACTCATTGAGTTGGATATTTAAAGTAAATGTCACAGTTTGACTAGGAATAAGCGTGCTGTCGTCCACACTTTTTTGAATGGTTAAATGTTCAACACTGATGGATTGAGTACCAGTTTCTTGTGGGATGGCCACCCCAGAAAAATCAGCATTGAAGGTGGCGTTGTTGGTCTGTAGCGACACTGCGCAAGTATTGGCATTCAGGATGTCACCAAAATAGCCGGTGTAAGTAATGGTTAAATCAGTTCCACCAGTACCATCAATTGAATCACAAGTCACATTCAATGGGTTGCTGGTTTGTAAGGTACAATTGTTCCCGCCTACAACATTGATACTGGACACATCCAGGACAAACCCTGCAGGCAATACATCATTGATAACCACAGCGTCAACTGTGTTGTTAGACGCCACTTGGGTGGTTAAAGTATAAGTCACAGGCCAATCAGGACCTGGTGGACGTTCGCTTTCAGGGGCATTTTGCTGTTTGTTAAACACCACTAGAATTGGTGTTACATTGAAACTGATTGGTGCGCCAATCACCGGACCGTTGTCGCCAGTGGCAGTGTCACCAAATTCATACACTGGGGTGATTTCAACAGGTACAGCAGTATTTACTGGTGCGGTGGGATCGATGTCGAAACAAACCTCAAGATCTAATGGAACTCCGCCACTAACGACTGAACCAATCGGTGGCTGTAACACATAGAAAGTGTCGTTTTCGTTGCCAGTGATGACATCACCAGTAATCGGGTCAATCAATTCATTGCTTGGAGGCGGTGGTGGGCCAAACACGCCAACGTTATTGAAGTTTATGGCTTGGCCAAACAAATTAGATGAGCTGATGCTCAAGCCTGTTGGAACGATGACCCGTAAATAGGGACCAAAACCTGGGTCGCCGGTATTGGTTAAAGTGGCAGAGGTACATACGGTGTTACCTGGAAAATCACTCTGGTCAGCGATGGGCGCGACACTGGGGACTTGTCCAAAAGCATGGAAGGAAAGGACTGACAATGCCAGCAAAATTTTGGTTTTCATACTATTCACGGTGCATTTAAATTGATTGTCATTAAAGTATACGGGATGATGCTATGAATGTGTATCAATGCAGCGGTTTGATTGGTGAAAGACACAATGTTTTACAAGAATTCATTCAGTATAATAATAGGTGGTGTTCTAGAACATTTGATTGACATGAACTGTCAGCTGTTTGTCGAGGTATGCCCACAATATTAAAAATATTCTATTGAATTGCATGAATTCAGTTGAGTTTTTCCAGACAAAACATTAGCCTGTTCGTTCTTTGACACTTGAGAACAACTGATGCCATTGATTGAACCGCTGAACCAGTTTGCCAATCCAGAAGTTGAAAAACTGGTTAAGTTTTTTAATGAAACCTTGGGGTTTTGTCCCAACAGTGTATTGACGATGCAGATTCGCCCTGCCATTGCTGAGGCATTTGTGCAGTTAAATATGGCTGTGATGGCCAATGAAGGTCGCGTCACGGCTGAACAAAAACGGCTGGTGGGTTATTTAACCAGTGCCCAAGCAGGTTGTCGTTATTGTCAAGCACACACCATCCTTGCTGCTGAACGATACGGCGGTTCCCAACAGCGCTTAGATCAAATTTGGGCATTTCGCAGCAGCGATTTGTTCACCGCCGCTGAAAAAGCCATGTTTGAATTTGCTTTGGCTGCGGCCAGTGTGCCCAATGCCGTGGATGACAACATTGAGCGCAATTTGAAGCAGTATTGGGATGAGGGTGAGGTGGTTGAAATTTTGGCTGTGGTGTCGTTATTTGGCTACTTGAATCGATGGAATGATTCAATGGGTACTCGCTTGGAGCCTGGGGCCGAAGCAGCTGGCAAACAATACTTGGGTGCCCAAGGTTGGGATAAAGGTAAACACCAGTAACTGATTGGATGAATGCAATGAATACAGCACAAAAACCACACAGCAAGTCGCATGACCACGACCACAACAATCATGACCATGATCACAGTCATCATGACCACAGCATAGCGGTCAATCAAGACAATAAAAAACGGGTGCTGTGGGCCATGTTCCTGACCTTTGGCTTCATGTTTGCTGAAGTGATTGGTGGCTTGATATCCGGCTCCTTGGCGTTGCTGGCAGATGCGGGCCATATGTTCAGTGATGGTTTGGCCTTGTTGTTGTCATGGCTGGCTTTCAAATTCAGTGACAAGGGCGCCGATGAGGCCCGTAGTTTTGGTTGGCATCGGTTTCAAATTCTGGTGGCCTTTGTCAATGGCTTAAGCTTGTTGCTGATTGCAGTGTGGATTGTGATTGAAGCAGCACAGCGTTTTATGCAACCGGTTGCAGTCATGGCCACGCCAATGTTGGTGATTGCGGTGTTGGGCCTGATAATCAACCTCATTGTGTTTAAAATCATCAGCGGCGGTGACCAAGAAAACTTGAACCTTAAATCAGCCATGATTCATGTGTTGGGTGATTTGTTGGGTTCGGTGGCAGCCATTGTGGCAGCAGTTTTAATCATGAACTTTGGTTGGTTTTGGGCCGATCCAGTGTTGTCTGTACTGGTGGCTGTATTGATACTTAAATCCGGCTGGCAGGTGGTGAAGAAATCTGCACATATATTGATTGAAGGTTCGCCTGCTGGGGTGGATGAACAAGCGGTTAAACAACAGTTGATTCAAGACATTCCATCGGTAGTGGATGTTCACCACATGCATGTGTGGTCGCTGACCAATGACATTAATTTGATGACTTTACATGTGACAGTCGATGAAATTCAAACCGAAACAGATGTGCTCAAAGCGATTAAATCAACGTTGTTGTCGCATTTTGATATTCAGCATACCACCATCCAGGTTGAGCACCTGCCCTGCCCAGATGATGATTGTATTATGCATTGATGTGTTCATTCACCGCATCTATCAAAGCAGTGGGCTGATTCAGGCCTAAATAAATTTGTGTTCCAGTGGTGGTACTGATGGCCACATTGGGTGTGCCAAACAGGTTGTAACGTCGGGTGTTTTTCGCTCGGTAAACCGCCTCATGATGAGCACCTATGGTTTGGATATGTTCCAAGGGTAGGATCAACGGCGCATACAGCCCATAGCGGATAATCAGTTGTTGATTGTGCAGGTCCAACGACACTGGTCGACGGCTGATGGCGCGGTATTCAGCCACCATGAACAACAGCCCAAACACCGTCAATGCCGTGATTACATTGGCAGCAAAAGGTGACCAGATGAAATGTAACAACAAGTGAGCCAAAGGAATTTCAAATACAATCAACAGAATGAAGCCTGACAAGTTGCTTTGGGTACCGTCTTTCAAGTGGCCATAAAAATGTTGTGTGCCCCTGAAGCGCGACACCTCAATTCGGCGGTAGAACAGGGCGTACACCCAGGCCCGTGCTTCGAAAGTCATCAAAGCTGATAACTTACCTGCGCCTAAAAGTTTATCTATAGGTTGGCTGATGGCCAAATCAGGATCGCTGCTGTGGTCCAATGATGACTTGATGGCAAACAACACCGTCAGTAAGGTGGTCAGTTCAAAAACAACAAACAAAGCCAGCACCACATAGCGTCCAGCTTCTAGGTAATGCCACAGTTGTTTATTGGCATCGGGAATCAGGTAACTGCCAAGAAGCACCATTAAGCTGGCGTAAATCAGTGCTTTGAGCGCAGCTTGTCGTTTGTCATCAATGCAGTAAAAACACAGCAATGGCAGCACCAATAAACCATCTATCAATAACAGCCATTCCGGTTTGGTGCGTCCATAATCATTCCAAGCACCGTCTACCAAGTAATAACAGCTCCACACCACCGACAAGGCCAGCAGCAAGGTCAGTGGCCAGTGTTGTTTTTTAATGCTTATCATCTTGGCCATCAGTCTCAGCGCTTGACCCATTGAATAGGGTCAGCTGTTGTGCCCAAACAAAGTCGCCTTTTGCAATGCTGTATTTGGGTGGAATGTAGGCAATTACCACAACATTGCTAGAAACTTTGGTGGCAATGTACATGAGGTAAGTGGGTTGTTTTGACTCTTTGTGTACCATCTTGGCCATCAGTATTGGGTGGCCATTCACCAACACACGGTCCATGGAAAAATCTTCAAAATAATTTGTGACCTGTGTTTGAGCGACCTCATCTTCTATGCCAACAAACTGATCGACGCCGGCATCATAAGCCACGTTCATGGTAATTTTGCCATACATAAAACCTTTATTGGTTGGCAGGTCATGGTGTTTTTCGGCTTTTTTGGCATCTTTTGGGCGCATCCAGAAATACTTTCCTGGTTCATCGGCAACAAATTCAAACCCTTGGTATGCTTTGGGTACCAGTATATTAACTGGATAGGGTTCAAGTAAATCATTTTGCATGAAATCTATCAGTGGGACAGGTTTGAGGTCTACCAGCTGCTTACCATATGTGGTTGGAATCAGCAGCATCAAGGCCATCGCAAAGTACAGTTTATTGTTCATTTTTTGCTCCAGGTTCAGGGTATTTTAGCAAAAAATAAAGGCTGGTTCAGGCGTGTGTAACCGCATTTTAATGAAGCAGCATCAAAGCAGCCGGTGTGATTAATACAAATCAGGTTTCAGTGGCTGTATTTTTGCATGTGGAATCAATAAGTAATCACCTTAAATGTCAGTTTGCAGCGCGAAGTTCTGCCAACGCGCTGGTAATGACCCGGTAGGCTGAACGCAGCAGCAAACAAACCAAGCCCAAAGCCACCACCATGTCGGGCCAGCCGGCACCGGTCAGCCACACGGCGCCAGCGGCGATAAATACCGATAAGTTACTGGCGATGTCATTGCGAGAACACTCCCACACTGAGCTCATATTCACGTCATCACTTCGGTGGCGCCACAGCAGGTACAAGCAGATCGAGTTGCCAACCAATGCCAACAAACTGAAAAGACCCATTAATTCAAATACGGGTAAGCTGGGTACATACAGCTTATAGATGATTTGACCCAACACCACCAATGCAGCCAATAAAATCAAGCCACCTTTGAATAGTGCCACCCGTGCTTTGACTGCATTGCTGCGACTGACCGCGTACAGACTGAGCGCGTAAGTCAGCGCATCGCCAAGGTTATCTAAGCTGTCAGCCATCAGTGCCGATGAGTGCGCGTAGAAAGCCGCTACGACCACCACCAAAAACATCACGGCATTGATGACAAGTACGGATTGTAAGGTGCCTCGCTGCTGCTGTTGTAAGTGCGTTAGTGCGGCATCATCTTTTTCACAACATCCACTCATTGTATGTGCTGTCTCGGTTGGTCAATAAAGGCCATGATTTTATAGCTTTGCCAATTAAAATCAAGTGGCGTGGTGGGTTTAATTCCATGCCTCGATGGTTTGTTTTCAGAGCTTCAGTCTTAAGTTTTGGGCCACTTCTCGCTTAAAGCCAGCCCTCTAAACTCAGGTTTTACCGTTGATGATGACAGTTATGATTTCGGCGCCTAAGCGCTCAATGTTCAACTGTGTAAACAATCACTGTTGTTTAATATACATTTCGATTTGAGTTAGAGGCCCAGTTCATGGACTGAGTAGGATTGAATTTTAAATTTCATTATAAACGCCAATACTAATTCATCATTTTTCCGAAAAGTTATAAAGTAACTGTTGATATTTGTGCTAATATGTTAAGGAGCCGGTGTTCCTATAGGTATTTAAGTAATTGGGAGTCTTATGAAAAAGTATTGTATATATATATATTATGTTGTCTTAGTTTTGCATCACACAGTCAAGTCAGCTTGATTTCCAACATTGAAGAAGTAGATCCATCTGTATCTCCACCACCCACCGCTTTTCAAATCAATCAAATTTCAATAAACTTTGATGTTTTGAAAGAGATTCCAGAGCAACTTTTGATTGAGTTTCCTGATGGTGGTTCAACTGTTGTGCCACTCCAAAGTTTTGATCCAAGAGCCGGTTTTTATTTTCGGTCAGAGGATGATCCACCAGGGCCAGAAGTTTACCCAATTCCCGGTTTGCCAGATGATGAATTCAGTTACCTGTGGACTGGTGTTAATGATGACTATGATGTTCTACTGAGCGTAACCAATGGCCAGTTAACTGGGCTTATTACAGGCAATGAGGGCAGATATGGCATAGAAAGAATATTTGGTGGTGACTATAATTATATTGAGATAAGACTCGAAGGATATCCTTCACAAGATGAACCCGAGGAAGGGGATGATGGTTTAATTAACGTTACTTCTGAACCCGCAGAGACTCACATCAGTCATGTTAAAAGTTTCGCCATAAATGCTAACAACAGTCCTGTTGTAAATCGCGGCAGCACTACATTCGTTGATTTAATGGTTTTATGGACTGAAGAAGCTCGGGTTGATGCAGGAGGTGACTCTAATAATGCCAATGATACCCAAGATATTGAAGCGCTGATGGTGGCCTCAGTCGATCACACCAACCTAGCCCTCACCAACAGTTTAACCAACACCCGAGTCACCAAAATTTTTACAGCTAAGCTTAATGGGTTTGTTAATACAGGTAATGTAACTATCGATAGAAACAATTTTAAAGTAAATACAACTATGGAAAATTTCAGGAATAGTGTCGGTGCTGACATGGCGATTTTGATAGTTGGTGACAGTTTTACCCAGTGCGGTATTGCCTATGTTCAAACCAGACCTAATTGTGGCGGTAATTTATCGCCAGGATGTGATGTTGGTGCTGATTTTAATGAGTTCTCAGTTGCATTAGTTGATCAAAGCTGTGCTATTTTTGATGATACTTTTACACACGAATTAGGGCATCTTTTTGGTGGCAATCATGTGGACATTCAAACCTCGCCATCATATGTCCAATTAATATCTAATAATGGCTTTCCTGAAGCCTTTGGGAAATTAGATCCTTCGGTGTTTGCATCGATAATGTCGATTGATTTCAATACGTCAAGGCGATTGTATTTTTCCAATCCCAATGTAATAGTAAATGGAGTGCCGACAGGAGACATCGCAACTATGTTCAATGCTAAAATCATTGACGACCTATCCCCCGCAATGTCAATTTACAGAGACCGTCCCGATCTCATATTTATAAATGGATTTGAATGATGCATAAATATGTCAGATATATTAAATTTCTGATATTGGTTTTAGTATCACCCGGCTTGTCGCAAGCAGCTGAAGTTGATTTAAGTCTTGAAATAACGCCTGCTGCCATAAACGATATTCAGGCTGGTGAAATAGGTGTGTTCAGTGTCACCGTAACTAATAATAGTTTTGAGGACGCAGGTGTCAATGGAGTTACTAATTTTCCAATTTCGATTGATACAGGTATTTTTGTAATTGATAGTGAAGGCTTGGCAGTTGATTTTACTATTGATTTCGGAGTTGAGCAAAATTGTGTTTTTTTTCAAACATTTCTTGATCCAAGACCAGGCAATCTTCCTGGAGTTATTTATTCTTTTTTTACTCCAGTAATTCCGGCTCATTCATCCATCACTTGTCACGGTCTTTATCTAACCAATTTTGAACGAGGTTTTGAGTCAGTTGAGTGGACTGTGCTCAATGTTCTTGATACTGATCCTGATGAATCTAATAATTCAGTGACCATGGACTTTTTTGGTCAAGTCACAGCAGTTCCGACCTTGAGTATTATTTTCATATTATTACTGGTTGTATTGTTGGTGCTAGGTGCTGCGATTCAATGCCGTTCAGTCAGTAAGTAGGTTGGTTAAAAAATTAGTGGCACTTCGGCCTCGCTCAGTGAACGATAAATTCTTATCTGGTTTGGCACTTCGGCTTTGCTCATTCGGTGGTTTTTAAGGTTAAATATTCAGTCTTAAGTTGGATTCAATGGTTTTCGAAAAACCAGGCTCAACGCTTGCCTGATACGCGTATTCTGGCCACTGTTTAACTGTATTTAACACTTTATCAATGATGTCCTCGGCCTCCTTGAAATTACCAATGGCCTGTCCTACGACCAATAAATCAGCGCGATTAAAGCCTGATCTTTTACCATTGATGGATAACTGGTGTGAATCAACCCAGGGCGAGCCGGGCTTATAACTGTAGGCCACATCAAAGGCGGGTGATAAGCGCCAGGGCGATTCGGCATAGGGTTTTAAAAAACCGAAATTTTTGCTGTGGTCGTCATGATTTCGTGCCACCACATTGAAGACCATGCGTCGAAAAATTTCAATCGCATCTGCTCTGGGTAAACGCAATTTTCTGGCCACTGTTAACAGTTCTTCATAACTGAATGAACCAGGCATTTTGAAGTCGGCATGGGCCATACCACACAGTGATAAGTAATGGCATTTGTGGTTGCCAATGCGATCAAAACGTTGGGTCATAAAATGCGCGCGTTGCTGTTCAAGCAACAACTCACAAGGCGCCATATCAATGCCTGCATCAAGGGCCATTAAATAATAAGCGTATTCCATGCGACCATAGCCTTGAGGGTCGCCAAAGGTTTCTTGGTCTGTTCGGTGTTCTTGGACACCATCAAATTTCAGTAGGTAATGCTCAAAACCGGGTGGGGCAGGTACTTGGCCAGAACGGATTTCATCACGTGCTTGGTTGATGGCGATCACCGCTTTGGCTCGGGCGCCACCGGCTGAAGTGCCTACTTGTAGGATCGCTTGCATGGCACCGGCTTGGTCATGCTGATGCAGTTGTTGCTTGAGGCCTGCTCGTTGGTCCAGGATGTGTTGTGCCATGCTTATCATGGCGCTCATTTCTAACCGTTCACTGCTGGCATATTCGCGATCCAGCATGGGTTTAAACTCCAGGGCCCCCATGCCTCTGCTGCCTTGGTACAACAAGCGTTCAACGGCTGTGAATGAATCGGCATCACGTCCCTGTCTTGCCAGCCACGCATTGATCACTGCGTGACCAAAGTCATCAGGCAAGGCATCAGCAAAGACCCCAGCTAAGCCCTTGAATGTGTCATAGTTCAAGCCGGGAAAGCGAAATTTTTGTGCACTCAATGGCATGGTGATAGGCGCCATTTCAATGCCTGTTTTGCGCCAACTGGGTGCATATTCAAAGGTGCTGAGGCCAGAGGCTTGGTCGTAGGCAAGGGCGCCAACCAATTGGTCCCACATGCTGATTTCTGCCAGGTGGTTCATCACCAATCCTCGTCAGGGTTGTTTTGCTTGTCATTGCTTTGGTCCGTTGCTGAACGTGCTCCTGAAGCCCTTTTGCGTTGTTTGCCTTGTAATTTTAGCAGCTGCATTGGGCTGAAAACCACATCAGGTAAGGCGAGTTCAAGGGCGTCCAATTGACCCAAAACGCGCAGTACGGCCACTACATTGATTAATTTAGCTTCACCTGCTTCTAGGCGGCCATAGCTGACCCTTGAAATGCCAACTTCATCGGCCACCGCCTGTTGGGTTAAATTTTGTTCCAGCCGCAGTTGTTCAATGCGTCTACCCAGTTCAGTACATACAGCTTGATTTGATAGGTTAATAAATTTCATACAATGATAAGTATAGTTAGCTTTAGCTTATTTTTATATGTTTTATGATAATCAATATTTACATTACAGTCAATAGTGTGTTATGTATAATGTTTGAAAATCTTATCATTATCACGCTAATCAAGCTTAGTGTAAACAAATATTATCTTTATTGTGTTGAAAGCATTTGTTGCGCTGTACTTCTGTTTGCTGATGGTGGTTATGTTTTCTTTACATTGCCCTTCATATGTCACTTTAAATCAGTCAATCAATGCCCCATAATAACCCTCAATCCATTGACATATAATCCCAGCAAACAGCTCTTGCTGGGTTAACTGAGGAAACACCATGAGCAAAGAAAAAGCAATTTTGGCCGGCGGATGTTTTTGGGGTATGCAGGACCTGATTCGACAAATGAACGGTGTCTTGGAAACCCGAGTTGGTTATACGGGGGGCGATGTGTCCAACGCCACTTACCGTAACCATGGTTCTCATGCTGAGGCCATTGAAATAATTTTTGATAATGAGGTCATCAGTTACCGCGATATATTGGCCTACTTTTTTCAAATACATGACCCAACCACAGTCAACCGTCAGGGTAATGACCTTGGTGAATCGTACCGTTCTGAAATTTTTTATACCAGTGAAGCGCAACAAAAAATGGCTGAAAAAACCATTAAAGATGTGGATGCATCCGGTTTATGGCCCGGAAAAGCGGTGACTAAGGTCAGCCCTGCCAGTGATTTCTGGGAAGCAGAGCCAGAACATCAGGATTATTTAGAGCGAATTCCAGATGGCTACACCTGTCACTTTGCCAGACCGGATTGGGTGTTGCCAGAGTCATAAACCTGTGTGCCAGTACCCAATGTGAAACAGCAAGCAGTTTATAAGACTTTAGGGTGTTGATGACCCAGCTTCACTTTTGCTTTTGGCTTGAAGTTGCGGTTAAACAGTTAAGCTGTTTCGGGTATAATGCGCAGCATGAAAATTGAAGTTTTTTTAAAACAACGCTCAGCAGAGCAATGTGAGTTGTGTCAAGCAACCGAAGATTTACAAGTTTATCAGGTGCAACCAGTCGATCAGCTGGATGTTGAGTCCTGTGCTTATTTGTGTGGTACATGTCGAACGCAAATTGATGATCCTGATTTAACCGAAGCCAATCACTGGCGCTGTTTAAATGACAGTATGTGGAGTGAGGTGGCTGCCGTCAAAGTCTTGGCATGGCGCATGTTGACTCGCTTATCAGCCGAAGGGTGGCCGCAGGCATTGCTGGACATGATGTACCTAGAAGATGACCAGTTAACATGGGCGAAAGCAACCGGAGAAGGCCAAGACCATGAACAACATACCGATTGTCATGGTGCTAAATTAAGTGCCGGTGACACCGTCACTTTGGTAAAGGATTTGAAAGTCAAAGGTGGGGGATTCACGGCCAAACAAGGTACTGCAGTGAGAAACATTTCATTGGTGCCGGACAACCCGGGTCAAATTGAAGGTAAAGTTGAAAGCCAGCGCATTGTTATTTTGACCGAATACGTTAAAAAATCACATTAATCCAGTTAATTGGAACCACCGCATAACTTTTGCTCAAGGTGCTGATGTTGACATGCCTGGTTCATAAACGGTTAATTGGTTCCTGCCTTGAGCTTTGGCTTGATAAAGTGCCGCATCGGCCTTGTTCAGCAGTCTTTTCATGGTCTCATCGATTCGTGATTCTGCTAAGCCGATGCTGGTGGAAATGGTGATTTGCGCGGCTGAAAACCTTTGCTCAGCCAATGATTCAATGAATGTTTCCAGCAGTGCTTCACAAGCTTCAAAATCAACATCTGAAAACACAGCGATGAACTCGTCACCGCCTATTCGACCCAGCTTGGCCTGGTTAAGTAGGTGTTTGGTTAAAAGCTGAACAAAGCCAATGATGCATTGGTCGCCCACATCATGGCCGTATTGGTCGTTGATGTTTTTAAGGTAGTCTAAATCAATGTAAGCTAAAGTGGTGCGGCTGGCTGTTGCCAATGAGGCGTTGATGATTTTTTCAATGCTGGCACGATTATGACAGCCAGTCATGCTGTCAAGATTGGCAGCCAAAGCCACTTGGTGTACATCACGAATTTGTTGTAGTACAGCATAGGCTGCTTCACAGTAGGTTTTAAATTCAACTGCAATATCTGTACTGATGGGTTTAGATTGTTTCAAGCCGAAAATAAGTTGGGTGTTATCAAATTCCTCGGGGTTCAATGGAATAAATAAAAATGCCATGGTGAGGTTTTTAGCGGTGGTTATATTATGTCGCTCAATTTGCTGTTGTTTGTTTGTGTCAATGAGTTTGTTCAATTTGAAATTAAGTAACTCAAGGTCAATGGTTTCTAGTCCGGTGGTACATACACCCGTCAATTCGTTGTTGTGATATATCATTGAGTTTTGAATTGGGAATGCCCTGTTAATCAGTAAATGAAACTTGATGTTGGTTTTTTCATTGACTTCATCAACGCTGAATGTCGGGTTTTTGACCAGTTCCTGCATTTCTTGTTGAAAATCAGCTATCAATTGATGCTCACGAATGGCGCGCTCAGCAGCGGTGTACTTATGCACAGCCACATCACGTTGTGTTTTGAACTCCATGGTTCTGTCTGCCATCGCAAAGGCCAGAATCAAGCCTTCAATCATGACCCCCAATTCATAACTGTGTGCCATCCAAATCAGGTCAGGGTGCGGGTTAAAAGCAAAGATTAACCGCAGGCCAATGGTGAAAATCATAATCGACCATGCGATGAATAAAAATTTAGCTTGTGGAGAGCCGCGCTTGGTTTTTACCAGTAAAATCACCCAAACCAATAAACTGGAAATGGCCATGCTGAGGTTAAACAAGTAACTGATTAAGTTGTCTTGATAGCCGCCAAGCAAGTAATGTTGAATGAATGCTGTCGACATCAATAAAAGTCGAAACAGCACGCACAACAGGACAATTTTTACCAACCAACTGTGGCGAAAATCCAGACGCATAAAGTGATAAAAAAACCAAATAGCAGTTGCATCTGAAATAATAAAAAAGCAGGTGTAACCCAAATTACCCAGTGAATTCCAAGCCAGCCAAGGCAGGTCATTGATTATTCCTTCTTGCCATAAAATTGAATATAAAGTGGTGATCATGTACAGAGAATACAGTAAATATATTTTGTCTCGGGTGTACAGATAGAAAACTGCATTGAATAAAATCAAAGACAAAATTATGCTGTAAATTATGCTGAAAAAGTAACTGATACTGCGGTCTGCTTTGATGTATGAGTCAGTGTCCACGACAGACACTTCGGCATAGCGGTTGCGTTCAGATTTAATCAGCAGGTAGTGGGTGTTGTGGATAGCTTGTTGGTCTATATTGAAAGCAAATCGTTGACTGGAAAACAGCCTGTTGTTATTCGAGTCAGTTCTGTAAATATCAACAGGATTACTGTATCCATGATGGTTTGAATAGTTAAAATAACTTACCTTGTCAAGGTATTTTGGGAATATGCTGAGGGTGAACTCAGTGATGTTCGTAGGCGCATCAAGTACTTTGATTTTAAGTAGCAGCTCTGTCTTCTGTTGTTTGAAATCTATACTTGAAGCTGAATCAAAAGCTGTGAAAGTCAGTTCATTGAGCTCAGCTGAATTTGATTGTATTAAGTCGTTGACATTGTTCTCTGCCACAAAGACTTGCTCAACCGCTGTATTGGCTTCGTAGTCAGCTTGGTAATTGAGGTTGCAACCGTTCAGGATAAATAGGACCAACAGCAAGGGCAGCAGTCTGGTTATTTTGTGCTCAAAAGTAATGTTAAGGTTTAGCGCTGATTTAACGCCATGGCATGACCTTGTGTGCAACGAAGACTTGAGAACCTGTGAGTTCTGCTGACCAGATAAATCCATAGGTATGTAAAAAAGTGAAGCAAAAGTTATTCATGTGAATGTGGGTGGTTAATTTGGTAATAGTAAGCCACTCTCTCACACGCCCCTAATCCTAATCATGTTACCATAGTCGGGTGTGAAATAAAGAACTTTAACAGTGTGCCTTAAGTGGAGATTAGCAGTGAGTTACACAGTTTACATCAACTGGTGATATAATTTTTTGGTAGACAATTATATAGCGGGGTAAATATGACCATCAATCCAAGCCGGCAAAGTAAATAGACCAATGGCTGTAACCTCAAATGAAACCATTTACCCATGATTAAATGCATGAATAACTTAAAATTGTCAGGATCTATGCTGATCTTATTGTGGTGGATAGTGTTCAGTGTTGCTGCTGCGCAAAGCCCACTTGATATGTTGACTGGTTCTAATAAACCAGTCGTTTATCAGCCCCCTGACCCCAGCACTTTGACAGTTAAATGGTGGCAGGAAGCGATTAAAAACTCGCCTCCTGAAACACCTTATGCTGCGCTCAATCAATTGGCAGTTGAGTTGCAAATATACACTGACATTGAAAACTACCAATTAAGTAAGGCTGCTATACAAGCGATTTCTCAATTTAAATACAACATATCTCAGCTGGTCCAAACAGCTGCCACAGAAGTCTTGATAGAGCCAGTAAGCTATACGCAAGAAGAATCTTATAGTTTGGCTGAAATTTATGCGTACAAACAACAAATTCGCGACATCCAAATGTCACAAGCCCAGAGGCAGGAAGACATCAATCAGCTGCGTAATGACGCCAAACTCCAGTATGAGTCCATCAATGATTTAATCGTCAAACACCGTAATTTACCACAAGACTCTTTGGAGCGCCTAGAGACTGGGTTGTTATGGATTGAGGCTCGTTCTTGGATGGAATTGTTTGAAAAACAAGCCGACAAGCTGGTGGCTAAACAGTCATTGGTGAGTCAGCGGTTGTTGAACTTACAGAACCATTTGGCCCGTGCTATTGAGTTGATTGAACCTGATGTTGAAAAGGTTGATGAGTTAAATAAAAGCTTGGCTAAAATTGAACAAGCAATAAACAGCACCAGCGCCAAAGTTCAAGCCGCTAACTTGAAAATCACCAGCACAGAAGCAGATACCGTTATTGGTGGTTTTTTGACTGACATAAAAAAACTGGAGTTGGCCAACTACATGTTGGAATTGAATGAATTGGAATTACAGCAGATTCAGGTTAAGGCAGAGCTAGACTGGATTTACAACACCCAGCCGGATAAAAAAATAAAGGACAGCCTGCTGTTAGATCATGTGAATAATGCCAATCAAATCAAGGCCAGAACCGAAGCCAATCAAAGCAAGTGGCAAGCATTGGCTCAAGACATCTTAATTTCCCCGGCACTAAGTCCAGAATTTGAAAAAATAAAAAAAGTCAAAGATGCAGCCTCCAAACGGACCCGGTTGGCGCAAGAGTTGTTGCTGGGTGTAAATGATTTGGACTGGCAATTAGAGCAGGTTACTTTTATTGAGGGCTTGTTAACCAAGCAAGTCATTGACAGCAAAAGTGGCTTAAACCGAATCTGGGCACAAATTAAGTCTTACGGTACCACTGGTTGGTCTGGATTTGAGCGGATGGCCAATAAGACTTTATTTAATATCAATGAAACCCCCATCACTTTGATGCCATTGTTGCGTTTAATCATCATTGTATTGATTGGCTATTTAGTTTCTAAGCTGGTGCGGTTCATCATTCGTCGGGTTGAAGCGCGACGCAATGTGGAAAAATCTTCAGTGTTTTTTATCCTAGATAAGCTGATTCATTATTTGATTATTTTTGTGGCTACCATAGCGGGTTTCACCACGCTGGGGATTAACCTCACCAATTTGACCTTGATTGCAGGTGCTTTGTCAGTTGGTATTGGTTTTGGTTTGCAAAATATAGTGAGTAACTTCGTTTCGGGTTTGACCATCATGTTCGAGCGCAGCTTAAAAGTAGGCGATTACATAGAAATGGAAGATGGTTACACTGGCACAGTAATGGAGATCAACGCCCGCAGTACGCGAATAAATACCAATGACAACATCGACGTGGTGATTCCAAATTCAGACTTAGTCACCAATAAAATCATCAATTGGACCCTGCGTGATTCTATAAAAAGGGTCAAAATACCGTTTGGTGTCGCTTATGGAACTGATAAGGAGCTGGTTAAAACAGCAGCTATTGAGGCGGCTGAAAATGTGACTTATACATTGATAAATATGAAAGGTCGCGAGCCTGAGGTGAGAATGACTGGCTTTGGGGACAATTCATTAGACTTTATCTTGTTGGTTTGGGTGTCGAAATATGGTGTCCGTAGACCTGGAAGGATCAAAGCTTCTTATTTGTGGGAGTTGGATTCCGCTTTCAATAAGTACGCGATAGAAGTGCCATTCCCACAGCGTGTGGTGCATTATGCTGACGAGGCAATGAGGGGTGAAGCAGCTAAAGGCAAGGAGAATTAAGGGTTGATTGATTCTTTAAAGGCATAAAAAAAGCGGCAACCAGTGCCGCTTTTCTGGCTTATTATGATATGCGGTTATTCCAAGTTATCTAACATGTAATCAACGGTAACTTTAACCTGCTCATCGGTTAAGTCAGCACGACCGCCTTTGGCAGGCATTAAGCCTTGTTCACCCATAAAGCCTTCAATGGCATGTTTCAGAATGGTTTCTTCACCTTGGGCAAGGCGAACTTCCCACTCAGCGGTTATCAATTTTGGCGCGCCGCCAGCACCAGTGGTGTGACAAGCCATGCAGACGTTGTTATAAATCATTTCAGCATCCAATGAGCCATCAAAAGCGGCTGCCATGGCAACAGGTGCGGCTTCAATGATGGCATTAGGGTCTGTATTGACTTCAGCAACTGGTCGAATCAACTCTTGAATAGCGGTGCGGTCGGCCTCACCTTGAACATTGGCGACCAATTGATTTTGTAATGTTACCCCAATCAGCGCCACAGAAATGGTTAGCACCACCAATGCGCCTAATAAGATAGAAAAGTTTTTGAAAAATATCGAATCTTGATCACTCATGAATTATCCTGTGCTATGTAATTTAGATTTAACCGCCGCATTATAATTGTTAACACACGCTTTGCCAAATGTTTAATCCAATCATCAGTCAATGGTTTGCAGCTCAGTTCCAGAATCCCACTCCGGTTCAGGTTGACGCTTGGCAAAAAATTGCCACTGGCAAAGATGTGTTGTTGGCGGCGCCAACGGGTTCAGGTAAAACATTGGCAGCCTTTTTAAGTGCGATCAATCAATTGTATGAATCCCATGCAGATTCTACTACCGGTCTCAAGGTCATCTACATCTCGCCTTTAAAAGCTTTGTCCAATGACATCAACATCAATTTGCAACAACCCTTGGCTGGAATCAATCAATTGCAAGCGATGGATGCGCACATCACTTCGGCAGTATGGACCGGCGATACACCCAGTTACAATCGCGAAAAAATCAAGCGACAACCGCCACATATTTTGGTTACGACACCAGAGTCTTTGTATAACATATTAACTTCAAAAGCGGGTCGGGCTATTATGTCTGGGGTGGAAACCGTAATTGTTGATGAGGTGCATGCTTTGGCATCTAATAAACGCGGGGCTCATCTGTTGTTGACCTTAATGCGCTTAGAGGCACTGACTTATAAACGGCCACAAAGGATTGGGGTTTCAGCCACGCAGCGACCGATAGAGCGCATGCAGCACTATTTGTTGCATCCTGAGTTTTCTGTGGTGGTTGATAAAGGGCATAAGCGGTTGATGGATTTGTCTATTCAATTACCAGCCAGCCCCTTGGCAGCGGTCATCTCAAATGAGCAATGGGCTGAGGTTTACAGCTTGCTTGCGAGGGCCATTAAACAGCACAAGACCACAGTGGTGTTCGTCAATAACCGGCGTTTGGCAGAACGTGTGGCCAAACACTTGGCTGAAAAGGTAACTGATGGGTCAACAACTGAAGCAGATACTGTAAGTGTTACAGCACACCATGGTTCTTTGGCCAAAGCGCATCGGCTTAAAGCCGAGCAGGATTTAAAAGCGGGTAAACTCAAAGCCATCGTGGCCACGGCTTCGCTAGAACTGGGTATCGACATTGGTGAGGTGGATTTGGTATGTCAGTTGGGTTCACCTGGCAGCATACAAGCATTTTTACAACGAGTCGGGCGTTCAGGTCATGGAGTGAACCGCACCCCCAAAGGCATGATTTATCCTTTGACTATTGATGATTTGTTAGAAGCCACGGCTTTGTTTCGAGCGATAGAGGATGATCGGCTTGAGTTAATTGAGTTTCCACAGCAACCCTTGGATGTGCTGGCACAGCAGATTGTCGCCGAGGTGGCGCAACAAAACTGGCCAGCCAAGCGCCTCTATCACTTATTTAAACAAGCTTCTGTGTATGCCGACTTAACTGAGCAGGCATTCTATCAAGTGGTTAACATGCTGGCCGAAGGTTATTCGGGCCGTTCAAGTTTACAAAAAGCGCTGGTGTTTTATGATGAGACCACTGATGAGATCAGGCCGCGCAAAGCCGCAGCCTTAACTGCATTGTTGAATGGTGGTACGATTCCAGAGCATTTTGATTACGACGTTCGCTTGCTGCCCGAAGACTTGCAGATTGGCACTTTGAACGAAGACTTTTCTTTTGACAGCGTGCCTGGTGATGTATTTCAGTTGGGTAATCATTCCTACCGCATACTAAAGGTCCAAACGGGCACGGTATTTGTGGAGGATGCGGCCGGACAGCCACCAAACATCCCTTTCTGGTTTGGGGTGCAAATGTGGCGATCAGATGAGCTCAGCACCGCAGTTTCACAATTGCGGCATGACTTTGAGGTGTATTTGCAAGACAGCAAGTCAGCCCTCGAGTTGCCAGTGGAGCAGCCCGGTGTTGAGCAATTGATTAACTATGTCAGCAAAACCAAAGATGTACTTGGCGTAGTGCCTTCACAAAAAGACATTGTGGTGGAGCGGTTCTTCGATGGCAACAACGACATGCATTTGGTGATTCACTCGGTGTTTGGTTCACGGGTTAACCGGGCTTGGGGCTTGGCTTTGCGTAAAAAGTTTTGTCGGCAGTTTAATTTTGAACTACAAGCTGCGGCTTTGGAAGACGCACTGATTCTTTCATTGAGTTCAACCCACAGCTTTGAGTTGTCAATCATCGCCAGTTACTTATCGGCAGATACTGTCAAAGAGGTGTTGATACAAGCATTACTGGATACCCCATTTTTTGTTACCCAATGGCGTTGGAATGCTTCCGTGGCATTGGCAGTGAAAAGACGTCGAGGTGGTAAGAAAGTAATTCCTCAGTTTCAACGCAATGAAGCCGAGGATTTGGTGGCTGAAATTTTCCCGGATCAAATTGCTTGTGCCGAGAACATTGCCGGTAATCGCACGGTGCCAGATCATCCTTTGGTAACGCAAACCATCATTGATTGTACCGAAGGTATTATGGATGTGAATCACTTGGCTGAAATTTTGCGGGACATTGCCAATAATAAGGTAAACATACATTATATAGACAGCCACACCCCATCACCAACTTCATTGGCCATCATCAACGCCAGAAATTACGCTTTCTTAGATGAAGCGCCGGCAGAAGAGCGCCGTACTTTGGCTGTACATTCACAGTCATTGGATGAATCATTTGCTGCTTTTAACTTGTCCACTTCAGACATTGAGACCTTCAATCTGCAGCTTAAACCCAAAGTGCGTGATTCAGATGAGTTGCATGAGTGGGTGTTCTTTCATGGAGTGGTCTGGCCAGATGAAGCGGCACCTTATAATGAGAGCCTGCAACAGTTGCTCACTGCTGAGCGTTTGCACGCTGCCACTTATAAAGACCAAACAGTGTTATTCAGTCCCAAATATGCAAGCTTGTTGCAACGCTTAATCGAGCAACCAGAGCAGTTGAGTCCAGATGATTTGTTGACTTGGGTCAGCAATCGATTGGCACTCAGTGGCTTGGTAACTTTTAAGGCCTTGCATCAGCGCATTCCAGTGGCTGCAAGTTTGTTGTTGCAGGCATTGTTACAGTTAGAGGTGCAAGGTGTGGCCTTTAGGTTCTCAGCAGAACAATGGATTGAACGTAACCACCTGGCTCAATTGCGCCGATCACAGTTACAGCGGGCCAGGCGATCGGTGAACACTTTATCGACTGAATCTTATACAGACTTCTTATCTGAGTGGCAATTCCTCACAACGCCAGCAGTTGGGGTGGAGGGGCTGTCGCAAGTGCTGCAACAATGGCAGGGCTATGCTGCACATGCCATGGCTTGGGAGGCAGAAGTGCTGAAACCGCGGGTGCGGGATTACCATGGCATGATGTTAGATATGTTGTGTCAAAGCGGGCAGTTCATATGGAAGCGTGCCAAAGCTAAATTAGTTGCTGACGATTTGAATCAAATGACCATCCAGAAAACCCAATTCACTTTTTTACAGCGTGATTGGCGACACCTGTTCCCAGCAGTTATCAATATTGACCAGTTGAACTTCAAATCACGCAGCGTAGTGAGGGTGTTCGAAACACATGGTGCGTTGTTTTTTCGTGAGTTGTTGACTTTCACTGAGCTGATGCCGGTTGAGTTAGAACAGGTGTTGATTCATTTGATCAAACAAGGATTGATAGTGGCCGATGGTTTTCAAGCGTTGCGGGTGTTTTCGCAATCGCCAGCAGAACGCCGACGCCAATTGCTGAAAGCCAAAAAGTATGCCAATAATTTAGGTTATTTAGAGATGATGGGGCGCTGGAGTTTAATCGCACAAAAGCCAGCGGACATTAAACCCTATATCAACATGATGTTGAACCGCTATGGTGTGCTCAGTTATGACATTTGGAACAAAGAAGACATGCCATTTAAGTGGCGAGCTGTGTCTATGGCTTTACAAACTATGGAAGCCAGAGGGGAGGTGTTGGCCGGAAGGTTTATTGATAACATGTCAGGCATGCAATACGCCCGGCATACAGCTGCAAAAAGAATCCAAGCCATGGGTGTGGTGAAATCTGGCTAAAGCACGCTATAGTTGGCTCTTGTGGGTGTGTGCAGATTGGGCGTTAAAATTAATTTCATTAAATTGTCACAAAGGGGTTTACAGAATAAAAACTGCGGCTATAATTCGCGTTCTCTTTGGATA
>CANNAM010000004.1 GCA_947502595.1 uncultured Marinicella sp. | reverse complement strand
AACACTTTCCACTTAAAAACAAGCAAAAAACCAGCGCTCCGGACTGATACAAACTCCTTATTTAGTGACTGTCCTTTATTTAGCTTTTATTTAGTGACTGTCCTTTATTTAGTCTTGTCCTTTATTTAGTCTTTTATTTAGTCTACTTGTTATAAAGCTACGAGTGGTCAGTATGAAGTTCAGCCAATAGAATTTAATGTTGCTGTGGTTCGATTCAGTAAATTTGTTGCAGTGACATGTAACTAACTCGGACCAATAAGACCAAAATGAATGACATCAGTAAAATGTGGTCATTAGAGGATGGTGCTGAACATACGACCGACAGTGAGTCTGTAGATTCAGCACAATATTTTATGTTAAAGCGCAACATGGTCTCATCATTGTCAGTTTAAAATAACCCTGCAAGCTCATTCACAAAAGTTGACTTTTGCCATACCATGCCCAAGCCAGCCGACTTTACATGCTGTCTTCAAAACCATTCATAAAGATCAAATCATCATCCACTGCTTCCAATTCAACGGCGCCCATATCACAACCCAGTCCTTGTGGACGAACCACGTCCCTTTGGTCCGTGTAGGTACAATCTTCTGCCAAGGCCGAATCAATGGCTGAACCATTGGCTCCGGGCAATATGGACTCAGTGAAGCCGCCAAAATCGCCTAATGAACCCAGTAATGGGTCGCTGGTGGTGGTGTCACTACAGGCACTGTTTGCTGGACAACCAGTTTCTAACACACTGTATTCAAAAATACTGTCGAGGTTATTCATAGAAGCAATAGGTCCGGTATTGCCAGCACTGTTACCCCAAAAAATGGAATTGGTCACTAACACCACACTTGGGTTATTCTCACTGGAACTTCCACCAATGGCGCCACCACTATTAGAAGCAACATTCAAAGCAAACGTTGTATGATTAAAATAGGGACTGCTGTCATGAATCCAGCCCCGGGTATAAACCGCGCCACCGGCCACCGCCTCATTACCATAGAAAGTCACATTCTCAAATAATGGACTGCTGTTACCAGAATAACCATCGTTATAGACAGCGCCACCATATAAACCTGCATTATTTAAAATAAAACTGGAATTTACAATTTGAGGATGACTTTTACCAGCCCCATAGCCATGGTTATAAATTGCGCCTCCATACCTTGAGGTATTATCAATAAATGTTAAATTTGTTAATAATGGGCTACACTCACTATTCGAACCAGCACCATCACAGTATAAACCGCCCCCTTTGGTATTTTGTGCAACACCGGTTACTTCTCCATAACCTTGGGTGATGGTAAAACCGTTAATCTCAGTACTGGCAGTAATTGTTCCATTAGTGGTTGTGCCGTCCACAAACACCACATGATAACTGTTATCAGTTGCATCATTGATATCACCAATATTGCCCGACAGAACAGTTGGAAAAAACCCCGGAACACGCTGTCCAAGCATCGATTCAGTGCCCTCAAAACCGCCGAATAATCGCACAGTACGGTCAATCACAAAACTCACATCTCGATCGTTACCAGTAGTCGGATAATAAATACCTTGTTTAACCCAGACTTCCAAGCAACCGGAATCTGCCAAAGCCGTGGTTAAATCCATCGTTTGTGACCACGAACTGCCATTTCCAGTACCAGTCTCACTGACATGACAAGCTGAACCTGCCTGCACCGGCCCGATTAATCCAATTGATAAAACCCCACAGGCTGCTACATGTATAAAACTAAATAGATTGTGTTTCATTGAATCCTCTTAATATAAATTATTGATATTAATGTGGATTTTATGAGATTCAGTTTTTCAGATTATGAAAAACCACTGAAAAAATACTCCAAAAGTACAGTCAATCATGAGTTTGAGCCTGTTTTAAGCTTTTTACTTGGCGACGTTAAAGCCAGTCAACCTCGCTGCATCGGGTATCACCCTAATTCACCCTAAAATGGGGTACTCACAATCCGGCTTGAAAACTGACTTGATGAGGCCTGGAGTCTTGGATGACAAAACCAAAGTGTTGTCCACCGCCAATTTTTAAATCATTGGGGTTGTCATAAAGCACCACCCAGCTGTCCGCCTCAAATGAATAGGTCAAACTTACCATTTGAAAATTTGATGCAGTGATTTCTCTGGCTTTTATCTCGTGCGCTGCAATTGCCAAGACTTCGTTTGGACTCAATTCAGCCAAACTTATAGGCTTCGCTTCATCAGAAGCTCCATGTAATGAGCCAACTGACAACAACAGTATTGTTATAAATATAGGTTTCATAGGTTCCTCACTCGACCATTAATTAAATAGTTGTGGCTCCCTATTCAAAAGGGCCAATCAAATTTTCACACAACAGTTTTATAATAATCATGACCTCCATTTTAGCGTGGCAACAAAATATACCAGGTGCTATTGATAGGGATTTTCATATCCGTCTGGCTGGTTCTTAAACCGACGATGTACCCACAAATACTGTTCTGGGTGCTGCTTAATTTGCTCTTCAAACAACTGGTTTATTTGAGCAGAAGCCGTGGCTTCATTAAGCACAGCTAACTGGTCCATGGCTGGCATTATTTCTACACGCCATTGGCATGGGCCGGTCCTGAAACAAAACCATGGAATTACTTTAACCCCTTTTTGTGCAAATTTATGGGTGGCTATTGTGGTGGCTGCAGGCCGCCCAAAAAAATCAGCAAAGGACACCTGATAAGAAAAATTCTGGTCAGGTGCATAGTAAACTGGATGGCCTGATTGTATTGAGTTTAATAGGCTGCGAATATTTTTTTTATCAATCAGCTTTTCAGCAAATGACAGTCGGGCCTGTTGTAAATGGTTTTCCAGTAACTTGTTGTTGTGTTGTCGAGCCAACATATGACCCACTGGCAGATTAAGTTGTTTAAGATGGTGGTTCAAGCCTCGGGTGCCCCACTCAAGTGATGTGGTGTGACAGCTGAGCAACAAACAACCATGCCCGGATTGCAGCACGTTAGCTAAATTAGCCACACCAACAATTTCAAACTTGTCAGCTAACTGCTTATCTTCGCCCCAAAATGCAGCCATTAATTCGCTTAAGCCTTGACCAGTAGACAACAGATTTTGTTTCAACAGGCGTTTGGCTTGTTGCTGAGAAATGTGTGGAAAGCAGATACCAATATTTATACGTGCAATGGTTTTACGCTTATTAGGCAGGTAATAAAACAAGCGTCCTAATATCCGCCCAACACGCATCTGGGTACTCAACTTACGCCCAGCCAGCCATTTGGCCACTGCCACTTGAAAGTCAGTCCTTGTTTTGCTGTAACTCATATAATTTGGCGTATTTTAAGTAGGCATAATAACTGTTTAAAGTGGCATTGATGACACCTGCCACACCATTGAATACCTGTCGTTTAATGATGTACTGCCGAAAAAAATAAAACACCGGATACAAAAACAGACGGAAGACACTGCAACGTTTGCCTCGATCAAACTTTTGTTGTGCCGCCAAAGCCGAGTAACGGTTGATTTTATCCAGTTTTACTTGAATTGAAGTTTCACCATAATGCTTGAATGGGGCGTACATTTTTTTAACTACACCATCAACCTGGATCGATTCATGCACCAAATCTTGGCTCATGTGTGATTTTTTCCGATTGAACAAACGAATGAATTCATTGCGCTTCACCCAAGGGTGCGCCCAATGCCAGAATACCCATTCTACTCTGGGTAGGTTATAGCCATCGGCCAACGGCTTTTTCAATTGCCATTTACACAATTTCTTTATGGCTTTTGGAGTTAAACATTCATCTGCATCTAACAACAGCACCCAATCATATTTGGCGCGGTCAATCACATCCTGTTTTTGTTGGGCAAAACCTTTGAATGACTGCTGATCTAGTTTGATTGCGGTGTCTAACGTTTGAATTTGTTGCTTAATCAGCTCAACCGTTGCATCCTCACTGAATGAATCCAACACAATGATTTCGTCAGCCCAAGCCAAACTCTGCAAACATTTTTCAATGGTTTTTTCCGAGTTAAAGCAAGTGACGACTGCACTGACCGGTGTTTTATTGACTGCATCAGTCATGCTTTTCCACCCCAGCAATCAACATCAACAGTACCCACCACAAACAAATTGACCAAAACGAAGAAAACAATGAATACAATGACACCACCGGCAACAGAGCTGCCATCAATGCCACACCATAAGGCCACACTTCGGCACTTTGAAAGTTGTTTTTTACATAACTAATAACCATTACCATTGCCCATAACATCAACATCAAACCAATGGTACCAGTTTCTGCCAACAGCTCCAACACCCAATGATGCGCATGTAAACCGCCACCTTGTTGGGCCACCCAAACATCTCCTGGTTCGGCATAATCTACATACACTTCACGAAACGCCCTTGCACCCACTCCATTAATGGGATGGTCGACATACATATTCAATGCCGTTTGCCAAATAGGTAAACGATCGGCCAAAGCAAAATCAATCGCCTGTACATCGCCATCCAATAACGCCACGGAGCGCTCAATGCGCTGTTGAAAATCAGCTGAAACAATCCACAGTAAAGCCACTGCCACCACACTCAAAACCATGGCTTTAATTAATAACAACCAACGGCGACCCTGGACATGATGCCACCAAAACATTAATAACACAAAAGCCATCATCAACCAGGCAGATCGTGTGCCACTGAGTAATATAATCATCACCAGCAATGCCACCACCAACCAACGCAGCCATGCTCTATACTGGCACATTTGTAGCAGCACCAATGGCAACATCAGTGCCAACATTGGTCCCAGTTTCACATTCTCACCAAACAAACCAGTCAAGCGTCCTGGGTATGAAGCTTGTCCTAAACTGTTATACCCTACTACACTTTGTAACAACGCATCCAAAGCCCAAAACACCATCAACAGCACCACCCATTTACGGATTTGAGCCAATAAATTGGCGTGGGCATAATAAATCAACACCAAACCAAGCAGGTAAAATCGCCACGAGGCCAAAGCAATCAACCAACTTTTATCCGGCCAATAAGAGTCTATGGCTGAGACCACAATCAAGATGAAATAAGCTGCAAAGGCAACCGTCAGTGGTTTGAAAGCTGGCAGTGTTTTTAGCCTATTGAATTGGCTGATTAGTAACACCAAACCCCAAATCAAAACAATGATGATGGGCACTTCAGATAAACGACCAAATGGCAACAATGCGATGATGGCCACCATTAAACAGCACAGTATCTGCTGGGCTCGGCTCAACGCACTGAAACTGTTTGTTTGCGGTTTGGTTGTGGTATGCATGACTGACATATTAATTGGATTTATCCGTGTCTGGATTATTTTGCAGCAACTGATGATAAACTGCTAAGGTACTTTTAAACATCGATTGATTGCTGAATTGTGCATGCTCAGGCACCGCTGGCGGTGCTGTTAAAAAAGCATCAATCCGATCGGCCAATTCAAGCTCATCACCTGCAGTAACCCGACCTTGTGGAAATATAGCAGCCAAGATTTCAGCCACCCCACCTTGGTCAAAGGCCACCACTGGCGTGCCCACTGTTAAAGCTTCCAACACAGTGCGACCAAAACTCTCAGGTTTGTTGTTCACTGAAACCACCAGATCAACAGCGGCGTATAAATCAGCCATCTGACGCTCAATCCCTAACCAAATCACACGGTCTGCCAAATCATGTTGGACCAACATTAGTTGCACTTTTTGGCTGTAATTAGATTCACCCTTATCAGCTGTCAACAAAAGCTTACAGCTGTGCGATGTTGATGCCAGCCATGGTATCAAATGCTCCACACCCTTTACCGTTGTAAGTCTGCCCGGCATCAGCACGGTTTTACCACCTTTGTCACGGGCAGTTTTTTGCCAAAATTGAGCCTGCCATTTTGGATCAACTTGATGGCCGTACTTAAACTGCTCATCTACACCGCGGTAAATCAACACTGGGCTTGAGCGCAGGTAGCGAGCGAAATGTTTTTGTAAATAATCTTTAGCGGCATTTGATACCGCAATCACCGCATCACCTCTGGCCATGATTGATGAATAACGACTGATCGAATGCAATCCATGTAATGTGGTTACAAATTTCGGTCTTACCTCCGGCTTAATTCGCTGCAACGCCAAATACGCCAACCAAGCCGGCAACCTGGAGCGGGCATGAACCACATCTACTTGATGCTCAATAAAAAGCCGCCTTAAAGACTTAATTAATTTGTAGGCTTGTAATGATTTTTTACCAACCGGTAAATCGATGTGCTGAATTTGCGCAGTGTTCAGCTGTGCCACCAGCGGCCCATTTGCCGAGACCACAATCGGCACATGACCCTGTTGTCTTAAATACAAAGCAAATTCTATGGTGCCACGCTCAACGCCGCCAACCTTCAACTCAGGCACCAGTTGCATGACTGTTAATGCTGGGTTTAGCTTCATGCTGGCAACCATCTGCTCAGGGTTTCAGGGCGGCAAACAGTGTTGTTTTGCCAACTACTTTGCGAAATAGGAATCAGTCTGTTTGCAGAATATAACGGGCACCGCAATACTCACACTCCGCCTCACCAGTTTTTTCTATCGGTAAATAAACTTTAGGGTGGGAGTTCCAGAGCGCCATGTCTTTACCAGGACAGGACAGGGGCAGGTCACTGTGTTTCACATAATAAACTTTTTCGGTGTTAGCGGCTTTTAGCTTCATTTTAATTCCTGTCATAATGAAAAGGTGTTGGCATTCAACACCTGATTAGCGAACGGTGGCTCAACATGCATAAACTCAATGCTATGCAGCTGTGTCAATGACCACTATAATAGAACAGGTATTATAAACTGTGAATGCGTTTGAATAAAGTAAATCTGTGTTGGGTGCTGACTGAAGGGCGCAAAGGTCATGAAATACAAAGCATGGCGTTGGCTCAACGGATTGCCCATAACACCTGTAAACACACCTTCAGCTTGAACCAACCTTGGGCCACTTTCACGCCACGGCTGATACCTGGCTTCCAATATGGCCACCAATGGAAAACAGCCAACAAACCTGACTTCACTCAACCGCCTGAAATCATCATTACCGCAGGCAGAAAAGCAGCTGCAATGGGCAAATACATAGCTCAAAGCTTAAAAAATGCACAAGCCAACACCAAACACATCCAAATCTTAGACCCCAAAGACTCAGTACATAACTATGATTTGTTATTGATTCCCAGTCATGACCTGAAATCAGGCCCCAATACCATCAACTTCTGTGGCAGCATACACCCTTTTTCACCTCAGTGGTTCAAAACACCAGCACCTGTATTAACTGAGAAACAAGAACAGTTGGCAATAATTATTGGCAACCCGACAACTAAATACTTTCAACAAGCATTCAAAGCAGAACTCCAACAAATTCGCCACAACCACCCCAGTGTGCCTTTGGTATTTTGTGGATCGCCTAGACTGGCTGAAAAAACCATCGCTCACATCAAAACCCTGATTCAACCTGATGACAAATATTGGTTCGAGCAACAAGATGGCGACAACCCCTATCAAACACTTTTGCGGCAAGCCAAACAACTGTTTGTTACTGCCGACAGCATCAACATGATGAGCGAATGTGCCAGCAGCAATGTACCTGTAACACTGCTGGGCAAAAATTACATCCAAACCCCAAAGCACCACAGGTTCGTTCACTCACTTGCTGATAGGTGGCTTCCCTTGGATGAACAATTAACTGAACCAGTAACACCTATTGCATACTCTTTAGATGAAATCACCAAAGACAGCAGGTTACATGAGTTATTGGCGTTATAACAACCATACAACATTTCAGTAACACAAGCTCTCCTGACCTACAGATTACAAAACGACAGACAGAACCCTGATATGCAAGAAAATTATGCATAAAAAAAGCAGCGATTAAGCTGCTTTTTCTTACAGTTAAAAAACTGACTACAAAGACTTATTGAGCAACCACAGGTATTTTTAATGCCTGCATGTCAAATCCTGAAAATGATTGGCTGGAGCCACTGGCCTCAATTTGATTACCAGGATCAGAGTCTATGGTAGATACTTTGGTAAAAGCGGCAGCCATTAACTCTATATTGCTGCCTACTTGAGCTGCAGCACTAATCTGCCTGACCACTGTTAATTTTATCTTGTGCCCAGGTGACAAATTAACATCCTTAACCACGCCATCGAAACTGATACAAACCTGACCCTGTACTACATCATCACTGGCATCCAGCACATCACAGTTGATGTTACCACCTGGATTAAAATAAGCAGCACTGGCATTGGTGTACGGATGGTACTCAATAAAGTCCAGTAGTTGACTGGCACCTGTGCTGTTTTCATAAACCACATTGTAATTGACATAACTGCCTGGCGTGTAACCACTGACTGGCGGGTTATTCAGTACATAACTGATGTCAGAAGCAGGGGTTGTTGGCAAATCACCGTAACCGTCTTCGAAAATCACGTCAAATTCAGGCGATGATATGCAAAGCGCTTTGCTGCGGTACTCAGTGTTTACACTTAAGGCACGATCTCTGAAATCATAATTGACGTGGGTTGCTGCCCCCATCAAAGAATCAAATTGAGTCTGATCACCTTTGTTATCTCCATTGGGGTCGGTCAGCCTGACTTTTAAAGCAGAAAAGGGTTGATAGCCATCCACTTGGTTACAAATAACAGCGTGTTTGGACTCTAAATGAACTTGACTAACACCGGATAAGTAAAGCGCATCGCCATTCAGCGGCAAAACCGGTATTATGGGTACATTTCCTGAAGTTAAGTCCTGATCAATTTTTAGTACAATTTCGGCATTCGCGGCACCGAAACCTACTACAGATAGCAAGATGAAAAACTTGCTGGCTTTATTATCTTTCATTGTATAAATTACCTTTCAGTATTGAGTTACGTTTTATTTTGTGTGGTTTTAACTCTGCATTTTACTGTTTTTTAAGTATATGGTGTTAAAAGATTGTTATTCACAGTATTAATTAGTAAAAAATAATTGGTTTTTATCAATTTACTGGCACAATACCAGCGAAATTAAGTCGATATTCATGTATATTTGTCAGCTTATTAATTTTGAGCACCCTAATGATTAAAAAGTTATCCTTGTTGCCACTACTCTTTGTTGCCACTTTAGCCTTGTCAAAATCCCCCAATTTAAGCCAAATGAGTGAAGCAGACAAACAAACGACTGGACTACATAAATTATCTGAGGAAGAATTGAGCGCTTTGAAAGCATGGATCAACAACGAGCAAGTAAAAATTGACCGCAAAATGAAAGAGCGTAATGCTGGCTTTGAAAACAGACAAAGCGGTGATAAGCGAGCAATCAGAGCAATTCTAGACAAATCTTACACCGATAAATTAGGCCATACATATTATGAACTGGACAATGGTCAAATATGGAAAAAAGTATCCAGCGGCTCAATCAACATGAGTAAAGGTGGCCGCCAAACAGTGACCATTAAACCAGGAGTCTTGGGCTCTTGGCAAATCAAAGGTGATGGTAACAGCAGCGTCAAAGTAAAACGCATCAAATAGGCTATTACATGACAAAAACATCCATTTACGGCTTAATACTTTGCCTGTTCAACCAACCTCTGTTGGCCCAAGTTCCCGCAGATGTTGAGCTAGAACTCATTGGCAGCGTAACAAAAAACGTCGGCGTCAGACATGCAGGTGATGGCTCTGGTCGTTTGTTTGTAATAAACCAACAGGGTGTGATTCGAGTATTTGACAGCCAAAATAACTTGTTGGTTACGCCGTTTCTGGACATACAAGACAAAGTTACTTGCTGCGGTGAACGCGGCTTATTGGGCTTGGATTTTCACCCTGACTACGCCAACAACGGCTATTTTTATGTCAGCTACAACAAAAAAGCACCCAATACAGGTGACACCATCATTGAGCGTTACCAGGCATCAGGCACAGACACCAATGTCGCCGACCCCACTTCAGGCACTGTATTGATGCGCATCTTTCAAGATGCCGGCAACCACAATGGCGGCAATATTTTATTTGGTCCAGATGGCTATTTATACATAGGCCTCGGCGACGGTGGTTCTGGTGATGATTTCTATGACAACGCCCAAAACTTAAGTACTTTATTGGGTGCAATACTCAGAATTGATGTTGATGGCAGTTTAACCGCCAATGATGATTATTGTGGCCTTGATGTGGTTGGTAACGGCAATTATGGCATCCCTGATGACAACCCTTTCGTTGGCGATGGTGGTGCAGCGGCAACTTGTGATGAAATCTGGACATATGGTTGGCGCAACCCTTTTAGGTGGAGTTTTGATCGACTGACTGGTGACATGTTGATTGGCGATGTCGGGCAAGGTGCCAGAGAAGAAGTCAGTTTTCAACACCACAGCAGCACCGGTGGCGAGAATTTTGGTTGGAACTGTCGTGAAGGTGACATTCAACGGCCTGGCACCGCCGACACTTATTGTATTGGGGTCGATCCCAGCGAGTTCGTAGAACCCATCTTAGTCAAACCCCACAGCGGCACCAATGTCTGTGCAGTCACAGGCGGCTACCGCTACCGCGGCCCTATAGTCAGCATCCAAAGCCACTACATTTATGGCGACTACTGTTCTGGACAAGTGTGGTTTGCCACCACCACCGATGGCATCACTTGGTCAGAAGATGAATGGAACATACCTAGCGGCATCAGCTTTCAATACGCTTTGTCCAGCTTTGGGGAGGACCAACAAGGCAATGTATATATTTCAAACCTATCTAACGGCAATTTATACAAAATCACTGGCAACCTATCAGACTTGATATTTGCCAATGCTTTTGAATAACAACTCACACAGAACAAGAAACACCAACAAAACAGTGAAGCACAACACACTTCACTGTTTAAATCATCAATCGGTGTTTCGATTAAACATTGAACCTGAAGTGCAAAACATCGCCTTCTTTTACTATGTACTCTTTGCCTTCTAGTCTCAGCTTGCCGGCCTCTTTACAGCCCGCCTCACCCCGGTACTTAATGAAATCATCAAAAGCCATGGTTTCAGCCCGAATGAAACCTTTTTCAAAATCAGTATGAATAACTCCAGCTGCTTGTGGCGCAGTGGCACCTTGCACAAAGGTCCAAGCCCGAACTTCTTTAACCCCTGCGGTGAAATATGTGTTCAAGCCCAACAGTTCATAACCGGCTCTGATGACGCGATTCAATCCCGCTTCTTGTAAACCCATTTCAGCCATAAATTCGGCCTTATCCTCATCATCCAATAAGGCT
The DNA here is from genome assembly GCA_947502595.1 of uncultured Marinicella sp. Taxonomy (GTDB): domain Bacteria; phylum Pseudomonadota; class Gammaproteobacteria; order Xanthomonadales; family Marinicellaceae; genus Marinicella. Next base: position 234,329 of record CANNAM010000004.1, on the reverse strand, counting down.
ATTTCTGCTTCAATGGCAGCACAAACTGGTACCACCATGGCACCTTCGGAAGCGGCAAACTCATTAAGCTGGTCGAGCAACGGATTGTTATCAAAACCCTGATCATCCACATTGGCAATGTACATCATAGGTTTGGCGGTGATGAAACTGAACTCTTTAACTGCTTCCCACTCATCTTTGCTTAAATCCAAAGTTCTTAACGGCAAACCATCAGACAAGTGGTTGACGATTTTTTCTAAAATCGCCGCTCTTTTGACCGCATCTTTATCACCTGAACGGGTTTTTTTCTGGGTCCTGAGTAATGACTTCTCGGCAGATTCCAAATCGGCTAAAGCCAATTCAGTGTTGATGGTTTCAATGTCAGACAAAGGGTTGATCTTACCTTCAACATGAATCACATCATCGTCTTCAAAACACCTGGCTACGTGCGCTATGGCATCGGTTTCTCTGATGTGAGACAGGAACTGGTTACCCAAACCTTCACCTTTAGAGGCACCTGCCACTAAGCCAGCAATATCAACAAACTCCATGGTGGTTGGCAGGGTCTTTTGCGGCTTAACAATTTCAGCCAACTGAGCCAACCGTGGATCCGGCACTTCCACAATCCCCACATTAGGGTCAATGGTACAAAAAGGATAATTTTCAGCCGCAATTTCAGCTTTGGTCAACGCATTAAATAAAGTTGATTTACCTACATTGGGAAGCCCTACAATGCCACATTTGAAACCCATGATACATTCCAGTAAAAAAAGTGGCGCGATTTTAACACATTACTGCGCAGGCTTAACACATTCTATTTAATACTGTGTGGCGTCAATTAGCTGCCAAAATTAGAATTTTGACGATATAATACCTCCATTATTTACTGCAAAACAAACAGCATGTCAGATTTAAGCCAAGAAGAAATTACCGAAATCAAAGACCACTTTGACTTTTTTGACAAAGACGGCAGCGGCCTCATCGACATCGGTGAATTCACACAACTGTTGAAAATCTTGGCCCCAGACGCCAGTCAAGACAACGCCATTCGTGGCTTTGAAACCATTGATGTCGACCACAATGAACAAATTGACTTTGATGAGTTTTTGGATTGGTGGAAAATGAACTGGACGGTATTTTAATCCAGTTCTCGAGCACCAAATATATCGGTACCAACCCTGACCAAAGTGGTGCCAGTATGAATCGCCGCTGCCAGATCACCACTCATCCCCATTGACAATGTATCCACACTGGGATACTTGGCAGCCAACTCATCAAAAACATCTTTGGCCTGTTGCAGGTATTGGCATTGAACCTCAAAGTCATCACTTGCGGGCGGAATACACATCAAGCCCCTTAAATTTATCGCCTCAAGTTGCTGGGCTTGCGCCGCCAACTGCATAACTTCGGCATAACTGGCACCTGATTTATTTGCTTCATCACCTATTTTAATTTGCAACAAGACATTCAAAGGTGCAGCTGTATTCGGTCGGTGCTGATTCAACAATTTCAGCACCTTCAATCGATCAACAGAATGTACCCAAGCAAAATGCGCAGCAATTTGCTTGGCTTTATTGGATTGAATGGGTCCAATAAAGTGCCAAATTAACGCCAAATCTTGCAACTGACCTATTTTGGCAATTCCTTCTTGAACATAACTCTCGCCAAAGTCTTGTTGTCCAGCTGCAACCAATTGCTGGATTTTATCCAACCCATGCTTTTTACTCACAGCCAACAACAAAGGACGCTGCCGACCCGCAACTTGATCAACAGCCTTTTTAATCCTTAACTTAACCTGCTCATACCGACAGATAAGATCACCCATGTTACACTGACTCTCAGACCCATAATTGGCCGCATCAAAGACTACAAATTGTAAATTATCTACAGGCACATTACCACCGCGTAAAAGCAGCTGTTTTATCCAGCTCAAACCTCAATATTGGCCTTATTCTTGCCGTCTTTTACAACAAGCCCAAAAAAAACTGATATTACCTTTGCAATTAAATACAAAAGCATTAAAATACGCGGTCTTTTTCCGAGCAGCTTTTTGGCTGCTTAAACACACAGATTTAGCCTAATTGGCAACCATTTGGAGACAACAAACTTATGCCTAGTGTAAAAGTTAGAGACAACGAACCGTTTGATTTCGCATTAAGACGCTTTAAACGCGCCTGTGAAAAAGCCGGTGTATTAGCAGAATCACGTAAACGTCAGTATTACGAGAAACCTACCCAAGAAAGAAAGCGTAAAAAAGCTGCTGCGGTTAAACGTTTACAAAGACGTGTTGCCAAAGAAGGCATTCCACGCAGAATGTATTGAGTCGAATTTTTTGTTTTGGCTTTAACTCCTAGTTAAAGCACCTCACAATCAAAACCAGTATTTATATTCAGGATATTTAGCATGTCACTAAAAACTCAAATCACAGACGACATGAAAGCGGCCATGCGCGCCAAGGACAAAGAAACCCTTGGCACAATTCGCATGTTAACTGCTGCCATCAAACAAGTAGAAGTGGATGAGCGCCGTGAACTGAGTGATGCTGATGTGTTGACGATTGTGACTAAAATGATTAAACAGCGCAAGGATGCCGCTGACCAATATGCCCAAGCGGATCGCACAGACCTGCAACAACAAGAACTGTCTGAGATAGTCATTCTTGAAAAATACCTGCCCGCACAGCTATCCACCGAAGAAGTAACCGCATTGGTGCACGCCATCATTGCTGAAACTGGCGCTTCTGGCATGCAAGACATGGGCAAAGTTATGGGTTTAGCTAAAGCCAAAGTGGCTGGCCAGGCCGATATGGGTGTAGTGGGCCAAATAGTGAAGGCGGCTTTGTCATAATCCCTGTCAAAAACATGACTTCATCATGTAAAATCAGCTGTTTAATAACGTAACAGACTGTGGCATCCATACCCAATGAATTCATAGAAACTTTATTAGATCGAATTGATATTCAAGAGGTGGTTGGCGCTCGCGTGCAATTAAAAAAAGCCGGTAAAGACTATTCTGGCCTGTGCCCATTCCACTCTGAAAACACCCCTTCCTTCACCGTCAGCCAACAAAAACAATTTTACCATTGTTTTGGTTGCGGCAAAAACGGCAGCGCCATTGGCTTTATGATGGAGTACGAAGGCTTAGATTTCATTGATGCAGTCAAAGACTTGGCCCAAATGGCAGGCATGCAAGTACCCACCACCGCACACGCTGGGCATAAGCCTAAAACCAACCTCTATGCCGTCACAGAAAAAGCCACCCGTATTTTCCAACAACAGCTGAAAACCAACCCTGTTGTGATTGAATACATTAAAAATCGCGGTATTTCAGGCGCAACCTGTAAAACATTTCAGCTGGGCTATGCTTTGAATGAGTGGGATGCCCTGCTCAAACGCTTTGATCCAAACGAACACGAGCTGTTAAAACGCACCGGCTTATCTACGCAAAACGACCAACAGCGAACCTATGACAAGTTTCGCAACCGCTTGATGTTCCCCATCCATGACAAGCGCGGCCGGGTCATCGCCTTTGGTGGCAGAGCGATTGAGGCAGATCAAAAACCCAAATACCTGAATTCACCAGAGACCGACCTGTTCCATAAAGGCAACGAATTATACGGCCTGCATTTGGCTCGCAAACACAGCAATGAATCTTATGTGTTGGTGGTTGAGGGTTATATGGACGTGATTGCTTTGCACCAGCAGGGTGTTTGTAATGCGGTGGCCACACTGGGGACTGCCACTTCAGCACAACACATCAGCAATTTGTTCAAAGTTTGGGAGCGCATTGTGTTTTGTTTTGATGGCGATGCAGCCGGCGTTCAAGCCGCAGAAAAAGCCTTGAACACCGCCCTGCCACTGTATTTAGACCACACCATCATCGATTTTTTATTTTTACCCCAAGGTGAAGACCCTGACAGCTATGTGATGCAACACGGTAAAGAGGCATTCACTCAAGCCGTTGATGCAGCCATGCCCTTGTCTGAATTTTTGCTGCAGGTCATCAGCCGCAACATCAACACCAACAGCATTGATGGCAAGGCCCAATTGAATGAGAAAGCCAAACCCTACCTCAATCAGTTACCCAAAGGTGCATTCAAATCCATGATGGCACAAAAAATCAGCCAAATATCTGGCCAAGCACTGGTAGCCAATAAGCCCAGCAAGAACAGCAAATCACCGCAACAAGAACCAACTTCAGCTGGGGATAACCCGCTGCGCAAACTAATCAGCTTGCTGCTTAATGTACCGAAATTTTGTGCAGGTATACCCAAAGAACTCAACTTACACAAATTATCATTTAAAGGTGTTGAAATAATTGATAAAATCGTTGAAATTCAACGCATCAACCCCCAAATTAATGCAGCAGCGATGCTTGAACACTTCAGAGACTCAGATTACAGTCCTTACTTAGGACATTTGATGCGCATATACGACCACTTAGATGAGTCAGAAAAAGCTCTGGAATTTAAAGACATCATTAATTACTTGAATCAATTGACCTCGAAAGTCGAAATTGAGCGTTTACGAAACAAACAAATGCAATCAGGCTTAGACAGCGCTGAAAAGCAAACTTTGGTACAATTATTGCGCCAAAAGACTAACCAGTAGAAAATAAAATATGGCCACTGAAAAACAAACTTCTCAAATCAAACTGTTGATCCTTAAAGGTAAAGAACAGGGTTACCTCACTTATGGCGAGGTCAATGACCATTTACCTGATGACATCATCGAAACAGATTCGGTTGAAGACATCATTCAAATGATCAACGACATGGGCATTCAAGTACTAGAAGAAGCTCCTGAAGAAGACAGCATCATCCTCAATGACTCAACTGCCAAGGAAGATGATGACACCGCCACTGAAGAAGCGGTGGCAGTATTATCAGCTGTTGACCCCAGCATTGGACGCACCACCGACCCAGTCAGAATGTACATGCGCGAGATGGGTTCAGTGGAATTGTTGGAACGCAAAGACGAAATTGCCATTGCCCAACGAATTGAGCGCTGTGATCACTTGATCATGGAGTCCACTTTCCTGTTTCCACAAACCATCAAGACCATCCTCGAGTACAACCAGGACATGTTGAATTCTGAGCTGAAGATTGAACAGTTCATTACCGACATCTATGATCCGCACACTGAAGCGGTGATTCCAAAAGTTAAAAAGCCTACTGACCCGGTTGATGAAGACGAAGATGAAGAAGAAGAAATCGACCAAGGCTTGGACATGGAAGGCGTTGCCAACCGCATCAAAGCCGTTGAAAAACTGTACACTAAATTCACTGAGTCAGTGGAAAAGTCAGGTATTGGCGATAAAAAACAAAAAAACTACATGCGTCAGATTGCTGATATCTTGGTGGAATTCAAATTTGCACCAATCACCATGCAAGACATTATTTTCGATGTTAAATCTTCACAGGATCAAATCCGTAAAATTGAACGTCGCATCCTGGATATTGCAGTTACCCAGTGTAAATTGACCCGCCAAGTGTTTATCCGTTCATTCATGAACAATGAAACTGACTTGAACTGGGTGGATAACCGCATCAAAGAAGCTGGTGATTCAGTCACCATGTTAGAGATATACAAAGATGAAATCATTGCGCTGCAACAAAAACTGATTCGTATTGAAAAAGCCTACGCTTTGTTGATTCCAGAAATCAAGGCCATCAACCGCAGTGTGACAGTCAATGAAGCCAAGTCAAGACGTGCCAAGAAAGAAATGATTGAGGCCAACTTGCGCTTGGTGATCTCTATCGCGAAAAAGTACACCAACCGTGGGTTACAATTTTTAGACTTGATTCAAGAAGGCAACATTGGTTTGATGAAAGCGGTTGAAAAATTTGAATACCGCCGTGGTTATAAATTCTCAACTTACGCCACTTGGTGGATACGTCAAGCCATCACCCGCTCAATTGCCGACCAAGCCAGAACCATTCGTATTCCTGTGCACATGATAGAAACCATCAATAAACTGAACCGCGTTTCACGTCAGCTGTTACAAGAGCTGGGTCGCGAAGCCACGCCGGAAGAAATTTCAGAAGTGATGGAAATGCCTGTCGGTAAAGTACGTAAAGTCATTAAAATTGCCAAGCAACCAATTTCCATGGAAACACCCATTGGTGATGATGAAGATTCAAGCTTGGGCGATTTCATTGAAGACGGTAACATCCTCTCACCATTGGAATCTACCACTGCCAACGGCTTAACCAATACTGTAACCAATTTACTCTCTGGCTTAACGCCACGAGAGGCCAAAGTGTTGCGCATGCGTTTCGGTATTGACATGAACACCGACCACACTTTAGAAGAGGTGGGCAAACAGTTTGATGTAACCCGTGAACGGATTCGTCAAATTGAAGCCAAAGCACTGCGAAAGTTACGCCACCCAAGCCGTTCTGAACAGCTGCGTAGCTTCATGGATTTGAACTGATCCTTAAGTAACAGTGAAGTAGTTAAAGGCCTCTAATCGAGGCCTTTTTTAATGCCAGTAACAGCACCCAAATCAGGATTGGAAATAATTCGACAGTCATGCCAAAATAACTGTATTAAAAAAGGCTGTTAGCATTGTTATACTTTTCTGGATTCCAATTAGATTTAAAACGCAAAGTACTGACTTACCAAGGTCAGCGGGTTGAGCTGACCAGGAAAACTTTCGACCTATTGGCGCATTTAGTTCAACACCCACAACAGGTGCACACCAAAGATGATTTGATCACCCACGTCTGGAATGGCCGTGTCGTCAGTGGCAATACGATTGACCAAACCAGTTCAAAATTGCGCAAGATTTTGACCGACCTGTGTCAACAACCAATGATTGAATCCATCTATGGCCAAGGCATCCAATGGACCGCACCAATCAGCAACAAACCACCCAAGTCACGTTCATTCAAACCACCGCTAACAGCATTGATTTTAATCACCTTGGTGGCGCTATTCGCAGCTTGGTATGTGCTGTTTAAACAGCCTACCGATAAGCCCCCAACAAACACCGGTGTCGTGTTGTTACAGCTGGCTGCCAATGACGTGGATTGGGAAGTTCAATCAGCCAGTAACTATTTACAACAACTGGTGTCTTTTGCCAGCCAATCATCGGTCAAAAGTGTGGCCGACCGACCACAATTTGTGTTGTCCGAGGATTTCATTCAAAACCAACAAAAACTCAACCCCAACTTAACCATCATTAAAATCAAGCCACTGGCTGGTGAACAACAAATGACATGGTTGATTGAAGTCACTCAAGCGCAACAGCTGTTAATTCAGACCACCGTAAGCGCAGATAACTACCAAGCCTTGATGAGCAAAAGCATTGATGTTTTGCTTAATCAGTTGGAGTTATCCACACCCGACCTGCATGGTTTATTACCCGCCGATGCCTACATCATGTCTTTGTATGTGCGCGGTCTACACAGTCTTGAGAGCAACCAATTAGACAAAGCCAAACAACAGTTGTTGTTGGCCACACAGGAACAGCCCAGCTTTCATTTAGCCCGCCTTAAATTAGCCGAAACGCTGAATCAACTGGGGCAGATTGATGAAACCATCACCACTTTAGATACTTTGTTGGCCCTGGACATCCCGGCCGCCATCAAAGTCGCCGCATCAACTTTAAAAGTGCGTACCTTGAAAGTACAGGGCGATTACCAAGCAGCTGCTGATACCTACCAACAGTTATTCAACACACCCATCAATGCCCCACCAGATATTTGGCTCAAAGCGCGCATTGAATATGCAGCGGTACTTAATTACATGAACCAAACCCAACAGGCTTTAGGTATTTATAACGCCATCATCGATGCCCATTCAGACACCGAAAGCACTGCAGTGCTGGCAGATGTCAGGGTTGCCAAAGCCAGTTTATTACAAAAACAAGGCGATGTTGCCGGTGCACAACACGAATCCGAACAGGCTTTGCGTTTATATGAGTTAAATAAAGACTTGGTTGGTATGGCCAGGACCTATTCGGTGCTGGCCCGCATCGCCAATCAAAAAGCGCAGTATAAATTGGCTGAACAGTACTTACGCCAAGCCCTTAATGTGACCGAGTCGGTGGGCCATAAGCTCGGCGAAGGTGCGGTTTTGAATGAATTGATTTATGCCCTGATGGTACAAGGCAAACACCAAGAAGCCTGGCTACTGAACAACCGCTTGTTGGCGATTGGCACTGAATTGGATTATTCAGGCATGCAAATGGCCGCTTACCAAGCCTTTTATGAAATGTCGCGCATCCAACAAAACTGGGACAGTGCCGCCCGCTGGTGGCAAAGCTACCAACAACTGGCTGAGCAAATTCAAGATGAACGGCGCTTGGTCAAAGCCCAACTGTTTCAGGTCAACCTATTATTGGACCAAGGCATAACCAACGGAGTAGCGGAAAAAATGGCCCGGGTTCAGTCTCACATAGACACCACAGATGAGCACCTGATGCAGCCAGGGCTTGATGTTTTTTTGGGTCGCTACCAATGGTTGATTGGACAACAAAACACCGCCATTGAAACTTTACTGAAAGCCAAAAAGTTGGCTGTTGAAATGGCAGATTATGAAACCATCATCACGGCAAATAATTATTTAGCGATGTTTTATTTGGCCCAACAAGACCCACAAAAAGCCTTGAATACGCTGCAGCAGTCAACCCCACACCAACCCTTTGCCATACCGTATTTACGCCTCAAAGCCGAAGCGCTGCTGATGCAAAACAAAAACATAGACGCCCTGAACACCTTGAACACCTGCCAACAACAAGCAGCAGAATTATGGGGGCCACAAGAACAGGCGCTGTTGCAAAAAATCAAACAACGCTTAGAACACAATCCCGAGCAACAGTTAACAGCACCAGTTAACCCTGAGTAAGCCTGAGTGGCATACCGGTGCTGCTGTTGAGTGTGAAACTCAATAATTAAGCACCGCGTTAAATCCGGGAGATTCTACTAGTCGCTTAGGCGCCACTCTGAAAGACAGACCTTCTTTTTAATCCACACTGAATGACAGACCTTCTTTATAGTCCACTCTGAATGACAGAATACCCTGTCATCTTGAGCGCAGCGGAGCGCAGTCGAAAGATCTCAGGCGGGGTTGATTGGTGTTTGTTTGCATTACGTTTACTTTAGGAGATTAACAAAACAACATCCCTGGCGCTTTACCCCCTGCTTTCGCGGGGGCAGGCGCTACGGGCTGCTGCGCAGGGCTGAAAGGCTGTCCTGACTTTTTACCCTGTCATCTTGAGCGCAGCGGAGCGCAGTCGAAAGATCTCAGGCGGGGTTCAGTGGTGCTTGATTTGAATTGCGTTTTCATGTTGCCAGAGTGCCCCTGAATGATTTGTTGGGCTTCATTCAGGGGTACTGTTAAGCTGTGCTCAGGCCACATGCTCAAAGTTTTTTTGTTGGTGGGTTTCTTGGATTTTTAGGCTACTGATTTTATTGTTTTTATCGACAAACACCAGATTGGGCTGGTGGCTTTTGGCAGCTTCAGCATCTAATCCACAATAGGCGGCTAAAATAACCAAATCACCTGGTTGGTTGTGTCGGGCGGCGGCACCATTGAGGCAGATCTCGCCTGGCCCACCTTCAATCACATAAGTGGTTAAGCGTGAGCCACTGTTGCAATTCAGTACGTCAATTTGTTGGTTGATTAATAAGCCAGCTGCACGGATTAGATCGGGGCATATTGAGATGGAACCTTCGTAGTTAAGGTTGGCATCGGTGACGGTGGCACGGTGAATTTTGCTGTGTAACATGGTTAAGTTCATGCACTTTTCTCCTGATTTATTTTATGCGCCAAATACAGACCTTTGAGTACCAAATCTGCGGCGATTTCATTGAAAATATTTGAATTCTTAAACACTGAAGTGAAACCTCCAGTTCCTATAATGATTGGCTTTTGGCCTTTGAAAGCCTGTGCGGTTAAGCCGGCAATGATTTCTTTCATTGCCCCTTGGGTGCCAAAATACAATCCGGATTGAATGCTTTCATTGGTGGCTTTGCCCAGTACTGTCTGGCGATCAATAATCTCTACTGAACCCAGTTTAGATGCCCCTGACTCCAAAGCTTTCATCGACATTTTCATGCCTGGCATGATGACTCCGCCCAAGTATTCTTTTTGTGCAGAGATGGCACAGAAAGTGGTGGCAGTGCCTAAGTCAATGATGATGACATTGGTGTTTGGGTATAAATGTGTGGCCGCAATTGCATTGGCGATGCGATCTGCACCCACTTCCAAGGGGTTGCGGTAACCAATCTTTAACCCAGTTTTGACCCCTGCTTGTAACACAAAGGGTTCAAGGTTGAAGTATTTCTGGCAACAGGCGTTAATTGGGTACAGCACTTCTGGCACCACCGAACACAGTGAAATGGCTGTGATGTCTTGGTAATCAATGCCATTTTCTCGGAGTACACCGCGTAAGAACACACCGTATTCATCGGAAGAAGCGCCGGATTTTGAGGCCATGCGGAATTGGATTTGTAAAGTATCGTTGGCAAATACACCACCATGCATGTGGCTGTTACCAATGTCTAAACACAGGATCATAAAGGGAACTCCAGTTGTTGTAATACGGCATCGACCAGGGCTTGGGCATCAGCACAGTACACCGCGGTCTGCAGGTCCTTATACAGATTAAAAGCATGGCTGTGCTGACTGATTTGCTGCAAATCATTGTGCGCCACCAGATCAACTGCCGATTGTGAGGTTAATTTTTCTACCGCTGACTGTCTAACTTGCTCATCGGTGCTGTTGGTTAATTTAAATGCCACCACTTTGAGGTCTTTGTTGCTGGACCAGTGTTTGAGCGAGGACAACAACTTGGGTTGCTTGGTGAGTTTGAGCTGAATTGCATCGGCAGTGGGTAATTTAACGTCCCTACCCGCCTCCAGTTTTTGCCCATTGAGCAACACTGCAGCCACTTTAAAATCACTGACTGCTGCCGCATGGAAAACCACATCATAATGATTGTTGGCCAAGGCTTGTTGCAAAGTGGCAGCCAAATCATCGAAGGTTTCATAATACAACTGCTCAATGTCTGACTGTGGCCGGATGGCGCTGTTGGCACCCAACCAGGTCACTTCATGACCCAGAGAAGACAGGTAATCAGCAATGTTCGCGCCTGTTTTGCCGCTGCTGCTGTTACCAATGTACCGCACGCCATCAATGTATTCTTTGGTGCCGCCGGCTGTGATCAATACTTTCATGCGCGCTGCTCCACAAATTTTAAAATATCCAGCACCTCTGGCATCCTGCCTGCACCTTGTTCACCACAAGCCAGCTCGCCTTGCACAGTGGGCATTACATGCACCCCCCATGTACTGAGGGTCTGCAATGATGCTTGGGTGGCCGGGTATTGCCACATCATGCTGTTCATGGCTGGGATGACAAACATCGGTTTCCCCTGCTCTTGGGCATGACTGTAAGCGGCCAGCCATACAGTGGTCACTGCATCATCAGCGATACCAGCGGTGAGTTTATTGATGACATTGGCGGTGGCCGGGCACAACACGATTTGATCAGCCCAACGACTGACATGAATGTGGTCCATCATCGCATCTGTGGTAAAAGTAGCGCTCATGACGCTGCGTTGGCTGAGACCTTCTAAAGTAGCTACCCCAACAAAATTCAACGCACCAGGCGTACACACCACTTGCACTTCATCGCCTTGCTTAACCCAAGTTGAAATCAAACCAGTGGCTTTGGCACAAGCAATCGAACCAGTCATTAATAACAGTCTTTTCATGCTTTGGCTCCACGGTCGTTATACGGCACATTGTCAATCAAGCGAATCTCACCCAAACTGGCTGCAGCCAATAAGCGATCATCCAATACCGCAAGGTAATCCACTGCAAAACCAATGGCGCTGAGTTGCTCTCGTTTGGCAGATAATGAAGTGTCAGCCACCAAGGTTGCATACAATTGCGGGGCAATTTTCCTTTCTATTGCAGACAGCCGTAAATTGCGCGAACTCATGGCCAAACCATCTGCTTCTCTGATGATCGGGCAGGCAACAATTTCAGTGGTTATAAAAAAGGCATCGACCATGCCTCTGATTAAGCGCAATTGCTGGTAATCCTTTTCGCCAAAATACGCGTGAGTGGCTGAAACCAAATTCAATAACTTCATCACTACCGTCAGCACACCATCAAAATGCCCGGGGCGGTGGGCGCCACAAAACTGTGTACTCAGCGCTTTTTCAGTGACTTGATAAGCATAATCATCAGGGTACAGCAACGCAAAATCGGGTAAAAATACCGCATCCACTCCGGCCGCTTCAAGCTGCTGTAAGTCTTGCGCCAAGGTATTGGGGTACTTGGCTAAATCACTGGCTTGGTTGAACTGTGTGGGGTTGACAAAAATACTGACCAGCACATGGTCATTGTCTTGTTGAGCCGCTTGCACCAACGACAAATGTCCTTGGTGTAATGCGCCCATGGTGGGGACAAAACCGACACTACCTTGGCATGTTTTGCGGTAAGTTTGCAACGCAGTGATGGTGGTGATTTGTTGCATCAATATTGCTCCGATTGGTCAGGGAAGTGGCCTGCCTTAACGTCTTTGGCATAGGCATTGAAAGCATCCAGAAACAACTGTTCGGTATTCAGGTAACGGCGCAAAAACTTAGGACTGAAGGCCGATGAATAGCCCAACATGTCTTGCATCACCAACACTTGACCATCCACTGCGGCACCGGCACCGATACCTATGGTGATCATGCTGGTGTGCTTGACCAACTCTTGGGTCAGTGCATCTGGTATACATTCCAGTACCACCGAAAAACAACCCAAATCTTCCAATGTTTTGGCTTCTTTAATGATGCGCTGTTGGGCATTGGCGGTTTTACCTTGCACCTTGAAGCCGCCAAATTGATTGACCGATTGAGGGGTTAAGCCCAAGTGGCCCATCACTGGCACACCTGATTCAACGATGTGTTTGATTAAACTTTCGTTGCCGCTGACGCCCTCAAGTTTGACAGCTTGGGCACCGGCTTTCATCAAAGCTTCCACGGCATTCATATTTTCATGCAAAGATTTGCGGTATGACAGGAACGGCAAATCACCAATAATGAACTTATCAGGTGCCCCCTTAGCCACGGCCTTGACGTGTTGGGCCATGGTGCAATAATCAATCGGTAAAGTGGAAGTCTCACCATGCATCACCATTGCAGCAGAGTCGCCCACCAACACCATTTCAACCGCTGATTGGTTGATAATTTGTGCAGAGGAATAATCGTAACAAGTCAACATGGCCAGCTTTTCACCGGCGTGCTTTTGAGCGAATAATTGATTGATGTTGGTCATGACTGGCTCCTTGGGAAGTTGGGTTTTGGTTGCTGGGGTTCAGGCTGATCGGCTCCAGACTGTTGTTGATGCCAAGCATAAAAAGCTTGGTATATCGTGCCCAAAGGGTGATCAGACAAAGCGGCTTGGTGTTTACTGATGGTCTGGTAATCACCTCGCACCAAAGGACCAGTGGCTGATTGCTTGGGGTTTTCAGTGTAGTTAATTGTGTTTTGCAACAAATAGGGTGTCATCACTGTGCTGGGTAAGTCGATGCTTTGCAACTCACTGGCAATCCCTTGCCACAGCATTTGAGTGAAATTACCTGCCATCACACACAAGGCATGGTAATGCGCTTTATGTGCTGCTTTAAGGTGATACACAGGGTTATTCAACAAGGGAAACAGCTGCTTAAAAACCACCCCTTCATCCACCACAAATGGTATGGCCTGGTACTGCTCAAGGGTGTATTCAGTGTCAGCAAAGGTCATCAGAGGGTGGCAGCCCAGTGCGTGCTCAGTATGCAAAGAACCAGAAAAGTGGACCAGTGTTTTGTGTTTTATTATCGGGTTGGTATGGATGAATGGCTCAATTTGATCATCAGCAATGAGCAACAAGACGGTGTCTGCATTGGTAATTGTGGTTGCCAAGGTATTTTTAGCTCGGTTACCAAAAACAGCAGTGAGTTTTGTTTTGCAGCGAGCCAGTTTGGACGGTTTTATAGATGAGTGCGCAGATGACGCACCCGATTGTTGGCGAAACCAATGTGTATAAGGCTGCCCCACCGATTCGAAATACCGAATCATGTGGCGCGCCACTTTTCCATTGCCAATAATGGCAATTGGCCCAGGGTGCTGGGTTTCAGGTACCTGTCGATTCACAGATCAAGTCCTCTTATGTTGCTTGGTTGAACTGTGCAAGCGCACACTAAACAACCAAATTAAAAAAGTCGCCGTTATAAAATAATCAGCGCTGGGTGAATTATATGCACCTGAAGCTTAACATCAAGTGAATAAATAACCGATTGTATAGATTTAGTTTGGATGAACTGCTGTTTTAGACCGAAGCCAAGAAATCACGAATGCCATCTAAAAACATTTGTACAGCAATTGCAATCAAGATCATACCCATCAACCGCTCAATCGCAATCATGCCATTTTTACCCAGGTATTTTTGCATTGCAGTGGCTGAAAACAAGATGATGGCTGACAGAGACCAAGCAATGAACAGTGCGATGGCCAATACACTGATTTGATCTGGGTGCTTACTGGCCATCAATATCAAGGTGGCAAGGATGGATGGCCCAGCCACCAAAGGTACGGCTAAAGGCACTAAAAATGGTGCTTCTTCGGCAGCATCCTCATCACCATACTGTCGACTGGCTGGAAAAATCATCCGCAAGGCAATGATGAATAAGATGATGGCACCAGCCAGGGACACTGAGGTTTGTTCCAAATGCAAAAAGTCCAGCATTTGTTTACCAAAGAATAAAAACAAGAACAATATGGCCAAAGCCAAAAATAATTCACGTGCCAATACTTGAAAACGATTTTCAACCTTTTCCAGCTGTGACAAAAATATCGGTATATTGCCCAACGGATCTAAAATTAAAAACAACAAAATGGTCGCTGATAATATATCCATACATGCCCCTTTGAAATAATTTAAAGAAAAAAAAGCCAGTCACTTGGATAATGATTGATTAAAACGGCCATAAATCTCGCCATTTTAGGACATCTGTACTTAAATCAAGTTTACCATCGACCAAATAACTGTGGTCAGGGTAGTTGTTGACCAGCACTGCTTTACTTTGATTGGCCAATTCGATTTCGTCTAATTTTTTATACGACTCCACCATCAACGCCAACGCATTAGCTACAGCCGGTGTATCTTGGAACGACTCCAAAACAAATTTAGCTCGATTAACCGCCGCAATCGGCGCTCCACGGCGCAAATAGTAAGTGGCAACTTTTACTTCATAAGCAGCTAATTGATTTTTTAAGTACACCATACGCATTTTCGCATCTTCAGCATAGGAACTGTCAGGGTAACGCTCAATAAAGTTTTTAAATGCCGTGAAAGAATTACGTATGTTGTCTTGATTGCGGTCTGCTGCAGTATCTGGGTTGAGACGCTGTATAAATCCACGGTCACTGTCAAAATAAATTAACCCTTTCAAGTAATAAGCATAGTCTAAGTTTTTATGTGCAGGGTAATTTTTTATAAAACGGTCAACTGTTGATATCGCTTGCTCCATCTGATACATTTTGTATTCAGCATATGCCAGTTCTAAATAACCTTGTTCGGTGTAATGTCCAAATGGATAATGTGAACGCAAGGCTTTGTATTTATCAGCAGCAGTTGACCAGACACCACCATCTAAAGCGCGTTTGGCGGACAAGTACATTTCTAATGCAGTCAATTTTGTAACTTCTACTTCTCTGACCTCATCTTTTTTACCACAGCCCTGTAAAATTAATGAGCCAAACAATAAGACCAATACCAATCTAATCAACTGTGATTTGTTGTTTTGTAACATTCAAATACCTCTTCCCTTCGCCGTTCACCACCAGTGTAAATGAGCGTTCAATTAAAAAATTTGTCACAATAACCCCTGGATGCGTAAATAAAAGTTAAAACGCAGCGATTATTCATAGTTAATATGAAATGGGTCAATGTAAAATACGGCCATGAGTAAAAATGACTACAAGATACAACAACAGATTAATGTCTGTGCCGACTCAATAGGTTTACGCATAGATCAATTCCTAACACAACGCTTCCCCGAATTTTCAAGGGCCAGTATCCAACATTGGATCAAACAAGGTGGTGTCAAAATCAACGGCCATAATACCAAAAGCAAAACCCTTTTAAAAGGTTTTGAAGTGATTGACTTGAATATAGAGTTAGAACAAGCAGTCGACGATCAACCTGAAGCCATGGCGTTGGATATTTTGTATCAGGATGAATTCTTGTTGGTGGTGAATAAACCAGCAGGTTTGGTGGTCCATCCTGGCAATGGCAATCCCAACGGCACCTTATTAAACGGCTTACTGGGCATGAGCTCAGAACAAGCCATGTTACCTCGTGCTGGCATCGTCCACCGCTTAGATAAAGACACTTCGGGCTTGATGGTGGTGGCCAAAACTTCTGAATGTCAGTTGAAATTGATTGAGATGCTGAAACGACATGATGTCAAGCGACAGTATTTCTGTATAGTCAAAGGGGTGATACCACTGGGCGGCACCATTCACAATAAAATTGGCCGGCACAAAACCCAAAGAATAAAAATGGCCGTAGTCATGAATGGTAAAGAAGCCATCACCCATTACGAACCATTGGAACATTTCGATCATTACACCAGCGTGCAGGTTAATTTAGAAACAGGCAGAACCCATCAAATCAGGGTGCACATGCATCACCAAGGCCACCCATTATTGGGCGACCCATTGTATGGCAACCCCAAAAGGGTGGATGCGTCAGTGGATGAAGAGCTTAAAGGCATCATCAGAGAATTTCCCAGACAAGCTTTACATGCAGAACAGCTCGAATTCATTCATCCCATCACTGGTGAGGATATATCAGTAAATGCTGATTTACCTGACGATTTGTGTCAACTGTTGGATGATTTGGCGTTTTTAGATGTTAAACAAGGCGAATCTGATGGTTTAGAGGTCGAATACATCGAATAATTGATAAAATATGAGCATATGTTCGTATTTTTAGTTAATATTAGATAATCGGAATATTCCGAAGGGGTCAATTATTCATTTCCTAGATACATGTGGCTTTACTCCCTCTTCCACATTAAAACTTAAATTGGCCCTTCTTTTTTTATGACTCACCTGATTGAACATTGGCAACGGCCAGGACATGTGATGGCAGTTCAGACCACCAACACATTGATGCAGCACGTTGATTTTGATGTGCATCCACGCCAAGCCAAGCCCGCTGCCATCCAACAATTGGTCACTGCCTTTAAACTGCCCCACGCACCCCAATTTTTACAACAGGTACACGGTCATCAGGTGGTGGAGTACACTGAACCACCTAAAAACCAACTACAGCATCAGGCTGACGCTTGTTTCACCCGAGCTAAAAACGTTATATGTGCAGTCATGACAGCAGATTGTTTACCGGTGTTACTGACTGACACTGCTGGCTCTTTTGTGGCTGCCATTCACTGTGGTTGGCGCAGTTTATACAGCAATGTGTTGTGCGAAGCATTGAACAAAATCAATTCATCACAGCAAGTTCTGGCCTGGTTTGGTCCGTGCATTCAACCAGCGCAGTATGAAGTTGATGCAGATTTTGTACACCACTACCTGACCAAACACCCTAATAGCCAAGCAGCTTTTTCAGTGCTTATCGACGGTAAAAGCCAAGCCAGCCTATACAGCTTGGCTGAAATTCAATTACGTGCTTTGGGCATAGCAAATATACAGCATGCCAATCAATGTACTTTTGCTCAGCCAGCTTATTATTCTTGGCGGCAAAACAGCACCAAACAAAGAATGGCCAGTCTGGTGTGGCTGGATACAACCGCACAAAGCCCATGACTTTCGGCACAAACAAAGCCTTGCACCTGCTGTTAAAATCAAGCTACATACTTTCAGAGCCAAGTTCCCTGTGAAATTAACCGAAGCCTCTTTATCCAATCGTGTTGCCGTGATGGTGGCGATCATTTTGGTCGGCATATTTGGCTCCATCAGTTTGAATAGACTGCCGATTCAAATGGCTCCAAATGTGGAGCGCCCCACCATCAACATCACCACCCGCTGGTCAGGTGCAGCACCTGAAGAAGTTGAATCGGAAATTTTAGAATTACAAGAAAATGTATTTCGCGGCATGCCAGGGGTTGAACGCATGGCTGCCACTGCCAGTTATGCATCGGCCAGTATAGACATGGAGTTCGATGCAGACATTGATTTGCAGCGCGCTTTACTGGAAGTCATTAACCGCCTCAACCAAGTACCCGCCTACCCAGTTGATGCCACCGAACCTACATTACAAATTGGCGGTCGTTCTTTCGGTAATGCCATTGCTTGGTTTGCCATCAGAACAGTGGAAGGTAATGACCGGCCCATTGTCACTTATCAGGACTTTGTTAATGACAATGTGATCCCCAAACTAGAACAAATCAATGGCGTATCCTCAGCCAACTCATTTGGGGGACGTGCCTATGAGGTACGCATCAGCTATGACCCATATATGGCAGCGGCGCTGGGCATTGACCTGACCAAACTGTCTGCCCTCGGCGGCAACTTCAGCAACACCTCCATGGGTACCAAAGACGTTGGTAAACGCAAGTACACCATGCGATTTGAAAGTAAATATGATTATCAAAATTTAGTTGATTACGTTATAGATTGGCGTGATGGTCGACCCATTTACTTAAAAGACATTGCCACCATTGATGTGGTGATGCAAGACCCCAGTGGGTTGTTAACACAAAATGGCGGGCCTTCAATTGCCGCCAACATCATCCCTGAAGCCGGGGTGAACCTGTTGGATTTAATGGATGACATCCAACTCAAAATTGCTGAATTACAAGAAACGGTATTTACCCCTGCTGGCTTATCAATCAGACAAGTTTATGATGAATCTATTTATACCAGAGGCTCGGTAGAAATGGTGCGAAGTAATTTGATTCTTGGTATGTTGCTGGCCATTTTTATATTGTGGGTGTTTTTGCGCAAGAAAACCCCGGCCTTGATTGTGGCATTAGCAATTCCTATCTGCTTGATGGGCGCCTTTATCTTGTTGGATGCATTTGGCCGCACGCTGAACATCATTTCACTGGCAGGTTTGGCCTTCGCGACAGGTATGGTACTTGATGCCGCTATTGTGGTGCTGGAAAACATCATCAGACACCGAGAATCAGGCAAGTCTGCCAATGCCGCAGCATTGATTGGCACCAAACAGGTTTGGGGTGCCTTGTTGGCCTCTACTGCCACCACTGTTGCAATCTTTTTGCCAGTGGTATTTCTCAAAGATGAGGCAGGTCAGTTGTTCACTGATTTGGCATTAACCATCTCTATTTCAGTGATATTTTCTTTGATAGTGGCGGTCACAGTTTTACCCGCAGCCACAGTAAAGTTCATCCATCGCGGTGACTTTGAAGACAAACACTCAGCTTTGTGGCAAAACATAACGGCCTTTTTAGATGGTTTAACCAACAGTAAAACCAAACAAATCAGCTGGATTTCAGGTTTGTTGTTAATCCCTTTGGCTCTGGCCTACCTACTCAGGCCTGCAGCAGATTATTTACCCGAAGGACAAAGAAACTTCAGTCGAGGCGGGCTTTCTGCACCACCTGGAATGTCATTTGAAGTAGCCAAGACTGAAATAGCAGAGGTTATTGCTGAACGACTTCAGCCTTATTTAGATGGCACCAAACAACCCAAACTAGATAATTATTTTTTTGGGGTTTTCGGTGGTGGTGGGTTTTTAGGGTTCCGCGCTGATAACCCAAAGGAAATGGATGAGTTACTGCGCATAGTTAATACTGAAATATTGGCAGGGATTCCTGATGCCAGAGGCTTTGCCGGCAGACGCGGGGTGTTTGGTGGTGGTTCCAGGACTGGCCGCAACATCAATGTGGACATCCAAACCGAAGACTTTGAACAACTGTTGGTGGTTGGGCAGCTGGCCTATGACAAAGTGGCTGAAATGATTCCACAAGTACGCTTAGACACCACACCAGGTTTAGAGCTGGGTGCACCAGAAATCAACATTCAACCCAATGACCGAGCTATTGCTGAAGCTGGCTGGTCCAGAAACCAGTTGAATAATGTACTGCGGTCTTTAGGCACAGGGGCTTTTATTGGTGAATATTTCGATGGCAGCAAACGCATGAATGTAATGCTCCGCGCAGAACATTGGCAAACGCCTGAAGATTTGGCAGCCACCCCGCTGTATACTGCCAATGGTGACGTGGTCCCACTGGATGAATTGACTTTTATTCATAGGACTGCTGGGCCGACACAAATCTTGCGTGTCGACCGGGCCCGAACCCTGACCTTACAAGTCACACCACCTGCTAATATGCCATTGGAAACTGCAATTTCGTTATTGAAACAAGAGTTGACACCCTTTATTCTGGATCGCTTACCTGATGGCAGCAGTGTTTCATATCGTGGTACGGCAGAAGCTTTGGACGCAGCATTAACTAGCTTGTCAGGTTCATTTTTATTGGCCATCATTATTTTATATTTACTGATCAGCGCCATGTTCCAATCATTCAAAGATGCTTTGCTGGTTATCACCACTCTGCCAATGGCAACTGTCGGCGGTATTTTAGGCTTGCGGTTATTGGACTGGGTGCTGAGGACATTTGGCAACTCAAGTCAGTCGATGGATTTATTGACCATGATCGGCTTTGTTATCTTACTTGGCTTGGTGGTCAATAACGCCATTTTGCTGGTATTAAGAGCCCGAGACGATGAACAACAGGGTATCAGCACGGAAGTGGCCGTTGCCAACGCCGTTAGGTTGCGTTTGCGACCAATTTTCATGAGTACTTTTACCAGTATATTTGGTATGCTGCCTCTGTTATTGATGCCTGGTTCTGGTACTGAACTGTACCGTGGTTTGGCCGCGGTGATTGTTGGCGGCATGCTCGTCAGCACTTTATTTACATTGGTCTTATTACCCAGTCTATTGAAACTCACAGGCAAAAATAAACAGGAGCATAACCTTGCAAGCGCATAATCTAAGAATCTCAATCAGCTTAATTGGTCTGATAGTACTGACATTTCAAACCCAAAGCCAACCCAGTGGTGCACCTGCTGCACTGGTTAAAACAGCTGAGGTTGTAGCAGTATCAATGGCACCAACGCGAGCAGTTGCTGCTTATTCGAAAGCCAAATTCATCACCACCATCAAGGCTGAATCCAGTGGTCGCGTAATCGAAATAGCTAACATTGGCCAAGTGGCTAATCAAGGTGAAACTTTGGGCCTGATAGCTGATGAAGAATATGCTTTGCGTCTGAACGAACTAAAAAATATCATTTCAAGCCAGCAAGCCCAAGTTGATTTCTTACAATCCGAATCAACCAGGTTGCGGTCATTAGAACGTAAGAATTTGACCTCACAAACAGCACTGGATAAAAACAAATCAGAATTACAAGTTGCTACTGCAAACCTGGCACAAGCCAAATCACGTGCTGATCAACTAAAAAATGAGATAAAAAAATTGACCCCCAAAGCACCATTCAAAGCTTTTGTCACTGAACAATTGGCTCAGCCAGGACAGTATGTAAACTCAGGACAGGACTTCTTAACCATAATGTCTGCCGATGCCACCGAAATTGTGGCACACATTTCATTTAAGTACAAAGCCGTTATTGAACGAGGCCAGCAATGGCAGTACATAGATCAAGCAGGACAAACACACCAAGCCGTGGTTGAGCAATTTATCCCCGCAGCCACTTCAAACAGCCGACAAATCCAAGTTCATTTGAAAGACTTGACGGGTGATTTGTTACCTGGTGAACCCATCAAATTATTGGTTCCAGAAACCCTACCACAACCAGTTATTGCAGTGCCCAGAGATGCTTTGGTGCTTCGCCGGCAAGGTGCTCATGTGTTCATTATTAAAGACGGAAAAGCACATAAAACCAATGTCACAACAGGCATTGCGCAAGGCGCTATGATTGCGGTAGAGGGTGACATCAAAGCACAAGACCATGTGGTAGTGAGAGGCAATGAACGCTTGCGAGATCTTGAAGCGGTGCAACTGACTGCTGACTCCAGCCTTCACTAAACGCAATAAAAAAACGCCGATATAACTTAATTTATCGGCGTTTAAATATGCAACTTTTTAAAGTGTAATTACTCTTGTGAGTCTTTCCACTCTTCAACAGCTTGTTCAGCCTTGTCGCGGCTGTAACCATATTTTTCCTGAATCTTGCCAGCTAATTTGGTTTTATTACCAGCAATTACATCCAATTCGTCATCGGTTAATTTACCCCATTGGATTTGTGCATTGCCTTTTAATTGGTCCCATTTGCCTTCAATAATATCCCAATTCATGTTGTTTCTCCAAAGTTATAAAGTACGATTAAGTATACTGACCTTGGATGAAAATGACGTCAAATTAGTGTTAATCTAAACTGGTTACTTCAGTGAAGCCTTGTCACTCACTGCTTTTAAAACACTGTCACCCAACATGTGAAATTCTTTGGTTCTGCTGCTGCCCTTACGCCATGCCAAGCCTATTTCTCGAAACGCATCAATTTCTAAAGCGTCAACCTGAATTTCAGCCGGATTAAATAGAGGTAACTTCAATGCCATTTCAGGAATGAAACTTACACCCAAGTCTTGCTTAACCATTTCAACTAAAGTCAACAAGCTGCTGGCGGTGAACTGACTGACCTTATCAACGTGTTTAATGTGGCAAGCACTGATCGCATGGTCGCGTAAACAGTGTCCATCGTCTAACAACAACACCGAACCATCACCCACATCATCAATATTGAACTTTCTGCCTTTAAGCCATTGGTTACTCACTGAACTGATTAGCCTGAAGCGGTCTTTAAATAGGGTCAAGGTTTCAACACTGCGCATTTCATAAGGCAAAGCCAATAGAATCACATCCAATTGCCCGCGCATTAATTTGTCGTATATCTCCGCTGATTTACCCTCATGAATTTCCAAATCCAAATCAGGGTAATTGTGGCTTAATTCAGGCAACAGCTCCGGCATCACAAAAGGGCCAATGGTAGGGATCATGCCCACTGATAACTTGCCCGATAAGGGCAATAAATTACCTTGAGCCAAATCCAACATCTTTTTCATTTCTACCATTACAGTCAATGATTGCTGATAGATTTCTCGGCCTAAATTTGTCACAGTAACACTTTTATTGGTTCGATCAACCAGACGCCCACCCAAGGCATTCTCAAGCTCCTTTATGGCTACACTGAATGCTGACTGAGAGACAAAACAACTTTCAGCTGCTTTACCAAAGTGATTGTGTTCAACCAAAGCATTGAAATACCTGAGTTGTTTTATGGTTGGAAAGTACATACTTACAATTGATGAATTAAAACATAAATTTAATTTTATCCGTTTTTTTAAATAACACAATCAATGCTTAACAAATTTATGCCATGATTAAATTACAGAGTCAAAGCAGCAACAATGGCCATAAAACCAGCTCATGACTTGATGAAAGTGCAAGCAATATAAGCACTTATACCAGCATCAGCTATGATTACTGGGTTGCTCTTGACGCAGAGCCCGACCAACGATTTCAGATACATTGGAAGACAAGGATGAAACTGCTTGTATGCGTTTCAATTGAGTTAACATTTGTTGCTGGGTAAAGGTTTTGAACAGTTGAAAATCATTGAACAAACTGACCAAACGAGCCGCAATTTGTGGGTTAATGGCGTCGAGGGTGATTACGCTGTCAGCTAAAAATTCATAACCACTGCCATCTGCAGCATGAAATTGGGTGGTATTTGCACCACAAAATGCGCCAATCAAGCTCCTGACCACATTGGGGTTTTGCATAGAAAACACTGGCAACTCTTGTAATTGTTTGACCCGCTCTAAAGTGTCATCAGCCGGAATAGTCGCTTGTATAGATAACCACTTATTAATCACCAAAGCATGGTCTTGCCAGGTGGTAAAATATGCACCCAATAGGTCTTCGTAACCCTCTATTTGCTGGTGTACAATCAGTGTCAATGCTGCCATTTGATCGGTGTAATTATTAGCACTTTGGTATTGTTGGCGAACCAACTGTGCCATTTCGTTGAAATTTTTAGCGGTTTTCGAAGTTTGTAATAAGTACCAAAGACAACGGTTTTTCAAACTTCTTTTACCAACTTGAGCAGCCGTGACTTGGTAACTCTCATCAATATAGTTTTGGTTGTAAACTGACAACAGCTC
Organism: uncultured Marinicella sp.; assembly: GCA_947502595.1. Classification (GTDB taxonomy): domain Bacteria; phylum Pseudomonadota; class Gammaproteobacteria; order Xanthomonadales; family Marinicellaceae; genus Marinicella. The sequence continues at coordinate 210,187 of CANNAM010000004.1, read as the reverse complement.
AACTTGAAATTCTTTACTGATGAGGTCTGTCAGCCATTGTTTAGCTGCATTAAGTTGCAATACATCCACCTCTGACAATAACTGCATCATGGTCTTTAAAGCAGGCAATGTGATAGCCTCTGCCACCAAAGCAGGATCGGTGGCTGCATCTAATAACACATGCCTGAATGAATCCATAAAATACCGAGGGCATTGGTAATCATCTTGATTCATCATTGCCTGGTATTTACTGATAATGATTTCAGCTTGCATTTGCTGACCTGCATCCCAGCGATTGAATGAATCGGTATCGTATTTCATTAAAAATGCCAAGTCGTCGCTGCTGGTTTGGCGGTTGATTTTGACTGGAGCTGAAAAACCCTGGAACAATGAACTGACAGGTCGGTGGCTGATGTTATCAAACACCCATGTCGCACTCATATCACTCAGCACTTTAACCTGTTGTGTATTGCCCTGCTCATCCAATGCGAAAGCTTCGCCATTGTTTTGATACAAGGCCAGCTTAACTGGCATATACATGGCTTGCCATGGGTCTGCACCCTGAAAATTTACAGGTGCACGTTGCTGCAAAGTGATTGAAAACTGTTGTGTGGTGGCATCATAGCTTTCTTGTATGTCAACTAATGGTGTACCATGCTGTGAGTACCAAAGCTCAAATTGAGTCAAATCAAGTTGATTGGCATCAGCCATTGCCAGGCGAAAATCATTACAACTGACAGCTTGCCCATCATGACGCTCGAAATACAATTGCATGCCTTTTTGAAAACCAGCTTCTCCCAATAAAGTGTGGTACATACGCACCACTTCAGCACCTTTTTCGTAGACTGTTAAGGTGTAAAAGTTATTGATTTCAATATATGAATCAGGCCTTACTGAGTGCGACATGGGAGATGCATCTTCTGCAAATTGTGCGGCCCGTAAATGCCGCACATCCTCTATCCTTTTGACCGCTCTGGACTGTAAATCAGCAGTGAATTCCTGGTCTCTGAATACGGTCAAACCTTCTTTCAATGACAGTTGAAACCAATCCTTGCAAGTGACACGGTTACCGGTCCAATTGTGGAAATATTCATGCCCTATCACTGCCTCAACATTGATGAAGTCCTGATCAGAAGCGGTATCTGGCTTGGCCAAGACATACTTAGAGTTAAATATGTTCAAACCTTTGTTTTCCATGGCCCCCATATTAAAGTCATCGGTGGCTACAATATTATATACATCCAGATCATAGGCCAGCCCAAAGCGCTGCTCATCCCAACACATAGAATTTTTCAGCGACTGCATGGCAAAATTACAGGCATCTAAATTATTTGCTTCTGTATATATATTTAAGACTACATCGCGCCCTTCACTGGTTTGATAACTGTCAGACAACACTGCTAAATCACCTGCAACCAGAGCAAATAAATAGCTGGGCTTAGGGTGAGGGTCCATCCATTTCACATAATGCTTGCCACCACCCAAATCACCTTCAGACAATAAATTGCCGTTGGAAAGTAATACGGGGTATTTTTGTTTATCAGCCACAATGGTCACCATATAGGGTGCCAACACATCAGGACGATCAAGGTAATAAGTGATTTTTCTGAACCCTTCAGCTTCACATTGGGTGAGAAAAAATTGACCAGATTGATACAACCCTTCCAATGCAGTGTTGTTGGCTGGAAATATCTTGACTGTGGTACTTAACTCAAACTCATCTTGTAGTTCGCGCAATTGTATTCCTGTGTCTGAAACATGGTAACTGTCAGTAGACAATTCAATCCCATCGATTTTTATGGAGACCAAAGTTAAGTCTACACCATTTAGAAATACTTCATTGGCTTGAGCATGGTCATGTTTTTTCAGTTTGATTCTGGCTTTAACCAGGGTATAACTTGGTTCAACCAAGAAAGCCAGGTCTACAGATTCAACTGCATAGTTTGGCGCCAGGTAATCCTTGCGGTAGATAATTGTCTTTTGCGAGCTCATATGTTCTTTGTATTTTACTGTGATAAATAATTTTAGTTAATTTACAACCGCTTCAGTACAGTGTAACTTTTCAACTAAACACATCATTGTTTGTTATTTTTTACGGTATTCTCTGCCGTTCTTTTACGCAATATTTTTCCCGCAAACAAGCCAAACTCAAATAAAATCCACATGGGAATAGCCAGTAAAATTTGCGAACTTGGATCAGGCGGCGTCAATAACATGGCAACCACCAAAATACCAATGATTACCATTGGACGGGCTTTGGCTAAATTTTCTGTGGAAGTAACTCCCAATGAAATCAAAATAATCACTGCCACAGGGATTTCAAATGCCAATCCAAAGGCGAAAAATAATCGCACCACAATATCTAGGTAAGAATTGATATCAGGCATGTAAGTAACCCCTTCTGGGGCAATCCCAGGTAGGAACACAAACAAAATCGGGAATACCACAAAAAAAGCAAACGCACAGCCTAAATAAAACAACACAATGCTCGATATTAATATCGGCAAAGCCACACGTTTTTCTGCTTTGTATAAGCCAGGTGCGACAAATGCCCAAATTTGATAAATGATCACTGGCATACTGATGATTATCGCCAAAATAATCACCAGTTTAAAGGGCGTTAAAAATGGTGACAACACACCGGTAGCAATCATTTCAGTGCCTTGGCTTAAATTTTCCAGCACAGGTTTTGCAATTACGGTGTAGATTTCACCCGCAAATGGAAACATCACCACCACCAAAATAATGATGGATAAAACAGCTTTAAGCAAGCGGCTTCTGAGCTCCACTAAATGTGATACCAAAGACTGTTCTGTATCGCTCATTCAGTTATCTTGTTGAGTTGACTGAACATTTTTACTGACATTATTTTGCGTTTCTTTGCTGGGGCTTTCAACTGTTTTAGACAACTCCGCTTCAAGCGCTTTGGCTTCTTTTAACAATGCATTTTCTTTAAGCTGTGCTTTCACAGCCTCAATCTCAAGCTCTTGCTCAACTTCGTCTTTGATAGATTGGAATGAGCGACGCATTTTACCTATATAAAGACCCACTTTTCGAGCCACTACAGGCAACCTTTCTGGTCCTACCACCAACAAAGCCACCACGAAGATCACCAATAATTCGGTAAACCCAATGTCGAACATTATTTTTGAACTGGATCTTCTTTGCTGCTGTTTGCCTGACTGACTTCATCAGCAGATTGATCATTCAGCTCTTGTTTGTCATCGTCAGCAATGCCTTTTTTAAAACCTTTTACGGCACTGCCTAGGTCATTGCCCATATTTCTGAGTTTTTTGGTGCCAAATATCAAAGCCACCACCAATAAAATAATAAGTAGTTGAGGCATACTGATTCCCATGATGCTTTCTCCAAAGTCTTAAAGTAAGGGCATTATAACTTTATTTACTGGCAGTAAACACTGTGACAGTTCAAGAAATTTACAGCCAGCAAGTTATTTTTTTAACACTCAGGTTAATAAAGTTATAATTAAATCAGGTGAATCAGTGCACAAAATGGTGAATGTACAATCATTTACAATGACACACCTTAAGGATGAATTACTCTCGATCAAGGCTCAAGAAAACTTTTGACGGATACCTATCACACCGGAGAATAACAGCAGAAGCAGTAAGACAGCTTGATTCAAAGTGCCACTTACTGGAACAGCCACAGGTGAACTCGGACCATTTCCGTCAGTACAACCACCGGGTCCTGATATTGCTAAAGATTCAATACCAACCAATGTCTCCGAAATCCATTCAGCTTGGCCGGTTTCGGTGTTGACTTTAAAGACCCTTGATGGGAAAGGATGTAAAGGATGAGAGAGGCGTAAATTAATTACCATCCATAAATTACCCTCTGTATCAAAAGACATACCAGATCCTGCCAGCTCAATATCACCACCTAAGTCACCTAAAGGGCCGACTAAAGTCGCTTCTGCATTTTCTGGGTTTATTTTATAAAGATTAAAGTCACCTGAAGCCACTGAGTACAACTCTCCTCCCCAAGCAGCCAGTGAAGTGAAATTATGGCCAGTCACACCTACCAAAGTTGCTGAGCCAGTAGTTGGATTCACTTCATACAATTCCTGAGTGTGTTTAACCACCATATAAAGCTTTTCATCACAACCAAAACTGATACCAAAATCATAACTTTCAGGAATTGAGCCAAAGCCCAGGTTCTGGTCTGCATTGGCCACAGCAAATGCACGACCGCCAGCTGGATTGATTCTCACCAGGGTTTTGGTGTTGTCATCAGCACCGTATAAAGTGCCATTTGATGATATAGCCAGGCCTTCAAGTGCAATGTAGGGGTCAGGGATTTGTCCTAAACTTGTGTACTCACCAGTTTCTAAATTTATTTGCACCAAATGATCAGGTATTTCAAAATTATCATCAGCCACAGAATAAGCCATTACCGCAGCTGAATCACTGCTGTAAAAGGCAATCAGTAACATTGTGATGGTTAGGCGTAGCATGGTTATTATAATTATTTAAGGTGCTTATTTATCGTATATTGCCCGATATTAGCAAATTCATTCAAGATTAACAACATTCTTTTGTTGTCATTAACCAGTTTAGCGCACAATGTTAGCCTTGATAAGTACCTTGCGACTAAGCGGGAATTAATTGGGTGGCTACATATTGTGCGTAACTCTCAATGTTTTCAGTGTCTTGAAACTTTCCATGCATGGTTTTTGCCATATGCAAATACCCCACATACACCGAATAAGAAAGCAATGCTTGCTGTTTAGCCCGGGCTTCATCGTAACCAATCCCTTGAAAAGATTGTTGCAAATATGACAATCGTTCAAAAGTGACCTCTTTCAATACTTTGGCTACAAATTCATGTTGCCTATCGGCCAACAGAGTGGCGTATATCAAGTGGCTTTGCAAGGGCTGAGCACTGAGTAAAAACCAAGCTTTAAGGCGTTCATGCGCATCAGGAATGGACCAAATCTTTTCTTTAATCACGGCTTTGTCATCTTTTTGCCAGCGCTTTAAAGCTGCAATTATCAGGTCTTTGCGATTGGAAAAATGCCAGTAAAAACTGCCTTTGGTTACACCCAATTCTTTGGCAATGTTTTCCACGGCAACAGCGCTGACCCCTTGATGAGCAATCACCTCTAAGGTTGCTACTTCCCAGTCAGCAGGGTTCAACGATTTTTTTTTGCTGTTATTTTTCATGACATAAACGATTTATTTAACTCTATGCACTGTTTTTGTTAGCGCCGCGACCTTATATAATAACCACTATTTTAATCTGGTCAATGAGATTGTTGATTTTCCATACGCATGCGTATTGACAAACAATCAAACTACCACCATACTACACCGTATGTTACTACAATTTTAGGAACCAACCATGACTTTTTTAACTTTATTGGGGCTGATACTGGCCACCACTTTGATAGCTGGTTACTTCAGAATGACCATATCAGGCTGGACCATTTTAACGGCAGTGGTACTGGTCACTGGCATTTGGTATTTTGATGCTGGATTTTTCGCTGCATTGTTTGCAATCGTGCTGTATGCGGTTCCTGCACTGTTTTTAAATCTTAAAGATATTCGCCAACAGTACTTCACAGAAGGGTTTTTAAAATTCTACCGCAAAGCATTACCAGAACTTTCTGAAACTGAAAAAGTGGCATTGGAAGCTGGTACAGTTTATTGGGATGCTGAACTGTTCAGTGGCAAACCAGATTTCAAGAAACTGCATGACATCAAAAAGCCTGAATTATCCAGTGATGAACAAGCATTCATGGATGGTCCGGTAGCAGAATTGTGTAGCATGTTGAATGAACATGAATACAACCATGACAAAGGCGACATGCCCAAAAAAGTTTGGGACTTTATCATGCAGAACAAATTTTTCGCGATGATCATACCCAAACATTATGGCGGACTGGGATTCAGCGCATTAGGCCACTCCAGCGTATTGCAAAAAGTTTCTTCAAGAAGCGCTGTGGCTGCGGCAACCATTGCTGTGCCTAACTCACTTGGTCCAGCCGAACTGTTGTTAGAGTACGGAACAGAAGAACAAAAAGACCACTACTTACCGCGCTTGGCTCAAGGCCTAGAAATTCCTTGTTTCGGCTTAACTGGACCAACCGCAGGTTCAGACGCCACCTCTATTCCTGACACAGGTGTGGTGGTTAAAAAGAAAATTGATGGCAAGGAAGTTTTGGGCATCAACATGAATTTTGATAAGCGCTACATTACTTTAGCACCTGTGGCCACAGTGGTAGGCTTGGCATTTCAAATGCTGGATCCAGATGGTTTACTGGGTGATAAAAAGCAATTAGGGATTACCTTGGCTTTGGTGCCAAGGGACACCAAAGGCATGGATATTGGACGTCGACATTTACCACTTGATGTGATGTTCATGAATGGCCCTATTCGGGGTAAGGATGTCTTCATTCCAATGGATTACATCATCGGCGGACAAGATTTAATTGGTCACGGCTGGCGCATGCTGGTTGAATGTTTGTCAGTTGGGCGAGCCATTTCACTGCCTTCATGTTCTGCAGGTGGAGCCAAGATGGTTGCCTATGCCACCGGCGCTTATGCCAGAATTCGCAAACAATTTAACTTACCAATTGGCCGTTTTGAAGGCATCGAAGAAGCGTTGTGCCGCATTGCCGGCAAAACTTATTCATCTGCAGCAACGGCTACCATGACAGCGCTGGCGGTGGACCGTGGTGAGAGACCCGCTGTACCATCAGCGATTGCCAAGATGCACGTGACAGAAATGGCCCGCGAAGTGATTTCAGACTCGATGGACATCCATGGCGGTAAAGGCATTATCATGGGACCAAGCAATTACTTAGGTCGAGCTTGGATGGGCGCACCCATCTGGATCACAGTTGAAGGCGCCAATATCCTGACCAGAAGCATGATTATATTTGGTCAAGGCGCAATCCGTTGCCACCCCTATGTTTTAAAAGAAATGGAAGCCGCTCATTTACCAGATTTAGACGAATCATTGAAACAATTTGATGACCTTTTATTCCAACACATGGGCTACTCATTTCAAAATGGTGTACGCTCTTTCTTTCAAGGTCTTGGCACATGGCGCTTTGAACGCAGCCCTGGTGACAAATTCACTAAAAAGTTTTACTCAAAAATCACCCGTTACAGCGCTGCCTTTGGTTTTGCAGCCGATGTATCTATGCTTACTTTAGGCGGTTCTTTGAAAAAAAGAGAGAAAACTTCAGCCCGTTTAGGCGATGTATTAAGTCATTTATATATGGCATCAGCAGTTTTGAAACGTTATTTAGACCAAGGCCAACAAAGTGCCGACCAACCAATTGTGGCTTGGGCCATGCGACATCATTTTTATGCCATCGAACAGGCCTTGAAAATGCTGTCATATAATTTCCCAAGCAAAGGTGTGGGTATATTCTTACGTCGGGTCCTGTTTCCATTGGGCACCCATGAATTACCACCAGGTGATCGTTTAGGCCACAAAGCAGCCAGTTTACTGCTGTCTCCCAATGAAACCAGAAAACGCTTAACCGACGGCATAGACAAAGATGAAACAGAACATCATTTTGTGGCAAAAATGAACCTGGTCTTAAGTAAAGTGATTGACACTGAGCCTCTAGAAAGGCGGGTTTTAAAAGCCATCAAGAGTGGCGATATCACCGAAATTGATCCTCGTAAACAACTGACTCAGGCGTTGGAAATAGAGGTCATCAATAAAAATGAATTTGATACACTGACTGAAGTCAGACAGAAGGTATCAGAAATTATTGCAGTTGATGATTTTCCTTTTGATGCATTTGATCGAACCAAAGTACAGAAAACAGGGGACCCGAGCAAAATGGCTTAAACTCATACCTGCAGTATTATCTACTGCAACCTCAGTCCACCATAAGACCTTGTCAACAACCTAACTGGCAGGGTCTTTTTTTATGCCTTTCAATAAACCTTCATCAGCCGAAAACAACCCCAAACTGATCAACTCTTGTTGTATTTCAAACAAACTCGCTGGATGCAACAAGCTGGGGTATTGTGCTGCATATTTCAAAATCGCAGCCATCAACTTAAATTCTATCTGGTGGCTATCAACTGCCCTGAATGTCTGCAGTTTATCCGCCATAGTTGACAGTGCTTGATCTACAACTTCTGGGTCACGAACTTGACCCAGCACTGCAGCCCTTAATTGTCGGTGCCAGCGGGCCTGTGGTTCGCTGGCAACCAGTGCTTTGGACTTTATCATGGCCGCATGCTCCCAAATCCAAGCTTCATTGAGCTGGTACTTTTCAAACTCAGTACACGTGGTGATCAAAGCACCAGAATTACCATTTGGCCGCAGCTGTAAATCCAACTCATACAATTTGCCGTGGTACATTTGACTGCTTAAGTGGTGCGTGATGCGGCGCACCCATTTTTGGGTGAACACCCGATCTTGCTCGCTCAATGTTTTGGCGTCAACAACAAAAACCAAATCAAGGTCAGAATGGATGGTCATTTGAGCCACCGCTGCAGAACCATAAGCCAGAACTATCAGTTGCTCTAATGCCATTTCAGAGTCGGCCTGCTTTTGCTGAACCTCATGAAAACTATAAGCCACTACTTGTTGTAAAATAAAACTTGCCAAAACAGTCAACTGTTGACAAATACACCGATCATTTATCGTTTGGTTTGACCAAGCCAGCATCAATTTGAATTGCTGTACCAACTTAAAGTAACGGATATCCTCCATCCATGTTTCTGTGTCAGCGGCCACACAAAATTGGCGCCATAACACAGCCAGTCGCGCCTCATCTAGAGACTGGTGTGGCTCCAACTCAAACAGCTGTTCCAACAACACCGGATAGGTTTGCATGGTTTCAGCAAAATAATTATGCTTTGCTAACAGCACCAACAAAGTACGATGCAAATTATGTTCTTTTTGCAACATCATCAAATAGCTCGGTCGGGTTAATAGCTGCTTCACCAAAGCAGAGAATTTCTTAATGACAGCTTGGTCTTTAGTCATAGTCAGTGTGGTGCTGAACAGTTGGCTGACTTGCTCACGCCTGGCTTGTGGCAACCTGCTGGTTGGCATGTCTTTGAGCAACTGAGCCAATAAACTTTGTTGCTCTGCTGCCAGCTCGTTATCTGTGTCAGCAATGACAAACAACTGATTGAACATGACATCTATAAACTGTCGATACTCGGCCATGACAGGTGCTGCACTGGCCCAGCCTTGTTGCTGCAAGGCTTCGGCAGCAACTTGTCTGACTGCCTGGTTTTCAGGCAATTGATGAACGGCTTGATCAGCAACCAGTTGGGCTGTATTTTCAGCCTTCCTTAACCACAGCCAAGCCAGCGCCAAACGATCACCCTCAGTGGCAGTAATTTTACCCAGCTCAACCAAGTTATGAATTTGCGGGTATATGGCAGTGCCTTGCAATACAGTTATACGGCCGCCAAACACCATCTGTAAGCTTTGTACAATGAATTCAACTGACCGGATACCACCAATACCATGCTTCAAATCATCAGCTGGATGGCTGGCGTGTCCAGCAATCTCCTGCTTAATCTTTGCCAATGCGGTAAACACCTGATAATCCAAGTGCTTGCGGTAAATAAATGGCCCAATACTGTCTTTAACCCAAGCAACAGCTGAACTGTCACCACATACCAGCCTGGCTCGCATCCACGCAAAGCGCTCCCATTCCCGACCCTCGTACAATATGTATTGCTGAAATGCAGCAGTGGTGCACGCCAATGGACCCGCAGAACCAAAAGGGCGCAGGCGCATGTCGACACGATATACTTGGCCGTCTTGGGTGTAATGGTCCAGTAATTTAATTATTTTTTGCCCCAGACGTGCAAAATAATCAGCAGCACCCAAAGACCTGGGACCATCTGAAGTGCCATCAGCAGCATACAAAAACACCAAGTCAATATCGGAAGAGTAATTAAGTTCTTGGGTACCCAGTTTACCCAGTGCAAAAACTGCCAGCTCAACGGGTTGCTGCTGGCTGTCACGCACCACACCAAAACGAGCAATCATTTCTTCACCAGCAAGCTGATAAGCTACAGTGATTAAATGATCAGCCAGGTCTGCCACCAGTCGCATGGTTTTAAGGTGCTGATTGAGAGGCGCAGTTAAATCATGAAAAGCAAAATAGCACAATCTTGTTTGTCTGTATTGGCGTAACTTTGCAAACCAATCAGTTGCAGATTGCCGCTCATCAAAAGCTTGGTTAAATGACTGCCAATCGTCGACCAAGTCATAACTGCTTACCTCCGGGTGTTTGACCGTGAGTTCGACAAGCTCATCCCAATTGGCAGTTAAAAAAGGGAAAGCACTAATCCATGGGGGTTGGTGTGTGTTCATTTAATTGAAGCGCAAGATAACGTCACCTGCTTGGTGTTGCTGACTGGCCAGCAAACAAAGTCAGTAAACCAAGCGATATTCACTGTTACCCAGTTCCACAGTAAGCCCAACCATTGACCGCGTTTTATGATGCGTTACAGGTGAATGCAACTTACTGGCAATAACGTTTGATGCCTTTCTGTGCCTCTTTCAAAGCATTGACACGTTCATCATCTGTCATTCTGACAGTTTCACCGTTTGCATTGGTTCTACTGACTCGTACTGTAGCGTTCAATGCTGCATGGTTTTTTCTGGCTAATTCGCACTGTTTTCGGTTGTTAATTAAATCGGCTTGTGCCAATTCTTTTTTGGCCGCTTCCTCAGCAGCCGCTTCGGCTTTGGCTTCCTCAGCCGTCTGTTCACTTTCTTTTGCACTGGCTGGGTCATCAGCTGCTTGCTCGGGGGTATTTTGCTGACTGGCCTTTGGTGGTTTCTTTAGTTTCAACGTCTCAGTTTCTTGACCTACTGGCTTAGTTGATGAGTAATGGGTTTGGCCATTTTCATCCACCCATTTATATATTTTTTGCGCCAACAATTGACTTGATACCATCACAATCAACATGATCAGTAATACTCGATACATACTTATCTCCAATGTTTTACCTCAATCCTGGTAATTTTAACACCAAATATCAAACCATTGATACTGCTAATCTTGTACAATAAACATAAAGCCATTACCCATTAAATCATGACTGATACAGACAAAAACCAACGTAAGGGCATCTACTTACTGCCCAACTTATTCACAACTGGTGCTTTATTTGCCGGTTATTACTCTATCATCGCTGGCATTCAAGCAAAATTTGAAATGGCCTGCTTTTGCATCTTCATTGCTGCTTTGCTTGATGCATTGGATGGCCGAGTTGCCCGCTTAACCAATACCCAGTCTGAGTTTGGTGAACAATACGATTCACTGTCAGATTTGGTTTCTTTTGGGGTAGCACCCTCATTACTGATGTTCAATTGGTCATTACAACATTTGAGCGCTGTACACCCAGTACTGGGTAAATTGGGGTGGTTGGCTGCATTTATTTTTGCCGTCAGCGGGGCTTTGCGCTTGGCCCGGTTCAACACCCAAATTGGAGTCATTGACAAAGCCTACTTTCAAGGCCTGCCGTCGCCTGCAGCAGCAGCAGTAATCAGTGCTTTTGTATGGATATGTGTCGACTTAGAATTAGCCGGCGCTGACTTAAAGTATTTGGCACTGCCTATCACAGTGTTAACTGGATTACTGATGGTTTCACGGTTCAGGTATTATTCGTTCAAAACCATTCCATTTCGTGAAAATGTCTCTTTTATTTGGGTGTTATTGTTGGTGTTGGTTTTTGTGCTGTTAACCATCAAAACTGCATGGGTGTTATTTGTCGTATTCACAGCTTATGCAGTTTCTGGTATTTTGATTACCACCCTCAGCATCAAACGCAAAAGAGCGGCAAAGAAATCAGCCAAATCAACTGCCATCACCGAAAAATCAGCCAACAAAGATAAACCAAAGCAAAAGTCCAATGAAAGTTGAAAACGAATTATTCACTGACAGCAGCGCCGATCCAACCCAACAATCGGCTGGCACCCTCGAACAATTAACGCTGTTAGCCGACTTAAGTCAGGACTTTGTTATGTCCATGGACATTAACGACATTCTGCGTCGTGCTGTTAAACGCATCAAAACTTACATGGATGCCGAGGCCGCCAGTATATTTCTGGTTGATAGAGACAATGAAAACTTAATCTGTCGGGCCAGTGCAGGTCCTGTTGATGTAACTGATATGGCCATCAACACCAACCATGGTATTGTTGGGCGAACTTTCATGAGCGGCGAAAGCCAAATGATTATTGATGCACAAAAAGACGCAGACTTTATTTGCCACGTCGATTCATTGACCGGCTTCCAAACCCGTTCAGTATTATGCACACCATTGATCATAAAGGGCAAGACCATCGGCGTATTACAAGTGCTGAACAAGCTGGATGAGCAGTTGTTCCAGACTCGGGACAGCGACATCTTGCGATTATTGGCAACCCCCATCTCATTGGCCGTGCAAAACGCCCGATTTACCTTGAATTTTGTTGAGCAAAAACGCATCAAAAAAGAACTTACATTGGCCCGAAGGCTACAACGTTCATTGCTGCCAAACCGTCTCAACCCACCATTTCCCGTGGTCGGCACCAACATCTCTGCCAATGAGGTGTCAGGTGACTTCTATGATTATTTCACTTTGAATGATGGTACTGTAGGTTTTCTGATAGGCGATGTTTCAGGCAAAGGTTTGGATGCATCGATGTTGATGGTGCGCGCCAGCAGCTTGTTGCGCTGGATTGGTAAAGACCAACTGCCACCAGGCCAGTGGTTGGCCAAGGCCAACAAAGAATTGTGTGAAAAGGCGTCACGCGGCTTATTTGTTTGTGCCGCAGTAGGTTATTACAACCCCAAAACAGACGTGGTGACTTGGTCCAATGCTGGCTTACCACCAGTGATATACAAATCCACCGAATGTACCATTCAAACCTGGAACGCCGATGCACCACCATTGGGCATCAAAACCAGTGACTTGTCTTTTGAACAACAAAGCATACAACTTAATCAGGGTGGCTTGTATTTAGTCACCGATGGACTGACTGATGCACGCAACAAATCCAACCAACGCAGAGAGTTGGAGGGCATTATTGAAGACATCAAGAATATTGAATCAGAGTCTCCCGAAGTGCGCATTGGCAAACTCATCACCTCAGCAAGAAGACACACCTTAAACGATGATGCTACGGTGTTGTTGATAGAAAAACGTGATCACTTACAGGAAAAAATACTGTTGGCCGAACAATTCAAAGCCAGTGCCTGTGAACTCAAACAAATCAGACACAAGATCATGCAAGTAGCTGAACAGGTTGGTTTCAGCGATAAGTGCTGCCAACAGCTGATACTCAGCCTAGATGAAGCCATCACCAACATCATCCGACACGCCTACAAAAATGTCAGCGATGGAGACATTGAGTTAGAAATTAAACAACAAAACAAAACCTTGGTTTTTTACCTCCGAGACTTTGCCCCAGAAGTGTACGACAGTTCCATCCGTCCACGCGATTTATCCAACCCTCTACCCGGACAAATGGGCATCAATTTCATCGACAATGTGATGGACTCATGGGAATTTGCCACCCCCAAAGACGGTTATGGCAACCTGTTGATTATGAAAAAGGAAATTGCTTAAGATTGCCCAGAATAAAACTTCGCAAAACTGTAATCCACCTATAACGGTAAACTATATTGAACACCAAACAAGCACCTCACTATTATGCAGTTTATATTGTCTGTTATCGCCGCAATTTCAGTTCTGAAATACACCACTAAATACTTTTTTACTGACAGCGCCGATTTAATGGCATGTTTAAAGTACTGGTTTCAGCCCACACCTTCACGGATATTCTCCGCCCACTGGGATGGAGAGTTTTGGCACCAATTGCGTTTATTTGTCTGGCTGTTACTCGCCGGCTTGTCAGGATATGCTGTGTACCGTTTTTTAATCAGTTAGAGGTACTTTGCTGAGGCGCTAATAAATTCAGCCAGAAACCTTACAAACATAGACCTTTCAACGGTCTCATGAGATAATACATCGCTTTAAAAAGTAGCGCCTCAACGCATGCAAAACAACAACCATTCAAGCAGAAAAATCTTGATCACATCGGCATTGCCTTATGCCAGTGGCTCTTTACATTTAGGCCACTTTGTTGAACACAGCCAGTCAGACATTTGGGCTCGATTGATGCGTGCTCTGGGTCATGAAGTAAAATTTTTATGTGCCGATGATGCCCATGGCACCCCCATTATGCTCAATGCAGAAAAACAAGGCGTAACACCAGAGGCTTTGGTAGATGCCATTCGCGAAGAACATTGGCGTGACTTACAAGCCTTCGGCGTTTCCTATGACCACTACCATTCAACCCACTCGCCTGAGAATAAAGCACTGGTTGAAGAAATTTACCTGAAATTGAAAGCCGCCGGCCACATAGAAGCAAAGATTGTCGAACAGTACTTCGACCCTGAAAAGCACATGTTCTTACCTGATCGCTTTGTTAAAGGCAGTTGTCCAAAATGCGGCGCGGAGGACCAGTACAGTGATGGCTGTGAATCTTGTGGCTCAACTTACGACTCCACAGAGATCAAGAATCCAATTTCAGTAGTCAGCGGCGCTACACCGGTGATGAAAGAGTCAAAGCATTTGTTTGTGAATTTAAAAAATTTCGAGCCAATGTTGAAACAATGGGTGTCATCAGGCAGCCTTCAAGAAGAGGTTACCAACAAATTGTCCGAATGGTTTGAAGCGGGTTTACAGTCATGGGACATTTCGCGTGATGCACCCTATTTTGGCTTCAAAATACCTGAGGAAGAAGACAAATATTTTTATGTATGGATGGATGCGCCAGTTGGCTATTTGGCGTGTTTAAAATATGTTTGTGAACAAAATGGTGAAGATTTCTTGCCTTGGATTGATCCCAACACAGAGCACGAGATGTACCACTTCATAGGCAAGGACATTCTTTATTTTCATTCACTGTTTTGGCCTGCCATGTTGCATGGTGCAGCAATGAAATTACCCAATGCTATTTTTGTCCACGGATTTTTGACAGTGAACGGCACCAAGATGAGTAAGTCCAGAGGCACCTTCATCAAGGCCTCAACTTACTTAGACCACTTGAACCCTGATTATTTACGCTATTATTTCGCGGCTAAATTATCTGATGGCTTGGTTGATATTGACTTGAACATGGACGATTTTAGACAGCGAGTAAATGCTGACTTGGTCGGCAAAGTGGTCAACATAGCATCCAGGTGCGCAGGCTTCATTAAGAAAAAATTCGCCTCTACTTTATCCGAAGAACTGCATAACCAAGCACTTTATGATGAATTCATAAGCCACTCTGGTGAGATTGCTCAATTATTTGAAAACCGCAAATACAACGCAGCCATCAGACAAATCATGGCCTTGGCAGACAAAGCCAATCAATACATAGCTGACATGGCACCCTGGGTGGCTGTGAAGGATGACACTAAACTCGAAGAAGTTCATCAAGTGTGCTCAACTGGCATCAACTTGTTCCGGGTATTAATGACTTGGTTGGCACCGGTGATTCCATTCACTGCCCGCAAAGCAGAAGCATTTTTACAAGTCGATTTGAATGATTGGTTTGCCATTGAAAAGCCATTGTTAGGCCACGGCATCAATAAATTCAAACCGCTGATCAGTCGCATCGAGCCTGAAACTTTAGAAAAAATCATTGAACAGAGTAAGCAAGATTTGGCTGCAACTGAGCAATCCACGGCAATAGCACAGTCTAATGGACAATTGGCAGCCGATCCAATCAGCGCAGAAATTGACTTTGATACTTTTGCCCAGACTGATTTACGGGTGGTTAAAATCATTGATGCCCAAC
This sequence comes from uncultured Marinicella sp., assembly GCA_947502595.1. Classification (GTDB taxonomy): domain Bacteria; phylum Pseudomonadota; class Gammaproteobacteria; order Xanthomonadales; family Marinicellaceae; genus Marinicella. The sequence continues at coordinate 194,404 of CANNAM010000004.1, read as the reverse complement.
ATGTGGAAAAAGCCGATAAATTACTCCAACTGACCCTTGATTTGGGTGGTGAAACCCGCAATGTATTTGCCGGCATCAAATCGGCTTACCAACCTGCAGACTTGATTGGCAAACACACAGTTATGGTGGCCAACTTGGCACCACGAAAAATGCGTTTTGGGGTTTCAGAAGGTATGGTTTTAGCTGCTGGTCCAGGTGGCGATGAATTGTTCATCTTAGAACCACATACTGGCGCAAAACCAGGTATGCGCGTTAAGTAAGTAACATGACTGAGATCTTCCTCATATTTATCAGTGCCGCATTTGTGAACAACTTTGTGTTGGTTCGTTTCCTAGGCTTGTGTCCATTTATGGGGGTGTCGACGCAATACAAATCGGCTTTGGGCATGAGTTTTGCCACTGCTTTTGTGTTAACCATGTCATCGATTGCCAGCTATTTAGTCAATGAATACTTGCTGGTCCCATTAGGCTTGGAATACCTAAAAACCTTGAGTTTTATCCTGGTCATTGCAGTGACCGTACAAGTCACTGAAATGGTGTTACATAAATCATCACCCTTGTTGTACCAAGTTTTGGGTCTGTTCCTGCCACTGATTACCACCAATTGTGCCGTTTTAGGTGTGGCACTACTGAATGTCCAACAACAAAATAGTTTGTTGGAATCGGCATTTTTTGGTTTTGGCGCGGCGGTAGGATTTGGAACAGTACTGGTGTTATTCTCCGCCATCAGGGAACGGCTTGAAATGGCCAATGTGCCTGCTTCATTCAGGGGTTTGCCAATTGCTTTAATGACTGCAGGCATCATGTCTTTGGCATTCATGGGTTTTTCTGGAATGGCATCATGAACAATTGGAATCACTGTGGTTAATGGATTAGATTATTGGGTACTGGCATTGACTGCCATGGTGGCCTTGTCTGCGGTGTTCGGTATATTGTTGGTGTGGGTTGCGAAAAAATTCAAAGTCGAAGGCAACCCCATTGTTGAACAAATCAATGCCATCTTGCCTCAAACCCAGTGTGGACAATGTAATTACCCAGGCTGCAAACCTTATGCTGAAGCCATCGCCAGTGGGGAAGCGCCCATCAACCAATGCCCACCAGGTGGACAGGAAGGCATTAAAAAACTGGCTGAATTATTGGATGTTGAAATACTTGAGCTTAACCCTGAAAACGGCGCTGAAGAACTCGATCAAGTGGTTGAAATCGTGGAAGCCGACTGCATCGGTTGTACCAAATGTATCCAAGTATGTCCGGTTGATGCCATCGTCGGCGCAGCCAAACACATGCACACAGTGATTTTAGACGAATGCACCGGTTGTGACTTGTGTATTCCAGCCTGTCCTGTTGATTGCATCATCACTATTCCTGCGCCATTGCCAGCACAAATCAAGCGCAAAGAAAAGCCTGCTTTAATGCAGACCATTCAAGAAGCCAAAGGCTTTCCAGAGGTGCTGTCATGAGCAAAAAACAGGATGTACTGATTCAACCACTGGCACATTTTCATGGCGGTTTGGTGCTGCGACACCACAAAAAAATGTCATGCACTGCACCGCTACAACACGCTGGTATACCCGATGAATTGTTGGTCTCGATAAAGGCCAACAGAGGACATGTTTCTGAACCAGTGGTTCAAATTGGCGACAAGGTACTCAAAGGCCAAGTGATTGCTTACCCAATTCATCCATTTGGTGCAGTGTTTCATGCACCTACATCCGGCCGCGTCACTGCCATAAACAGCGCCAATAGTGCCAGCCAAGATGCCCTACCAGGTGCTTGTATCAGCATCCAAACTGATGGTCAAGATCAATGGGTAACACCACCTGAAACCATTGAATTACCCAGCACAGCCAACGCCATCATAAAAAAAATTCGTGCCGCTGGCATCATCGGTATGGGCGGTGCAGGCTTCCCAACCCACGTTAAATACGACCAATCATCACCTCCAACATCGACCACTATAATCATCAATGGTGCAGAATGTGAACCATACATTTCCTGTGATGAACGACTGATGCTGGATCATCCACAAGACATCATCAAAGGTACTTTATGGTTACTCAAAGCCGCTCACAGCAAACGTGCCATTATTGCCATTGAAGACAACATTGGCGGTGTAAAAAAACGTTTAGAAGCTGAAATTAAACAGCTCAAACTGAAACAACAAGGCTGGCACATCACAGTGGTTAAAGTCCCCACCATTTATCCCACCGGTGGCGAAAAACAATTAATTAAAGTGCTCACAGGAAAGGAGGTACCCAGCGGCCAAACACCTTTGTCTCTCGGTATCATCATGCAAAATGTGGCGACTGCCAAGGCGGTTTATGATGCCATTGAGTTGCATAAGCCGTTGATAGAACGGGTGGTTACGGTAACCGGCGATGTGGTAGCAGAACCTCGAAACTACACGGCTTTGATTGGCACACCTTTTAACTATTTGCTGAATTTAGCTGCTTGTGACTTTACGGCCATGGACAAATTAGTCATTGGTGGGCCAATGATGGGTTATGCGATGCCACATGCTGAGATTGGTCTTGAAAAAACCACCAACTGCCTGTTGGCACTGCCTGCTGAAAGCACCAAACCTGAAATCGAAGCCATGCCCTGTATACGCTGTGGTGATTGTGTAAAGGCTTGCCCTCAAGAGCTGCTACCTCAACAACTGTTGTGGTACATCAATGGCAATGACCAGCAAAATGACTTAGAAAAAGCCCGTGACCACCATGTCTTTGATTGCATCGAATGTGGTGCCTGTTCTTGGGTTTGTCCCAGTCACATCAATTTGGTAGATTTTTACCGCTTTGCAAAATCTGAGTTGACTTACATGGATCATAAAAAGGCCAAAGCCCAAGCCGCAAAACAGCGACATGATGACCGGGCAGCCAGATTGGAACGCATCAAAGCTGAAAGGCAAGCCAAACGACGCAGTAAAACAGCTCAGTTAGCGGATAAAAAATCCGCTCAGAAAGAAATTTCAGCCGTGCTGTCCCGCATCAAACAGCAATCAAACAACAAACAAACAGATGAATAACCCTAACAGCCAAAAACTAAACACCAGCAGTGCACCACACATACCTGCACGCATCAGTGTACAAAAGGTGATGCTGTGGGTATGTTTGGCTTTGTTACCAGCTACTTTGGCTCACCTGTATTATTTTGGTTTAGGGATCCTTGTCCAACTGAGCTTGGCGGTGGGCAGCGCCTATATATTCGAGTGGTGGTGTTTACATTGGCGCAAACAACCGGTTAAACCATTCATCGCCGACCTCAGCGCATTGGTCACGGCATGGTTATTTGTACTGTGTATATCTCCGATAGCGCCTTGGTACGTGGCTGTGGTGGGCATGTTCTTTGCCATTGTGGTGGCTAAACATTTATATGGTGGTTTGGGCCACAACATCTTTAATCCTGCCATGGTGGGCTTTTGTGCTATTTTGATTGCATTCCCACAATCGATGTCATTGTGGTTGCCACCTGGTGGCTTAGTGGATAACTTGGTTGCTGGACAATCCATGACTGGTGCAGAAATATTTAAGTGGGTTTTCACCGGTCATTCAGCATTACAAATTGACGCTGTCACTGCTGCCACTCCTTTGTCCGCCATCCAAACCGGATTACAACAATCATTCACTTTAAGCGAACTGACTGGACAAGCCATTTTTGGTGACTTTGGTGGTTTAGGCTGGGAATGGATTGCCAATTGGTTGTTTATTGGCGGCGCCATCTTATTGTATAAACGCATCATTACTTGGCATGTACCTGCCGCAGTAATCATGACCACCATTGCTGCATCTACACCCTTTTACTTGTTCAACAGTGATGTCTTCATGTCACCACAACAACACATCTTTTCCGGCGGCATCATGTTGGCAGCTTTCTTTATAGCTACTGACCCTACCTCTGGGTGTTCATCATTTCGTGGCAAACTTATATTTGGTGCAGGTGTTGCGATTTTGACGGTGTTAATCAGAAACTTTGGCTCATTCCCTGATGGCGTGGCTTTTGCTGTATTGCTGATGAATATATCGGCACCGTTGATTGATCGAATGAGCATACCTCAACCTTACGGCAAAAAGTCAAGGACCAACCCTCATGACTGAATCTGCCTCTCAAAATACGGCAACAACAACCAATAAAAAATGGATGCTGCCCGTAATCTTGGCTGTTATGACCCTGATAACCAGCGCACTATTGATGTTCAGCCACACCATAACCGCAGATAAAATTGAGGCCATTCAGCTGGCCAACAAGCTGGCATCATTACAGCGTTTGATACCGCCACAGACCATTGATAATGATTTAATTGAAGATGCCATTGAAATCTTTGAACCGGTGCAATTGGGCCACCGCAAACCAACAACCCTTTACCTCGGGAAATTAGACCACAGCCTCACCATCATGGCCATACCGGTGACCGCGCGCAATGGCTATTCTGGTGACATTAATATATTGGTGGGTGTAAAAGTCGGCGGAGATTTTAATGGTCAAATCACCGCAGTAGAAATCATTGAGCACAAAGAAACACCTGGCCTAGGCGACCTGATTGAAAGTAAAAAGAGCGATTGGCTACTACAATTCCCAGGCACTTCATTGCATCATCCCACAGAACAGCAATGGCGGGTTAAAAAAGACCAAGGCGCATTTGATCAAATTACCGCAGCCACCATCACCCCTCGCGCAGTGGTTGCAGCAATCAAACAAGCACTGTTATTTCAGCAAAACTTTATGCTGAGCAAAGCCACCGCTAATGAGAAACAGCCATGAGTGAATTCATTAAAACCCGATTATTGGATAACAACGCTGCTTTGGTACAAATGCTGGGACTGTGTCCATTACTGGCAGTGTCTAACACCGCAATCAATGCCTTAGGCATGGGCCTTGCCACCATTGCAGTGGTGGTGGTCACCAATTTTTTGGTTTCTGTGATCCGCCCCATCACCAAAAAAGAAATCAGAATACCGTTATTTGTATTGTTGATTGCCAGCGTCGTCACCACTTTGGAAATGATGATGAACGCCTATTTTCATCAGCTGTACTTGACCTTAGGCATTTTTATCCCACTGATTGTCACCAACTGCCTGATTATGGCACGAGCTGAAGCCTTTGCTTCAAAAAACGCTTGGTGGCTGTCAATCAAGGACGGTTTTTTTGTGGGTTTAGGTTTTGCACTGGTGATGTTTGTGATTGGTGTGATGCGAGAAGTGATCGGCCAAGGCACCTTGTTTTCCCAAGCACACTTGCTGCTGGGGGACATCGGCCAACATGTTGAGCTGACGTTGTTACCAAATTACGGTGGCTTTTTAATTGCCATACTACCACCAGGCGCATTCTTTGCACTGGCCATCTTAGTGGCAATAAAAAATAAGCGAGACCTTAAGTTAGCAGCCACCAAAAAAAGCCTAACCAGTAATGACTGATGAGACAGATTACCACTTGTATGTTTTATTGTGTGACCAGCAAGTTTTATACACTGGCATTGCTATTGATCCAATCGCCAGGCTGAAACAACACCAAGCTGGCCACCCACACGGTGCTAAATTCACCCGAAGATTCAAGCAATTAGAAATTGTCTACCAAGTCAAAGTTGGCTCCCGAGCTGCAGCCCAATCACTGGAAATAAAGCTCAAAAAACTAAAACCTACAGCCAAAAGACAAATCATCAGCAAGCAATACAACCTGGATCAATTAACGTCTGTATTGTTATGACTTCAAGGTATGTTTAACAAGCATCAGCGTTTTTATCAGCACCAAGGTTCTCTGATTACAGCATCAATTGTTGTATTCAAATATTTTTACCACCCGATCAACCCCACGTAAATGTCTGATTCGTTCTACCACTGCATCCGCTTCATCACGACTGACTATGCCCATTAAATACACTTCACGATTGGCTGTAGTGATTTTTACCCGGGTAGGGTCGAAACCTTGTATATCAATTTTCAGTAACGACGCCTTGGCTTTGGAACTGGTATAACTGTCCTTACTGCGTCGGGCTAAATTAGAAATCTCATCGACCAACTTCAATTCATTGACCACATTAATAACCCCATCTTTAATGGCAGCGGAGTCTTCTGCTTTGATTCTATCTGCAGCGGTTTTGACCTCACCTGCCAACAGCACCACACCATTGTATGAATCTACTTTGATGCGACTGTCATCAATCAATGATTTGCGAATTTCATTTTTTACACTGGCCGTAATGATTTTATCATCCAGCACCTGACCTGCTGATCGGCGGTCATGAGCAATATTCACCCCAGTGACGATTGCGCCACCTATAAGTACTGGTGCGCAGGCTGATAAGCCAGCCAATAAAGTTGCTGTTACAAGCAACACTTTCAGTTGTTTCATTTTATTTCTCATTTCCATACACCCATTAAAGTTCATATATTCAGTAAAATGCATGTTTCAGCCATGCAATCTCAGCAGCAGCCAATTCACCATCAATGGCCACCACATCAAATCGACAATCCACTTGGTCATAAAGTTTCTTTTGTTGCAAATATTGTTGCGCTGCTTTGATGACTTTTTGTTGTTTATGATAAGTCACTGCTTCTGCAGCATCAGCCCAATTTGTTCGAGTGCGATGTTTCACTTCTACAAATACATACTGCTGGTCATCAAGCATAATCAAATCAATTTCGCCTGCTTTGGTGCTGTAATTCTTCGCAATTAACTGCAATCCGTGCTTACGTAAATACCGACAAGCCATGTCTTCTGCTTGAGCGCCTGGTGTTGTTGAACGCCTTATTCTGGCAAGGCAATGATTGAGCCATTGTTGTATTCTGCCCATGACAAGCCCCGCTTAAAATGTCCGTTAAGGCCAAGGGTCACTTTTCCCGTCAGGCCTTCAATTACACCGGTATTGACTCGACTCATCCAACCCAGCCTGGAAATCAGTTGATAGGCATCATAACCCAACGAAAACAGTTGTTTATCGGTGTTGATGCGCTGGGTATCAAAAGGTAAAACTTCTTGCAAACTACTTGAGTTCATTTCAATTGGACTCAATGCAAATCGAACACCTTGCAAATCGCGGTTGTGCTGTTCGTTATTCATTCCATCAAACACATGTGAAGTGGCATAAACCGGTATATTGGCGGCATGGTGAAACTTCAGTTGAGGAACCATCAGCCTTGCAAATGAGGGTTTAGCAGCAAGAAATATAGCGTCAATATCAGAGCGCACAACTTCTTCAGATGACAAATTGAGGTTCAAGAACCCTTGTAAATTCTTTGCCCTTAATTGGCTTTCTACCAAACCCAATGTCTGCCTTAACTGTGCAGAGTAGTCATTTTGTGCAGGCTGAAAATAAGTATTGGTAATGATTTGACCGCCCCAATCAACGAAACGCTGCGCAAAAGCAGTGGTCATTCGCTCTCCCCATGCGTCGTTAGGAGCCAGAATCAACACCCTCTTATTGCCATCATTGATCATCCTCTCAGCCGCTTGTTCCGCTTCACCTTCAGGCGACAGGGTGAATTGAAAGTAATTTGCTTGAGTCTGATTCAACATCACCACCGGAATGGTAGCAGCCGGCAGCAGTTCAACCGCATCAATTGAAGCCTTATCTAGTGGGCCAATAATCATATCAGCCTGATTTTCTTGCGCTGCATACCAAGCTGCTGCGGTATTTTCTGCTTGGCTGCCAGTGTCATAGAACAACAAATCATTCTGATTATTCGTATCTGCCACTGCAGCCGCTAGCAGGCCTTTTTGCACAGCTTTGGCTACGGCATTGAATCGACCAGAAAATGGCAACAGTACGGCTACTTTTTGTTGACTATTAACCTGATTTAAATCCAAAAAATAACTTGATGCCGGATGATCGATCCATTGTTGCAGCCAACCTTCTCCAGAGACACCGTCAGCACCAAAATTTACATACGCCGCTTCCAGCCAGCCTTGCATGATTGCATCGTATTCGCTGTTGCCAATGGCCAAAATCAATTCTGCTTCACTGATGCGAAGCAAATGATTAACAATTTGATCGTGGTGTGCTTGTATGTTTAATTCATCAGCAAGGTACGCCTCAACCTGAACCAAAGCCTCCACGGCAGCCAAATGCTGTTTCTCAACTGCTAAACACTGGGCCCTGACCAGCCAATAGCGTGGTTGCCAGTATTCAGATAAAAAGACATGGTTGATGTCTTTGGTTATTGCGACTGACTCATCACAGTGTTGATTTTGACTGGCCAATTCAGCTTCAATGATCTCTACCTCTGCAGCCTGTATGTCAGATTCATTTAATAATTTCCATACTTGAGTCACTTCACCCAGTTGTTGCCATGCGTCTAACAAGGCCACATAAGCTTCTACATCGTCAGGATGTTTGCTCCAATACTGACTCAGCCAGTCAGTAGCCGCAAAATAATTTTTTTCAGCATACAATGCCAAACCCTTGGTTTTGGCCACTTCATTTTGCGGTCTTACATGCGTACCTGACCCACCGCTGCCACAAGCCACCAATACTGCCATATATACTGCAATCAGCAGTGTATTTCGGATATTTTTTAACATGTTTAGGATTTTACCTCAGAAACCATTAAAATACTGTTCGATGAATGATTCTTCTACAACTCAAGTGGGTACATTATATGTGGTAGCCACACCAATTGGTAATCTCAAAGACATTACTTTGAGGGCCATTGAAGTGCTGCAAAATTGTGACTTGGTCGCCTGTGAGGACACCCGTCACAGTCAACGCCTGTTTCAAGCACATAACATCAACACCAAAACTTTGGCCTTGCATCAGCACAATGAAAACCATGGTTCTACCCACATCATCAATATGATTCTGGGCGGTGACAACATTGCCTTGATTTCAGATGCAGGTACCCCACTGATCAGCGATCCCGGCTATCCTTTGCTGCAATTGGCGCATCAACATAAAATACCTGTCGTACCCATTCCAGGCCCTTCGGCAATGATAGCCTTGTTGTCGGTGGCAGCCATCAACACCAATCCTTTTGTCTTCCATGGCTTTTTACCGCCCAAATCACAACAAAGACTGACCACCTACCAAAGCTGGCAGCCATTGGTAGCCACACACGTATTTTATGAGTCTTCGCACCGAATCCTGACTTCGGTGGAGCAATTATTAGAAGTTTTTGGTGCTGAAACTCAGGTCGCTATGGGACGAGAACTGACCAAAACATTTGAGCAAGTATTTCGTGGCAATGCCGGTGAGCTGTTGCAGCTGATCCAAGCCAATCGTAATTATCAAAAGGGTGAGTTTGTGTTGGCTGTCCAAGGTGAGAACAGCACCAAAAGCAACACCATCAACGGCGAGCAAGCGTCACTGGCCTTGAGTTTAAAAGACCATTTGCCACCAAAAATTGCGGCCAAAATTGTTGCAGATCACTTTAAAATTAATAAGAAACAAGTTTATCAGTTTATTTTAGACCCAGAAAAAAACGACTGATTTTATATTCCCACTTGGGGCGGTGCTTTTGCATGAACAACAACAAACCCCGGCGCTTCCAGGCCTTCACTTGTGCGACTTGTTGATCAGAATGACCGTGCAGGTGCACCACTTGCACACTTGAGTCATACAACACCGCCTTGTTGTTGCACTGTAAAGTAGCAAACAAGTCCAGGTCTTCAAAATGTAAAGGGTAATTTTCATCGTAGCCACCAACTTGTTGAAAAGCGGTTCTTTTAACCATTAAACATGCACCATTGACCGCTTCAACTGTAACTACAGAATCAAACAAACCTTGGTCTTTGATGTGTATTCCTGTGAAAAATGGCAGCCTTGAGAGACCAGTGAGGTGAAACACAATGCGCCAGAAAGTGGGTAATCGGCGTCTACTTGCCGCCTGTAGTGTCATGTCTGGATTCAGCACCCGGCAGCCAATTAATCCCGCTTGGGTATTTTCGGACAAGCGTTGTTTCAAATGCAGCAGCTGCTGTCCATTGATGAAACAATCAGGATTAATAAAAGCGATGTAATCAGTCTGTCCTGTACTGGCTCCTTGATTACAGGCTTTGGCAAAACCTAAATTACTGTTGTTATACAAGGTATTTACATTCCATCCGTTGGACTTGATCATGTCTTCTAAAGCAGTCATTGATTGGTCTGAAGAATGGTTATCAATGACAACAACATTGAGGTTCAACATTTCAAATTGGGTAATGGTTTGAATACACTGAGCCAAAGCTGAACCTGAGTTGTAGTTCACCACCACTACATCAAGTTCAGCTGTTGGCTTAATCATTATTTACTGGCCCTGACAAAATGCCCACAACTTAGGCCACACTTCCATCGCTTGCACCACTTCATTTAAATCATTTCGGGCCTGCTCAACACATGCAGCCATATCCAAGCCTTCATTCCAGTCGGTCAGAACAGGCGCTTGAGAAGACTTAACAGCCTTACCATTGGCTTGAATAATTTCTCTTATATCGGCCTGCCAATAAATTGGCGCATCAGGCACTTCATCCAGGATATTTTGTAAAGAGAACACCAAATCACTTCTGGTTTTGGTCATGTATTCTTTGAGTTTATTAATGATAACCTCATCCTTACACGTCCGTAAATCCTCTAATATTGCGGCTAAATTTTGAAACCTTGTGACTGGATCTATGGTTTCCACCAATGGTCCCTTGGACAGAATAAAGTCACCTACAAAGTTATTGAAATTCGGCTTTCTGGCAATGTGGTTAAAATTACTTCTGTTTCTTTTACTGGTTTGTATGTGTCCCATCATGGTTGGAAAATGCAAGGCCACCTGATTGGGGTAACACCCAGTCATCATGCAATTAAAAAAATGGTCCTCATTTTTATTGATTGGCATTGAAAATGGCGTAAAGCTGCTGCAATCAATGGTAGATGGTGCAAAATTAGCAGTCGCCAGTGCTTGATAATTAGGCGAATAATGCAACAAGTGTGAAGCTTCAATATTATCTAAATAAGTTTCACGGTCTTGCCAAAAGGCTTCACGTTGCTCACCCTTGAGTAAATACAACCAGTAATTACTTTCAGCCCTGGGACTTCCCCAAGTACCATTGCCAGTTGATTTTATGACTGAATCTGAGGCAAATCGTTCTAAATCAGTTAACCTCAAACCATACAAAGATGAGGTTTCTATATCTATTTGACTCAACAGCCACTGACCAAAGTTTTGACCACACGCATCAACCATCGCACCCAGTGAATCAGAAGCTACGGATGTGCTTTTGGATTTGATGTCTCTGATGTTTAGACCAAAACCGACATCAAGCTCTGCATTTTCAGCCAAGTTAATTTGTTTTTCATTGCTTTCAATGGTTCGTCTTGGCTGGATTAAATAGTCATCATCATAAAAGCTGAACTTTTTACCCACCAATGCAAGTAAAGCCAAGTTCCATACCCGACCACCTGTAAAACCTGGTCGCGCTTTTAACAACCAATCTATTTGTTTGCTGTGCTCTGGAAAATTTTCTTTCAACATACCAATGAATTGGTTTTGCCAAGATCGGCCATGGTATTTAACACTTACTTTTGCAGATTGACAGATTTTTTGATTTTGTTCTTCGATTTTCGCATCGTTAGAATCATCAAAAACCAATACCATGTCCTGTGTACCGTGTTCAGCTTGGTAATTTTCAAACGATTGGATCAATCGCTGTAAATGTTCAGGGCGGTTACATGTGCGCACCACCATGCCAGCATATTTATTGACGTTGACTTTTTGTTGATTTTTTAACTCAGTCAACCATTGCTGATCACTGACCAGTAAACCTTTAGATTTCAGAAACCCCAACACTGTTTCTATGGCTTCATGCTGGCCGCTTAACTCTGGTATATTTTCTGCGATGGTCGCCACATGCTCATCCATGGGTTTGAACTGTTGCGTTAAGCTCATCGCCTGCAAAACCTGCAAGGTCATGATGTGATTGGTGTTCTTGCGATCTAAAAAAACCAGTTCATCTTTACCTAGCTGTAATGCTGTGCCAGCAACGGAAGCATACAAATTAGGGTCGTGTGGTTTGGCTTTTTGTATATTGTGTTCACCAAAATTAAATTCAAATTCCATGTTCAATCCTTATTAAACCATTTAATAAAGCGACCTATGACGGGGTGCTTTAACCAATTTTCATGAGTTTTTTTCAGCTCATGGTATTTATTTTCATATTCTATGTGCGCTCTGATTACTGCATTATAGTGACCGTATACAGTTTCTGCCTGCTCTGTAAAAGTATAGTAATCCACACACAAGTCATTATTAATTGGCTCATCTGAAGCCATAACCACATAGTACATTGGGGTGAAAGGCGGTTGATTCAATACCTGACCTTGTTCATCAATGCAATCAAACTGGCACGACTTCAACGGTTGTTCCAGCGCCCAAATGGTTGAGTTAAACATTAACTTTTGACCGAACCACTTGCTGTATTTAAAATGGGCTTGCAACAGCTCTTCAAGTTCATGTCGGTACAGTTCCTTGACGTGGTATTCGTTATTAAAACCAGTCTTGTCTGAGTACTCAGATTTATCCGGACTGGATATAACCAACAACCCACCTGGTTTCAGCACCCGCTTAAAATTTTTCAGCAATTGTTCATGCTCAGCCAAATGCTCTAAAGTTTCAAATGAAACCACCACATCAAAGCTGTTGGTTGGCAACTCAGAACTCAACACATCCGATTGCTGGTAACTTAAATTGGCTCTATGGTAAGTGGTATTGGCATGTTTAATTGCTTCTGCAGAAATATCGATGCCTGTAACTTGAGCCGCATACCGAGCCAATAAATCACTGCCATACCCTTCCCCACACGCCGCATCCAACACAACTTTACCTGAGACTATTGAAGTTATCATGGCATATCGATGGAAGTGCTCATACCAAATCTCGCGTTCGCAATCCGGCAGAAATCGTTCACCGGTAAATGTTAATTGTTCTTCGGACATGTTGCTGGTCGATTAAAAAGCATCTATTTTAGCAATGATTGATTGTCTTAATGAAGACAAAGGATTGCTTTTGATGTATTTCTCAATGAGCTGAAGGTAATCTGGGTGCTTAGTCAGTAATCGTTGCATGGTTTGTGCATTCGGCTGGAGCATGATTTCTTTGAATGACTGATTACCTACATGTGCAACATAGCTGTTATCAATCAATATATTTTTCAAACCATTGTCAGCAACTCTTAACGAATAGTCATTCTCTTCACCGTAACCTTTGCCAAAAGTAATTTCATCAAAATAGCCCACATGCCGCTTTGCTTGGGCAGTAATGAGCATACAGAAGCCAACAGCTGTCGGTATTTCAGGCCAAGTTGGCACGTGGTTCTTATACAACTGCAAACCTACCTCATCAATGTTTTTAGGTATTTCATTGGCAACCAGAGTGTTGGGTAAAGAACATATTTCTGCATTGTTGGACCATGGTGTGGCTGTACCTAAATCCTGTATTTTCTCGATTGCTTGTTCGAAACCCATCAACCACCGTGCGCTTACTAAGGTGTCCGAATTCAGTAAAATACTGTGCCCAGCATGTGCTTGAAGCCCTTTATTCGCTGTTTGCACAAAACCTAAGTTTTTTGGGTTATGGATAATCTGCCAAGCCTTAGGTTGTTGTTCAAGCAATGTGCTGATACGGTCGTCTGTAGAGGCATCGTTTATCAGCAAAACATCAGCAGCATAACTGTATCGCTGTAAGGCTGCTAAGCAAGCTTTAACTGCAGCATAAGCGTTATAGATGGGCACCACGATTTGAATTGACATTTAATCAGTCCAGTCCACATCAATGTGGCATACACCCAATTCTCTGGTTTGACCTACTATGGTGATTTCTTTTGCTACCGTATCTACCATTTGAATTTGGTCAGGAGTCATGGTGTGAAATTTAAAGTGGTACTTACCTGGCAATAAAGGCGAGGATTTAATTGTTAAATTGTATTCAAACAACTGATCACCAATTACTTTTGGTACAATTTTCTCTATGTCTGAAAATGTGCCGTAGATGGCTTGATTATCATACCCAACAATTCCCATACACAAACCCGGCACCTCACCATTCGGCGCTTGTTGTGTGACCTTTATATGTATATCAGCATGCAAATCGAAGGTCTGAGTGAGCTTGCCGCTTGCAGCTTTGAACTCTATCGATTTAATTTGTAAAGGCTGTTCATTCGACTCATTGGTTATCTTTGGCAGTTGGCTCAACATTTCGTGCTGATAAGCTTGAGACACCTCAAAAGAATTACCTGATAACTTTATTTCACCTGCATCAATCCAAATGGCTTTTTGACAGATTTTTTGAACATGGTAAATACTGTGCGACACCAATAGCAAGGTGCCGCCACTGTGTAAATACTCATCAATCCATTTTAAACATTTGAGTTGGAAACTTTCATCACCAACAGCCAAAACTTCGTCGGTAATCAACAAATCTGGTTTTGTTTCAGTAATAACAGAAAACCCTAACCGCACGACCATGCCCGAGGAATACGTTTTTACTGGCTCATGTATGTATTCACCGATATCTGCAAACTCAATCATGCGCTGAATTTTAATTGCTGCTTGCTTGCCTTTGATTCCATTGAGTGCTGCAGACATTTTTAAATTGTCTAGGCCTGTATATTCCGGATCAAAACCTGAACCAAGCTCTAGTAAAGCACCGATGGTGCCATGGACCTTTACCGTGCCTGAAGTGGGCTGAATCACGCCAGAAAGTATTTTTAGTAAAGTACTTTTGCCTGCACCATTGCGCCCAACTATGGCCAGCGATTCACCTTTTTTGACGGTAAAAGAAAGGTCATGCAAAATCCGCGCTCCACCCTCGCGGCTGTGATTAAGCAGGATATCAACCATGCCTCTGACGCGTTGGCGGTTATTAGCCACATGTGGATAGTATTTGCTTAAATTTGATATTTCAATTATTGCCATCAGACAAAATCATCAAACCGTGGGGCTAACTTGTTAAAAAACATATTTGACAAATATAGCAGGGCCAAACTAACCAGAAAGATTACCGACAGTTGTGTCCAAGCAATCGCTTTTACATTAAAAGCAACATGATGAATGAACTCTATAATTGGCACCAAAGGATTAATTAAAAAATAGCTTTGTATACGTTCTGGTATCAAGGAAAATGAATAAATAATTGGTGTACAGAAAAATACCAAGGGCATAATTGAGCTTATGATCTGCTTGGCATCACGGTAAAACACTTGCAGTGCTGATAGGAACAAACTCAGGGCAACTGCCATTACATATAAAATAACCAGTGGTAAAATTAACAGCAATAGATGATAAGTGATTTCAAGTCGATTAAACAAAATCAACAGCAGTAATATCACCACATAACCTATGCCATGTAGGATAAAAGTAGCTGTTGTCCCTGAAACTACTATTTGTCGCAAATCTATTTTCACTTTGCCCAGTAAATCTTTTCTAGATATTATGGTATCAATTGAGCTGAGTACTGATTCAGAAAAAGCCATCCAAGGCCAAAGACCAATAGCCAAATAAGTGATGAAGGCATTTTCAGGTATACCTTCAATTCTCGCATCAAATATTAACCCAAACACCATATAGTAGGTCAATAACGTTGCTACTGGCTGCAAAATAACCCAGATTAAAGCCGAAGAGTTACCTAAATACCGATCAGATAACTCTTTCTTTAAAAAGAAAGCAAACATCAGGCGGTCATAAGTTTGCGTAACTTTCTAACAGCTTTTCAATTGCCTCACCATTCACTTTTGTTTCAGATTGTGAATAGGTATTGATTACATTTTGCATACGCTTTTTTATTTGCTCATCAACCAAATCAAATAGCACCCTTTCCTTGTATTGGTAATAATGCTCTAAACCCGAGGTGTCAATTTTGTTGATTCTTGCAACATAATAATTACCCTCAAATTCAAAAATTTTAGGTATAACCCCACTGTTTTCATAGTTGTATATATCATTGGTGAAAGGCAAATTGAATTTACTGTCTTTTGCTAACTTAACTTCATTGCTATTAAGAGCAGTATCACCTTGCTGCAAGTTTGGTAGCAGCAAATCAACTTGATCATCATTAAGTTGAATTTTTAATGAATCAATGATTTGTGTTTGACTGTAATGGTCTTTGGGTAACTCTACAACTTGTGCGTATACAATTTTCAAATCATCTTGACTGGGCTTTATCGTGCTGTAAACTTCCTCAATGTATTTATCAATTGCGGCATAATCTAAGGTTTTCTTGAAATGTTCCTCTAATAGGAAAAAGTATTCTTTTCTAATTCGATGGTCATAGTAACTTGCTTTAAATAGTTTTTCATCCATGCCTAATAATTTGATGTAATCAGGATAATCCATGGTTGCTACAAACTCAGATACCAGATTTTCTGCTTCCACAAAATCTTCTGATTTGTTTAAACCTTCTTGCAAAACATAGTCATATGCATATTCGTAGTTCAACAGCTTCCTAAGTATAACATCAAGGTATTTTACATCTTTGAATGCTTTCTCTCTTTGCTCAGTTTCTAAATCATAAAGTGAAACATGCATATCAGTAATTGAAATATTATGCTCACCAGATGTAATAAGCGCCTCTTCGGCGCTTATTACAGTCAATAGAATAAATAGTAATGTATTCATGTTTTAGTTATGTCTGGTTCTTAATAAAGGCCCACAACCACCTGCTCGAATAGTAGCACAACTGTCTTGGACATTACCTGGATCATGGGTTTGTATGATATTGAGGTAATATTTTTGTCCTTCAACAAGTTGACACCTTGACAAGCCAGTTAAATGAGTCATTCTGACATCGCCTGTACCATCAAAAATATTGGCTGCACAATGTGCATTTACAGTAGAACTATTTAACATCAAGTCACCAGGACATTCGGTTACTGTCATTCTGGTTTTATCAGGTAAACCTACATCTGGCTCTAATGATGGCTGTAAAGAAGACCATGTAATATCACCTTCAGGATCGTAAGATGATCGGTTGTAAGTAAATTCAATGGTAGCGTAAGTGCCTAAAACAACATTTAGCAAGGCTTGCTTTCCAGCACTTGCAGGGAATGAAGAACTGGTATCAAATATTGTACTGCCGAATACGTAGTTTTCCCGGGTATAGCCTGGTGGTGTTTGTACACTTGCACAATTGGCAGGACCTTGGGTTTGATAAGTAACATCATATTGTGTGCTGTTAAAGTTGGCATTGATTGAAACTGGGCCATTTTGGCCTTCACATTCCAGTCCCCAACTTGCAGATGAAGTGATATTAACTGTGGCAGGATTATTGGTGTTATTTCTCCAGCCATCGTTGGTACTACTTAAGCCTTTACATGATGTGGCATTATTGGCTGTATAGCTGACTCTGTATTGGTTGGTAGACAAGTACTGGACATTGAAGTTTGTTATTGAAACATCACCTCCAGTTTGCGAACCCGAACTGGTTCCATAGTATGTAACAGAGGCATTATCTGTTTGGTTTAAGCTGTTTGTACAGCTCATAGAAAATGTATAGTTAAGTTCTGTGTTTGGGATTGAAACAGTTTCATTAAAAATATAATCTGTTCCTGAAAAAATAGGTGTCCAGTTGGTAGTGACACGCTGGCAAGAAGTGGGTGAATTTGATACCCTGCCAGAAATATTGGCAACACTGGTGCCATTTCCTGTGATAAACATTGAAATAACAGGTGGCTTAATTTCAGTTTGATTCACCGTGAAAATTTCATTTGGTACCACATAAATATTACCATCACTGTTTGAAATCATTGGTGGTGAATTGGGATCCAAATTTACTTCGACATCTGGCTGGCCATTCCATCCAGTGACTTCTGAGTTTTGGATGATTACCTTATTCTCTGCATAAGCAACAGTAGATAATCCAATCAATAGTATAGTTTTAATTTTCATCTCATTTCTGCATGGTCTATAAAGTTTGAAGTATATCAAAGGAAGTGTTAATTTTTGCGAAAAAAAAGGACAATTTAAATAAATTGTCCTTTAAACAACGGAATTGTATTAATTCCTTAGAAAGAGTTAATACGTGTGTTGTGAGTAAATGTAGCTGCGTAAGAAGCCAATAAGCCTTCAGCTGCTGCTGCATTACTGTAACGTTGTACCATGAAACCAGTTACAGGTAAACCTCTGTAAGAAGCACCAGTATCACTTACTAATTGCATGTTAATACCGTTGAAGCCCATACGAGCCCAACCACTTGGAGTAGCAGCTGTAGAAGGACCACTAACTGAAACCAAGTTTTGTGAACCTAACAGAGCTGAAGAACCAGTAGAAGAAACACCAGGTCTTAAGAACTCAACAACGTTGGCTTCATAACAGATAACTGGAGCACAACCAGGCGCGTTAGGGTCTTGTGGAGAGATGTCGTAACAAGACTCATCACTACCAGGCAACTCTTCACGATCCCAAACAGTCATGTTGTAACCTTCACAAGCTTTAGTCGCAGGACTCCATTGAGTGCTGAACGGAGCTGTAACGCCACCATTTACATAAAAGTTTTTAGTTGGGAAAGTAACAACCCACTCAGTTTTGGCATTACGACCTTCGTCATAAACGTACTCGTTCATTACTCTGTCAGACATGAACAAAGCAGAAACAGCATCAATACCACGTAACCATGTTGAAGTCAGCGTGTTACCACCACCAACATAAACACCAGAAGCGTCATAAGCAGCGCCTTGGAATCTGTTACTTGTAGCGTCAGCATCAACTAAGCTAGGAGATAAACTACCTGGATCAGTATGAATAGCTAATAAAGAAGGACCCCAGAAGTCATCTAATGCAACAGCATTGTAACTCATAGCAGCACCTTGGCTAGGCTCTAAAATAGTAGCGCCACCGAATAAACCGCCAGTAGGAGCGTCTAATTGTGGGTCGATTGAACCAGTTGTCCATGCACCACTGCTGGTCCAACGATCAGCAATAGTTTGACAGTCAGCTGGAACGCCGTTTGTGCCGTGATCAACTAAAGCAGCGTCAGCAGGATTCAAAGTACCCATTTCTAATACTTCAAAGTGACCGTCTAAAGCACGCTCTAAAGCAACTTCTCTAGCAACACCGTCCAATTGTTCAATCAAGAACGGACGTAAAGGTGTAACTGCATCGATGAAAGGTGCACATGTTGTGTCACTTCTACCGTGTGCAGGACCTGTATCAGTGTTACCTAAAACACCAGCCCATACGTCATATGCAGACATGTAGATGTTGAAATCGAGTACCTCTAAAGAGTTCTCGCCTTCCAAGAATCTGATTTTAACAGCTTTTGAATCAGCTGTAGTATTTACAATCGAGTAAGTCGTTTGTAAAGTGTTGTGAACCGAGTAATACGGATAAATCAATACTTGACCAGTACCTTCTGGGTTGATATGCACTGCATTAGCAACACTTGCTAATCCAGCAACACCAGCAACACCAGCGGCAATAGACATAGTTAGTTTATTTTTTTTCATTTCTAACTCCAAAAAAATTATAATTTAATATCAGGGCTATAAAATATCCCCGCTCATATGAACGAAGCTATACAAGATAGCAGTTGCAATGATATATCATCAAAAATTCAAAAACAAGCATATTTTCTATTTATTTCTTAATCACTGACAATCAAAAACAGCCAGTGCAATTGACTAATAGAGCAATTGACCAATGTATTGAAAGTCAATCATTCCGTACAATAAAATCTGCTTTTTCTGTAATTCCCCATGTTATATAAAACAGTCATTTGGCATCAGTTTAAAACTTGGCAGACTGTTTTTTTTAAATATCACAACCACCTACAACCAGCCTTAAGGTTGTAAATTTTGTTCAGCTGACGGCAAAATTTTCCACTCGCCGTCTTCTTTGATCCACTTCTCCATAATTTGCGCAGTGCTTTCAACGCTGCCCATACTTGCTTTTGGAAACACGTATTTGTATTTTAAACCCAGCTTCACTTCACATTGTGACTCATCACAGATTTTACCACGAAACTCAGCACCTTGCCATTGCGTATTGACTTGAGCGGCTGCTATCCTTAAGCGGTAGGTGTTCAAGTCTTCAATTTTTTGGTATGAATCTGCTATATATGAATAGGCTTTATCATAATCTTTATCAACAATCGCTTGCCACCTTGCCACTGACTTACTGTCAACCACGTCCACACTTTCCTTACAGCCAACCAAAAACACTGGCAACATGGCCAACAATACATACCTTATTTTCATTACTCATTCTCCATTTCGTCTTCTTTTGTTTCTACATTAATTTTCATGGGTTTAAGCCCACGGAATTTCTTAGCATACTCTTTAGTGACCTGTCTGGCCTGCGCTGGGTTTTCAATCACTGTTGGGGTAATCAACAACATCAACTCAGTGCGTTTTGCCACCTTACTTCTGGACCCAAAGGCATTACCAATCACTGGAATTCGGCTTAACAGTGGAAAACCTGATCTTGAAAATGTGTCGGTTTCACTGATCAAGCCACCCATAACTATGGTGTTACCACTTTGCACGGCAATTTCGGTGTTCAGCGCACGGGTTGATATTGGTGGTGTACCACCTTCGCTGCTTGGTTTTCCTGGCGCACTGACGTCTTGACTGATTTCCATGTACACCAACCCACCTGGGTTGACCCTTGGTGTGATGTCTACCTGTACACCGGTTTGGATAAAGCGGGTGCTGGATATGGTGCTGTTGTTGTTACTGCCAATTGAACCCACATTGGTGATTGGAATTTGGTCACCCACATTGATGGTGGCATTCTTATTGTTTAACACCAACATAGAAGGACTGGACAACAGGGCCACACGACCCTCCTCTTCTAGCGCACTTAATTTGGCACTGGCATCGGTGCCAAGGAACCGATATGCAACACCGCTGCCGTTGATCCGGGCGCCTGTGGTACCAAAATTATAGGGTACACTCTTCGAAGTTGGACCAACCGATGATGAACCACCGTCGTCAGGGCCGATGATGTTCGGCGCACCATCACCAAACAACAAATCCATACCAAAAGAAATGCTGTCATCTAAAGTAACTTCAATGATTTTCAACTCAACCAACACCTGTAATGGCTCTATGTCTAAACGCTGGATGGCTGACAGGATTTTTTCATAATCCACCACACCAGCTTTGATTAACAACTGATTTGAGTCTTCAATGGCAGATATAAATATGTCATTGATACCTGAGCCGGAACTGCTGGTAGTTTTTCTTCTGGAGGTGTTGGTGTTACTGGCACCTGATGAACTGACCTCTTTGCCTGCTTGACCTGGCACCACAGTACCACCGCTGGCCTTTCTCGACGAACTTGAACCACTGCTGCCACCAAACACATCATTTAAATAATTGGCCAAGTCATCGGCCTTGATGTTTTTCACGCTGTAGACATATAAATTAGACGCACCATCTGAATCTGCTCTGTCCAATCGATCTATCCACTGTTTGGCCTGATGTAAATAATCTTCTTGAGGGGTAATCACCATGATGGCGTTGAGTCGCTCTAAAGGCAAAAATCTGAACATACCAGCCAATGGGTTATCAGCACCTTCACCAAACAAAGCTTCCAACTCAACCAATATATCAGTCGATTCCACTTGCTTCAGATAAAAGATACCGGTAGACATACCAGCCAACCAATCCACATCGAATATCTCAATGGTTTCAAGGTAGTTACTCAGCTCACTGTTATTACCAGACAAAAACAATATGTTTCTGGCATTGTCGGCCTTAACCACTGCACCATCTTTTGCATACGGCGCTAAAATTTTCTCCATCTCAGTTGGCGAAACATATGTCAGTGGTACAGCCAAAACTTGATAACCATTGGCTTGACTGCCTTGTTTCAATTTTGGGGTCAACATGCCCTTGATGGCTTGACCTTCTGGCAACACATGGTAGCGGTCATCAACCATCACCAAAGCAGCCTTGTTCCAACTCAGCATCATTTCCAGGATTGGGATAACTTGACTCTTGGAAACCGGCTTAGCAGTTGCGAAAGTTACTTTGCCACTCACGCCAGGAGATATCACGTAATTCTCTTTCAGAATTTCACCCAAAATCAAATGGACCACGGCCTGTAAAGACTCACCTTCAAAATTGAATGTTACCTCACCCTGTGAGCTCACACTTGGTTTGACTTTAGATGCCGCATCGAAGTTAATGAATTCACCAGTACCAGGGTAGTACTCAGCCACTTCATGTTGCTTCTGATCCACACTGCCATCGTTGAAAACCTCGCCAGAGTAAGTGGTGGATTCCATATTTTTTAAATAATCGGAGTTATCAAGTTCACCACTCAAGTCCTTTTGCGTCACAGCACAGCCGGATAACAAAAACATCAGCACACTGACCGACCCTATATTTTTAAATTGTTTTATCATTCTTTCTTTCCTTTGGCAGCATTGGCTCGCATTTGTGCACGACGTTCAGCAATTTTCTTTCTGATTTCCTCGGCACTGTTCTTTTGAGCGGTGTTGTTTTGATTGTTGTTATTTTTATTGTTATTGTTGCGTTGGTTTCTGTTGTTCTTTCTGCTGTTAGGTGCTTTGGCATTCAGTTGGCCATCAAAAACTTCCAAACCCAGCTCAACCGGCTCTTCACCTTCAGCCACAAATGTAACGGCTCTGGGATTGATGTTATCCACCGTCCACAAACCTTGGTCACCCGGCAATGGCATGCCCTGTTTCAAGGTGACGCTGGTGTTACTGACTTGGTCAAACACCATGGCATAGCTGTTTTCATCAGTGATGATGATACTGGTTACCTTGGCTTTCAGTGGATCAGGCTCAACTACTTCATCTTCACCAGCAAGGGTCAGATCCGTTTCTTCCGTAGGGATATAAGGCATTCGATCATAACTGAACAATGGGGCATCGGTGATTTTCACCATAACCTCATCATCAATCTTGATGTTGTTCTGGGCATTTTCACCCAAGTCCAGTTGATTCAATGAGGTTTCATCAAACGGATCTGCTTCTAACGAGGACGTTCCCTGCCCCCAGCCAAACATCTGCAGCGCTGCCAGCAGCAGCAAAACACCTATCAGCACCAACAGCGCATTAGCAAAAAAATTATTTTTCATCTGGTTTTTCAACTGGGTTTTTTAAATAAGCGAACAAGTCAAACCTGATTTCTAAATTTTCTGGTGCATTGGCTTGATTGGAATTTTTTCGATAGCGATTCACATTCCTGGTTTCAACCCGCAAATCATTGACGAATAAAGATGGGGTGTTTTCCTCTAGCAAACCCAATATTTTTACAAAGATTTCATATTGGCAGCGCATTCTAACACGCAAAGTTATTTTTTCAAATTGCTCAGGCTCACGATCTTGAGTGGGTGATTGGCTGATGATTTGACACTCAGCATTGTCTGCAGCCTGCTGGTTCACTATATTTTTGAAAATTGAAGTGATCTCTGCATTGCCCAGATTTTTTGAGTCCGCTTGTAAAAACTCATCGTTTGAACCCACTTGGGCTTTGACCTGCTGCAACAACTGACTCAACTCTGGGGTCTTGGCTGCCTCATTAATGAATTGTTGACGTGACTCATTTAATTCCTGAACGTCTGCATTCAACTCTGCATGCGCCACCACAAACCAGTGGAAAAATAAAAAATAGACAGTCATCAGCACCAATAACAACACAAAAATAGCAGACCATTTACTCAGTCGAGGATCAAGATTCATTGTTCACCTCGCCGGGTAATTTGAAAGCAGACCTGATGGTGAATTTTTCTTTGCTGGTTCTTGGGTCGATTGTTACATTACCAATTACCTGGGGCTCATGCCAGATGACCGATTGATTGAGTATCGGCACCAATGCATTGGCATTATCAGATTGGCCGACCACTTCAATGCGCTCTTGGTCAATCATGATTCTGGTTAAATACGTGTTCATAGGTATTTTTTGTGTCAACTCTTTGAACATCAATAGTCGACTGGGGGTTTGGTTTTTTAAATTACCCAGAAAATTAGCCGCCTGGATTGATTCATTCAACTCTGTCTCAATCAACTTGGCCCGTCGTGCATCTTTTTTCAATTCTGCAACTTGGTTTTCCAATGACTCAATTTTAATCCTTTTGTTGTCTAATGAAGTGTACATGACAAACCAAACCAATAACAATGCAACAGCAGCCAGGCCTACATTCCATTTGATTTTAGTCCAATCTTTTTTCTTGCGAACCTCTTTAGGCAGTAAATTAACCCCTAATTTCGCTGGCAACTCCTGACTGCCCACATTCACATCAATACCAGACAGCTGTAAACCTTTGGCCTCAAACTGATCAATCAAACGATTCAATTGCTGCTTCTTAATGGTCGTCAACATCA
Organism: uncultured Marinicella sp.; assembly: GCA_947502595.1. Taxonomy (GTDB): domain Bacteria; phylum Pseudomonadota; class Gammaproteobacteria; order Xanthomonadales; family Marinicellaceae; genus Marinicella. Next base: position 170,160 of record CANNAM010000004.1, on the reverse strand, counting down.
CCGGAAATTTTTCACTGCCCTCAACAACCTCACCTTTGGTATAAGCATATTCCACTTCATCTGCTTTGAAAGGGATGTATTTATCTAGCTCGAATGAGAGCACCGAATCTATGTCGTTATAAACCACAACAGGCATTGCCACGCTGCGAATCAATACATTAGATTCATCCAGCAAACAAGTTACTTTTGTGTCAACATCAGATGAGCCTAAATAATGATTCAGCTGGTGCCACCACTCTTTGCCTTGAACTGAATCATCAAAAGTCAGTTGTTCCCATGATGCTGCATGTTGTTGCCATATTTGCACCGCATCATCACCGGACTCTATGCCGGTCACGTAAACTGACAATGACTCTGGAAATATAGTTTTCTGATAAGCGCTTGGCACGATACCTTTTAACTCACCGATCCACCAAGCCATAAAGGCATGGACACCAGACCCTTGGTACCACTGCGACAATGGTTCAGTTATTTTTTCAATGTATGTAGTCATTTGTGTTCGTTGTCTCTCCAGCGCACCACCCTAAAAGGCCGCCCTTGTAAATTGCCACCCATTCTGATGGTGGCATCTATTGTTGCAAATTGCTTATTAGGCAAAGTTGCTTTGCTGATGATGCTGAAAGTGGTCCCACCTCCGCGTAACTGACCTGAGTATCCTTCAGCCAACAAAGGCAGTACCGCATTCACATCTTCAATGGCAGTTCGTTCTTCAATAAACATATCAGCTGCCTCAGCCGTCACACCATTAATTGCCAGCAAAACCTCTTTCGGTGCAAAGGCCAGATTAATGGCTTTTCGGCCAGAGTATACCGTCAGTGCTGGTTCAATTTTACGGTACATTTCATAACTGACACCCATCACTTGAATCAACTCTGGAACTGTATCAAACGGTGCGTCTTTGGCGCCATACTGATAACCAGCAGCAAAATAGTCAGCATCTTCTGCACCGGCAAGTCGTACCTCTTCATCTGCATCTTTCCAATCTAAAATTTTATCAACGATGCCAATCGCTTCATCATAATCAACGCCCAATGAGGCAAACAATCCAATCAAAAGTTCCTCGGATGCTTGATTCAAATCAATTTTACCTGACTCGTCAATAATTTTGATTTCAATTTCTGCGTCGTCTAATTCAAACTTATACGGCCTACCATCAGCAATCCACCGAGTTTCTGGGTCAGGGTTTCGCAACTCAAATACGGCACGATTCAATCCTGCTTCGGCCAAAAACCTGGCCTTGGTTTCATTGAACAAAATACGAGATTGTAAACTCTCGGTGCGTGCTGACAAAGCAAAACTACCGGCAATCACACTCATCAACAAAGCCACCCACAGCACCAACACCAAAGCGATGCCCTGCTGTTTCACCCTTGAGCTGATTGGGACTGATTGCAAATGTGACCTCACTGTTCACTGCCCCTGTTACTGTTACGTTGTTGCAACAGATTGATGGCACTGGTCCTGCGTCTGGCTGAAGTACCACTGCCGTCCAATTGGATGGCCACTTGGAATAAAGGCCACTGCTCTTTGGCAGTCGGCATCATGGTTAAATCCAGTTGTACCATCAATGGCATGGCCACTGGGTTTTCTAATTCATTGAGCCAGTCGGTTGGCAAACCCTCCTCATCCAACTCAACAAATCTGAACACCCCATCCCTGATGTTTTCCAATAACACAATGGGTTCAGCATCATCAAAAGCAGATTGTTCGTTTTCATCATCATAATTACTGATTAATCCGTGCGTGTATTGCAGTATTTTACCGCCATCGGCATTAACCAGTTCTAACTTTTGAATGTGCGGACCGCCGGTACCAAGGTAACCAGGCATAGGGGCCACAAAAGTAATGGCATTTTCATCGCCAATAAATTTCAACATTTCACCTTCATCAGATTCAACCACACCCAAACCCATGGCGCGAGAAACTTGGTGGCGTATGATGCCTTGAATAACCCGCATTTCATTGATTGCAGTGATCCGTTGTTCACCTTTTTCTGCTGTACGTCGGCCTGAATCAATACCTGAGAAAATCATGGCCATAATCATGGCCAGTAAAGTAAACACCACTATGACTTCTATCAGGGTAAAGCCTTGAGTACGCTTCATCGACCCAAACCCTGTGATTCAAAGTCTGGTGTCATGGCTTTGAGGGTGGTGAAGTCCACAGAACGGGTTTTGTCATGACCGTCTTGCCAGGTCAGTGTCAATACCACCTTATATAACTCAACTGGTGCGAAATCCATAACCACATTGCCTTCATAAGCCACATCAAAAGATTGTATTACCAGATCCCAATTAACCTCATCATCAAAACTGCCTGATTGAGAACCCTCTTCCACAGGAATCAACAACCCAACCTCATCCATCTTACTTTGTGCCAACAAGGAAATTTTAGTTCGCTCAGATGACTTGATGGTGTTGGTACTGGAGTTAGACAGTATTTCCAAAATCACCATAAAAGTCATGGCCAATATGGTGAATGAGGCAATCACCTCAATCAACGTGAAACCTTGGCTTTTATGGCGCGATAGCAGGACCGGTTGTTGCATCAGACCTCTGTGTCCTTAAACAACCTGATTTCACCCGTTAACCAGGCTACATTGATTCGCCAAAAACGTTCATCGTATATCAATGTCACGCGCCCACCGGTTGAACTGCCGTCAGAAAAAAAACGAAAGCCTGCAGTGTCATCCGAAGGCACCTCAGATGCTGCAGCAAATACTTTAAGCTCCATGCCTTCGGGCAACACCACCTTGGGTTTGCCTGGCGCGGTATAAGACTTTTCTTTGACATCAATCATTAAACGTTGCTCTTGATGTTTTATCACCGCTTGTGATCGGGTATAACGTAAAGCCGCCACCAAATCTTTACTCGCCGCTCTGATTTTAGCGGCCTTCATTGAGCCTGACATATTAAAAGCCAAGGTGCCAGCCAAAACAGCCAACATCACCAACACCACCAGTACCTCAATCAGGGTAAAGCCAGTAAGCGTTGCTTTAGTTTGGCGCAAAACCATATTTACTGCCAGTTGCCTATATCGGCAGCTAACTTGTCACCACCTGGACTTTTATCCTTGCCGTATGAGTAGATATCAAAAGATTGACCGTGTTGACTGTTGGCTGAAAAATGGTAAGGTTCACCCCATGGGTCTTTCAGCTCTTTTTCTTTGACATAAGGGCCCATCCACATGGCATCTCCATTGTCGTTATACAGCTCATCCAAACTGTCAGGCATGCTGCCAGTGTCTAAATAGAATTCGCTGACTGATTGTGACAGTTTTTGCACTTCAATTTTGGCTTGCTTGTATTTGGCTTTGTCCTGACCGCCGGTTACATTAGACACCACCAAGCCAAAAATCACGGCCAAAATGGTCATCACCACCAACACCTCAATCAAACTGAAACCTTGTTGTTTTTTTCTGTTATTAATCATTTATCTATCCTACTAATTCGCTCATGTTCATCATCGGCATCAGGATGGCGAACACAATGGTAAAAATAAATCCTGCCAATATCAGCACCAAAACGGGTACCAATACCGACAACATTCGCTCAATGGTGTTTTTCACTTCACCATCATAAGTGTCTGATGCCCTTACCAGCATCTCGTCTAATTTGCCTGTTTCTTCGCCCACACTGAGCAACTGTTGTGCCAGCTTTGGGAAGGCTTTTTCTTTGGCCAGCGCATCCGATAAAGGTGCACCGTGTTTTACTTTTTCTGTGGCTTCACTGATGGCCTTGAGAATCACGCTGTTGTTGATGACTTTTTTGGCCACCGACAAACCAGTTAATAACGGCACACCGCTTTCAGCCAAAGTACCCAATGTGCGGGTGAATTTAGCGGTTTCTACGCGCGTGGTTAATTCACCGAACAAAGGCAAATTCAGAATGCGCTGATCCCAGCTGTAACGGAACTCAGGCTCTTTGAGTTTCTGTTTGAACAACACCACCACTACTATGACGACCAACATCAACACCCACCAAAAGCTTTGCACCACTGCAGCTGCAGCAAAAACAATTTGAGTGATTAAAGGCAGTTCAATATTGGCGTCCTCAAACAATGGTTTAAACTTAGGCACTACCTTGGCCAACAAGATAAACAAAGAACCCACTGCCAACACCATTAAAATGGCAGGGTAAATCATTGCTGATACCACTGAATCTCGCAGCTCCTTGGAGCTTTTCAAGTATTCACTTAACCGCTGTAAGGAAACCTCTAAAGTACCACCCATTTCACCAGCACGTACCATATTGGTGTACATGGTTGAAAACACCCCGTGTTGGGCTTCCAGTGCATCAGACAATGTACCACCACCGCGGACCTTATCACGTACTTGCTCGACCATGGTGCGAACGCGCTCATCATCTGATAAATCTATCATCACCGACAATGAGCGATCCAATGGCATACCAGAGTTCAATAAAGTTGACAGCTGCTCAGTAAAAAAACCCACTTGCTTTTGCGAAATCTTACTGCGTTTAGCCAACAGGTTCTCTAAGGTAAAACCAGGTTTCAGCTCCTTGGCTGAAACTGGCATGTTGCCGGCCTCTTGAATCTTAGCAATCACCTCTGCCTGGCTGGCCGCTTCCAGCTGGCCCTCTAGCTGTTCACCGGTTGGTGTGATTGCTTTGTAAATAAACTGTGCCATTATTCGTGTGATACCCGGATAACTTCTTCAAAACTGGTTTCACCAGCCAAGCATTTCAACAAACCATCCTCATACATGGTCAACATACCTTCAGATTGCGCCTGTTTCTGTAGGTCTCCGGCAGTGGCGCCTTTCATCACCATCCGTCTGAGCTCTTCTGTCATGGTTAAACATTCCAGAATTGACATCCTACCTGCATAACCCGTTGGATTTTCTTCAGAGGGTTGAGGTCGATAAAAATGCAAGTCTGGTTCATTTGAAAAACGCCGCAAATTCAACTCTTCAATCATCTCTGGCATCACTTGGTATTTTTCCATGCTGCTTTTATCTAAGCGACGCACCAAACGTTGTGCCAATATGCCATTGACTGTAGAGGTTAATAAGTAATCCTCAACACCCATATCGATCATTCGAGAAATACCACCTGCTGCAGAGTTGGTGTGAATAGTAGACAACACCAAGTGACCCGTGAGGGCTGATTGAATCGCAATTTTTGCGGTTTCTAAATCACGCATCTCGCCAATCATAATGATGTCTGGATCTTGGCGCACGATGGCTCGTAAGGCTGAGGAGAAATCCAAGCCAATTGAAGCTTTGGCTTGAATCTGATTGATGCCGGTTAACTGGTACTCCACCGGATCTTCAACCGTAATGATTTTACGGTCTTCGGTATTCAGGCGTTGTAAGGCGGTATATAAAGTGGTGGTTTTACCAGATCCAGTTGGACCAGTTACCAGCAAAATACCGTGCGGCATTTCAAGCACCTTCAAAAATGGCTCTAAAGTATGCGGTCGAAAACCCAGTTGGTCGAAATCAAAGACAATACTTTCCCGGTCCAAAATTCGCATCACCACACTTTCACCGTACGATGTGGGTACAGTCGACACCCGCAAATCCAACTCTTTACCTTGCACCCTTAACATGATGCGCCCATCCTGTGGCAACCGACGTTCAGCAATATTCAATTTTGCCATAATCTTGATGCGACTGATGACAGCAGCTGTAGACCTGGCAGGCGGTGATTCCACCTCATGCAAAACACCATCCAAGCGATAACGCACTTTCAGGCGATTCTCAAAAGGCTCTATATGAATATCCGACGCCCTGGACTCAACCGCCCGCTGCATGATCATGTTAACCAACCTGATTACTGGTGCTTCACTGGCCAAATCTTTCAGGTGCTCAACGTCTTCAATTTCACCGTCTTCATTGGACAAGCCTTCTACCAGTTGTCCCATGGCAGATTTACCACCGCCATAATACCGCTCGATGGCATTTTCAACATCTGATGGCAGACCAATCTTAATGTCTAATTCTTTTTCAGCCACCATTTTGATGGCTTTAGTGAGGTATTCTTCATAGGGATACACCATCACTACAGTTAATTTTTCTTCATCTTCTTCGATTGGTACAAACTGACTTTCACGCATGTACCTGATAGGGAACTCAACATCAACGGAATTGGCTTCAGGCAAGTCCTTGTCAGAAATAATGGGGATGTCCAACAGCTCATGCAATGACAAGGCCACATCCCGTTCTGAAGCCAGCCCCAAACGCACCAATAAGGGCACCAGCGAAACCCCAAAACTTTCTTTGTTCAACCGCAGCCCACGCTGTAAGTCTTCATCTTTCAAACGGCCTTGTTCTACCAAATACTCACACAACTGCTCTTCAAAGCTTAATGTTCGAGTTTCGGTTATTGGTTGTTGTTCGTTGGCTACATTCATTTTAATTTATTTGCTTAATGCTGATTGTTAACTGTTTGTACTAACCTGCATGAATCAGACAGTACCCTCCAGACAAAGTTTCTTATGTTTCATCGGGTCGTGAAGTTTTATCGACCCACCCTACTATTGTACTGGGTAATTTCTTCAATAAAACTTCTATTCAATAAAACCCAAATCACCACTGGAATCACCGCTGGCAAAATCAAGTAAGACATTTGGTACATGGCTGCCACCAAATCATGACTGATGCCGGTCGCATTGATTGCATTGAATGCATCACCACCACCGGAAAACAACAAAGATTTACAGGTGTCCCAAAACACCCCATTGGCTTGAATCAAGCTGACCCCAACAAAACCCACCAGTAACTGCAACAGTCTTTTTTTGAGGCTTAAATCTGGTACAGACATCACTAAACCTGAAAAAACCGCCAGACCATAGCCGTATTTCATTGGGTTGACGGTCACATCCAGCACAGCCAATTGACTCTCAGAGCCAAATCCCTGGGGGAATATCAAGGTTTGTACATGGAACATAAACTGCTGCTGTTCTATCCCATTGAACAAATCAGCTTGCCACAAAGACAACACTGTAGACGCCAACCACTTAGCCGGTTGCACCCACACCGATGCGGCTAAAAACCAAAAAAAGAAACACAACGGTAAAAACAACAATGCATTGATGAACAATTCTTTAATTGGTGATTTAATCATACTATCCAGCGGCTTAATCTACAAATAATCTGGCATTATAAAACATTCTCATCCAAGGTGAGTTCTCTCCCCAATTGGCTGGCGCATAGGACATTTGTGCTGTGCGGAATACCCGTTCAGGATGTGGCATCATAGCCAACACACGTCCACCAGCACCACTGACTGCTGCCACAGATTGGTTGGAACCATTGGGGTTGTATGGGTATTGCATAGTCAACTGGCCGTGATTGTCCACATACTGTGCAGCAACTGGCATTTTGCTGGTGGCGCCAGCAGCAAAATGTGCCCGGCCTTCTCCATGGGCTATGGCCACCGGAATTTGAGCACCTTGCATGCCTTTAAAGAATATATTGTCCGTCTCAGCAATTTTCAGTTGAGAGAAACGTGCCTCAAACTGCTCACTTTCATTGCGTAAAAAGTCTGGCCAATGCGCGGTACCAGGAATAATCGAACGTAAGCCTGAAAGCATTTGACAGCCATTACAGACACCCAACACAAACTTTCTTTCATCGACAAAGAAGTCGGCAAATTGCTGACGTAAGTTAGGGTTAAATAAAATAGTTTTTGCCCAGCCCAAACCTGCACCCAATACATCACCATAAGAAAAGCCACCACATGCAACCAAGCCACTGAAACTGCTTAATTCAAAGCGCGCATCAATCAAGTCTTGCATATGCACATCAACAGCCTCAAATCCAGCTCGCATAAAAGCTGCAGCCATCTCATTCTGACCATTGACCCCTTGTTCACGCAAAATTGCCACCCGCGGTTTAATTTGGTCGTGGTAACCCGCAATCATTGCAGCATCGAAGGTAAAGTCAACTTTCGGTTGTATACCTGGATTATCAGCACCTATTGCTTGGAACTCTTGCTCTACTACTGCTGGGTTGTCTCTGTGCAAAGCCATCTGATAGCTGGTTTGTGACCAAATAGCTTCCAAGGTTGTTAACGGCCATTGCTCAAACACAGTTTCATGTTTGATACTAAAAAGCATGTCAGCATTGATACTGCCCACTGTATGACATTGCGCAGACAAACCAGCATCAGCTATCAGCTGCATGAATGCCGCTTGATGCTGAGGTGACAACTCGACCACCAAGCCTGGCTCTTCACTGAATAACCACGGCTCAATTTGATCAGCAACAGCAGTTAAATCTAAAGCCACTCCACAGTGCCCAGCTATACCCATTTCAACCACAGTTGCCAATAGTCCACCATCAGAACGGTCATGGCAAGCCGCCACTAAATTATGCTGCAGCGCGGTGGTCATTAAATCAAACAATGAAGACAATTGTGCAGGTTCATCCAAATCGGGACTCTCTTGGCCCATTTGCCCTTGCACTTGATACAACACCGAGCCACCCAGACGGTTTTTACCCGCAGACAAATCGATCAGTACCAAAGAGTTACCCACTTGGCCGGATAATTGTGGCGTTTTATGTAAGGTGACATCGTCGACTGGAGCAAATGCTGAAATTATTAATGACATCGGTGACACCACAGATTTTTGTTGTTCATCGTCCTGCCAAGTGGTCTGCATTGACATCGAATCTTTACCAACCGGTATGCCAATATCCAAGGCAGGGCACAACTCCATTCCTACAGCGCGCACGGCTTCATACAGAGCTTGGAACTCACCTTCAGCGGCACTGGCTGCCATCCAATTGGCTGAAATTTTGATTTCGCTCAGGCTGTTGATGCCTACGCCCATTAAATTAGTTAACGCTTCGGCCACGGCCATGCGGGCTGAAGCGGCTGGATTCAACAAAGCCAATGGCGTGCGTTCACCTACAGCCATGGCTTCACCAGCCAAAGACTCATAATCACGTAAGGTGATTCCACAGTCTGCCACTGGGACTTGCCATGGTCCAACCATTTGATCACGATGAATCAACCCTGATACGGTACGGTCACCAATGGTAATCAAATATTTTTTACTGGCCACTGTGGGGAACGACAACACTTGTTCAACTTGATCTTTGAGGTTTTCAAGTCTTGGTTCAAATGCTACCGTTACTGGCTTTTGCGACTGAATGTCGATGGCTGTTTGCGGGGTATTACCAAACAACAAATCCATAGTAATATCAACAGGACGGTTGTCAAACAACTCATCATTGATGCGCAAAGTTCGCTCTGCAGTGGCCTGGCCCATGATTGCATAAGGGCAACGCTCTCTGTTACACAAAGCTTCAAATTCCGTTAATTTTTCAGGTTTAATTGATAACACATAGCGTTCTTGTGACTCATTACACCAGATCTCCATCGGCGACATAGAAACATGATCTACCTGTAAACGACGTAATTCAATTTCACCACCCAAACTGGCATCATCTAAAATTTCAGGGATGGCATTGGACAAGCCACCGGCACCGACATCATGGATTGACCTGATTGGACTTTTAGTTTCTTGGAACCAACAACGATCGATGACTTCTTGGCAGCGGCGTTGCATTTCTGGATTACCACGTTGCACCGAAGCAAAGTCCAACTCTTCTTGCCCATCAGCACTGCTGATTGAACTGGCAGCACCACCACCCAAGCCAATGAGCATAGCAGGGCCACCCAAAACAACCACAAAATCACCAACTTGAGTGTCTTGTTTTCGGGTATGAATGTGATTGATATTACCTAAACCACCAGCCAACATAATTGGCTTGTGATAGCCACGCCACTGATTAGGTTCTGAGGTTCGGGCCTCAAAGCTCCTGAAATAACCGCAAATATTTGGGCGACCAAACTCATTATTGAATGCCGCCGCACCTATTGGACCTTTTTGCATGATTTCAAATGAAGTTGCCATGCGTGCAGGCGTCCCTGGTGCATTGTTTTCCCAAGCCTGCGGTAGCCCAGGAATGCGCAAATGGCTGACTGAAAAACCGCACAACCCCGCTTTCGGCCTAGCGCCTTGACCGGTGGCAGCTTCATCTCTTATCTCTCCACCTGATCCGGTGGCGGCACCGGCAAAAGGTTCAATGCCAGTCGGGTGATTATGTGTTTCAACCTTAATGAGCACATCAATTTCTTGCGCAACACCTTGGTATTCATTATTTGCATTGGTAGTCATTCTTAAACCAGGACCACCAGCAAACACAGCCGCATTGTCTTTGTAAGCCGATAATGCCGGCAGCGAAGCTTGGGCTTCGGTATTTTTGATCATCTTAAACAATGACAGCGGTTGGTCTTGACCATCGATTTGCCAGCTTGCGTTGAAAATTTTATGTCGACAATGCTCCGAATTGGCTTGCGCAAACATCATCAGCTCAACATCTGTTGGGTTTTTTCCAGCCCGGGTGTACTGCTCAAACAAATATTCAATTTCTTCATCTGACAACGCCAAACCCAAAGTTTGGTTCAGTTCAGCCAATGCTGATTTGCCTGATTGTTTGATGTCTATATACTTGACCGGTTTAGGCGACTGGTGATCAAACAGTTCATTAAGCTCTGCGGTACCGACATAAACGCCCTCAGTCATGCGGTCGTGAATTAGGTCATGGGCAGCAAAATCAGATTGATTAACTGTAATCAACCGTCCAGCTTCTACCCGGGTTAAATCAAATAAACCACAATGGTGGCAAATGTCTGTTGCCTTAGTAGACCATGGCGATATGGTACCTACTCTAGGCATGATCAGAATTTGGTTGGACGCAACTGAATCTGAGTAGTACTTAGCAGACAGTAATTGTTCAATTTGACTGATTTGATCTGCGCCTAACTGCCGCTTGGTTTCAACCACATAAAAACCGACTGCATTTTTAATTTGCTGCCCAGCAGTTGCTTGTAGCAACTCTTGATTGATTTTATTAAGTCTGAACGAGGAATATATTGGAGCACCAACAAATGTAAGCAACTGATAATTCATAACCAACTGGATTAAAAAAAAGGGTATTTTACATGATGTAGATTGACTGAGTTAATAAGTACTCGAAAAACCGAATGATAACAAGCAAAAAAGCCAAAAGTGGGTGTTTAAACGCCCTCTTTTGGCTCAATTTTAATCAGGGTGAAGTTACTTAGCGCTTAAACTGTCTAACCTTTGCTTGAGCTGTTGAGGCGGTAGGTAACCAGGCATGATGGTACCATCATCTAGCACCAGTGCTGGCGTACCTGATACGCCCGATGAAATTCCGGCTTTATAATGTTCAGCGATTGGGTTGTCACAAGTCTTTGGCTCTACGGGCTCACCAGCCTTAGACATGGTCATGGCTTTTTGTTGATCTGCTGCACACCAAACATTTACTGCTTTGTCGAATGACGCAGATTGTAATCCAGCCCTAGGGAAAAACAGGTATGAAATCCCTATACCCAATTCGTTATATTCAGCCATTTCTGCATGCAACTTACGACAATAACCACAATCGATATCCGTGAAGACGGTAACATGTTGAGTCATATTTTCTGGATAAAAGTTGATCCTTTGTGAATCACCCATAGATGCCAGCAGGTCTTTTCTGATACCTGATTTCTTTTGATCGGTTAAGTCAACACGGTTATCTATGTCAAACAACGAACCATTAATGATGTATTTACCATCATCGCTTAAGTACAAGATTTCACTGCCACGACCACCATCGATCATAACTTCTTTAACACCGCTGATCGGCGTGTCTTCAACGGATAAAACTTTGATATTAGAAGAAGATACTTTACTTAATGCAGTTTCGTATTTATCAAAATCTGCTTCCGCAGATGCCATGTTAGCGCTTAGAATCAAGCTTATTACTGAGATATATTTCATTGGGTTTCCTTCGTATAGTCGACATTCAGACAACTGAATGGGTCAAATGTTCTAAAAATTTAAGTCATTCTAACCAATGAGCGTAAAAAATCCATCGCTATTTCAATTAATCACGGATTAGTTCAACCCCTAGGGTGGTGACTGGCATGAATTTGTTTGAGTTTTTCTTTGGCAACAAAGGTATATATTTGAGTGGTGGATAAATCACTGTGACCCAGTAACATTTGCACCACCCTTAGGTCTGCAGAATGATTCAATAAATGTGTGGCAAATGAATGACGTAAAACATGCGGTGAAGGTGCTGGAGTAATACCCGCCAAAGCGGCGTATTTTTTTACCCGGTACCAAAATGCCTGGCGGGTCATAACGGAGGCTTTTTGATTGATAAATAGATGACCTGAATTTTTTTGCATGACCGAAAGACTTACGTTAATATGTCGCTGCAGCCACTCGGCACTTTCTTCACCCATGGGCACCAAACGCTCCTTACCACCTTTGCCCAGCACCCTGACCACGCCTTGATTTAAATTAATTTGATTGACTTTTAAATTAACCAATTCGCTGACTCGCATACCTGTTGCGTACATCAGTTCTAGCATGGCTTTATCACGTAAGCCGAGCACAGACCGTACATCAGGCTGAGCTAACAACATATCAACCTGTTGCTCACTCATAGGTTTTGGAACAGAACGACTGAGTTTAGGCAACACCACTGCTGAAAATGGATTGTCTGAAATTAATTGCTGCCGCTGTAAATACATGTAAAACTGCCTAAGCGAAGAAATTTTTCTGGCAATGGACTTACTGGATAGTCTTTTGCTGTTGAGCTGTTTGATGAATCGATTAGAGACCGGCGTATCAACATGATAGACATCAACACCTGATTGTTTGGAAAACTGCAGAAATTGGGTTATGTCGGTTCGATAACTAGAGATTGAGTTACTGGAAAATCCTTTTTCCAGTTTTAAATAACTCAGAAATTGATCAAAGATCAGATCAACTTCGACTGACATTAATTACCGTCAGCTTGACTGGCTTTTTGCTCTAAAGTAGTTAAATGAGACAACCACTGTTGGGCATTATTTCTGGCCTTTTCGTATTTTGTGGCGTTATTAAAAGCAGTACGCGCTTTGGCATAATTCTTGATACTGGCCTGACTCATACCAAGCATTAACCATGCATTACCGGTTTTGTTGTTATCAAGTCCACCTTTCTGTAATGCAGATGTAAGTGACTCAACTGCCTTAGACCACTGCTCTTTATCTAAATAAATGTATGAACGAGTTAGGTCCATGTCACCGTCTTCAGCAAATTCACTGGCTTTATTATAAGCAACCAAGGCTTTATCTAATTCTCTGGCTTCATACCAAACTTGGCCAGCTTGTTTCCAGTTCTTGAAATTAGATTCAACTTTGTTGTTATCTAGAGCATACTGCAATATATCAGCTGCCTTGTAAGGTATGCTGTTATAAGAGTACATTTTAAATAACTGCATATAATCAGGCTCTTTTTGTAACAAACCTTTTTTATGCGCCAGCTCTAAAACTGCCAATGATTTTTTGTCTTCTTTTAAAGTAAAGTAAACTGAAGACAATTGCATCCAATAAGTCTTTTTATTGGGTGCCAATGAAATTAGCACTTTCAGCACTTCAGACATTTCTCTGTACTCAGATAAAGAAGAATGAACAGCAAGTAATAATTGGTACCAAGACTCCTTAGGCGTATCAGCTAACTGTATGGCTTGAATAATTGCAGCTTTGGCTTCTCTGAATTGCTCTAATTGAACATGCGCATTTGCTTTAATTGCAAAAGCAGAGTCAGGAATTTCATCAGCTACGGCAAAATATTCATCCAAAGCTTTGATGCCTGCCTGGTGTTTATCGTCCAACATCAAAAGTTGTGCATACTGCAACATCATTTGAAATTGAGTCGTATTTGGCATCGCATCAATATCAATCGACTTCTTAAAATTAGCAGCTGAAGATACGTAATTACCTTGTAGGGAATCAATATGGCCTAAAAGCTGATAGACAACTGATTCAACATACCCACTCACACCTGAACCTTTTAACAAATCTTTCAAGCCTTCTTTAGCTTCTGAATACCTTTCATCTGCCAACATTTCACTGTAACGAGTAATCTTCTTGCTCTGTACTTCACTCATTACCCCAACTTGACCCGAAGGCTTACGAATGGGGTTATCAGTTTTTAATGAACCTGCTGAGACAACTGTTGCACATAAGCAAAGCAGTAATACTATTATTTTTTTCATGTTAATTGAATCCTCTTATTCATCTGGCAAATCAAATTCAATGGTCTGAGTAGCCACTTGCTCAACACCTTGGCCATCGACAACTTTAGGCTTGAATTTAAATTTCAGAATAGCCCTGATAGCTTCCCGATCAAAAATTCTTTTTGGCTTAGCGTCAACGACTTCAGGATTAGATACAGTACCAGTGGCCGTAATGGTGAACTTCACCTTTACCCAACCTTCGATTTTTGCCATCAAGGCTTTGCGTGGATACTGTGGTGCAATTCTTACAATTGGAATTACCCCACCTTCTTCACTCATATTAACTTGACCAATGGCACCAAGAAATGGACCGTTACCACCGACGCCTAAATCCAAGTTTGGAATATTAGGTGTTGGCATATTATTAACCACTTGCTGATCTTGCTGAACGTTCATCTTTGGTGGTGGTGGTGGCTCTTTAGGTGGTGGTGGCTTTTTAGGAATCACACGTTTACGCTCTCTGACTTCATCGTCCAATTTGACCTTGGTGAAATCAATAGCAGGTAAATCGTCATCGCCCATTAAGTTCTTTCCTGACTGGTTAATCAAAGCATGCATCAACAAGTACAACACCACAGTGATGGCGGCAGCTATAAAAGCAACTAGGATGTAGCGTGGCAAACTCATATCAATTTACCCCTGACCTTTTTCAGCTGCAATAGAAATATTTTCTACACCTGCAGATTTAATTTGATCCATCACTTCAACCAAATCACCCGTTCTGGAACCACGGTCTGCAATAATTACAGCACTGGCTTCCGGGTTTTCAGCGTGCATTTTCTCAACCCGAGAACGCACAGCCCGTAGGTCAACTTCTTGCTTATTAATCCAAATCACACCATCTTCTTTGATGGCAACTAAAATGTTACCTTTCTTCACTTGTTTGGCTTGTGAACTACTGGGGCGAGAAATATCAACACCCGTTTCTTTCACAAATGAAGTGGTCACGATAAAGAAAATCAACATAATAAATACCACGTCCAACATTGGAGTGATGTTAATTTCTGCTTCATCTTCATGAAAGTGTCTTTTTTTCATATTTTTTCTCTGGTTCTACTGATTCTGACTCAATGACTGGTCATTAAGTTCAAAAATCTTTAATGTGATTGCATGCGGTCTTCTAACTTTTCAGCTTCAACCCTGGACTTTTGCTTAAAATACGTGGTGAAAAACACCCCAGAAAGCGCGGCTACCATACCTGCCATTGTTGGAATAGTGGCTTTCGAAACACCACCAGCCATAGCCCTGGCATTACTGGTACCAGCAATAGCCATAATATCAAAAACCTGCAACATACCATAAACTGTTCCGAACAGACCAAACAATGGACTGATCGCAACCAAGGCTTCTAAAAAGCCCAAGCCGGAACGTAACTCAACGGAAGCTTCCGAAACTTTGGCCTCTTTGATTCTTTTGGCATACCATGTGGTTGTATCTTCACGACTGTCCCATTCAGAAATTATTCTATTTCTTAATTTCGGGTATGTAACAAAGAAAAACCAAGATCGCTCAAGAATCATCAACCACATGACAAACAGCAATAACATGATGGCCCAAAGCACTGGGCCACCCATGTCAATAAACGCCAATATGTCATACCATCGCTCTTTGAGCCAAAACATATTTATTTCTCCGCCATCTTAGCAACAATACCAGCACTCTGCTCTTCAAGAACTTGAGTCTGTTTTCTTGCCATCGATTGCAATACTGAATGGAGAACAGTCAAAGGAATGGCCACAACCAAGCCCAATACTGTTGTTACCAAAGCCATAGAAATACCACCGGCCATAGATTTAGGGTCACCAGTACCCATCAAAGTAATCATTTGGAAGGTTTGAATCATACCTACAACTGTACCCAACAGACCCAACAACGGTGCAATCACATACAGTACTTTAATGAATGACAAGCCTGATTCCAGCGGACCGGTTTCTCGTAAAATGGCTTCATCCAATTTAAGCTCCATGGTCTCAATGTCTGAATCTGGGTTTTCAGTATAAACAGACATGATGCGACCCAAAGCATTGTTTTGGTTAGGCTGTTTCTTCTTAATTTGCGATTTCATTTTGCTGCCTGATGCAAACAACATGAAGAACTTAATCAACGCAATAATTAAACCAAATGCACCTAAAGATAAGATCACATAACCAACTGGTCCACCTTGTTTGATTTTGTCTTGTATGCTTGGTGTTTGTACCACTAATTGCAAGATGGTACCACGGGTGTAGTCGACTGGAACTTGAGCCAGTTCACCAGGATTGGCTTTAACAAAAGCTCTGGCCTGACTGGCATATTGACCAGCAGGTTGTTTTTGCAATCTTTGCAATTCACCTTTACCTGAACTGTTGTTGGCATCATTGGCTGACTTCCAAACCAAGAAGTTACCGTTTGAATCAAAAGCATTGAACGTACCAACACGAGTCACAGTAACATTGTTTTCAATTTCACCATGCTCGTCACGGATGTTGGTAGTGAAACGAGAAATTTTACCTTCTTCAATGATTTCACGTTGCATTTCAACCCACAACTGACGCAATTCTTGAATGTTTGGCATTTTAGATTGAGATGCCAATGTTGTTAAGAATGGAATCCTTGAATCTAATTCAGCAGATGTCATAGATTCTTCAATTGCACTTCTTAAGTCACCTGCCAATACTTTAACTGTACCAGCCATCTCACCTAAGTTACCGGCCCTTTCAGCCAATGTAGTTTCTAAATCAGCCAAAGTGAGTTCGTTTTCGTCAAAAGCTGTCTTTAACTCTTCTGTTCTGCGTTCTAATGCCGCCAATTGTGCGCGTGCTTCCGACAACAACCTACTTTGTTGGTCACGTTGTTGTTTAAATGTGGCTTCGCGTTTTTTATTTGCAGCTGAAGATTCAGTTGCAGCGCGTTGAACCACTTTTAACAGTTGGTCCAAGGACATGTCTTGTGCCTGGCTGTTGGTTGTCATTAAGCCAAGAGCCAATAATGTAATGATGTATTTTTTCATGTCTTACTCTCCTGAAACTTGAAACAAAATAGGCAAACCAACTAAGTTAGGCGCAGCTTGCTTGGCAGCAATTCTGATTCCTTCTTTGATTGATGCGTTATAGCGGTCTGGCAACTCTTCAAACTTTTTGGTGTTGGTGTTATACCAGCCAGATTTCTTCTCATCAAGCGTTTGGTACAACAAGGCTGTGCGACCAATTTGTAAAAAGTTAACTTGTACACCACCATCAGCTTCTGCTTGGTATGTAGACACTGAGCGACCATAATCTAATTCGATTTGGTAAGCTTCGGTTACCTTACGGTATTTTTCAGAAGTGGTTACATTTGATGCATTCAACATGTCTTCAAGACCTGCAACCCTGTCTAAACGGTCATTGATTCTGAAGGGAATATCAGCTTCAATAATTTTTCTCAACATATCAACCATTTCAATAACCATAGGCACAACGGCGCGGTTAGTTGACTCTAATTCAGTCATTTGTTGATTCATAGATTGAATTTGAGAGTTTTGATCATTCACCACAGCTTCTAATTGCTGATTGTAAACTGTTAAGCTTTCAATTTCTGAAATTACAGTTCTGTATTGAACCAATAATTCTTCTGTTTGATCACTGAGGCGATCAATACTTTTTTGTGAACTTTCTGCTGCATTGTTGGTGTTAGTCACCACTTGTACAGCCGTTTGTAACTGAGCAAAACTTGCTATTGAAGTTACCATTAAAGCCAAAACTACCAAATATTTGGATTTTGAAACTTTAGAAATTTGAGATATCAACATACCTTCCCTTCCAATAAATTGTGTTTAAGATAATGTGGGACCGCTCGATGATCATAATTTTAACAAATAATCATCCAGAATAAGTCCGCACTCGACTTAGTGGTGAACAAGAATAACTGCCTTTTTTGAAAAATTAAAGTAATAATTACACAATTTTACGAATTTATTTATTACCAATGGTGAGCTAAATTCTTTAAAATCCAAGCACCTCAATGCTTTAGCGAAGAAATACTAATTATGAAACAATCCAAACTTTGGAAACACCTTGCCGCACTTATCTACGACATTTTTCCTATTTTAGCACTTTTCCTATTAACTTCACTTATTTTGGTTTTATTCCGTCAGGGTGAAGAGGTTAAACCAAGGACTTTGTGGTTACAACTGATATTGTTTACCGAAGTATTCTTGTACTTCACATATTCATGGAAACTCGGTGGCCAAACCTTGGGAATGCGGGCTTGGAAAATTGGTATACAAAACCATCAGAACATGAGTTGGCTTGATGCAACCCTGCGTTTTTTTGTTGGCTTGGTATCAACAATGTTGCTTGGACTGGGGTTATGGCACAGAAAATTCAGCCTAAATAAACTGACTTGGATGGACATGGTTTCAAACAGTCAAGTTGTGGACCTAAGTAAAAAACAGTAGCTGACAAAAAATGAAAACTGTTTTTAAAGAACCATAGCTTCATACAATGGGTTTGCAGCACGCGTTGATGCAGCAGCACAAACCCATCACTCACAAACCATACAGAGTCATGACTGCTTGCTCGACAGTTTAAGCAGCAAGATTGTAGACAGCAACAATGAGGGCAACACTGTGACCGTAAATGGGTTGACATGATAGACTTCGCCAAAATTGAGCAAAGTCTTATTCAATAAATACACCACTATACCAATCATGATTCCAATCACCAACCGTTGACCAAACCCACCCGACCTGACTGAGCCGAACAACACCATGATGCCACACAATGCAGTGGTTAAAACCAACAAAGGAAAAGCCATTTTAGACCATTGGGCGATTTGATAGGATGATTGCAAAGTTCCACTGGACGAGTTGAATTGCTGAAATTTATTGATGTCTCGAATACTTAAGTATTTTGGACGGGTGGTGCTGATGTTCAATATCTCAGGCTTAATTCTTGAGGCCCACTGTTGATGTGCTACGACTTTGGTGCTCACACCTTGGTCGCTGAATACCGACACTTTGAGGTCACTTAATGTCCATTGACGGTCAGCAAATACCGCTGACTTGGCTTCAGACACCTGAACCAATTTTTTATCTTGCAACTCAAAAACCGTCACATCAATCAATTCATAAGACTGACTGCCTGGGTTTTTTTTCATCTGATTGGTCCTGAATATCACATCATCGTCTCTGAGCCAGATGGCATTTGAGGCTGAAGTGGCTTTGCCCGCAGAAATTTGTTCGTTCCTGAACTGTTGCGCCATTTGATCCCCAGCAGGCGCCACAAACTCACCCATCAGCACCACCAACACCAACCACAATGACACCGCCATCAAAACCGTGAAGGCAAGCTTAAGTTTACTGACACCTGAGGCCAACATCACCACCAACTCAGAACCGCTGGCCAAGGCGCCCAAGCTGACCACCACCGCCACCACCACGCTGACAGGAAATAATTCATAAACCTTACTTGGAACAGTCAACAACACATAAAAGAACACATCACCAAGGGTGTACACCGCGGTGACATCATTCAGTTCTTTAATTAAACTGAACAACACATCAATCGCCAACAACAGCACCACTGCCATCAGCAAGCCCACGGAAAATGTTTTGAAAATATACCGCGCTAAAATTTTCATGACAACTTTGCCACCTTTGCCTTGTTCGACAAATGATTTAACCCCACCTTGGGCCCATCGGCTTTATACAACCGCCAAATAGCATAGCCAAGTATAATAAGGTACACCCACCATAAACCCAATTGCATGGGCAAATCGCCTTTCTCTAACAATGAGTGTCCGATGGTTAATAAGTTAACCATGAATGCGTAGGCCAAAATACCCACCACTATATTGATGAATTTAGCTTCGCGGTGTGAAGTCTTGGCCAGCGACACAGCCAACACAAATAATGCCAACAATGAGAACGCTGGACTTAAACGCCAGTGCAACTGGGCTTGTTCTGTCAAATCACCTGAATCCAATAGCTCCCAAGTGGGTTTGGACTTTTCGTCTAAATCAGCAATTTCATCATCCAAATCAGGTAACTTTATGTCGTTGCGTTCGAACTGCATCATTTGGTAGGCATTCGAACCTGGCTTGCCTTCATTCCGGAATCCGTTGAACAAGGCCACGTACTTCTGACCGTTTTCTTCAAACTGATGACCGTACTCAGCGGTCAGGGTATCAATCCTATTTGGATGGTACAAGTTGGCAAAGACGTTTTCTACCCGTTGATTTTCCACATCTATTTTTTCAACAAAAATCACCCCCTCGCTGGAAAAGAACTTTTGAAACTTTCCCTCGGTTAAACCCATCAAAGAAATGTTGTCATTGGCCTGGGTGGTTAACTCTTTAGAAAGCTTTGCGGCTTGAGGCGCAATCACCAATGAAATCAACAACATCAAGACAAACACCACCCACACCAAAGGCATCAGAGCACGCAAGATGTCTTTACTTGACCAACCCATGGCATGCATCATCACCGCTTCTTGGTTGCGGTACATTTGGCTCAAGGCAACCAACACCCCCAAATAAAACGACAAGGGAATCAGTATTGCCAGCACATCCACCGAACGCAAGCTCAATTCTATAAACAACAGTTCTGGCGGTAAAATGCCACGCGCTATGGCCCGCAAAGTAGAGGTGAACAAGGTGCCTACCATCAATAAAAACAACAGCAAAAGCACCACCATCGATGTTTTGATGGTTTGTTTTCTGAGGTAAGTGGCTAATATATTCATAAGGTCAAAACAATCACGAAGCGCACATTTTAGCAGATATTAATCGCCCTTCAGAATATTAAGGCGCTGTCTTAATACACCAGAGGTGATCACTGCAGAAAAATAACAGCTGATTAACTGATTACTGCCCTTGATTCATTGACAGCTAATAGTAATTAGCACTGGTTTATAAGTCTCAGGTTGATTAAAATGTCCACCCTGTTCAACTTAGGAGCCCCACATGAAAATAAAATCTACCCAACAAGCAGTTATTGATAGCCAAGCCGATCAAATCATCATTGGCCATTTTAAAGGTCAAACAGAAAACCAATGGATTGACCAACTAGGCTCCGATGTCAAAGACCAGTTTGCTGCCAGACTCAGCAACAAAGATTTCACCGGACAAGCAGGACAAACACAAAATATTTACAACCCTAATGGACAAGTTATTACAGTATTGGGTTTAGGCAAGGCCGACAAACTAACCGCCACAGCCTTGTATGAAAACACCCACCAAGTGATTCAAGCAGCCGCTAAATCAAGAAGTCAAACAGTGGCCAACTATTTGGCCATGTGTGACAGTAAAAACATCGATGCTGAACAAGCGATTAAACTAGTGACTTTGGCTTCAGCACATGCCGAATACCGCTACGAAGACACCAAGTCTTACAAAAAAGACAATAAACACAGCCTGAAAGAAATGGAGTTGGCAGTCGATGACACACAAAAAGAAGCTTTCAAACACGCCAAAGCCATGGCTGCCGGTGTCAGCGCAGCCAGACACTTGGGCAACTACCCACCCAATGTGTGTAATCCCAAATACATTGCCAGCTATGCCACCAAGATAGCTGAAAAAAACAGAAACTGTGAAATCAATGTATTGAACCACAAACAAATGAAAAAAATGGGCATGGGCGCTTTATTGGCCGTAGGTCAAGGCAGTGCCAACAAACCTAAAATGGTGGTACTGAAATACAACGGCGCAGACAAAGACCAAGCGCCAATCGCTTTGGTTGGTAAAGGCATCACTTTCGACACCGGCGGAATCTCATTGAAACCAGGTCCTAACATGGACGAAATGAAATATGACATGTGTGGTGCGGCCACTGTGATCGGTGGATTTGTTGCTGCTGTTGAATTGGGCTTACCAATCAACTTAATGACTTTTGTACCGGCGGTTGAAAACATGCCTGATGGCAAGGCTTACCGCCCCGGTGATGTCATCACTTCCTATTCAGGCAAAACCATTGAAGTTTTAAACACCGACGCAGAAGGCCGCATGATTTTGTGTGACACCTTAACTTATTCACAAGAATTCAAACCTTCTGTGGTACTTGATTTCGCCACCTTGACTGGCGCTTGTGTGGTTGCTCTGGGACACCAAGCTTCGGCAGTGATGACCAAAACAGATGGACTATTTGATGATTTAAAAACCGCTGGCTTACAGTCCCACGATCGGGTTTGGGAGTTACCACTTTGGGATGAGTACCAAAAACAAATCGACACCACTTTTGCAGACATGCAAAACATTGGCGGCTTTCCAGCTGGCACCATCACCGCCGGTTGTTTCTTGTCACGTTTTACTGACGGACAGAAATGGGCCCACATCGACATTGCTGGCACCGCTTGGAACAACAAAAAAGACGGTGCTACTGGTCGACCTGTAGCCATGTTGGTTCAATACCTCATCAACGAAAGCCAGAAATAACTAACCGCCACTGACAAGCATGATTGAAAAATACGACCCAACTCAGATTGAAAGCAAATGGTATAAGACCTGGGAACAGCACGGATACTTTAAAGCTGGAGCCACCGGTAACACCGACAGTGACGAAACCTATTGCATCATGATCCCACCGCCGAATGTAACCGGCACTTTGCATATGGGCCATGCATTTCAGGACACCATTATGGACACCCTGATTCGCTACCACCGCATGCAAGGCAAGAACACCTTGTGGCAGCCAGGTACGGACCATGCAGGTATTGCCACCCAAATGGTGGTCGAGCGCCAATTGAACGCCCAAGGCACATCAAGGGTTGAGCTGGGTCGTGAAGCTTTTGTAGATAAAGTTTGGCAGTGGAAAGAACAATCAGGCAACACCATCACCAATCAATTGCGGCGCATAGGCGCTTCACCTGACTGGTCCAGACAACGCTTCACTATGGACGAGGGTTTGTCAGCCGCAGTGATGAAAGTGTTTGTGGATTTGCATGAAGAAGGTCTGATTTACCGTGGACAAAGGTTGGTGAACTGGGACCCTACTTTAAACACAGCTTTGAGCGACTTGGAAGTTGAGTCGGTTGAAGAAAGTGGCTTTATGTGGCACTTTAATTACCCTGTTGCAGATGAAAATGGCCAAGCCACTGATTTATCTCTGACCATTGCCACCACACGTCCTGAAACTTTATTGGGCGATACTGCTGTAGCAGTTAACCCTGATGACGATCGATTCAAACACCTGATTGGTCAGCAGGTGTTGTTGCCCATTTGTGGTCGTTTAATTCCTATTGTCGGTGATGAACATGCCGATCCTGAGAAAGGCACCGGTTGTGTAAAAATCACCCCAGCCCACGATTTCAATGATTACCAAGTGGGCCAACGCCATGACCTGCCGTTACTGAATGTACTGAATTTTGATGCCACCATCAATAAAAATGCACCGGAAGCCTACCAGGGCTTATCTAGGTATGCAGCCCGTAAAGCAGTGGTGGCTGAGATGGAACGACTGGGCTTATTGGTTGAAATCAAACCACACACCCTAATGGTGCCTCGAGGCGATCGCTCAGGTGACGTGATTGAACCGATGTTAACCAACCAATGGTATGTTGATGCCAAAACCTTGGCCAAACCGGCCATCGAAGCGGTCGATAATGGCGACATCAAATTCGTCCCAGACAATTGGAAAAACACTTACTATGCTTGGATGAATGACATCCAAGATTGGTGTATTTCTCGTCAACTGTGGTGGGGACACCGCATCCCAGCTTGGTACGATGAGCAGGACAATATATATGTGGGCCTTGATGAAGCCGATGCCCGTGCTCGAAACAATTTATCAGCAGACCTCAAGTTACGCCAAGACAATGATGTTCTGGACACTTGGTTTTCATCGGCCCTCTGGCCTTTTGCCACCTTGGACTGGCCAGAAAACTCCAAAGAATTACAAACCTATTACCCCACCAATGTTTTGGTCACTGGCTTTGACATCATCTTCTTCTGGGTGGCCAGAATGATCATGATGGGCATTAAGTTCATGGATAACATCCCGTTCAAAGAAGTGTATATCCATGGATTGGTGCGTGATTCCAACGGCCAAAAAATGTCCAAATCCAAAGGCAATGTACTCGACCCCATTGATCTGATTGACGGCATCAGCCTGACAGACTTGTTGGCCAAGAGAACCCAAGGCTTGATGCAGGACCAGCCAAAAAAGGTGGCCCAAATTGAAAAGGCCACCAAAGCTGAATTCCCAGAAGGCATAAAAGCTTATGGCTGTGATGCCATGCGCTTTACCTTTGCCTCTTTAGCCAGTACCGGTCGTGACATCAATTTTGACATGGGCCGAGTTGAAGGCTACCGCAACTTCTGCAATAAAATCTTCAATGCCTCACGTTTCGTGTTCATGAACACCGAAGATTACATTCCCACAAAATTCAATCTAGACAATGCCTCAACCGTTGAATTATGGATTGTATCTAGACTACAAAATTGCATCGCCGAATACCGCAAACACATGGATCGTTACCGCTTGGATTTAGCCAGCCATGCCATTTATGACTTTTTCTGGAATGAATACTGTGATTGGTTCTTGGAGCTTTCCAAGCCTTTATTGAAAACCGAGCACAAAAGCCAGCTACAAGGCACTTTATTGTATGTCTTGGACCAAGCCCTGCGCTTGTTGCACCCCATCATGCCATTTGTAACCGAAGAAATCTGGCAAGCGGTAAAAGAAAAACTGGACTTAAGCCCTGAATCAATCATGATCAGCAGCTTCCCTGACAGTGATGACACATTACTCAACCCAGCTGCTGAAGCAGAAATCACTTGGGTCAAAGGCCTTACTTTAGCGGTGCGCCAAATTCGCGGGGAAATGAACATCCCACCATCGAAAAAACTTGATGTACTGCTGGCACAAGCCAATGCAACTGATCAGCTCTATTTGCAGAACAACCAACAGTTGGTTAAAACCATGGCTCGATTATCAGCCATTGATCTGCTTACAGACGAACAAACTGAACCCGCATCTGCCACTGCACTGCTGGGTGAGATGAAGATTTTGATTCCATTGGCTGGATTGATTGATAAAGCCGAAGAAAGCCAACGCATCAATAAGCAAATTGACAAAATCAAACAAGAGATTCAGCGAGCGACGGGCAAACTTAATAATGACAAGTTTGTCAACAAAGCGCCGGCTCATTTGGTTGCTGCAGAACAAGATAAACTGCAAGCCAACCAAACCATCTTGAGTGAATTAGAGGAACAATTAGACAAGCTCAACAAACTGTAACAGTACGATAAATGGTGTCTTCATTGGCACCATTGCCCGAATATTGTTGCTAGCTATATCAATAAGGCCTCAGCTTGGGTAAAATAATTGCAGCGTATACTGATTGACCCCATGAAATTCAACCTAATATTTATACTCAGCTTCAGCGGATTCGCAGCACAATTATCAGCGGCCTGTCCTACAGAACCGGCCTATCCAGATGTGATGTATCCAGAATTAACCCTACACACCAACCTCGGTGAGGTGGTGATAGAGCTGGACCGTCGCCGTGCCCCCTTAACCGTGAATCACTTTCTGCACTTGGTGACCCAACAAGCTTATGATGACAACATCGTACATCGTGTGGTTGCCGACTATGTGGTTCAAACTGGGGCGTTTAAATCAGACCTGTCACCAGTAACAAGCTGTGGCAAGTTATTCAATGAGTCAGGCAATGGTTTAAGCAATGACCGTGGTACCTTGGCCATGGCCAGGTACGAAGACCCTCATTCTGCAGAAAGCAGTTTTTACATCAACCTAAAGGACAATCACAATTTAGACCCGAATAAAAAATCGTGGGGCTATACTGTATTTGGCTATGTGGTTTCAGGCATGGAGGTGATTGATCAAATGGGCCAAAGCACAACAACTTTCAGCCCACAATTAGAAGCCAAGGATGTGCCATTAAAGCCCATTCAAATCATCAGTGTGAGGTTAAACCAATGACAGACTTTATCCGTTTTGAAAAATCAGACTCATTGACCACTGTTTTCATCAGTGGCGAAGTTGATTTGGCCAACTCAGCCGAAGTGCGAAAAACTATATTGGCCGCCTTGAAAACCACTCCAGAAGTTAAAGTGGATTTATCAGCAGTGGAATACATTGATTCATCTGGAATTGCAGCCATGGTTGAAGGTTTACAGTTTGCCAACAGCAATGGACGAAAATTCAGTTTAACCAACCTCAGCAGTCATGTCAGGAGTATTCTTGAGCTGGCACGCTTAGATCAGGTGTTTGACATTGACTAAAAGCTTGGTTGCCAAAATTGAAAGTATAGGGATGTGGGCCTATCAGGCCATTGAACGCATCGGTTATGCCATGCGTTTATTTTGGGACAGCTTTTACTGGCTGTTCGTAGGCCGCAAATACAAACAAAAAGTCAGGCTCAGACAAGTGGTGGAACAAATCAGGGTCAACGGCTTTGATGCTTTACCGATAGTTATGGCTTTGGCCTTTGTGGTTGGCATGATGTTATCCATCCAGTTACTTTACGCCTTATCTGATTTTGGCGCACAATCGCAGGTCTTATTGGCCATTGCCAAATCCGTCACCCGTGAATTCTCCCCATTAATTACAGGCATCATTGTTGCTGGTCGTTCAGGCGCTGCCATTGCAGCACGCATCGGCTCTCAGGTGGTTTCACAAGAAATAGATGCGCTGAAGGTGATTGGCGTGGTACCGGTGCGTTATTTGGTGTTGCCACCATTATTGGGGCTGATTATTTCTATGCCATTGTTGGTTATCAGTGCCGATGTACTGGCCATCTTTGGCGGGGCCATTTTCAGTGTCCATGATTTAGACATCAGCATCAGTGCATACATGCTGGAGTCTTTTAATGTATTGGTGATTGGCGATGTCATGCAAGGTTTGGTTAAAAGCGTGGTATTCGGCATCATCATTGTCTTGGTCGGTGCTACCACTGGTTTCCATGTCACCGGCGGTGCTGAAGGTGTGGGCAAAGCCACCACCACTGCAGTGGTCGTGTCCATCTCATTCATTGTCTTGGCCGACATGATTGCCAGCTATTTCTTAACCAAGTGATGTCATCATGAGTACGACTGAAACAAAGCACACAAGCAAACAACAACCTCGCTCTCAGATAAACGAGCATGAGAACGTCATTGAAGTCAAAGGACTGGTGACACATTACGGGCAGAGAAAAATTTTAGATGGAGTCGATTTCGAAGTTAAAAAAGGCGAAATCAGGGTGGTAATGGGAGGCAGTGGTTCTGGTAAATCAACCCTGCTGTGGTATATGTTGGGTCTTTATCAACCAACAGCTGGTGAAATTAAATTGCTCGGCAAAGACCTACAAAAAATCAGTTTCAATGACCACTTGAACCTCAAACAAGACATCGGAGTTTCATTCCAAAGTGGCGCCTTATTTTCATCAATGTCAGTCGGTGACAATGTGGCCTTACCACTGCGCGAACTCACTGACTTGGATGAAAACACCATACGCATCATCTCAAGAATGAAACTTGAAGTGGTGAACTTGGGTGGCTTCCACAAATTAATGCCGGCTCAATTATCAGGTGGCATGATAAAACGTGCGGCTTTGGCACGTTCCATTGTGATGGACCCGAAACTATTGTTCTTTGATGAGCCCTCTGCTGGTTTAGACCCAGTAGTGGCATCAGAAATTGACGACCTTATCCTGTCACTGCGCGATACCATGGGCATGAGCATGGTGGTGGTCACTCATGAATTAGACAGTGCATTTAAAATTGCAGATCGGATTACTGTACTAGATAATGGCAAAAACCTGATCACTGGTACTGTTGAAGAAATCAAACGGTCAACAAACAAACGGGTGATGGATTTACTGCAACGCCGCTCAAGACATGATAAATTAAACCCAACTGAATACCTCAGAAGACTGACACAGGAAAATTACACACTCTCATGAAAAGACACATCAGCAATTATTTTTGGGTAGGCCTATTCACCATAGCGATTTCTGTGTTCACTATGTGGGTCTTGATCAAAATGACCGGCAATAAAGCCGATGCCGTTGAATACCACAGTTACTACAACAACGTAACTGGTTTAAGGTTTGGCACGCCTGTGTATTTTGAGGGCTATCGTATTGGTCAAATTGAATCAATCAAACCCGAATATAAATTATCAAAAGTCGATTTTAAAGTAACTTTTACCGTACACAAAGAATGGAAAATACCTACCGATTCAAGTGCACAAATTAATTCAGCTGGCTTATTGGGCGATATATCAATCAACATCAAAGGTGGAGATGAAACCACATATTTCAAAGCGGGCGAAACCATCCCTGGCCTGCCCCCAGCAGATTTATTTGCTCAATTAGGCGGTGTTTCTGAGAACATAACTGACATCACTGAGGATAAAATAAAACCGATGTTGGACATGCTGTATGAAAGACTGGACAGCATCACTTTACAAATTGATCAAGGCTTGCCTGACATCATGGGCAATGTGGAGTCCACAACTGGCGAACTTAAACTACTTATGGAGTCTGCCAACAAAGTGCTCAGCAATGAAAATACCGAAAATATAGATCTCTTTATTGGCAACTTGGCTAACTTGAGTCATCAAATGCAGTCTTCGGTCAAAGAATTAGACAAGGGCTTAGCCAACATCAATGGTTTGGTCAGTGATGCACGGGGTTTGATTTCAGCCGATGACTCCGACATGGCAAAACTACTGAAAACTGCATCACAAAGCATGTTAGCACTGTCGAATAAATTAGACAGCATAACCAATGAAATAGAAAGTGCCAGCATGAACTTAAACGAAGCGACTAATTTAATCAGAAAAAACCCTTCCAGTTTAATTTTCTCCTCTGATCCTGAAGTGGCGGATGATGACCTATGAAAACAATCAATACCACGGCTATGATGTTAATATTTGTGTTACTGTGCAGTGCATGTGGCATAAAAAAGTCTCAAACCAGAAAGCATTTCAGGTTAACTGCCACAGCCCAAACAATTAACCACAGCGAACTCAAGCCCATTAGCTTGGTGATCAAACGTCCCAAAGCCCTAAGTATATTGGGTGGCAGACCCATGGTAGCAACCCAAGCAGATGGTTCATTGGTGCAGTTGAGTCATAACTTCTGGCTCGAATCGCCCAAAGTATTGCTTCAAGATCGATTCAAACAATGGGCAGAAAATCATTGGCAATCTGTCAGTTACCAAACACCAACAGAAGGCAACCATCAAATTTTAGACAGCAGGATATTGGCTTTTGAAAAAAATCAACTGCAAGCCAAAGTGAGCATTGAGTTCTTATTATATGATGCCGATCATCATTTGATTTTTAATCAACAATTTACTGCAACAGAAAACATGCAAGGTGAAGGTTTCCGGGCCTTTGCTCTGGCCATCAGCCAGGCATTGGACTCAATTTTGGAACAGCTGCACAAGCAACTTAATGATGATAACTGACCGATTGGTAGATGCTTTAGGCTTGCTGCGATTACAAGCCAAACCAAGCACCAGCAAACCACACCATAATACAGCAGCGTCTCCAATAGTCAAAACTGCTGCTACGCCACAGCAGGCTCAGCCATTACCACAAACCAAACCAGCAGATGAGTCTCCTGGTTCCGCTGTGGGTAAACTGGATAAAGACCAATTCAGGCTGTTGGCTAAAATGTTACAGGCCATCAACCACGATTGTACTTATGCTTTGATTAGTTACGACGGTCATGCAGTTACCTACCAACACCCAAAAAAATCTTTGGTATTTAATGACGTGAACTTACCTGACAGTCAACAAATCATGAATCTCAGCAGCCTCAGTGACTTACTTGCCAAGCCAGCTTTAAAAAGACCCACCTGGGAAAAACTCAAAACATTATTGGTTTAACCAAGCAAACATAAACAAGTAAACGTTTCCTGTGCTTGCACAGCAGTGCTCATGTACTTCTGCAACACATCAAAATATACAGCACAAGCTGCTGCTATTTTAATCTTGATCAAGTGCATGTCACAGTGCGACTGCTTACTGTACTTGGCTTTATGTCCTGATAAATCACTCATGCGCCTTTTTCACCATCAATGCACAGATCATCCAAACAATTCTATGCCGATAAGCGCAAAGCAGCATTGATCTGACATCTGCTCAATACAAAAATTGATGTGACGCTGTACTGATACCTCATTAAAATAGCCAGCATCACTGTCAGCAAAACAACCAAATGAGCAGGTTATGTTAAATTTGCTAATAAGGGCTGCAAGAAAAATAAGACAAAAAAAAGCGTGGAATAAATCCACGCTTTTAATTTTACCTTTTGCTTGAATTTTAAGGAGTTCCCTCAAAACCGTCTTTAAAGATAAGGTCAGATGGACCATCGACAGTCATGGTTACAGGAACCAAAACTTGAGCTTCATCAGGATCATCACTGTCAACACACAAAGTAGCGGTGTAAACACCTGGTGTCATACCAGTAGAGTCTAATGTGACTGTCACATCAGTATCTAGACCAGGTGCTATAACACCGTTTGCAACTGATGTTGTAATCCATGGCGCACCACAAACACTTGAACCTGCGA
Source organism: uncultured Marinicella sp. (assembly GCA_947502595.1). Classification (GTDB taxonomy): domain Bacteria; phylum Pseudomonadota; class Gammaproteobacteria; order Xanthomonadales; family Marinicellaceae; genus Marinicella. Next base: position 139,563 of record CANNAM010000004.1, on the reverse strand, counting down.
TGTTGTAAGCCAATTGCTCAAAATTTGGCTCAGCTGTTAACCCTGGAATACCTGTCCAATCTGCGACACCAAATGAAATTGGTGAAATCAACTGAGCAGCAGCACCAGCAACATCAGGACCAGATGCATACCAATTCCACCTTGTACCATCACCAGCTGTCATGTTCTGCGTAGGGAATACCGATACCCAATAAGTTCCCGCAGGTAAATCTAAGGGCATACCACCGTTGGCAGCTGATACATCAATACTGATGTTATTGTCAGTTAAGTCTAAGCTAGGATCTGCTACTGGAATATCCAAAGCGAATAAAGCCGAATTTAGACCGTCTTCAGGGTGACCATCTGGTACACCTGCATTATCAGCAAAGACCTGTAACTGAATAGATGTCGCTGATGTGGACAATGTCGCACTATTGGCAAACCCTTCAAAGTACATGGTTTCGATTGATGAATCTTGTGAAAGCACAAAATCATCAGCACTGTAGGCGCCAGAACCAGCTCCACCATTGTCTTGTAAGAAAAACCCACTCACAATACCATTGGTAATAGTTCCTGTTGCATCAACTTGCTCTGCATACACCAAGCTGAACGAACCTGTACCAAACATCCAGTTCAAATCAGCACCAGCTACTGGTGAATTACTGATATTTAAGTTCAAATCAGTAGTCATATCTGCATCTAAAGTTGCCGCTAAAGAAAGTGGATTCACATCAATATCAGGCTGCTCTGGAAAGCCAACCACGACCAATGGCAAATGCAAATTAGGCACAGTAGTAGCAAATTCCAGCACATTCAAAGTAACACTTTCTAAAGTACCTGTGTCACCATTACCAGAATCACCGACACAAACATTCCAATCACCATTGGCAGAACCTACTCCCAAGTCTGCAAAAGTTGCAGGTGGGTTAGCAACTGAATCAGGGAAAGGGGCATACTCACAAATGCCATCAACAGCACAAATGTCGTCACCAAACGATCCCATGTCTTCTGCTGAAGTTGCTGCGCCATCGAAAAAACTCACTGGCGCGCTAACTACCAGCGCTTCACTACTGCCACAACAATCCGAACCATCATCAGCAGGTTCTGCCAATCCTGGACGACTCATCACGCCCAGTACATCACCATTGGGGTTCTGTAATTTAATGGTAACATCACCAGTCCAAGTATGACTCATAGACATATCCAATGAAGCACTGAATACATCGGCATTGATGCCAGTTACATTGATGGTTTCACATAGCATTGAGCCTAAACTACCATCATAATTATCATCAGGGATATTGGGATCAGCTGGTACAGAAGTAAATGGGACAGTGTTAGAAACAACTGTGGCCTGCTCTGTAATCATCAGCTCTCCAAAGCTGGTAGCTCCAGCTGGTAACGCTGCACCATCAATTTCAACATTCAAGGTTACAGTTTGACCTGGGTTGGCCGTAAAAGTAGCCGGGTTAACCGTTCCTGTCATGCCTACCAAACTGGCAGTGTAATTAATCGGTGTTGCAGCAACACTGGTGAATTTTCTTTGGAAAGAACATGTACCAACACAACTGTTGTTTTTATAACTGGCTACATTCAATGTCTTAGGATCACCACCGTTTGCAGGATCAGCCAATAAAAAGCGGAATGCTGTTTCATTCAAAACCAAACCAGCAGAAGAAGCAACATCAACTTGAATTCGACCAGCACCGCGATCAAATGGATCAGCAGGAGTTAAACCATCTTCTTTGGTTACACCAGCTGTTTTAGCGGTCATCATTAAAGCAGATTTGATTTCTGGCACGGTCCAGCTGGGTTGTATTTCTTTCAACAATGCGGCAGCACCCGCATTGTGCGGTGATGACATTGAAGTTCCTGAAATAACTCCATATTCTGGCAGTGTACCAGTACCCGTATCAGAGTCTGCAAATCCAGCTAAAATACTAACACCTGGACCTGTGACATCAGGTTTGTTGTATTCAAAAGGACTTGGACCACGAGAACTGAAGGCAGCCATTGAATCAGCCTGACCATTCAGATTGGTTGAAGTTTGACCGGCAACAGAAACTTCAGCAACACCTGGATTGGCATCGATGAATGCATCTAGAGCCAAACCAATATCTAAACTGACCATCACAGCAGGCACAGTAGTTGTATCTAAACCACCCATGATAATAGGGTCGCCAGGTACATTGTTATGCACAACTACCCCAACAGCACCAGCAGCCACTGCATTGTTCACTTTATCTGCAAATGCACAACCACCTCGAGAAATAACCGCAATTAAGCCAGTCAACGGATCAGTAAAAGCCGTACAAGCGGTTACATTGGCACCACCGTCAATATTGCCTGCATATTCCATGGTACCTACCATATCTGCAACCATCACTGGACCTGTGCCTTGAATTGCTAAAGCACCAACCAATTCAGCAGGAACTGGAGTCGGTGCAGTTACTGTCAAATCATTTGAAAATCTGCGGTTATGAGTAGAAGCACCAACACTTGCAGTCCACGGCTCTAAATGACCTAAAGTGCCTGGCCCTGGGCCGGAGTTACCTGCCGATGCAGAAACAAAAACACCTGAATCAGTGGCACTTAAAAACGCCTGTTCTACAAAACCACCCCAAGGGTTGGTACCGCCACTGATGGAGTAGTTAACCACATCAACAACGCCATCGGCCAATATTTGGTCGATTGAAGCCACCGTAGCTGAACCAAAACAACCACCACCCTCAGCTGGGTCTGGATTGTAACAAACGTCAAATGGAATGATATTGGCATGCGGCGCAACACCACTTACAGCAATATTAGTGATGCCATTAATTTCTGCATCCAATACCACATTACCGCCAGCAGTAGATGCGGTATGGGTTCCATGGCCATTTTCATCTTCAGGACCAGGGATATCGAAACCACTTGGTGGTGTGATGTCATTAATAAAGTCATAGCCACCTATGATTTTATCATTACATGTATAGTCAGCTATATATTGTTCAGTATTACTAGGATCACATACCCCTAGATAATTACCTGCACCCAGTGGATTGGTGTGTGCATAAGCGTCACCACCAACAGCTGCAAATGAAGGATGATCAAAATTCGCACCAGTATCTAAAATACCAATCACTACACCTTCACCAAATCCAGTGCCTGTGGCAGGCGCTGTGCCTGTCCAAACATTATCAGCACCAATCAATTGAGGACCAGCATCTGTATCAAGTTCGTAAGCCATGTCTGCTGAAACACTTTTTACTTCTGGCAAATTACCTAAAGTACTTGCTTCTTCAGCCGTCAGTTCTAACACCACGCCATTGAGGGCGTATTGATAGCTGAACCTTTGCACAACATTGCGGTTAAGTGTACTTGAAACTGATTGGATAAAATTCTGTTGTTGTTGTTCTAAATAACTGACATAACTTTGAACAGCAGGTGAATTAACCTCTATTTTATTGTCAGCTCTTCTAGGAATGGCAGCAAGTTCACCAACTCCATCGTAGCGAGCCACTGCAGCCCCGTGCAATTGAATTATATACCTTCTGTGACCTTCAGCGTTTAATGCCGGTAATAAACTTGCATTTGCATTACCTGCATTTGCCGCCAAAGACAGCGTTCTGCTAGATTCCGCTCCGTCCAGAACAACTGCGTTCGAAACGTTGGATACACCGGCTAAATAAACAGCCGACATCACAGTAGCGGTAATCAAAGGATTGAATTTTGATTTGGACATGAATTGTCTCTCCTACTTTTTATGAAATTTACGAATACAAAATATTGAATTTTGTATGGCCAAAATGATCTGTGTGCCCCTTTAATTAGTATTCTTAACACCCACTAGTTCATCTAGAATAAAGATACTACACAAGGGCATAGGCAAAATCAAGAAGGATTGTTGATATTTATAATTAAGTTCAAAAATGCAAGTTTTTAATCGTTTTATTTACATATGTTTACAATTAAATTATTTTCGCTGTCAGTAAATGTCATTACTCATATCGTTTTATCCATTTACTGACGTGGTAGAATAGCGCAATGAAATTTTACTGCCTACTTCTGGCCTTAATCTTGTGTTTACAAAACCCTGAAATTTTGGCTGCAAGCCCTAATGATGACAACACTTTGGAGCACATCTACGATGGCATCGATTACCGCTGGTATTGGAACAGCAACATCGGCATTGTGGTTCCTGATGACCAACTTCGTTTGAATGAGGCGCAAGTCATTGATTTGCGTGTAGGCAAGCATGTCAATGAAAATTGGGCCATGGAATTCGAGCTGATGCGCGACGAATATGACTTTGCTATGGACTTTGATCTGAAACATTATTCAGCAACTTTTAATTTCATGTACACCGACCACAACTTTTTATGGAAACCTTACTTTCTGGTTGGGATGGGTAGCATTTATTCGGACTCCAGATTTCCAGAATCCCAAGAGACTGATTTGATAGTCAATTTGGCAATTGGTGGCTCATGGTATTTCACCGGTAACGGTGTGCGAATAAGGGCTGAAGCACGTGCCCGCTTAGACACCAACGATTCTGATTTACCTGGCCAGGATGGCTTTGGCGACGGCCAGTTCACCATTGGCATTTTAGTCCCTATTGGTGACTGATTACAAAAATGGTAACAGCCAACCACTGCGTTCGCGGTAAGCTTGCCATTCAGGGTATCGAGATAAACTGCGTTCTTTGGCCCGCATATTAGGCACAAATACCATCAGCCATACACTCAACAGGATCACTGCTGCCAACCAGTGCCATGCCAACAAGCCAAATGAACTATAAATCATCACCTCACCTAAATAATTAGGGTGTCTGATGTACCTATGAACGCCATCCATAATCAGTCCTTTGTGGTATTTAAGTGTGTAATGTTTTTGCGCGTCAGCCGCAATCATGACCACACAGCCCAACACGCACAGCGCAATACACAGTGCAAACCACAGGTTATCAGCCAATGGGTAATTGGGCGTTTGTGCTTGGCTGATGAGCAACCAAGCAATCACCCAATACCAAAATAACACAGCAAAGAATGCCAGCACACCAGCCCCAATGGTTATCTTTCTTTGCCAATTGGCATCGGGAAAACTCAAGTCCTTAATCAACCAAACCAATCCATAACTGCCATGCAAAGCCAAATAAACATAAGCTGCAGTGCTGTAATTCTGGTATACATACATCATCCATGCCACCACCAAAAAGGTGCCGGCTTTTTGAAAGTTAATGATCCAAGCAAATTTCCAAGGTTTGGGCCCGCCTAAGAAATCAGTGGTTAAATAATCAGTTAACTGCTTCAGTGATTGCATGATTTAATGGTTTCAGAAATTACAAGTCAATACAGTGTTTTCATTGCTTCTGCACTATAGGCTTGCATGGCTTCAAAGTTTTTGTCTTTTAACTTATGCACCCACTCTGGGTCTTGCAACAAGCAGCGACCCACGGCCACCAAATCATATTCACCACCAGCCAATGATTGTTCAATCAATTCAAATTGCTCGATTGAGGTGCCTGATCGGGCACTCATGCCCCTTTTGGACTCATCCACGAAACCACCATCCAAACCAACACTGCCTACTGTAATGGTCGGCTTGCCAGTTAATTTTTTGGTCCAACCAGCCAAATTCATTGTTGAACCAGCAAATTCAGGTTCCCAAAAACGCCTGGTCGAACAGTGAAAGATATCAACACCTGCAGCCACCAATGGTAACAAGAACTGTTCAAGCTCAGCTGGCGTGTCAGCCAACTTGGCATTGTAATTTTGTAGCTTCCATTGTGAGTACCGCAATACAATTGGAAAGTCTGGTCCTACCTGTGTACGAATGGCCTCAATTAACTCCACTGCAAAAGTGGTTCGTTGCACCCGATCACCGCCATATTTATCAGTTCTTAAATTGGTCTGCTCCCAAAAAAACTGATCAATTAAATAACCGTGGGCACCATGTAGCTCTATACCATCAAAACCCAATTCTTGCGCGTTGACAGCAGCAGCAACAAATGCCGCAATCACCGCATCTATATCGGCTTGTGACATCACCCGACCATTGGGCTTTTGAGGTGCCAACAAGCCTGAAGGGCTGTAAGCTGGCACTGAATCATCTGGTTCTAAACAGTCTATTCTGACGCCACCAACATGCCACAATTGCGGCATGATTTTACCGCCTTCGCGATGAACTGCATCGACCACTTTTTGCCAACCGGCCAAAGCCTCAGCACCATAGAAATAAGGCACATTTGGGTAACCATTGGCTGCTTTATGACCTACACAAGTACCCTCAGTAAGGATTAAACCAACTGCATTGGCAGCCCGTCGCTGGTAATATTCCACGGTTTTTTCACTGGGTACATTACCAGGGGAGAAGCTGCGGGTCATGGGCGCCATGACGATGCGGTTTTTTAAAGCCAAACCACCCTGTTCAAATGGTTCAAACAGGGGTGTTTTGTTTACTTTTGTCATTGCTTTAACTGTTTGGAAAGCGCCACCAATGCCTGTAATGATTTACCCACAAACTCTAACGTGGTTTTATCTGTGAGGTTACCCTGTTCGTCGAATCTGTCGGCTGCTTGGGCAATCATGATTTCCGGCTTGTTGACCACGTAAGCATTGACAAAAACCAGTATTTGGCGCAAGTGGTATTGACTGCGTGCTGTACCCATCCCAGGGCTGGCACCCATGATAGCAACTGCTTTGCCATTGAACGCTTGGTTTTCTACCCGCGACAACCAATCTATGGCGTTTTTCAAAACCCCACTCACCGAATAATTGTATTCAGGTGAGGCCAACACAATGGCATCGGCTGATTGCAGCTTGTCATGAGCCTGTTGAACGGCAGCAGGAATCCCTTGGCTGTTGACATCTTGGTTGTACAAAGGAAAGTCACCAATCTCAACATCAATGTATTCAATACCCATGGTTTCTAGGTGTTGTTGTACTGCTCGCAAAATACCACGATGGGTTGATTGTTTTCTGAGACTGCCTGAAATACCGGCTATTTTCATACCTTTCTCCTGAGTTATAAAAATAGTACAGTATACTGATTCCAGATGAATCTTTTGTCAATTTTTGTTGCAAAATAATTAAGCAAATAGATCATTTGCCAATGGTTTAATCAGCCAATTGGATCAGACAAAACCCATCCAATTGCATTGAAAATACAAGTTATTTTTTGAGCTGTATTGAATGGAGCACAGCAAAACTGCTGATTCAAAAATTTGCTGGTACTGCATACTTCATCTGTGTGTCAGCAGTGGGGTGATTGAATTGCAGCTCGTTGCTGTGTAATTGCAAGCGGTCTGACCAAGTCAGCGCAGCGCCGGTGGCATACAAAGGATCGCCAACTATTGGGTGACCTATTGATTGCATGTGTACCCGCAATTGGTGTGAGCGCCCCGTAACCGGCTGCAATTCAACCAATGTGGTCTCAGCTTCTTGGTTCAGCACCTGCCAATGGGTCAACGCAGGTTTACCTGCCTGAAAATCAACCTTTTGCCTGGGTCGATTGGGCCAATCACAAATCAATGGCACATCAACCGCACCCGATGATTTTTTCAATTGCCCATAGACTCGGGCCAGATAGCGTTTTTTTATTTTACGTTGCTCAAACTGCCGACTTAAATGCACATGGCTGGCCTTATTCAACGCCATCACCATCAGACCGGAGGTTTCCATATCCAATCGGTGTACAGTAGTGGCTGTGGGAAATTGCTGTTGAGCACGGCTTTGTAGTGAATCTTTGTGGATGCTTTGACGCCCTGGTACTGACAATAAACCAGACGGTTTATTCAGCACCAACACATCTTCATCCTGATAAACCACATCCAAATAGGGTTCCATCGGTGGCTGGTAAATCATCTACTGCCTTTTGGCCGGGCTTTTCTGGCTGCTACTTTCGCCGCTTTTGCCGCCCTCAACTTTTCAACTTCTATGAGTTCTGATTTCATCATCTCAGGTGTTTCTAAAGTAATTCGACCCATCACACCAGTTCTGAATTCATTCAAGAACAAGCTTGAAATGCGGGTCAAATCAACTCGCCCTCCTGCTTTAAGTGCTCCACGTTGTTGTCCAATTTCCAGCAATAAATCATAAGGTTCTGTTGGCATAACTACTATGTTGTAACGCTCAGCGATCTCATTTTTGTATGCAGCCATTACATACTCAGCCAAATAATCAGCTTTGTCTTCTGCTTCAACTATATTGTCTTTGATGCCACCGGTCACTGCCAATCTGAATGCGCTGTTTTGATTTTCAAATTTAGGCCACAACACCCCAGGCGTGTCATGTAAAATCACATTACCGGGTAATTTTATTCTTTGTTGCCTCTTGGTTACAGCTGCCTCATTTCCGGTTTTGGCAATGGTGCGCTCCGCCATGATATTTATCAAGGTAGATTTACCCACATTGGGTATACCCATAATCATCACCTGGATGGGTTTCTTGTTCACTTCACGCTCCGGAAACCAATCCAGACACCACTGAGGGATTTGCTTGATTAAGCCACTGTCACTGGTGTTCACCGCATACGCTTTGACGGTTGCATCGGTTTGCAACTCATCGATCCAAACTTGGTTTAACTCAGGGTCAGCCAAATCGGACTTATTGAGTAATTTGATACACGGTGTTTGTCCCCTTAAATTTTGTAACAAAGGATTTTGTGAGCTGTACGGCAAACGTGCATCCAACACCTCAATCACCAAATCAACCTCCGGCAATAGTTGTCGAATTTCTTTTTGTGCTTTGTGCATATGGCCGGGAAACCAATTGATACTCATTCAAGCTCTCTGAAAAATAATTGCACTATTTTAACTGACTAGCCACCCTAAGTACTTGAAATATACAACTACATCCCTATTTTGCTGACATCTCAATACATATTGACAAAAAAACATGACAAATACTGCTGAAAAATTTGAATTTCAAGCGGAAGTGAACCAAGTTTTGGACTTGGTCATTCATTCGCTGTACTCGAACAAAGAAATCTTTTTAAGAGAGCTTATCTCAAACGCTTCTGATGCCTGCGATAAGTTGCGCTTTGAAGCAATTAAAAACAAAAAAATAAGCGCTGCCGATTTATCCATCAAAGTGGATTTCGATGCAACAGCCAAAACCGTAACCATCACTGACAACGGCATCGGTATGACCCGTGAAGAAGTGATCAACAACATTGGCACCATCGCCAATTCAGGCACCAAAAAATACCTCGAATCGATTGCCAAAAAAGACCGCGATGACGCCAACTTAATTGGTCAATTCGGAGTGGGCTTTTATGCTTCTTTCATTGTAGCTGACGAAGTTGAAATCAGGACTTTGAAAGCCGGAGAAAAACCTGAAAGTGCGGTGGCATGGAAATCAGATGGCAAGAGTGCCTATACACTGGAATCAATTAAGAAAGACACCCATGGCACTGAAATCATTTTGCACTTGCGTGAAGAAGAAGCCGAATTTGCGGATAATTTCAGGTTACGCAATTTAATCAAAAAATATTCAGAGCATGTGGCTTTCCCGATCAAAATGCTGGAAATCACCCACCCTGAAAAAGACGACGACGGCAATGAAATTCCAGCCAAGACACCAGAATATGAAGTAGTCAATGACGCCACTGCACTGTGGAAGAAAGCACCTTCTGAAGTGAAAGATGAAGACTACCAAGCATTTTATAAGCAAATCTCCAATGATTTCAATGATGCGGCATTCTGGACACATAACCACATTGAAGGCACCCAAAGTTACAGCAACTTATTGTATGTGCCAAGTAAATCACCGTTCAATATGTTCCAAAGCCAAGATGAACGTGAAGGTTTGAAACTGTTCATCAAACGGGTATTCATTATGGATGCTGCCAAAGAGTTGATGCCTAACTACCTGCGCTTTGTCAAAGGTGTGGTTGACTCCAATGATTTGCCTTTGAATGTGTCGCGTGAATTATTACAAGACAACCCATTGTTACAAAAAATCAAGTCAGGCTTGGTTAAACGGGTACTGGGCTTATTAAAGAAAAAATCTTTGGACACTGAAGTCTATGCCACTTTCTGGAAAGAATTTGGCGACACCCTCAAAGAAGGGGTGGTTGAAGATTATGCCAACCGCGATGCGGTATTAAAATTATTGCGATTTGCTTCAACTGACAACCAAGATGCCACTGAAAATGTGTCTTTAGATGACTACATCGGTCGCATGAAAGAAGCTCAAGATAAAATTTACTACATCACTGGTGAATCGTATGAAGCGGTTAAGAACTCACCGCACTTAGAATTATTCAAGAAAGAAGGTGTTGAAGTGTTATTGATGCACAGCCGCATTGATGAGTGGATGATGGGCCATGTGCAAGAATATGATGGTAAAAAATTCCAGTCAGTGGCCAAAGGCAAATTAGATTTGGGCCAAGATGAGGATAAAGCGGCGGAACCTTCTGCCGCCGATAAATCATTCTTGGAAAAAATCCAAAAACAGTTGAAAGACCATGTCAGTGAAGTCACAGCTTCAACACGCTTAGTGAACTCCGCCAGTTGTTTGGTCATGGATGAGCACGCCATGGCCATCCACATGCAAAAATTGATGGAGCAAGCCGGTCAAGCCATGCCAGGTCAATTACCCGCTTTGGAAATCAACTTGGAGCATCCACTGGTGCAACACATTGAGCATGTAGACAATGAAGAGCAATTCAAACAGTGGTCAGAACTGTTGTTTGAACAAGCCCTGTTGGCAGAAGGCGGTCAATTGAAAAACCCAGCCAATTATGTGCAAAAAATGAATCAGCTGATGCTTGATATTTTAAAGTAAAAACAGCAGATTCACCTGTTTACAAGGCGCACACTGTGCGCCTTGTCACATTCTGGAGCAACCATTTATTTCAATCTTTGGCAGCCATCAATTGTTGCATTTGTGCTTCTAGCAACTCAATCCTTCTGGTCAACTCATCCAGCTGCGATGCTTTGCTTTGACTCGGCTCTTTGATTTGAGCCGCCACAGAATTTAAATCAACAGCTCCACACAACAAATGAGTGTAACGGTCTTCTCGGCTACCTGGCCCTTTGGGTATGCGAACCAACAACGGCTCTGCCCGGTCAATCAATGACTCAACCACAGACAACACTTCATCAACACCACTGAAATCTTCCATCCTGGCAGTTTTGGTTTTGATGTCATTCAAGGTCAAGGGTTCACGAACCATTAGCACCGCCAACACAGCTTGTTGTTTGCGGCTGATGTCAAAGACCGTGATCACGCGATGGGTCACATGTGTGGCTCGACCGCCATAATCGACACCAACTAAACTTCGTTTTTCCAGTTGGTTGACGGTGTGTCCCAATTCACCTTCAGTTAATTGCATCACCGGAACACGGTTGGTTTTTTGGTTGCATGCCAACAGCAGTGAATTAAGACTCAAAGGGTAGTTGTTTGGAGTGGTCAATTGCTTTTCCATCAAGCAAGCCATCACCCGAGCTTCTGTGGCATCGAAATAAGCACCTTCGATTTGCTTGTCCTCTGTGGTATTCATGCTCTTATTGTCACTCCTAAAATTTAATTATTCTTTTCTCAAATCCCTGACCAACCTGAAACCAATGTGCGTCCACGCGCTGCCATAATTTACCTGTTGTATATCACCTGTATCACTTGGACCGGATAACCACGACCGACCGATAATTGGGTTGTTGTCACACATGTCATCGGGATTAAATATGGCTTTGAACTTACCCAATTCTTCGCAGCCAGACAGCCATTCACTGACATTGCCGTACATGCCCAGCAAGCCAAGCTTGTTTTTTGCATAGCGATCAACTCTCGCCACATGTGTACTGCCATCATCACAATCATACAAGTCACTAATGTCACTTTGCTCTGGAAACTCTGCGCCAGCTAAATTGGCCATACCACAAGTCAGCGACTGTTTGCTGAGTTTCATGGTGTGCTGCCATTCTCGGGCTGTTGGCAAACGGTATTTCAATCCAGTTTGTTGACTCAGCCAACTGGCATACTGATTGGCATCTTGCCAAGTAACACACACCACTGGCATGTCTTTTTCAACTTTGAACCCAGGTTTATTGTAATTACGTTGGCTGAAGATCATATTGGCTTTGATTTTACTTTTACAGCGACTCAATGGGCGCTGGGTGGCCTGCACAAAGCGGTCAAATTGTGCCCAGGTTATTTCACTTTGCGTCACCGCAAAACCATAATTGAGCAAACCTTGTTGGCTTTTGTATTGTGGGGTGATTACCACCGTTTTAAGCCCCAGCTTATCGCTTAGCACTTGACCTGGCTTAAGCATCGTACTGATTGTATCTAACAGTTCGTCAATCAGCTTTTGCCCCGGTATAACCTGATCAATTAAATCAATGTGCGTCTGTGCCAATTGCTGATTCAGAGACTGCTTAGCAGCTTTGACCTTTTCAACCACCGCTCCGATCAATAAACTGCGCTCTAAATCTGTGTTTTGTTCCAGCTGAATCAACAAAGCCTCATTCACTAATATCGTGCGATGCCTGACCTCTGAAACCGAGTCGGCAAAGGACTTTGCGGCAGTTAAGTTATTGTTTTGCACCGCTTGGTACAGCAAATCATAGTAACCGGCCATTACTTCTGAAAGCAATCGCAGTGCTGGTTGATGGTCAGGCAAGTTTCGTAACAAAGTTAAGATTTGATCCAAAGCATTGTTGTCGGCTGGGGTGGTTAATTGCTTATCGGCAATGTTGCGTTTGGCTTTTTGCAAAAGACTTTCAACTTGCAAATCACTTAAAGTGTTAACCGTATTTGGGACACTTGAATCTTCAACTTCCAACACTTCCTGCTCAGGGGGCGCTGGTGCGGCATTGGATTGTATATTGCTTTTGGCAGGCTCTGAAGGACTGACTGTTGCTTGGTTTGATACAGTAACATTAGATATTTGGTACCACACCAATCCCATGGCGCCGAGCAAAACCAAGGTGAAAGCAGCTGTTTTAAAGTGTTCATGTAGCCATAACTTGGATGGCTTTTGCCCCACCGCCAAAACCGCTTGCTTTAAGTCAGTCATGTTTTGAAACCGCTGATTGGGTGATTTTGCCAGACAACGGTCTATCACGGTTTGCCAATGTGCCAATTCAGCGGGCAAGCTTGGCACCGGATTGGACAAATGCGCCATCATCACGGATAAATCGCTGTCTTCATCAAACACCGGTTCACCGGTCAGTATTTCATACAGGATGGCACCCAAACCATAAACATCTGATCGCGCATCAACATGCTTTGATTGTGCTTGCTCAGGGCTCATGTAATAAACACTGCCGATGATGCGGCTGTCTTTGGTGAACCTTCTGCGCCCAGTACTCAAAGCGATACCAAAATCTGCAATCTGCACATTGCCGAATTGGTCAAATAATATATTTTCGGGCTTGATGTCGCGGTGAACCACACCTTGCGTGTGTGCATAGGACAAGCCATCACAAATGCCAGCCAGCATGGTTTTGAGTTCTTCGTCGTTTTGGTAAGCGAATGTGGTCAGGTCACCATGTTGTAAATACGGCATTGAATAAAACAACACTTCATCATCAATGTGCCCCACTTCATATATATTAACAATATTTGGATGGTACAACTTCGCAATGATTTCAGCTTCTTGTTCAAAGCGTTTCACCACATTTTCTTCATCAGTAACTACCGGGCGCATGATCTTCAGCGCCACCTCACGTTTTAATGACTCCTGAAAAGCCAAATACACCACACTCATACCACCTTCACCTATTTTTCTGATGATGCGGTAATCCGGAATTTGGATTTTGTGATCAATTTTTGTCATATGCAGGGTATTTTAGCTTAACAAATCAGCAAAAAGGCCGTATTAAAGGTGAAAAATACGAATAAACCTACAAACGCTTAACATGCCAATATTAAACCAGCATAATTTAATTAATCGCAACCAAAATAAACATTTTAATGGGCAAGACTGACCAAACCAATACCAGTAACATTGTTAAGTTTGCATGTTCTACATGTCACTCCAATGTGGTCTATATTAAAGTGTTGAATTACCGCAACAACACCTCTCCATTTGTTGCTAAAGACTATACCTGCGTAGAATGCAACTATGGCATGGTGCAAATTGCCTCTAACACCAAATAACCAATTAAACAGTTGATTTAAACGATTTTACAGCAAGCTCAATGACTGCGACCGCTGTTGTAAATCCAGCAGCAGGCATTCTTGACACAGCGACAATACCTAATTAATTGATTTCATTTATAATCTGGTCATGACCCAGACTGAAGACCCGTTAAACCTATCTTACACCCCAGCTTTTGCAACAGCGCCTAAAAACCAACAACCTCATTGTCCACGCTTCAATGATGTTTACTTCAATGACCAAGGCGGTTTGGCTGAATCCCAATATGTGTTTTTACAAGCCAACCAATTGAGCCAACGGTGGCAACATCTGAATCCAGAACAAACTTTTTGTATAGCCGAAACAGGCTTTGGTACGGGTTTGAATTTTTTGGCGGTTTTACAAGCGTGGCAGCAACGCAACAGCCAAACAGGTCGCCTCCATTTCATCAGTGTAGAAAAATTTCCGCTGGATAAAAACAGCCTGCGCTTGGCCCACCAATGTTTCCCTGAACTGACTCAATTCAGCCAGCAACTGCTGACAATATGGGATTGCTTTCAGGACAGTTTTCGAGCTGGATTTCATCATTTTCAACTGCCAGATAACGTCTCACTCAGTTTAGGGTTTGGTGATGCAACACGTAGCTTTAGCCAATTAGAAGCCAAGGTTGATGCCTGGTTTTTGGATGGCTTTGCACCGAAAAAAAATCCAGACATGTGGCATGCTGATTTATTCGATGAAATCACTAGACTGTCTAAGCCCGGCACCACTTTATCCACCTTTACCGCTGCTTCGGCGATAAACAAGGCACTGACTGCTCAAGGTTTTGAAGTTCAAAAACCAGCGGGTTTTGCGCAAAAAAGAGAAATGATCAAAGCACGTTTCATCACCGATAAAACCCATCAACCACTCAATATACAACCCTGGCACCCTTGGCCGCAAACGGTTTCAGAAAAACCCGCTGTTACTGTCCTTGGTGCTGGTATCGCAGGCCTTTGCATGGCTCATCAGATGAAAAAATTGGGTTATACAACCACCCTGATTGATTTGCATCCAACCCCCATGCAACAAGCCTCAGGCAATGAACTGGCCATGGTGATGCCGATGCTGACTGTGAAAGATTCTCCTGAAGCCTTATTGTATTTGCGTGCATATGAAATGGCTGTGCGCTTTTACCAATCCACAGAGTTCAAAGCCATTGGTGTACAGCAAGCAATTCGTTCAGATCAACAGCACAGCTGGGCTGCTTTAATTGAACAAGCCAAATTACCGAAACAATTACTGCAACTCGAGGTAACAGCTGATCACTGTCAATTACATTACCCACAAGCAGGTTACGTCCAAACGGACAAAGTGGGCCAACGACTGCTGGCCGATGTCGACCAATGGATCACTGCTGATGTACAGCGCTTGAGCTCAAACCAAAACGGTGTTTGGCAATTGTATGACGTACACAACAAAGTCATCCACAACACCGAATTATTGGTGCTGGCCAACGGTATTGATGCACATCGACTGTGTCAACCCGCTGATTTGTCTTTGGTTGGTAAACATGGCATGACCACCACCATAAAAACACCTGCAAACATTGCCTTAAAGCACATTTTGCTGAACAAAGGTTATGTGATTCCACAGCTGAACAAACAACAGTGGTTATTGGGCGCTACTTTTGATCACTTGCCTCCAACTGCTTGGTCACAACCGGCCCAATTAGATGCTGATCACGCCCTCAGAAATTTCACTTTATGGCAAAACCACCCTTGGCATTCCGAGCTCTGTGCTGCCGAAGTTTTGCATGGCCATGCAGCCATCAGAGCCACCACCCCAGACCACTTGCCCCTGTGCGGGCCACTGATTAACCAAGCCCAATTCAAGCATGATTACCAAGACTTGCACCATGGCAGACATTGGCAAAACTACCCTGCAGCTGAACCCTTGAAAAACCTGTATATCCTCAACGGACTGGGTTCACGTGGCTTCACATCTGCTCCCTTATTGGCACAGTATTTAAGTGCGATGATCAACGGAGACCCTTTGCCTCTTGAAACTGATTTGTGTAAAATCATTCACCCCAATCGATTTTTGTACCGGCACTTAAAAAAACCACCTAAGGCCTGAAGCCTACATTATATAAAAGACATAAATATGACCACCACGACTGAATTCAAAGACCATTTTTCTGCCCAAGCTGAAGACTACAGCCTGTATCGACCAGAATACCCAGCTGATTTATATGCTTGGCTGGCTTCATTATGTGATAACCATCGGCTGGCTTGGGATTGTGCCACCGGTAATGGTCAAGTGGCCGTGGCTTTGACCAACCACTTTGGTTATGTCATTGGCACCGATGCCAGTGCGGCACAAATTTACCATGCAACCACCTACCCCCGCGTAGAGTACGAAGTGGCATTGGCTCACCAAAGCCCACTGAAAGACCACAGTGTTGACCTGATTACAGTGGCTCAAGCCTTGCATTGGTTTGAATTTGACTTGTTTTTTAAAGAGGCTCTGCGGGTGGCCAAACCCAATGCAGTATTGGCTGCTTGGTGTTATGAATTACAACAAATTGATGCTGCTGTAGATGCAGTTGTGCAGCAATATTACAACAACATCATTGGTGAATATTGGCCAGCTGAACGCCGTCACATTGAGCAAGCCTATGACAGCATAGTATTTCCCTTTGAAGCAATCAAGGCGCCTAAATGCATCATGCAAAAACAATGGACTTTTAAACACTTGGTTGGCTATTTAGGTACTTGGTCAGCCACTCAAAAGTACATTCAAGACCATGGCGCTGATCCACGTGAAATTATTTTAGCTGAATTACAAGAAGCTTGGGGAGATGATGAAACCAAGACAGTTAAATGGCCAGTTACAATCAAAACATTTCGCCTCAATCCCAGCAGCAATTGAACCATGAAAATTACCGACCTTGCCGTGTATTGTTCCTCATCTGATCACATCCAGCCAGTCTATTTTGCACATGCCGAAGCCTTGGGTACCATGATGGCAGCCCAGAACATCAACTTAGTTTATGGTGGCAGCCGGGTGGGCCTGATGGGACAAGTGGCAAAATCAATTAAACAACACCAAGGTAAAACCATCGGTGTAGTGCCTGAAGCCTTACACATAGAAGGGGTGGTTAACACCATTGATGATGAGCAAATCATTACGCCTGATATGCACACCCGCAAAGCCAAAATGATTGAGTTGGCTGATGGATTCATTGGATTAGCTGGAGGCTTTGGCACCTTGGAAGAAATGCTTGAGGTGATGACTTTGAAACAACTGGGTTACCACAACAAACCCATAGTGTTCCTTAATACTGCCGGTTATTACGACCACTTGCTTCAAATGTTTGAACACATTTATGCTGAAAATTTTGCCAAGGCTGAATACCGTCAGCTGTACCACATTTGTAATACCCCAGAACAAGCGGTCAAGTATTTAGCAGACTACCAACCACCTGACTTACCAGCCAAGTGGTTTGTTTGATTCCAGCAGCTTTCTCAGCTTAAAGCCGCCATCGCTGCGTCATAATTGGGTTCATTGACCACATCGTCAACCAACTCACTGTAAACCACTTGGTGCTCGGCATTGAGTACCAAAGTTGCACGCGCATAAAGACCGGCCAATGGCCCACTTGACATTTTAACCCCATAATTATTGGCCAGAGTATGGTGTCTAAAATCAGAGGCAGTGACTGCATTTTCGATGCCTTCGGCTGCACAAAAACGGTTGAACGCAAAGGGCAGATCCAGCGACGCAAACAACAACACCACATCATCTTTTTGAGCCATTTTTTGGCTGAAGGTTTGCAGCTGTAAAGCACATACTGCCGTGTCTACACTAGGGAATATATTGAAAATCACTTGTTTGCCTGCAAAGTCTGATAATGCAACTTCGCTTAAATCGGTTTTTACCAACTTGATTTCTGGTGCTTGGGTGCCAACTTGAGGAAAATCTCCATTGGTGTTTATGGGATTACCTTTGAATTTAATTTGTGCCATGATTGTTGTTCTCGCAAATACATACATTTTAACTGGGCTCAGCAAATGCAGCAAGCAATACAAGCGGCTTAATCAATGGTAAGCGGTTATTTTATCAGCCCAGGGTTAATATACCAGTCTTTCAACCACCTTGCTCTGCCAATGCCTTGCGGCGTTTTTCATCGGCTTCTTTGACCAACTTTTCTGCGTCTTTGGCTTTTTGTATCATGCGCTGCTGGTCACTGAGCATGTGTTCTTGGTTGTTGTTATTTTCGGTCTTGTTGGCTTGGGTGGTGTCAGGCTCTGAGCTTGAGCAAGACCAAAGTCCAACACCACACAGCAACACCATAAATGTCTTCTTCATCATCTGTACCTGTCTTTTGAATACACGTTATCAAGATAATAGCATAAGCCAATGCATCAAACAGCGGCGCTTTAAGTCTATCGAAACATCTTGGGTTTAAAAAACTGCACCAGCTGTGCACCGCCTGGACATAGCTGGTCCCAAGTTGCAGCAGCAAAAGTCAATTCGGCAAAACCACAAGTGGGGAAATTAGCCAAGTGCTCAGGCTTGGATTGTGACGTATTAATGAGGTCAGTGAAAGCCGGATTGTGACCTACCAAACAAACTTCATCAATTTCATCATCTAAAGCATGAATGAATTGCCAAAGCTGGGTGCTTGAAAAAGTGTACAAAGCATCTGACAGTTGCCAATTAAGCGGCACAGCTGAACACCCAAGTGACGCAGCTGGCCAATGTTCAGCGATGCCTTGAATGGTCAATTGTGCACGCTGAGCGGTGCTGCAATACACAGGGTGTAATTTAATCCCAGCCGCATGTAATGCCCTGGCCATGACTGCGCAATCTTTGCTACCTTTGTGGTTTAGGGGTCGTTGTTGATCGGTCAAATGAGCTGCTTCCCAACTGGACTTGGCGTGTCTGATTAATTGAATGATTTTCATGCTGCGGGTGAATATTTTCAAAGTTTGATCTGATAATTATAATTCACCATCCAGTTGAATGCTGGACTTGTTGAAGTGGGATAAATTCAATTATTGCCCTTTCAATTACAGCAGTAATTCTGTAATCTAAGCCCAGTTTAAACATTTGAGAAATCAATCATGCAGCAATTGAAATATTCTTCCCTGGCTTTTATCGGCCTTTTCCTTTGTCACAGTGCGCTGGCAACCTCGGTCATGACTCCAGAAAAACTTTGGCAGGTCAAACGCGTGGCACCACTGGGTTTATCCGTTGATGGTTCACAACTCATATACCAAGTCACCACACCCAACATCGATGCCAATGGTTTTGATAAAAAGGTTTACCAAGTACCCGTTAATGGCGGCTCAAGCAAATTGCTTGAACATTATGCGGGCGTACTCAAAGATAAAAACATCTCTCCAGATGGTACAAAAAAACTGTTCCATGAAAAGGTTACACTGAACGCCACCCGCAGCACCGAACGCTACCCTGATCTTAAGCAATCTGACGCTTACGTATTTGACTCACTGGATTATCGCCACTGGGATACTTGGAATGATGGCAGCTATAACCATGTTTTCTACCAAGATTTGCATACTGAAGAAAAAGTAGACATCATGGCAGAGCAACCTTATTATTCACCTCAAGCACCGTTTGGTGGTGATGAGGACTATATTTGGGGCCCCAAAGGCGAAAACATCTACTATGTCAGTAAAAAAGTAACCGGCACAGCATATGTAACCAGCACCAACACCGACATCTACCAATACAACTTAAAGTCCAAAAAAACCACCAACCTGACAGCTGAAAATCCTGGCTATGACACCAGCCCAGCCTTTTCGGCCAACGGTGATTTGGCTTGGTTAAGCATGAAAACAGCTGGCTATGAAGCCGACAAAAATGACTTGATGGTGATGGTAAATGGCAGCAAAAATAACCTGACAGCCCATTGGGATGGCACAGTACAAAGCTTTATTTGGAGTGCAGATGGTCAAAGCATTTACTTCACTGCCCCCACCAAAGGCACCATTCAGTTGTTTCAAGTTGATTTCAAAGCCAACAGCGAAAAACCGGCTGACATCGTGCAACTCACCGCAGGCCCTTTCGATGTCAACGGTTTGGTTGCCGCAAAACCAGACCGTTTGCTGGTCACCCGCAACAGCATGAACAGCGCCAAAGAAATTTATGGCTTTGATTTAAACAGCAAAAAACTGCAGGCTTTGACCACAGTGAATGACGATTTTTTTGCAGCGCTTGACAAGCCCACAGTAAAACAACGTTATGTGACCACCCAAGATGGCAAGCAAATGTTGGTGTGGGTCATTTACCCACCAGGCTTCGATGAAAAACAAAAATACCCCACCTTGTTATACGCCCAAGGCGGCCCACAGTCACCACTGTCACAGTTCTATTCTTATCGCTGGAATTTTCAATTAATGGCCTCTCAAGGCTATATTGTGGTGGCGCCCAATCGTCGCGGCATGCCAGGCCATGGGGTTGAGTGGAATGCGGACATCAGTAAAGATTGGGGCGGAAAAGCCATGCAAGATTATTTGGCTGCGATCGATGATGTGGCCAAAGAGCCTTATGTTGACAATGACCGTCTAGGTGCCATCGGTGCCAGTTTTGGTGGTTACTCGGTATTTTATTTGGCCGGCCACCATCAACAACGCTTCAAAACTTTCATTGCTCACGATGGGGTGTTTGATTTCCGCAGTATGTACGGCACCACCGAAGAACTGTTCTTTGTTAATCATGACTTAGGTGGCCCCTATTGGGACCAAGAAAATGCAGCAGCACAACAAGGTTATACCGACTTTAACCCCAGTAACTTTGTCGCCAATTGGGACACCCCAATGCTGGTCATTCACGGTGGTAAAGATTACCGCGTACCGATTGGCCAAGGCATCCAAGCCTTCCAAGCCGCACAACTGTTGGGGCTAAAGAGTCGCTTTCTGTACTTTCCAGAAGAAAACCATTGGGTACTCAGCCCACAAAATGGCCTGGTTTGGCAACAAGAATTCTTTCGCTGGTTGCAAGAAACCTTGTAACAACATAAATTCAGTAGGTTCAAACCCCGACCAGGGGTTTGGATCTTCTATCCATTCGGCACTTATGCCATCGCATTTTTTTACCCAGCCACACCAACCAATCAAACCCCATTACTACAATCCTTTGTACCGCCACAAAGCAAAATTACAAACATCAAATTTCAACCACTTAATGCGCAAGTTGATTTGAACATCCTGTTGGGTGTGATAGAATGCGCCGCATCCGAGGGGTGGCTGGATTCACAGCCTGAGATGTCAGATTAGATTTTGACAAACCCTTTGAACCTGATCCGGTTAATACCGGCGTAGGAATGGGTAATTGACTTCAACACGCCAAAACCGGGTCTCAAATTATTACTTTATTTAATGAGAGATCCCATGAAAATCACACACACCAAAACAGCATTGCTGCCAATCTTACTGAGCTTATCTTGTGCCACTATTGCTCAAGACAACAATGACAGTGAACAACTTTCAGATTTAACGGTCACCGCAGATTTACGCCAAGACACCACAGTGCGCGAAATCGCCACTTCTGTCACCGTATTAGACAGCGACACCTTATCCCAAGCTGGTACCCAACATTTTCAGGATGTGCTGGGCTTAATACCCAATTTAAACTGGTCAGGTTCGACCAGTCGGCCACGCTATTTTCAAATTCGCGGAATTGGTGAACGATCGCAGTACGAAGGCGCACCCAATCCATCGGTCGGCTTTATTATTGATGACATGGACTTTACTGGTATTGGCGGCGCTGCCACCTTGTTTGATCTTCAACAAGTGGATGTTCTGCGTGGCCCACAAGGCACACGTTATGGCGCCAATGCTTTGGCCGGACTGATCTATGTGCAAAGCCAAGCCCCCAGCTTTGACTCAGCTTATACCCTCGAAACCACCTTGGGCGAATATGGCACCTATGCAGCTGGCTTCAGTGCCACTGGCGCTTTGGGGGATTCCGACCGCGCCGCCTTCAGACTGGCCGCCCACCAATTTAACAGTGATGGTTTTCGCCGCAATGATTTTTTCAATGCCGATGACACTGACAGCTTAGATGAGATGATGTTGCGCGGTAAAATCAATTGGGCCGTGAGTGATGATTGGCAAGCCGACTTAACCCTGATGCTGGTGGACATCAACAATGGTTTCGATAAATGGAACCCAGAAAACAGCTACACCACACACAGCGATGATTTAGGTATTGATGACCAACGTTCAGTGGGCTTCAGCGTCAGGCAAACTTTTTCCTCAGCGGCGGGTTTTGATTTAATCAGTATCACCAGCTATACCGACAATAAAATTCAGTACTTTTTCGATGGTGATTGGGGCAATGATAATTACTGGGGCGAATATGCACCTTATGACTTCACTTCAAACAATGACCGGGAACGAACCAACTTAAGCCAAGAGTTTCGTCTGGTCTCTAAGCCAGAGTCTCGTTTATTCAATGCCACAACTGACTGGTTGGCAGGCCTTTACTTGTCTCAGTTGGATGAAGACAATGTCACCGATGATTTTTATAACGGTGATGTCAGCCGCGCTTTCAACAGCCAATTTGAAGCCGACACTTTGGCGGTGTTCACTCAGCTTGACACCCACATCAATGCCTCTACAGTGCTAACCACAGGCTTGCGATTTGAACGCAGGTCCGCTGATTACACTGACAACAATGGTTTGGACTTATCTCCAGATGATGACATGCTTGGTGGCCAAATTTCCATCAACCACGAACTGCGTACCGGCAAAAACATTTATGCCACTTTATCTCGCGGTTATAAAGCCGGCGGTTTTAATTTAAGCCCCAGCTTATCTGCCGATCGTCGTGCTTATGACCCTGAGTTCTTGTTGAACTTAGAACTGGGCATCAAAGCCTTGTTATTGGATTATCGCTTGAGCCTTAATGTCAGTGCTTTTTACTCAGAGCGTGATGACATGCAAGTCAGTACCTCAACCCAAGATGACCCCACTGACCCCTTAACTTATACCTATTTCACTGGCAATGCCGCCAGCGGTAAAAACTATGGTTTAGAAGCCGATTGGTTGTACCAAATCAACCGCAACTGGAACCTCCATGGTTCGCTGGGTTTGTTGAATGCAACCTTCTCAGATTATGTCACAGTTGATGCCAACTACAATGGCCGCAAGCAGGCCCATGCACCAGATTACACTTTTAATATAGGCTTCAGTTATATCGGCGATACTGGCTGGTTCGCTCGTGCAGATTTACATGGCTCTGACGGTTTTTACTTTTCTGACTCACATGAACAACAAGCCAACAGCCGTGAAATTTTGAATCTTAAGACAGGCTACCAAGCCGACAGTTGGTCGGTTTATCTCTGGGGCCGTAATGTGTTGGATGAGACCTATGCTGTTAGGGGTTTTTATTTTGGTGTCGAGCCACCTGACTTTGCTGATACACTGTATAAACATTTGGGCGACCCCAAGCATTTCGGTGTAACCGCACAATTTGAATTTTAGGAGCCACTATGCAAGTTTCTGTAGAAATCAGTTTATACCCACTGGATCAAAACTACATCCCACCGATCCAAGACTTTATTGATCGGCTCAACAGTTATGCAGAGTTGAAAGTGATTGGCAACACCCTCAGTACACAGGTGTTCGGTGATTACACCAGGGTGTTCGAAATACTGAACACTGAAATGCAACGCACCCATCAAGGCACGCCCAAAGCAGCCTTTGTGATGAAAGTATTACAAGGAGACTTGTCACCTGATGCATGACATTTGGATGCAAATCATGGCGGCTTGGCAGGCCCAATCTAACTTGGAAATCATTGCCGTCATGACCGCCATCATGTATTTGTTACTGGCCATCCGCGAGAGCATTTGGTGCTGGCTGTTTGCCTTTATCAGCACCGCACTGTACACCTATCTATTTCACAGTGTGGCGCTGTTATCTGAGTCTTTATTGAATGTTTATTATTTAATCATGGCTGTTTACGGTTGGTACCAATGGCGACACAGCAACAACCAACATGACCAACGACAAATCACCAGCTGGTCATTGAAAAAGCATTTAACTTTGATCAGCTTAACCGGCTTGACGGTCCCTGTTTTGGGCTACCTCACCAGCCAATACGGTGCCACCATGCCTTACTTAGATGCCTTCACCACTTGTTTTGCGGTATTGGCCACTGTTATGTTAGCGCACAAAGTATTACAACACTGGCATTACTGGTTTGTCATCAACAGCATATCAGTGTATATATTCTTTACCAAAGAACTGTACCTGACCGCAATGATGTTTGCTGTGTATTTAATTATGGCCATCTTTGGCTGGCTCCAATGGAATAAAAACTATGTCCAGCAAAGATCCATGGCCTGATCGCATCCTGGCGATTCCCGAAATTCGTGCCGCGGGTTTGCTGAATTGGCAACGCATTGAATCAGGCAGCAGCAACCATAATTTTAAAGTAACCACGAAACAAGGCATTTGGGTGCTGCGCTTCAACCAAGCCACCTTAGGCATCAACCGCCATCAGGAAATGTACATACTGCAGCAGTTAGCAGCATTGCAAATCATGCCAGAACTGATTGCAATCAACCCTGATGAGGGTTACCTGATCAGCCGTTACTCAACAGCGACAACCTGGCACCCAGATGATTTTAAAAACCCCCGTAAACTCAGCGCATTGCAGCAAACATTGAGTCAATTCCAAGCAATCACCTACAACCACCTACCCAGCCGTTTAGACCAGCGCA
This sequence comes from uncultured Marinicella sp., assembly GCA_947502595.1. GTDB lineage: Bacteria > Pseudomonadota > Gammaproteobacteria > Xanthomonadales > Marinicellaceae > Marinicella. The sequence goes on along the minus strand of CANNAM010000004.1, from coordinate 114,776 downwards.
TCAAAAATTACCTACAGCACATTCCTGCCATTCCTGTCGAACTCAAACGCCGCTTAATTCAAGCCATAGAGCGGTTAGAAATTTTGAATTTTTGGCAAGCCAACACCACCCTGTACCATTCTGATTTGAACCCAAGCAATCTTTTGGGTCATGCCCCGGTCCAAATCATCGACTGGGAATACGCAGGCCAAGGCCACCCATTACTTGACTGGTTGATCATGGAACACCACAGTGGCGCAGATTTAAGCGCACACTACCCCAAAGACCTGCATGAGCAGTGGCTCAAACCAGCCAAAACCATGATTACTGCGATGCTGGAACTTTGGAAAATACACAGCGCATAAAGCTTTTTTTTAGCGCATCATTCAAGTAGAATACCCCATCGAGTGATGTCTCACTCCAACCACCTTGCCCAGGTGGCGGAATTGGTAGACGCGCCAGCTTCAGGTGCTGGTGACCGCAAGGTCGTGGAGGTTCAAGTCCTCTCCTGGGCACCATTATTCATCAACTTCTTTTTATTCACCCTCCCAATAAACTGTCGGTTGGCGCAGTGGCACGAAGCCCAATACCATATCTACAATTACAGCATACCTATAAATCCAGAAAAATTATGCGCACCCCTTTAAGTACCGTTTAAGCTATAAATAATCGTTGGGCTTAGCGTTGTTCTATCCAACCCAACTTATTGACCCATATCCTGTGAAGCAGATTTCGGCTTGAAATGCTTTGTTAGGTTTGGTACATTCTTGGCATGCACCTAACGACCTTCATGGGCTGGCTTGTTTTGGCCTTACTCACCAGCAACCAATCTGCCGCCAAAAAATACTACAAGCATGTGGACGAAAACGGCATCACCCATTATTCTGATCAACCACCCAAGGACACTGACACTTTTGAAAGTTGGCAAGTGCGACCTGAAGACCTTGAGTACGAGGTCAAAGTCATCAATCGCGGCACCAAGCAGTCACCGGTATTTTATGCGGTCAATTACTACCACGGTCCGGTTGAGGTCTTTATTGAGTTCACTCGCAGTCATAACGTCACCGCCAATCCGCCATGGCCAGCCAGCTATGTGGTGCCTGCCAACAGCGAGCTGTACCTTTCGACCATTAAGCCCATCGACAAATACCAATCATGGTCATTCCAATACAACATCAGCTCGACCTTGGGCGACCCACGCGCAGTGCACAATGGCAACCATGTTTATAAGCTGCCTTTTGTTGGCAACAAACATTACATCATCAGCCAAGGGTTTGGCGGGAAGTTCAGCCATTTTGATGCGCAAAACAAATACGCGCTGGATATCGCTATGCCAGAAGGCAGCGCGGTATTGGCAGCCCGCGGCGGTGTGGTGATGGACATTGCAGAGGATTTTTATGACGGCGGCATCGATGTCAAAAAGCTACAGCGCGGTAACTACATCCGCATCTTACATGACGATGGCTCGATGGCAATCTATGCCCACCTGCAACTGGAGTCAGTCACCGTAGCCAAAGGCCAACGCGTGACAGCACAACAAAAAATTGCCCAATCAGGCAACACAGGGTTCACCAGCGGGCCTCATTTACATTTCGCCGTACAAGTCAATGACGGTTTACAGCTCAAATCTGTGCCGTTCTTGTTACAACACAAATCTGGCGAGGCCAAAGTTCCCAAAGTTGGACCGATTTAAGCCACTGATAACAACAGCTTAAACAAGGCTCTATACGGCATATACTGGCATTGCTGACCTTGAACTCAATCCCCAATGGGTAATTGCGAGGTTCTTTTTTTCTGTTGCATGGAAAAACTGGTGTTCACTGAGCGAATCGAAGGCAGGCGTAAAATCTTTTCATAAATCAGCTGGTTGTAAGAGTTCATGTCTTGGGTGACGATTTTTAACAGGTAATCATATTCACCGCTGGTGGCATGACATTCTAAAATTTCAGGCCACTGCTGAATGCCTTGGTCAAACAAATCAACGGTTTCTGGGTGGTGATTATCCAGCGATATTTGGGCAAAGGCGGTTAAGTTCAAACCCAACATATGCTGGTCTACAATGGCCGTATAGCCTTTGATCAGGCCCTGCTTTTCCAGCGCCACCACCCGCCGCCAACAAGGTGCTTGCGACAATGCCACCTGTTCAGCCAAATCTTTGTTGGTGATGCGCCCATTTTGTTGCAGGGCTTTTAGAATTTTTTTATCATAATTGTCCATGCCAAACAATTTAATTGCTTTATCAATTAATTTCAAGAATTTATATTGCGTTTACAGCATAATAAGCGCAAATATTGAAAACACATTTCGCAGCAAATGAAAGACAATGGTTCATCTATTATGACGAGCCAGCAGATGCAACTATTCAAAACCACAGACCCACAAGCTGATGACACAAAGCACCCATTCACTTTCGATTGGCGCAAGGTGGCTAAAGACGTACTGACCTCACGCGCACTGGATGACTTGGAAGAATTTGACCTGGTCAAACAAAAAAAAGTGCTGTATCAATTTTCTGCTCGCGGCCATGACGTTGCTCAAATTATGCTGGGACAAATCCTCAACCGACAGAAGGATGCGGTCTCTGGCTATTACCGCTCCCGACCATTGTTGTTATCTATGGGCCTACCTGTTGAGCAATTTTTACAAGCCACCATGATGAAGCAAGGCGGCTTTTCCAATGGTCGTGACATAGGTGTGGTGTTCAACCAACCGAATCACGACGGTGCATGCGTTTTGCCTATGTCCGGTGGTGTTGGTGCTCAATACACCCCAATAGCAGGTTGGGCCCAAGCCATAGAATACCACCGTGAGCACTTAAAGGATTCAAAGTGGGATGGTGCCATGGGTTTGGTGCTTGGCGGTGATGGCTCAGTGGCCACCAATGGGTTTTGGTCCTCTTTAACCTTGGCAACCACCCTTGAGTTACCCATGTTGTTTTACATTGAGGACAATGGTTACGGCATTTCTGTGCCTTCTCATTTCCAAACCCCAGGTGGTAACATTGTCAAAAACCTGGCGTCATTTCGTGGTATTACTTTGCTTTCAGGTGACGGCACCAACCCTGCTGAATCGGCTGAACTGATTCAACAAGCCAATGAACTGGTCAGAACATCGCGCAAGCCTGTGCTGCTCAGACTGACCGTGCCTCGTCTGAATGGCCACTCTGCGCAAGACACCCAAAGCTACAAAAGCGCCGATCGCATTGCCTTTGAACAGCAGCATGACCCTTTGCCAAAGCTGAAGAAGTTTTTAATCAGTGAAGGACACTTACAAGAATCTGAATGGGACCAACTGGCAGAACAGGCCAAACAGCATTGTTATGCAAGCTACCAAAGTGTTGACCAACAAGACTTTGCCGATCCTGCGGGGGTTGAACAACATGCTTTTGAGGAGTTTGATGCAGCAGGCCAGCCGATTTTACAAGAACAAGGCGGTATCCACTTAGACCAACCTACTTTTCCACCCTCATCAACTGAAGTCATCGCTGAACCTGGGCGCATCAATATGGTTACAGCAATCCGTAAAACACTGGACTTCGAATTAACCCACAACAAAAAAATGCTGGTGTTCGGCGAAGACGTCGGTGCCAAAGGCGGGGTACATGCAGTTACTTTGGGCTTACAAGAAAAACACGGCGAAGCCCAAGTGTTCGATACCAGTTTATCTGAAGAAGGCATCATTGGTCGATCTATAGGCCTGTCTTTGGCTGGCTTGTTACCGGTGCCTGAGATTCAGTTCCGTAAATACGCCGACCCAGCCGAGGAACAATTGAATGAAACGGGTTCCATGCGCTGGCGCACCAACAACCGTTTTGCCGCACCCATGGTGGTGCGCATGGCAGGTGGTTATTTTGGTTGTGGTGACCCATGGCATTCACAATGTGCTGAAGTGAAATGGGTACATGCCATAGGCTGGCAAGTGGCCATGCCGTCCAATGCCGAAGATGCCGTAGGCCTGTTGCGCTATGCATTGAGAAACAACAACCCAAGCATATTCTTTGAACACCGTAAAATGCTCGACCACAGTTGGTCCCGTCGCCCCTACCCTGGCGACCAATACATCGTTCCGTTTGGTAAAGGCAAAAAAATCTTACACGGTGATCGCTTGACTGTGGTCAGTTGGGGCGGCATGGTACACATGTGTCAAACCGCCATCGAAAACACCGGCATTGCGGCTGACTTAATCGACTTGCGTACCCTGCGTCCATGGGACAAAGCCATGGTGTTGGAATCTGTTAAACGCACAGGTCGGTGTTTGATTGTGCACGAGGACAACATTTCTGCAGGATTTGGCGCAGAAATAGCCGCCACATTGGCCAAAGAAGCTTTCTTTTATCTGGATGCGCCAGTTGAAAGGCTGGCCACAGCAGACATCGGTAATCCGCATGACCCCCGATTAATGGAACATGCATTACCTAACCCACAAAGCATTGCTCAGCGCATCACAGAACTGGATCAAATATGAACGACACTACTGACAACAATTTAGTGGCCATCAAACTGTCCGCCGATCAAACCGAAGGCACCCAAGCAACGGTCGCCCAATGGCTGAAACGCGTGGGTGAGACTGTGGTTAAGGATGAACCCATCATTGAACTGGAAACAGACAAGGTAATGATGGAGGTGGTGGCCCCGGCATCCGGTGTATTGGTCGAAAAACATGTGCTTGAAGGCGAAGCAGCAGAAGAAAATAAAATATTGGGAACTATTGATGAATCGGGCGTGTCCAACCCCTCGAACGAAATAAAATCTACACAAGAAGACAGGGCTGAAACAACTCCAAATAAAGTTTCAAACGATTTACCTCGTAAAGACCCGACTGCTGGGTTACCCGATCCTCCTTCTAGCTTCATAAGCCCAGCAGTTCGGCGTTTAAGCCAACAACACCAACTAGACCTCAAGCAAATCACCGGTACCGGAAAAAACAACCGCATCACTTCGCGTGATGTGAATGCCTATTTGGCGACCACACCGGCACCTCAACCGACTGCCATACAGACAGCGATCAATCCTACAACAGCTGGTAGCGAAATCATTCCACACACGCAAATGCGTAAAATCATCGCCGAACACATGCAGCACAGCGTGCAAACTGCGCCCCATGTGACTTCAGTTTTTGATTTGGATTTAACCGCCATCATCAAGCACCGCAAAGCCCATAAACAGGCTTTTGCTGAGCAAGGCACCAAGCTGACTTTTACTGCCTATTTTGTTGCTGCTGCTGTGCAAGCCATCAAGCACCAACCCAAAGTCAATTCACAGTTCCATGAACATGGCCTAGAAGTGTTCAAACATGTTAACCTCGGTTTCGGTACTGCTTTGGGTGACGACGGTTTGATTGTGCCAGTGATTCAACAAGCGCAAAACCTGAACTTGCTACAAATAGCCCAAGAGCTGACCCGTTTAACTGAAAAAGCCAGAAACAATCAGTTGAGTCAGAAAGAAGTTCAAGGCGGCACCTTCACCATCTCTAACCATGGCGTTTCCGGTTCATTGGTTGCTACACCCATAATTATCAACCAACCGCAATCAGCAATTCTGGGTTTGGGCAAGATGGAAAAACGGGTGGTGGTTGAAGAGCACAACGGCCAAGACATGATGGTGATTAAACCGATGTGCTACGTCAGTCTAACCATCGACCACCGCGCCTTGGACGCCCACCAAACCAATGACTTTTTAAGCCACTTTAAAAAAGTGATTGAAGGCTGGGATTGATGAGGGTTAGCTATTAACGTAAAAAATTCGTCATTGTGATGGAGGCAAGTCCGCGGCAATCTAATGACGCTGTCGCAGTCTCAAAACAAATAGCCACACCCAGCATCGAGCCTATGTGGCTATTATTCGACACACACCTAGACACACTGTTTGATCTTATGTTGACTGACTTCGGCAATTCAAAGCTGACTGAACCCGCCGAATTCCCTCAACAAAACTGACAAAGCTACCGGCACAAAAAAACCCGCTGAACAGCGGGTTCTATAAAAAATTTAACCCCCTTGGTTTAAATCAAAGCATTCTTCCCAAAAACACCAAGGCGAGAATCAAAGCCACTAAACCCAGCATTTCTCTTTTAGGCTCTAAAAAGGCCGCCGCTTTATTCAACAGTCCGGTAGCACTTTCATTCGACTTGGTCCATTCTGACAACTGACCTTTGGCAAACAACAATCCCAATGAAAACATCACAGCAACACACAAGACTGAAATAATCCAGCTCAATAACGCATGCTGCAACATCACGCCGATGTAGCGCAACACCACAAATATCAACCAGTAGAGCGAGATGAAAATAGCCACCAGCCCAACCCAACCTTCTGATTGTTTCAGGTAGTCGGTTAATTGTTTACTGGCGGGAATTAACTCACCAATTTTTTGTGCCGCAGCAATCAAACCCATAACCAACAATGTAATTAAAAAAACCCATGGCATTAAAGTAGACATGACAACCCTCTCTTATTAATAAAACAAATATCTTAGCAAAACTACATAAAATTTGCACCGACTAGAATCATTATAAAAGATAAATAACTGAGTCTGTCACATAACTTAATTGCCATACATTCAGCCAGACTTCATAAAATAATCCCCATCAATAAAACTTGCTCTGGCGACAGGTGCTAAAATAGCCGCTTTTAAAAACTGAAGCCAACCATGCGACCATCTGAAAGAGCCAATGACGAACTGAGAGCCATTACCATCCAACGCAACTTCACCATGCACGCCGAAGGTTCGGTGTTGATCACTTGTGGTAACACCAAAGTCCTGTGTAATGCCAGTGTTGAGGACAAAGTGCCGCATTGGCTTCGTGGTAAAGGCAAAGGTTGGGTGACAGCAGAATACGGCATGTTGCCGCGATCCACCAATTCAAGAATGGGTCGTGAAGCCGCTTATGGGAAACAAGGCGGTCGTACCCTAGAAATTCAACGCTTGATAGCCCGCTCCCTGCGTGCAGTGGTGGACCTTAAAGCATTGGGTGAACGCATCATCACTGTTGACTGTGATGTGATACAAGCCGATGGCGGTACCCGCACCGCTGCAATCACCGGCGCTTATGTGGCGTTGTGCGATGCAGTGGACAGTTTAATCAAAACCGGTACGATTAAGAAAAGCCCAATACATGGCTCCATTGCGGCCGTATCGGTGGGTATTTATAAGAACCAGGCGGTATTAGACTTAGATTATCCAGAAGATTCCAATGCCGAAACTGACATGAATGTAGTGATGAATGATGGTGGTCATTTCATTGAAGTACAAGGCACCGCAGAAGGCCATGCTTTTCGCCGTGATGAATTGAATGATTTATTGGATTTGGCGGAACAAGGCATCAAGGAGCTGATGAACTGCCAACAACAGGCATTATCCGAGTAAACCCATGAAGATTATTTTGGCCAGTGGTAACGCCGGCAAACTCAATGAATTCACAGCCGCATTCAGTGACTTGAGTATTGAACTGGTTCCACAACCCAAAACAGCCGAATATGAAGTTGAGGAAACTGGCACCACTTTTGTTGAGAATGCCATCATCAAAGCCCGCCATGCGAGCAAACTATCTGGCCTACCGGCTTTGGCCGATGACTCAGGCTTGATTGTACCCGTTTTACAAGGCCAGCCAGGTGTACGCTCTGCCAGGTATGCAGGTGAGCAGGCCACTGATCAGGAAAACCTCAACTTGTTGTTACTTAACATGCAGCACATCAACGAGCCTGCTGCACGTGAAGCCCTGTTCTTTTGTTGTTTGGTACTGCTGCGACACCACCAAGACCCAGACCCCATCATTGCCAAAGGCACCTGGCAAGGCAACATCAGCACCAAAGCTTCAGGTGGCGGTGGTTTTGGCTACGACCCTGTTTTCTACGTGCCCAGCCACCAATGTACGGCTGCAGAGCTCAGCAAAGCCACAAAGCAAAAAGAGTCGCACCGCGCCCAAGCCATTAAATTTATGGCGGCACAATTGAGTGATTTGAACATTTGATATGTTAATCCCACCCAAATTAAGTCTGTACATTCATTTTCCATGGTGTGTCAGCAAATGCCCCTATTGTGATTTTAATTCCCATGAATTAAAAAATCCATTGAATGAAAAACAGTACATAGCAGCCTTGATTGAAGACTTGCAACAAGACCTACCAAGTGTTTGGGGTCGCACGGTTAACAGCATCTTTATGGGTGGTGGCACTCCCAGTCTGTTTTCAGCACCTGCCATGCAACAACTGATGCAGCAAGTCCGCGCCTTGTTGCCACTGAGACCTGACGCCGAAGTCACCATGGAAGTGAATCCTGGCAGTCAGGAATTTGATCATTTTTCTGGCTACCTAGCAGCTGGCATCAACCGTTTATCATTTGGCATCCAGTCATTGAATGATGAGAACCTGAAAGTCTTAAAAAGAATCCATAACAGTGCCCAAGCCATTCAAGCCGTAAAATTGGCCAAACAGTCAGGTTACAACAATTTTAATTTAGACATGATGTTTGGCCTGCCTGGTCAAACCTTACAAGCAGCCAAAACCGATTTATTGCGATTAATTGAACTCGAACCGACCCACATTTCCTACTATCAATTGACCATTGAAGCGAACACTTTATTTGCGGTGAAAACACCAGATAACATGCCTGACACGGAGCGCCAACACGACATGTTTTTACAGGGCCAAGAACTGCTATCGGCACATGGCTTTGAGCAATACGAAGTGTCAGCCTATACCAAGGATGGGCAGCGCAGTGAACACAATTTAAACTACTGGCAGTTTGGTGATTACCTGGGCATCGGTGCCGGCGCGCACAGCAAAATCACACTGGGCCACAACAGCCAAATCCAGCGCCAAGTCAAACAAAAACACCCGCAGATGTATTTAAATCACGCTGCCACCGAACAGCGCATTGTTGAAACCAGAACTTTGGATGAGGCGACTTTGCCTTTTGAGTTTTTGCTCAATGCTTTGCGCCTTAAACAAGCGTTCAGCTGGGACAAATACCAAGCCGTTACCGGCCTTTCCGCAACCACTTTGCAGCAGGTGTTTCAAGACAGTGTGCCCCAAGAGTGGTACCACATGGATGACCAACAGCTGCAGTTAAGTAATGCGGGTTTTCTGATGAGCGATGAGATACTACAAAACTTCATCTGAAGCCAAAACATGGGTGCAGTTTTGGGGCCGATTGGTTATGATACCTAGCGACAGAATTAGACACTTTTGATATGACCAACCGAAGACAATTTGTTGGCAAAGTACTGAAAATTTCAGCTTTGTCATTGACCTTACCTCAATTAGCCAACGCCAAAAAATCAGGCACCACAGTTGATGCCAGCACCATGCATTTAATGCCCGCGGATAACAATGGCATCCGCCTGCCTTACGGCTTCAAATCAAGGGTGGTGGCCACTGAAGGTTTGCCTCCGACTGCACAATCCAATTATTTGTGGCATGAACGACCAGATGGTGGTGCCGTCTACCAAGATTTCAGCCGTGATAACGTGGGCGGCTGGATTTACGCTTGTAATGAAGAAAGTAAAACCGGTGGTGTGGGGGCACTTAAGTTCAACGCCAACGGTGAAGTGGTAGATGCCTACCGTATTTTGGACCACACCTTATGGAACTGTGCAGGCGGTAAAACACCTTGGAATACCTGGTTATCTGGAGAAGAAACACCCTATGGCTTGGTCTGGGAGTGCGACCCTTATGGCAATCACAATGCGCAACCCATTCATTGCCTGGGTTCATTCACGCATGAAGCCTGTGCGGTAGACCCAGTTGGTCGAGCCATTTACCTGACTGAAGACGAAAAAGACGGTCGCTTCTATCGCACCGTGTTACCCAAATACCCTGGTTTTGAAGGGGGCAAACTGCAAGTCGCTGAAATGCAGGGTGATCCCTTTTCAAGCAATGCCAAGTTGGTATGGCACGATGTACCACGACCCAACCCTAAAAAGCCGGAACAAGAAACCCGCTATCAAGTCAAACAATCGTCCCTCTTTAAAGGCGGTGAAGGCCTCTGGTATTATGCTGGGTTTGTATACTTTTCAACCAAAGGCGACAACCGCATCTGGTCATTGGATTTGGATCAGCAGATCATCAAAGTCATTTATGACTTCAAAACCAGCCCATTCCCCGTATTAACCGGGGTGGACAACATCACTGTTGATAACAATGGCATCATTTATGTCTGTGAAGATGGTGGTAACATGCAAATCGTGATGCTTAAAGAGTCTGGTCAAGCAGTACCACTGCTGAAAATTGAGCGGCAAGATAAGTCTGAAATCACCGGCGTGGCATTCACCGATGACGGCACGCGCATGTATTTCAATTCACAGCGCGGACCGTCTAAAAATGGACGATTAGGTTTGACCTATGAAATTACAGGGCCTTTTGAACATTTACAGCAGTTTTTTACGACTGCATAGCCAGCAAAATAAGGTTGTTAAAGCAAGGGTTAATCTGACTCAATAAATTCAACCACGCCGGTTTTCAAATCATAGTAGGCGCCAGAGACATGGACTTTATTTTCTGCCACCCGAGATTCGATGATGTCGGAACTGTTAATCAACTGTTCAACTGATTTATTTACATTGGCCTTAACCGCTTCGTCAATTTTGACCTGGTCCAAGCCACCGTGCATAGCCAGTGGCTCAATCGCTGGCTTAACCCTTCTGACGATGGATTGTATATTGATAGATTTGGTTTCACCTGGGGTTTTCATGGCGTCTAATGTGGCATGAATCACCCCACAATCTGAATGTCCCAACACCACCACCAAAGGTGAGTCAAACATGGCAACGGCAAACTCCACACTGCCAATTTGAGAAGGGGCCACGATATTACCAGCCACTCGAATAACAAACAAATCACCTAAACCTTGATCAAACACCAACTCAGCAGGAACCCGTGAATCCGAACAGCCCAAAATAACAGCAAAAGGTTTTTGTGCTTTAACTGCTGATATGCGTTGTGAACTGATTGAGTCAATGTCATGTATGGTGGTACCTGAGACAAATCTTTGGTTGCCATCTTTAAGTCTTTTCAATTCGTTTTTCATGATAATTTGTCCGTATTTATTTGTTGTGTTGGTAAAAAATAATGCTGGGTATTGACTTGTTTAATCAAGTTTAATTTTGCATACAATTTTTGCGCCTTTATATTATCCGAATCAGTCTCCAACACCAAGCCCTTACTGTCAGTAATTTGTGCCCAATGTTCAGCCGCCTCGATTAAAGCCGCTGCCACACCTGTTTGGCGCGCTTGTTCAATCACAAACAAATCATTCAGTACCCACAACCGTTGCATGCTGACCGAAGAATAACTTGGGTAAAGTTGAGTGAAACCAAGCAATTGCTTGTTGTGTTCTGCGACAAATACCATAGACTCATCGGCATCCATTCGTTGCTTTAAAAACTGATAAGCCCCTTTAACATCAGGTGCTTGCTGATAAAACTGTCGGTATCCATCAAATAAAAGACTGAGCTGGTGAAGGTCTTGAGGGTTAACTTTTCTGACTTGCATGATTGAACTTCGCTGTTTTAAGGCATAAGATAATTATAAATCAATTCATATTTAAGAGGAATCACTGATGAAATTTAAATCCAACACATTCAGCGTACTGTTGACCACCTTGTTGTTCAGCAACCTTGGTGCAGCCAAAGAAGAAGCCAAAATCAGCTTCACCAGCACCGATGTAGGTTCTGGCATTTATATGTTATCTGGACAAGGTGGCTTTACAGGTGGTAATTTAGGCCTGTTAGTTGGTGAAGATGGCGTGGTGCTTATTGATGATTCTATGCCACCATTTTTGGCTGCCATGACCGATGCCATCAAAGACCTCACTGATCAGCCCATAGATTTTCTGATCAACACCCATGTGCATGGCGACCACACCGGCAACAACCAATCCATGGGCGAGTCGGGTGCACACATAGTGGCCCACGACAACCTCAGAAAACACCTGTTAACCAAAGGTGTACAAGGCCAAGATGGCATGGTTCCAGCAGCCAAAGCAGCGTTGCCGGTGCTGACTTTTTCCAATCAAATGAGCTTCCATTTCAACGGCCAAACTGCCACCGCCATTCATGCCCCCAAGGCCCATACCGATGGTGATGCCATCATCCACATTAAACCTGCCAACGTGATCCATGCCGGCGATACTTTTTTCAATGGCCTGTTCCCTTATATTGACTTGGGTTCCGGTGGTTCAGTGGATGGTTACATCAATGCACAGATGAAAATCATCAGTTTATCCAATGCACAGACCACCATCATTCCCGGTCATGGGCCATTGGCCAATAAAAAGCAATTACAAGCGGCTTTGGATATGCTGATTGATGCCAAAGACCTGGTCAACAAACACCTCAAAGAAGGCCATACTTTAGAACAGGTATTGGCCGCTAACCCACTACAAAAATACCACGATGATTGGAACTGGGGCTTTATCACCACTGAAAAAATGACCACCCAATTGTACCAAGATTTATCCCATGCACAGAGCCACCAGGGTCACAATCACACGCACTGATAACTGAAAAAAATAACTCCAAAAGTCAGTTCATCTAACTGGCTTTTTTCTGCTTTGAGCTGGTTTTAATGCTTGTAACGACGAATATCACCCCAATACAGGTATACTTTTAAATCAGCTTTACCCTAATGAAGTTAACGCTAAAGAAAGTTCACGACAATAAAATTTTCGAGTGGTCAGTGGTTTTTGTCATTATTTTATCAGCACTGTTGATTGGAGCCAAAACCTACCATTTACCACCAACCATCATTACCTTGCTCAGTTATGCTGATGTGTTGATCACATGGTTTTTTCTGCTGGAAATTTCAATCCGTTTCATAGCCTCAGATAACAAAAGCAATTTCTTTAAAAGTGGATGGAATATTTTTGACACACTCATTGTGGTGGTTAGCCTGATTCCAATTGAAGACTCCGAAATGGCCCTGATAGGCCGGTTGGTCAGGGTTTTCAGGGTACTGCGCATGGTCTCAATTGTGCCTGAACTCAGAATTTTAATTAATTCACTGCTCAAAGCCATGCCACAACTGTCATATGTGATGCTTCTGATGTTCATCATATTTTATATTTATGGCGCTGTTGGTAGCTTTTTCTTCAACACCATCAACCCGGTCTTATGGGGTGATATTGCCACCAGTATGTTGACTTTGTTCAGAATCATGACATTCGAAGATTGGACTGATGTGATGTATGAAACCATGGGCACATACCCCCTGAGTTGGTCATTTTATTTATCCTTTATATTTTTCACTGCATTTGCCTTTTTAAATATGATTATTGGGATTGTAGTGGGTGTATTGGAAAAAGAAAATGCCGCCCATGAGCGACAAACTTGGTTAGAGAACAGTGCAGACAACCTCAGCCAACTGGACGAAATACAAAACGAGCTGGCTGCCATAAAATCAATGATTACCCAACAATCGAAAAAAAACCAGTGAAATAACCATTGCTTGTATTGATGACATCTTTAAGCTTTATAAGCAGCAGCCAGGCACAGAACATATGGGATGCTGAAGCATTGACTGGACAATCAGAATGGCGGTTTGATGTTGATTATTATTTTGCCATGGTTAACGATGTGACAATTTTTAAATCAGACTTAGTCTACAAAAATGCTTTTGAAGCTTAAAACTAAAGCAATACACTAACAAAGTTACACGGTTTATGGGTGCTGTCCAATTGCTCACTGAGAATTTTAGTCCAAGCAGTTTTACAAGCACCTGACGAACCTGGCAGGGCAGCAACCAAGGTTTTATTGGCCAAACCTGCCAACGCTCTGGATTGCACCGTAGATGAGCCAATTTCAGCATAAGAAACCTGTCTGAACAGCTCACCAAAACCAGGAATTGTTTGCTCCAACAAGGGTGCAACTGCATCAGGTGTGATGTCTCGCGCTGCAAAACCAGTACCACCTGTAATCAACACCACTTGAACTTCACTTTGATGTATCCATTGCGATACCACTGCCCTGATATGAAACAGGTCATCCTTAATCACCATGCGTTCAATCACTCTATGCCCGTCGGCTTCAACCGCAGATTTAAGCGCCGCGCCTGATGTGTCAGTTTCAAGTGTGCGGGTGTCACTAACCACCAGAACTGCTATATTCAATGCTTGTTTAGACATAAACCACCTCAACAACTGACTTTAATGTAGACCCAAGAGCTGCCCAAGCATTGCTCATTTTACTTGGGTTAATTGTTTGACCGCTGCACACATGGTCAGATCACTTGGGTCATCAGCGGTATGGACATTTTCAAAGCCTAATTTCATTGCCATTGTTGCCAGTCTTGGTGCAGCAACCAATACTTGCAATTGGCTTAACTGCGCCTTAAGCTCAGCCGACATCTGACGCTTAAACTGCTGCAAAATTCCACCACTGGTCACAGTCAGCACCACCGGCATGGCGCTCTGATCAACTAATAAATCAGTGATGCCTTTAACATCAACGTCCAAGGCAATCCGTTGGTAGGTATTTATCTGAGTGTAACTGATTTGTTGTTGCATGCAATGGGCTTGAATCATTCTTCGACCACCATCGGCAGTCATGATTTTGACTGATCGAGGTCGGTATTTTTGCAACAACTCGATCACCCCTTCAGAGTTCATGCCTGGGTGTGACTCAACCGGATGAGCAAAACACTGTCGCCACAGCTGTTCAACTGCTGGCCCAACTGCAATGACTCGGGTATTTTTATTTGGCTTTAAATCTGGCGCAATAAGCAATGCATGTTTGAGGGCATAAACACTGAGCACCAACCAAACTTCGGCTTCAGTCTTTAACCACTGCGGCTGTACTGTTGGGTTGGTTTGAATGGCAAAGCAAGGTGCTGTAAACACATCAAAACCGGCCTTTTTATAAACCGCAGTGGCCGCCGCAATGGCCGTATCTGGGCGCGTAATCACAACAGTTGCCATATTAAATCAACCGCCTAAGGCCAAAATTTCTTTGGCACCTTGCTGCAGTAATTCATCGGCCACATGTTCACCCAATATTTTAGGGTCATAAGCCTGTTGTCTGGCGGTTAGAACCTGACTGCCATCGGGGCTGAAAACACCGGCTTGTAAAGCAATGGTGTCATCCAAATGGTATGTGGCCAAAGCACCCACAGCCACCGAACAAGAACCTTCTAGTTTTAAATTCAATGCCCGCTCTGCGCGCACACATTGCCAAGTTTTGTGATCTGCCAATTCTCTCAGCACCGCGGCCAACTCGGCATTGTCGGCCAAACACTCCACGCCAATAGCACCTTGTGATACGGCAGGCAACCATTCGGGAGCCGTCAACCTGCTCTTGATACGCTGATCAAAACCCAAACGTTTCAAACCCGCTGAGGCCAAGACTATGGCATCGTATTGCCCTGCATCCAACTTAGCTAAACGACTGTTTACATTGCCTCGCAAAGGCTGAATATCTAGATCGGGGCGCAGTGCAAGTAATTGCGCCTGGCGCCTTAGACTTGAAGTCCCAACCACCGCTCCTTGGGGTAATTCAGCCAACAGCTGATGCTTGTTTGAAACAAAAGCATCGCTTTCATCGGCTCTTGGGAACACCGCACAAATTTGAAATTCACTCGGCAGATTTGCGGGCACATCTTTCATGGAATGCACCGCAATGTCTGCCTCACCAGCTAAAATGGCTTGCTCCAACTCTTTCAAAAACAAGCCTTTACCACCAATTTTATTCAACGCAACTTCCAGTCTTTGATCACCTTCTGTAGTCATCGGTAACAACTGGGTTTTATACGGTGTTTTGGCTTCTATCAAGGCCGCAACATACTCACTTTGCCACATGGCCAGGGCCGATTCTCTTGTTGCTATGGTGATGGTTTTTTTCATAGTTCCTTCAATAATTTTTTAACCAGCGGCAATTGTCTTCTGCTGATGTTGGGTTGTAAAGTAAGGTTGTTTAACAGTGCCTGAGGTGCTTGGCCAGGACAGTGATGTATGCCTTTCAAGTGCGCGGTGTTGATCAATGCATTGCGATGAATACGCAGAAACCCACTGAATTCATTTTCAAATTCTGCCAAGCTTTGATCCAACAAAAACGTCTGCTGATGCAAATGCGCAATCACATACTTATCTTCAGCCATTAAACAAATGATGTCGCTGACCGCCAACCTGATCACATCATTGCCTCGTTTGACCTGTATTTTATCATTGATAAAATTTAATCCAACCTTTTCAATCGCTTGTTTCAGTCGATCCAAAGACAAAGGTTTTAAAATATAATCAGCAGCCGATAAATCAAATGCCTGCAAAGCAAATTCATCATGCGCGGTGGAGAATATAATCGGCATACTTGGGTGCTGAAGTTTGATTTCTGCTGCTGCTTTGATGCCATCAAGTTCTGGCATTTCAATGTCCATAAAAATCAAATCAGGCATCTGTGAACTAGCCAGCTCAACGCCTTGCGCACCATGTTTTGCTTCTATAATTTGTTCGAAATTCAAATGCTTAAGCATTGATTTCAAGCGCATTCTTGCCAGCGGCTCATCATCAACAATCAATATACATGGATCATTCATATTCAGTACTTTACTTCCCAAGTGGCAACAAACAAATCATTTCGATCTATTTGCATGGTCACTTTATCACCATAAACCAGCACCAACCTTTGCCGGATGTTATCTAACCCAGTTTTTGAACCTGATTTGATTTGATCTGCTTTGAATGGGTTGGTCACTTGCACCCTGAAACCAGCGTGGATTGCCTTTATTGACAAATTAATCACTCCTCCATCGGTCAAATGTTGAATGCCATGGATGACTGCGTTCTCGATCAATGGTTGGATAGACAACAGTGGTACTTTTTGCACCAACAAGTCCTCATCCACATCCTGCTGATAATCCAAACGTTCCATCAATCGCAGTTTTTCAATGGCCAAATATTCATTCACCCACTCCAGCTCTTTAGCCAGAGTTGTCATGCTTTGGCCAGGGCTGGAAAAAGCCTTGCGGAATAAACTGGATAAATTCAGTACTGCTTTCTCAGCAGCCGGTGGGTCAATGACAATTAAAGTAGCAATTGAATTCAAAGAATTGTAAAGAAAATGGGGTTTGATTCTGGCTTGTAAGGCATTCATTTGGGCTTTCGCCAATGCTTCAACTTGTGCAGTCCATTGCTCTTGCACATAAAAATAGCGCATCAAAGCCAGCAAAGTCATACCAGTGGCCAAACTGATTTTTAAAGTGGTCAACAAGCTGTTGTCAATCAAGTCAAACATCAATGCTTGGTCAATCCAACTTAATAATAAGGTATAAGTGGCAGCCAACACCAAGGTCAATAACAACACCATACCCAAACCGAAAACAACTTTAAACTGATTAAAAAATTGACCCAATACTGACAGCAACACCACCACACTGACAGCGATTAATTGAGTCAATAAACTCAAAACAGCCAACTGGTTAAAATAAGCAAATTCAAAACTAAGAAAACTCAAAGAATAAATAACAACCATCATTTCTGCCACCACAATGACCGTAAAAATACGGATGGGGTCAGAAAAGTCAGCCAGCCAAGGTTGGGTAGTATTTGGTAATTCGTTACTCATTTGCCCATAATGTACTTCATTTTAAAAATATCCGTGGTTTTAGTTGATTTATTGGCTATTTTATAGAAAAATCCCAGTGGTTTAGTCATCAATTCAATATTATAAGCATGAAATTCGGTTTTATACTTTTATTCTTAGCTACATTAAGCTGTATTAGCATAGGTGCAGCCAAAGCAGGTGATGTTTCGTGCCAGACAGATATTTTAAAACCAAAAATGCAAGCCTCTATGGTCTTGGAAGAACATGACAAACCTGCCAAATTGACTGTCGCTGAAACTCAAATTAGACTAAGAAATCACCACAAGAACTCAACTCAAGAAGCAGCACAAGAAACCGCGCAAAACAATGAGCAAGAAGCTGCCACCGAATCGGCTAAAAAATCATCACCTTTGGGCGGCCTGTTTGACATACTGTTGCCTTCAAAGTTAAGAAACCCAGCCAAATAACAACAACGCTGGTTAAACCTTCGTAATTCATTCGGTCACACCACAATGCCTGACTTAACGGCTTTTCAAGCCTTTTTATACCACCACATCCCATTGGTAAAGCAGATGCAGTTACAGTTGCTTAACTGTACTACAAACGGCCTGACTGCGACAGCGCCAATCGCCCCCAATATCAATGACAAATCCACTGTGTTCGGCGGCAGCAGTGCCGCTTTAATGACCATTTGTGGTTGGAGCTTGATTAAATATCAGTTGGAAGCCAATGGCTTATCTAATGACGTGGTGATCCACCAAGCCAACACCCATTGGCAGCGAGCCCAAAAAGATGACCTGATCATCACAGCACAAACAAACAACAGCATCAATTGGACTGATTTCAGCACCCAGCTGAATCAACAAAACCGCAACACCAGCTTGCAACTAACTTGCCAGGTTTTGAATCAGGCCAAACAAATATGCAGCCAAATGGATGCCAGCTACGTGGTTCTAAAATCAGCCAATTAATCAACCACCAATCCAATTACTAACTCCAAATACTTGATTGTTCTATGACACATTTTAGATTTTAATTTTTTTTTAATGCCTGATATGTCATACTCTTACCATTACATTTTTATATTGATGGGTTGGTTCTATGAAAAAAATTATTGGTATCCTGATTATCTGCACCCTGTTGTCTGCCTGTGGTGGACGCATGAGCAAGAAAAAATCACTTGACCACACCTTGTACCAATACGCCAAAGTCATGCGTTGGGCTGATTACAATGCAGCCATGACTTTTTTCAGTCCGGACATGACAGCGACCAACAAACCTTCTACAACGGATGTTGAACGCATCAAACAATTTGGCGTAAGCTCTTATGTGGCCTCACCCATTTTGCCTGGTGACACAGAGAATCAAATCAAACAAGATGTTCAACTGAAACTGTATAACTTACACACCAAACGCGAAAAAGTTATCATCGATCGTCAGGTGTGGGAATACGATGACGACAAAAAAGTCTGGTTGTTACTGTCAGGTTTACCCAAGCTCACCCGCTGATTTCACAGCCAGAAAACTCAATGACTGATAAAATATTGATCAGACAACTGTTGGTATCGGCAGTGATTGGCATACATGACTGGGAAAAACAACAAACCCAACCGCTGCTGATCGATTTGGACTTAAGTCATGACTGTCATCAAGCTGCCCTGTCGGATGACATCAAAGATGCCTTGGATTATTTTGAGGTCTGTCGACAGGTGACTGACTTTGTCGGCGCAAGCCGTTATGAATTGATTGAAACTTTAGCGGAAGAAATCACCGAACTGATTTTTCGTCAATTCAATTGTGAACACATTGAACTTACCTTGTTTAAACCTGAAGCCGTAGAGAACACCCAAACTGTCGGGGTAAGCATCAGCCGCACTCGACCCAGCTAATCACCTTGACCTTGATAGGCAGCATCTCGCAGCATATTGGCCACCCTTGATACATTGATAAAGTCTATGACCTGCTCTGCATTAGGAATCGACCCTTTGTGTAACTCAGTGTCATCACCTTTTAATTTTACTTGTCCATAAGATGCTCCGGCCTGACAATAAACATCTACTTGGTCACGGTAGTCACCGCGGTTATGGAACACACAATCTGCGGATTGCGCCGGTTGAGCCAATACATTGCCCTCACCTTGACGGTAACAGTGTTCTGGCGCAATCAGGTACTGTATAGAGTTCAACAAATCAGATTGTTGGGTTAATGCTGAATCCACACCCAAGCCTGCATAATCTTTACCAATCAAAACCAATGGCACTTTGGCCAAAGCCGGCTCACCAAGCGCTGCCAATTCTTGCTCAAATAAAGGTGTCATACTGCGGTGGTCACTGGTCAAAATCAACACACCATTGCTGAAAAAATCTTGGGCCAACAGGTCTTGATAAAACCGATAAACCGCCTGATCTGCGTATTTAATCACAGCCTCCAAATCTGGCTGCTGGGTCCTTGGGTCGATATAAGGATGGTGAGAGGAAACCGTTATGACCATACTAAAATAAGGTTGCTCGGCTTGCTTGGTGTACTCAAGTACCCTGTCATAAAGCACTTCATCGGCAACCGCTTCATAAGCAAATCGAGGGTGTCCGATATAAAACGAAGCTTCATGTCCTTCAACAAAATCAAAACCAAGGCTGCGCATGTAGTCACCGGTATTGGTGAAACCTAAATCTGCCGCATCTAAAAAACTGCTGTGGTAATTGTTTTCACGTAAGATCGCCGGCAAATTGCGTTGGGTGTTATAATAGCCTTGCCGCATGGTGGTCATAAAAGGCGCTACTTGACGGAATGTTTTTTCCCCAGTCAGCATGGCCAAGCGACCACCTAGACTGTTGAAATTATTGGCGTAAAACTGATCAAAATACTTATATTGCCGGGCCAATTTATCGACGTTCGGTGTCCAGTCATAAATACCAGACAACAACTGACTTTGATAAAATGAAAACGACTCAAGCACCACCAAAATGATGTTGGGTTGTTGTTTGAGCCCAGGCTTACATTGCAATGCTTCATAACTGTCTATGCGCTGAGCTGCCGCTTCAACAAACTCAGGACTGTAGGCAACCGCCTCACCCATCTGGAGGTTGATTGAAATAAAGTTCCTGATGTACATATCATGTACGAACTTGATGGGCTTATGGTTCAAGTTTACATACGCCCAAACCAGCATCGGACTGAATAACAAGGCCAATAGACCATAATGCATGGCAGACTTTTGGTGCTTAAACACAAACACAAAGAATAACCCAAGCACACTGATGACCAGTGGGAAGGCCCAAATACCATTGGCATGACTGAGCCAAGATTTGATGGCGTTCAAATCAAAAAACGTACTGATGTCATAAAAGAACAAACGAACGATGAGGTTTTTGAACAAAGTTAAATCAAGTAAGTAAAGCAGTATCAGCGCAACCACCAACAACCGTGCCAGTGTCCGGAGCAAATACCATGGCGCCCAATAAGCAACCACCATCAACAGCATGAACAGCAGCGCCAACCAACCATCAGACATCAACACCCACGACTGGTAACAACCACCACACTCTTGTACCTGCGCAACCACTGTTTCCACCGCCACACTGCGGTGATACAACATCACATAAAAGCCAAGCGCCACAGTAACAGCCAGGTATAAATCAAACTTTTTACGACTGTCTTTCACGATTTTTTTCGACTATTTTAAGGTGTATAGTAAGTCGCTGCACCAGGCCCAACTGGAAAACCAATCACAAAAACCCAGAGGTAAAACAACAGTGTCCAGCCGACGAAAAACACCATACTGTAAGGCAACATGGTAGCAATCAAGGTGCCAATACCCAAATCTTTTTTATACTGTGCAGCCACTGCCAAGATCAGGCCAAAATAACTCATCATCGGGGTGATGACATTGGTTACTGAATCACCAATCCGGTAAGCAGCCTGAATGGTTTCAGGTGCAAAGCCGATCAGCATCAACATCGGCACAAAAATCGGTGCGGTCACCGCCCACTGTGCAGAAGCACTGCCTAAAGTCAGGTTAACCACCCCACACAAAAGAATAAAAAACACAAACACTTCAGGACCGTCCAAGCCCAAAGTTTGTAATAAAACCGCACCCTTAACTGCCAATACCGTACCTAAGTTGGTCCATTTAAAAAACGCCACAAATTGCGCGGCAAAAAACACCAGCACGATGTACATGCCCATGGTGCTCATGCTTTTACTCATGGCATCGATCACATCACGGTCATTTTTCATGGTGCCAGCCACCCGTCCATAGACAAAACCAGGGACTGCAAAAGTGATGAAAATATAAGCCACGATGCCTTTTAAGAAAGGTGAATTTTTCACTCCACCGGTTTCCTGATTTCGCAATACACCCCATTCAGGCACCACCGTCAGTGCCAACAATGCACACAGAATTAAAAAGGTAACCCCCGCCATACGCAGGGCTTTACGTTCTTGAGCGGTAACGTCTTCCACTTGCTGCTCACCCAAATCAATACTGGCTTCGGCAGGGTTGTATTTACCCAACCTGGGTTCAACAATTTTTTCAGTAACAAAAGTACCCATCAAAGCAATCAGGAAAGTGCTGACAATCATAAAATACCAGTTCACCTCTGCACCAACCAAATAACTGGGGTCCAACATTTGTGCAGCTTCTTGGGTGATGCCGGATAACAATGGGTCTACCGTACCAATGAATAAATTGGCACTGTAACCCGCAGAGACCCCAGCAAATGCAGCAGCCAAACCAGCCAATGGATGGCGACCCAAAGAATGAAATATCAATGCTGCCATCGGAATCAGTACCACATAGCCCAGCTCAGATGCGGTATTTGATACCACCCCAGCGAACACCACCATGACCGTAACCATGCGTTTCGACGCACCCATCACCAATGATCGCATGGCCGCAGACAACATGCCAGAATGTTCAGCCACCGAAACCCCTAACAAGGCCACCAACACCGTACCTAACGGTGTAAAACCGGTAAAATTAGTCACCAAACCTGCCACTATGCGTCGCAATCCCTCGCCTGAGAACAATGAAATGACTTCAATCACCCCGTCGGCTTCTCGTCCTGCTGCACCCACCGGACGTGGGTCTGGCACACTCAAGCCAAAGAATTCAGCGACACCACTGAACACCACAATGAACACACAAAACAAGGCAAACAATGTTATTGGATGAGGCAACAAATTACCCAGCCATTCAACAGTGGCTAAAAATTTAGCGAACCAGCCAGAATTTTGCTCGGCTGATTGATTTGGGTTTGGCGGCTGATTATCTTTTGTAGTTTGGCTTTTCGTAGTCAAAATTTGGCTCCTCGTGGCGCTGTTAACTTTTATTTGCAAACCGACCATTTTCAACTAAAAACCAGTGCTTTTCAACCGACAATTCATGGTTATTTAGCCAGGAAACTCAGTGTTTTCAACCCTTTCAAAACTATCAAGGCAGTTGAAATTAAATTTATTTGAACAAATAAATGCCTGTGCAGTCAGATACATACCTTTAATAAGTTTATTCAACCAACCAGAGAACTGATATGAAAACCCTGCTTGCCCTGATCACAACCTTGCTGGCCAGCCTGTCACTTGCCAACCCAAAAGACGCTCAATACCAACAAGCCTTACAATCCATGTCGCCGCAAAAAATCACTGTTGAATCTGTCACAGACACGCCGGTGAAAGGCATCAAGCAAGTTGTGGTTTCAGGTTCCTCCACCAAGGAAGTCATTTACCTCAGTGAAGATGGTGCCTATATATTTGATGGCAATCTATTGAGTATTAAAGACCAAGTCAACTTAACCGAATTGACCCAGAACAGCCTTCGCAATGAGTTAATG
The DNA here is from genome assembly GCA_947502595.1 of uncultured Marinicella sp. GTDB lineage: Bacteria > Pseudomonadota > Gammaproteobacteria > Xanthomonadales > Marinicellaceae > Marinicella. Next base: position 91,443 of record CANNAM010000004.1, on the reverse strand, counting down.
AATGAGTTCAAAAAAAGCCATAACAGCATTGATTTTTTACCCGCAGAAATGACTGACCAAGTGACGGTTTTTACCGATATAGATTGTGGGGTGTGCCGGAAATTCCATGAAAACATCAACGCGTTTAACCAAGCTGGTATTGGTGTCTCGTATTTGTTTTATCCCAGAGCAGGTATCGGCTCAGCCTCACATCAAAAAGCAGTCAACGTTTGGTGTGCAAAAGACCAACAACAGGCCATAAATCAAGCCATAGCGGGTGCTAACCTCGAACCACTGATGTGTCCTAACCCGATCGAATCGCAATATAAACTGGCCCTGAATGCGGGAATCAAAGGCACTCCTTACATCGTCTTAGCTGATGGCACTTTGATACCCGGTTACCAAACCCCAGAACAACTCAAACAACGCATTGCACTGTCTAAAAGCAAGCACTGATTCAACTTGGGGGTTTTGATCTCTATTGACCAAACTCATCTGCCTTCCCAAGCATCTGCTTGAGAAGGCATACAGCCACGACTTAACCAGTAAATTATTCATTCTGCTTGACTATCTACAATAAACCTTCAGTTCAAAAGGGCAAGGCAGATCACATCAACATCGAAAATAATTCTGGTTGGTTATTGAGGTAATCATTAAAGAAACCACCGGCTTTCATGCGCTGCAACAAAGAATCGAAATCCGCAGCTAATTTCAATTCAATGCCCACCACAGCCGGACCATGCTCACGGTTGTGTTTCTTATGGTACTGAAAATATGTGATGTCATCAGTTGGACCCAACACCTCCGCAACAAACTCTTTTAAAGCACCGGCTCGCTGTGGAAAACGCACCAAGAAATAATGTTTCAAACCATTGTACAACAGCGCACGTTCACGAATTTCTTCGATTCGGGTGATGTCATTGTTGCTGCCACTGAGTACACACACCACCCGTTTGCCCTTGATTCGATCTTGGTATTGATGCAAACCAGCTATGGATAATGCCCCAGCTGGTTCCACCACAATGGCATCTTTGTTATACAGGCTTAATATGGCCTGACAAGTCAATCCATCTGGCACAGTGATGACATCATCCAACAATGATTGACAGATTTTGAAAGTGTGACTACCCACCTGCTGGACAGCAGCGCCATCAACAAAACGACTCATGTGATCCAGCTTGGTGTTGTGACCAGCTTGTATCGCAGCAGTCATCGATGCAGCACCTTCAGGCTCCACACCAATGACTTGTGTGTGTGGTGATAATTTTTTGATCACCGTTAACATGCCAGCTGCCAAACCACCACCGCCTATTGGTACAAAGATATGATCTATTGACTGCTGACATTGTTGCAGTATTTCGACACCTATTGTTGCTTGGCCAGCAATGATGTCAGGGTCATCGAAAGGGTGAATAAACGGGTATTGCTGTTGTTCACTATAAATAACAGCTTGTTGTTGTGCTTCATCAAAAGTGTCACCAATCAGCACCAACTCAACTTGATCACCACCAAACATTTTAACCTGTTCAACTTTTTGTTGTGGCGTTGTAATTGGCATATACACAGCGGCTTTTACCCCCAGTTTTCGACATGTGTAAGCCACTCCCTGGGCGTGGTTGCCCGCACTGGCGCAAACCACATGTGAGAGCTTGGGCTGTTGTTCCAGTAAGGCTGAAATTTTATTGTATGCACCACGGATTTTATAGGAGCGCACGGTCTGTAAGTCCTCACGCTTCAATAAAACTTCAGCACCAAATTCATTGCTGTACGTCAAATTAGACAACAAAGGCGTGGGTTCAACCACACCTTTGAGTCGTTTGATGGCCGCATCAACATCGATATGAGCCACTGTTTCTTTGAGAGCTGGGGTGAGATCAATCATATTGTTCAAACATTTTCTGGTCTGAGTTTTCTGACTTGTTGACCGGTTTGCCACAACTCAGAATTTCGCAGCGCCTCAAGTTCTTGATTCAATTTTTCTCGGTAATCAGGCTTTTGGTTGGCCTCAATCACCACACGGGCCTCTTCACCGCTGGCCACACTGGCATACAAATCTTCAAAAATTGGTGTGTTGGCTTCGCGGAATTTATGCCGCCAGTCCAATGCACCACGTTGTGCGGTGGTTGAAGTATTGGCAAACATCCAGTCCATGCCATTATCAGCGACCAAAGGCATCAAACTTTGGGTCAATTCTTCAACTGTTTCATTGAAAGCTTCTGATGGCGAGTGGCCATGTTTACGTAATACATTATACTGTGCTTCAAATAAACCAGCAATGGCACCCATTAAAATGCCCCGCTCACCGGTTAAGTCAGAATAAACCTCTTTTTTGAAGTCAGTTTCAAACAAATACCCTGAACCCACGCCGATACCCAGAGCAGTCGCTGTTTGTTTGGCATGACCGGTGACATCTTGAAAGATTGCATAACTGGAGTTCAAGCCTTTGCCTTGTTTAAAAAACGTCCGCAATGACCGGCCAGAACCTTTTGGAGCGACCAGCACCACATCGACATCTTTGGGCGGCACAATGCCTGTTTGCTGATGGTATGTAACGGCAAAACCATGCGAAAAATACAAGGTATCACCAGCATTCAGATTGGCCTTAACTTCCGGCCAGGCTGAAATTTGACCAGCATCTGACAATAAGTACATCACCACATCTGCTTGCTGGGTGGCTGCTGCCAATTCAAATAAAGTTTCACCTTCTACCCAGCCATCCTCAATGGCTTTATTCCAAGACCCCCCACCTTTGCGTTGACCGACAATAACATTGAAACCATTGTCTTTCAGGTTCAATGCTTGACCAGGTCCTTGCACCCCGTAGCCAAGCACTGCAATGGTTTTGTTGCTTAAAAAGTCTTGGGCTTTTGCCAAAGGGTACTCTTCTCGAGTGACCACTTCTTCTGTTGTTCCGCCAAAATTTAACTGTGCCATAATTAATCCTATTATTTTTGATATTAAAGTGAAGTTTCTGCTGGCACAGCACTTACAGCTCTACCAGGATTGAGTTGTTGACTTACCGTACCATCTGTCGGTATTTCTTGTGCTGACATGGGCCTACTGATACTGACTGGTCCTGAGCGCACAAATTCAAGCACCCCAATAACCGATAAATCATCAAGTAAGGCCTGACATTCCGAGCGATTACCGATTTTTTCAAGCACCGTAAATTCACTGTTCATGCTCAGTACGCGGGCATGATGGCGGTGCATAATCTGCTCAGTTAGGGCCTGCTCTAACATGGATTTTGAAGCCATTTTATACAGCGCTACTTCTTGCTGAATTACCTCATCTTGATGAAAAAAATCAGCTTTAACGACTTCAATTTGTCGCTCCAATTGTTTACTTACCCTGAATCCAGTTTGCTGATCACAGCTGACTTGAACATTGTGTCTGAATAAACCTGACTGGGCCGATTCACACACTGATAAAGCTTCAATATTCAGACCTGCTCTGGAAAATACCGCCGTTATGCGGTTCAATATCCCGGCTTGATCATTTGAATAAATAGCAAAAGTATAGTGATTATTCATGTTGCACCTCCTCACTGTTGTCGTTAGCGGTACCCAAGCACATTTCAGCCACTGAGGCACCGGGGGTGATGATTGGAAAGACGTTGTCTTGTTGCGCCACCATAACTTCTAAAATATAAGCACCAGAGTGGGATAACATGGTTTGAACTGCAGCAGCCAGTTGTTCTCTGTTGCTGACTCTGGCATTGCTGATCGCATAACCATCAGCAATGCGCCCAAAATCAGGATTGGACATGGCCGTAGAAGCATAACGCTTATCGAAGTACAGTTCTTGCCATTGACGCACCATGCCTAAAAATTGATTGTTTAAAATAATCATTTTGACTGGCAGTTGATGTTGCATCAATACACCCAGTTCTTGGATGGTCATTTGCACACCTCCATCGCCTACAATGCCAACCACCTGCCTGTCAGGCCGAGCAAACTTCGCGCCGATGGCAGCAGGTAAACAAAAGCCCATGGTTCCTAAACCACCGGATGTAATCAGACTTCGACTTTGCTTGAACTTGGCATAGCGACAAGCCACCATCTGGTGCTGCCCAACGTCAGTAACGACAATACAGTTTTCATCTTGTTGGTTTAAACACTCAATCACTTCAGCCATGTTGATGGCATCACTTTGGGGCTTGAGGTCATAGTTAATAATCTTATTTTGCTCTGTGGCTTGCAGCCGATGAAATTCTGCAAACCATTGTGGGTGTTGATTGACATCGAGAAGTTTTGTCAGTGCCGGGAGGGTTTGTTTAACGTCGCCCAACACTGCCACATCTACAGCCACATTTTTGTTGATCTCTGAAGGGTCAATTTCCAAGTGAATGATTTGTGCTTGTTTGGCATAATAAGCTAAATTACTGGTAACCCGATCATCAAACCGCATCCCAACTGCTATCAATACATCACACTCGTTGGTCAGTGTATTCGGGGCATAATTACCGTGCATACCCAGCATTCCGACATACTGAGGGTGGTCAGTTGGGATGGCTGACAAACCTAAAATAGTGGCTGCCAGTGGCGCACCACAACGTTCAGCAAAGGCTAAAAATGCTTGCTCCGCAGCACCCAGAATCACCCCTTGACCAAATAACACCAGGGGTTTTTTGGCGGCATTGATTAAACTGGCCGCCCTGACCAATGCCAATTCATTGGGTTGTGGATAGGGTTCATAGCTGAACAATTGTAAACAAGGCTGGTAAGCAAAAGTCAGCCCTTCGGTTTGGGCGTTTTTAGTGATGTCTATCAGCACCGGACCTGGTCGTCCGCTTTTGGCAATATAAAATGCTTTGGCCACAGCCGCTGGTATTTGACTGGCTTGGGTGACTTTGATATTCCATTTGGTCACCGGGATCGATATATCTAAAATATCGATTTCCTGAAAAGCATCGGTGCCCAACAAGTGCGCAAAAACTTGGCCAGTGATACAAACCAGCGGTGTTGAGTCTAAGTAAGCATCAGCAATTCCAGTGATTAAATTGGTGGCACCAGGGCCTGAGGTAGCCAAACACACACCGACTTTTCCAGAGGCCCGGGCATAGCCTTGAGCGGCATGTACCGCACCTTGTTCATGCCGAACCAATATGTGTTGAATTTGCTCCTCAAAATCCATCAAAGCATCATAAGTGGGCATGATGGCACCACCTGGGTAACCAAAAATCTGCGTCACCCCTTCTGCCAATAGGCTCAATATAATTGACTCAGCACCTGTAACAGTGGGTGCTTTTTCAGCGGCCAACGGGTCGTTTATTGTTGTCAGATCAGATGTGATTGAGGCTGATTTCATGCGCTAACTCCAGGTGACTTTAATCCATGGTTTTTATCTTTTGAGTGGGTTTTAATGGCATCAAGGTGGGGTTGCTGGTTTGCTTGTACTGCCTGCATACCTGCTTCATCCGCATCAGTCAAACACCCCAAAGAAGCCGATGTCACCGCCCTGGCATACTTGGCCAAAACACCGCGCTTGAATTTCATTTCAGGTGCCACCCACTGCTGTTTCCTGACTGCCAGTTCAGCTTCGCTGACATGCAGCGTTAAACTGTTGATATTGGCGTCGATGGATATGTCATCGCCGTCTTTAACCAATGCCAAAGTACCACCTACCTGCGCTTCTGGGGTGATGTGACCCACTACAAAACCGTGGGTTCCACCGGAAAATCTGCCGTCCGTAAGCAGTGCCACAGCATCACCTAAACCGGCACCAATGATGGCAGCGGTAGGTTTGAGCATTTCTGGCATGCCCGGCCCACCCTTGGGACCAACATACCGAATCACCACCACATTTCCAGGTTTAACAACACCGCTGGCTATGCCTTGATTAGCTGCAGCCTCACCATCAAAAGTGATGGCTTTGCCATGAAAGACCGCACCTTCTTTGCCCGTTATTTTGGCCACCGCACCTTGTGGAGCTAAGTTACCTTTAAGGATTTGAATGTGGCCTGATGACTTGATGGGTGCTTCGACCTTATGAATGACCTGTTGTTGATGATCCAAGTCATTCACTGCAGCTAAATTTTCAGCCAGTGTTTTGCCTGTTACGGTCATACATGAACCGTCTAACCAACCAAGTTGAAGCATGTATTTTAATACTGCAGGGATACCGCCTACTTCATGCAAGTCTTGCATCAAGTATCGACCACTGGGTTTTAAGTCGGCTAACAAGGGCGTGGCATCACTGATTGCTTGGAAATCATCCAGCCCCATATCGATTCCCGCTGCATCTGCAATGGCCAAAAAATGTAACACCGCATTGGTTGAGCCGCCCAGTACAGTAACCAGTTTAAACGCGTTGCTCAGAGCCGCTTTGGTAACGATGTCTTTGGGCTTTATATCATAAAGTAGTAAGTTTTCAATGGTCTCCGCCACTTGTTGCGATTCATTTATTTTTGCTGAACTGATGGCAGGATTTGATGATGAATAGGGCAAACTCATGCCCATCGCCTCAATGGCTGATGCCATGGTATTGGCGGTGTACATGCCACCACAGGCACCAGCACCAGGACAGGCTTTTTGGATGATTTGTTGGTACTCCGAAGCTTGTATTTTACCCGTGAGTTTTTCACCCCAAGCCTCAAAAGCCGAGACCACATCAAGCTTTTTACCCGCGTGACAGCCAGGTGCAATGGTGCCACCATAGACCAATAAAGCCGGTCGATTCAGACGCAACATGGCCATCATTGCTCCAGGCATATTTTTATCACAGCCAACCACCGTAACCACCGCATCGTAATGCATACCAGCCACCACAGTTTCAATGGAATCGGCGATTAAATCACGTGAGGGTAAAGAATAATGCATACCTGAGGTGCCCATTGATATGCCATCTGAAATTCCAATGGTGTTAAAAATCAGACCATTCAGCGATTTTTCACATACGGCATCTTTGATTTGTTTGGCCATGTCATTGAGGTGCATATTGCAAGGGTTGCCCTCATAACCAGTTGATGCCACACCAACAAATGGCTGGTTCAATTCAGCTTGGCTCAGGCCGATGGCATGCAACATTGCTTTGGCTGCCGGTTGTGAGTCATCTTGAGTGACTGCCTTTGAATATTTGTTCAAAGCACTCATTATGCTGCCTTAAATTGTTGGTATTTAACTTTTTGTTTTCTGGCCACTTGACTGAACTGTTTTTGTAACAAAGCCCCAAAGGTTTCATCCCATGGGCGCTTAAACGTATGCTCACCTAAAGTTCCAACGGCTTTCACTTCAACGGCTGTCCCAGTTAAAAAGGCGCCTTCAGCTGCATAAATATCCTCTGGTTTGAACAGTTTTTCATGTACCTTGATGCCATTTGCTTCACACAGTTCCATAACTATACTGCGGGTAATGCCTGGTAATATATGACCTTTGGGCGGGGTATATAAGGCGCCCTCTTTCTGTATAAAGAAATTGGCACCACTGGCTTCTGCAACAAAGCCATTTTGATCCAACAACAAGGCATCATCATAACCAGCCAAGTGGGCTTCCTTCATCGCTAAGATTGAATTGACATAATGGCCAGACACCTTGGCATCCACATGACATGACCGAGGGTCGGGTCTACAATAACGTGAAACTTTTAATTTCAGTGCACCGGCATCAAAATACTGCCCCCAATCCCATGCACATATAAACACATTGGCTTGACTATTCGCTTGTAAACCCAGCATTTCATCGGTGTAAACAAAAGGGCGGATATAAGCGTCTTGAAGACCATTTTTAGCTAACAACTTATGGCTGATTGCAACCAGCTCTTCAACACTTTGCTGGATATCAATGTGCATGGTTTTTGCTGAATACAGCAGCCTTTCATAGTGCGCTTGTGCTCTGAGAATATGGGTACCTTGATCAGTCGCATAAGCTCTGATGCCTTCGAAAACACCATTTCCATAATGGAAAGTTTGTTGGTATAAACCAGCTTGGGTGTCGGTAGCCAGTTGCCACTTGCCATTTAAGTAATTCACTGTTTGTTTATCGTAATACATGTTTTTATGCTCTTTTTTTTGTCGTTTTTTGGTTAATAAAAAATTCAGGTAAAAAAAAAGCCCTTCTCGGTGAGAAGGGCTTTTTTGGGATTACCAATTGTTTGCCGAACTCACCACACACGTGGACCAATAATCACGATAATGACTACAATAATGTTGATGAGGATGATGTTGGCAGATAAATTCATGGTTGTTTTTTCAGTTTAATTCAGTTCAGTTTTTGCTTGTAAGTTTTAAAAAATTTGCTTGGTTTGGACGTATATTCAAGCAAGCCAATTCTAAAGTCAACCCTTTAATGCGGTTTTATTTTAAAAATATAACCATAGTTTTTGCAAAATCTATTCTAGTTCTACCTAATTAATTACACCTTAAAATTCATGCTTTCATTACCGTCTGTATGACTTGCATACACACCAAAACACCTGTAAAAATAAACATTTTTATGCTGTCCAGTTGCGCTGGTTTTTTATCGGTGTAAATATTGCAATAATTTTAATTGATTTATTAGTGAAAAATTTTAATTGGCTTTACAGTGGTTTTTAGAAAGTAAAAATTCATTATTAACACCTAATTTGGAACAGACTTTTAGCCGAGCATCTACTGAATTCAGTCCAATCTTTTAGGGTTATAATTATTACCCTGATGAATCAACAAAACTGAAAGACAAAACATGTATTAATTGATTTTGTGCATTAAAGCCAGATACAACCAGACAACCAATTGAACTGATTGACTGGCTGTATTGCTAATCCAATATAGACTTATTCAAAAGTAGTTTCTTTGGCACACTTTTCAGCAACTTTTAAAGCATCTTGTTGTACTTTTTCTGTGTCACCTGCCTGATGTGCGGCCAACACAGCTGCATAATCTGTGTTTTTAACGTTGCATTCACAACTTTTTTTGCTTTGTTCACGCAAGCCTTCAGGTATATTTTCAAGCTGCGTTTCGCAGGCTTTAAAGGCGGCTTTTTGCATTTGATCAGCATCCATTGCAAAACCAGCACTGGATGACATTGCAAAAATAATAATTAACATTTTTCTCATTTTTTAATTCCTAGATTAAAGGACTGCCAAAATTACAGCTTGCTTTAAGCAGAATTATAGACCCACGTCACAGATCATTAAATTACGCTGAGTTTTAACAGCTAAATCACTGAATAATAACGATATAATAACGAATATTCAATTTATTTTTGAGCTTGATTCAGTGTACATGACAATTATTCAGATACTCTTTTCTGACAATTTGAACCGCTTCATCAAATCGCCCTTCCAAGAATTGCATGATCGCATTTGACAACACTGTATTGGGGTCATATTGACCGCTCCATTTCACCAAATGTAAAATTGAAGGAATCAAATCCAGTCCTTTCTCAGTTAAATGGTACAACTTTTGACGACCATTCTCTGGGTCTTTGCATTGTGTGATTAAGCCATGTTGTGTTAACTTTTTTAAACGATCAGCCAAAATATTGGTCGCAACACCTTCATCACTTTCGATGAATTGTTTGTATTGACAACAACCTTTAAAAAGCATGTCACGGATGATCAAGAAGGTCCACTTATCACCCAATATTTCCAATACATAGGTCATCGGGCAAACTGTCATTTTATAAGTTTGATTTTTAGTCATAGTTAAATTTTAAACTAATTACTTGCAATTAACAAGCAATTAAGTAAACTGGCAATTACTTTCAAAAAGCAAGTAATTAATACCATGACTAAATACCTGATGTATGCCGCCCTTTCTTTCACTGTCATTTCATCTTTGACTGAACAGTTGATTTCACAACTAAATGGCTCAGCTGTATTTTTCCAGTACAATTGGTTCTTGTATACCGATCTGAATTACATGTCGCAGATTCTAATTTGGTGGACTGAAGGCTTGGCTATCAGCTTTTTGGCTTATTTTTATATGGCAACAAACACAGCTCGAACCGATGGATTGCGCTTTGGAATAATATTTGGCATGTTGGTGATTTTGTTGGTTTTGTTCAATATGATGTTGCATCTCGAGCAAAACTTATACCCTTTCTTTGCTGATTCATTGTTATTGCTAACTGCAGTACAGACATTTGGATTTATGGCCAGTGGGTGGGTTTTTGGATTGCTGTACAACATGCACTTGAAAAACTTTAATCCAACAGTTAATTAATAACCGCATAAGAAACAGCTTAATGAATGGGCCGACATGCATGCAACTTTGCCAGCCCACGCAGTAATGATTGTATTATTTTTTACCAATTACATAATACAGTATCAACCCAATCAAAGGGAGGATTAAAATCACCACTATCCAGAGCAATTTTTCTTCAGTTGCCCGCGATGACTGCAGCACATCCATGATGGCAATGATGGCCAAAATCAAAAGAATCAGCCCGACAATGCCACCACCCCAGCCCATACCAAAAAATGAAGCTGCCGCCGCAATTTGACTGAATAGCAACAATAAAAATGCCGTAAATACATGAGTTAATTTCATAAATCCTCCGTTGTAATATTGGTGTGACTACAGCCTATCAGCAGCACAGTCAAAATCACGTCAATCAGATGATTTAATCCAGTAGTCAGTCATTGGCATTGGGGTAGTTTCAGATTTGTTTATACTGATTAAGAGGCGTTAGAATTGATTGGATGACCCTAGCAAATAGTTCAGATTTACAGTTACTATTTGAGTTGGCCAGAGCGCTGCCTAACCACTTCGAATAAAGACACACCAGTGGCCACCGAAACATTCAAACTTTGTACCTCCCCAGCCATTGGGATGTGGATTAAATGGTCGCAGGATTGTTGTACCAAATGACGCAGGCCCTTGCCCTCATTACCCATAACAATCGCCACTGGCCCTGTGAGGTCAGCTTGGTAGATGTTTTGACTGTCGGTTGTCAATGCAGCACCGTGTACCCACACGCCCGCGGCTTTGATGGCCTCAATGGCACGCACTAAATTGGTGACCTGAAACAACGCCAAGTGCTCCACTGCGCCAGCCGCTGTCTTGTGGGTGATGGGCGTGACTGAGGCAGACTTATCCTTACCAAACACCACAGCGGTCACCCCAGCGGCTTCTGCACTGCGTAAACATGCACCTAAATTGCGCGGGTCTTCGATACAATCTAAAACCAGTATAAAAGGACTGACCGACTCATCATCAGACCATGTTTTGAGGTGAGCCTTGAGGTCTTTTTCGGACTTTAACTGAACCGCATGGATGCTGGCCACCACCCCTTGGTGGCGGTCATCAACCATTTTATCAAGCTGTTGTAGACTCACCCGCTCCAATGGCACGGCGGCTTTTTCAATGGCCCCCAACAAATTCAATAAGCGTTTATTTTGCGCATCTTTTTGTAACCAAACAGCTTTGACCTGATCACCTGCTTTGAGGGCCATTTCTACCGCATGAATCCCAAAAATCAATTGTTTAGTTGCTGAACTCACGACGGCTTTTTACGGCTTCTGCGACGTTTGTTTTTGCTGTTTTTATCGCCTTGCTTGACACTTTTGGCCGCACTTTTTTTGGTCTCTTTTTTACCCCCAGTACCTTGGTTTTTCTGGGCTTTTTTGGCTTTGTTTTTGCTCGGCTTTTTGTCGTTGTCTTTGGACTTTAGGACCTCGCCTTTGGCATTGATTTTACCGACAAAATCAAAATCAATCTTACGATCATCCAAATCAACTGCCGCGATTTTTACCATCAGCTGATCAGTTAACCTGAATTGATTGCCACCTCGCTCACCGGTTAACTGGTGCTTGATACCGTCATAGTGGTAATAATCATTGGGCAATGAAGTGACATGAATCAAACCATCGACCTGGTATTGCTCTAATTGCACAAACAATCCAAAACGGGTGACCCCGGAGACAGTGCCTACCATCTCATCACCTATGAATTGCTGCATAAATAAACACTTCAAACGTGCATCAACTTCTCGAGAAGCTGTTTCTGCTCGGCGTTCATTCATAGAACACTGCTTGTTCATTTCTGCTGCTTGGCTTTGGCTGTAATGGTAATTTTCACCTTGGTGGTAAACAATGTGATCAATCGCCCGATGGACCATCAAATCAGGGTAACGCCTGATGGGTGAAGTGAAATGCGCATAATGCGTCAAGGCCAAACCAAAATGCCCTGCATTGGTCGCTTCATAACTGGCCAAAGATTGCGATCGCAACACCACTTGTTCAATCAAACTCTTGTCCTCACGGTGCTGAATTTGCTTCAACAATTCAGTCAAGTCCTTAGGTGTGGGGTCATCCTTGAAGTTGGGAGTGACACCCAAACCTTTCAAAAAAGTAATCAAATCTTTGACTTTACTTTCTGGCGGAGGGTTGTGGCAACGGAACGACGCTGGGATGTCATGTTTTTCAATGAATTTTGCCGCACAAACGTTGGCTGAAATCATGAAATTTTCAATCAATTTGTGCGCATCATTGCGGGTGTATTGTTGTATATTTGAAACCATGCCATCTGAACCAATTTCAATGAACACATCAGATGAGTTGAACTCAATACCACCACGCGCTTGTTTTTCTTGCTGTAACAATTTAAACAAATCATATTGATGGTTCAAGGACTCAGTCACTGCATCTGGCCAATTCTCTTGGTTTTCACCTGACTCTAAATAGGCCCAAGCTTCATCATAAGTAATTCGCGCATGTGAATGCATCAGACCACGGTAAAACTCATAAGATTGAATTTCGCCTGCACCATTGATGTGCATCTCACAAACCATGCTCAAACGGTCTTCATTCGGATTCAGTGAGCAAATACCGTTGGACAGCTCCAATGGCAACATAGGAATCACCCTGCCCGGAAAATAAACCGAAGTACCGCGGTTATAAGCTTCTTTATCCAGCGGGTATTCTGGTCGCACATAAGTTGATACATCGGCAATGGCCACCAACAACTTATGCCCTTTGTCTGTGGGTTCTACATAAACCGCATCATCGAAATCTCGGGCATCATCACCATCAATGGTCACCAAAGGCAAATGCCTGATGTCTTTATGTGGGCCAATGTTGGGTTCATCCACTGTTTTAGGAATTTGGTTGCGGTAATTTTCTACCGCTTCTGGCCACTCAGTTGGTAAACCTTCGCTGACTATGGTTAACTGCATCGACAGTTCGTGGTTCAACTGCTGACCTAAAATAGCAATCACTTCACCAAAAGCAGGCCGGTGTTTATCTGGGTATTTTTTGATGCTGACTGTCACATAGTCGTTGTGCTTGGCGCTGCCCATTGCTTCTGCTGGAATCATGATGTTGCTGATGCGTGAATTATCGGCTTTAACATATGCCAAACCTTCTTCATCAATCAAACGCCCAGCCACTGTAGCATGGGCCCGCTGTAACACTTCAACTATGATGGCATCGGTCTTGCTGTCGTCTTTATAGGCTCGTTGGACATCGGCCAACACCGTGTCGCCATCCATCACCATGCGCATTTGTTTGGGTGTAATGAAAGCATCGTCTGATAACTCATCGGAAACCAGGAAACCAAAACCATCACTGTGCGCACTGACGCGCCCTTGAATCAAGGCGAGTTTTTTACGTACGCCATAACCGCCACGGCGGTTGACCAACAATTGGCCATCGCGCACCATGCTGCGTAAACGGATTCTCAGGCCTTCAAATTGTTCATCATTTTGAATGCCAATTTTGACTGCAATGGTTTCAAGCTTGAGTAATTTTTTCTTTGATTCAAGGAATTGAATCAGTGCAGTTCTGCTGGGGATTGGGTTTTTATATTGTTTGACTTGATCTGCAAATTCCGGATCAGGGATATTAAAAGGATTTTTCATGGCGCATATTATAACCGCTTTTACAAAACAACATAACTAAGTTTAGCAGCCCAGTCTGTAGACACGACCCTTACCTGAAGCTAAAAACCCAGCCTGCAATCACATAATTATATGTCAAACTGTTCTGTTAATGAATGTCCCTTGTTGAACACAACGTATCCAGCTGAGTTAATTACATGCTAAAATCTGAAGCATTCAGAGCAACAACCTACAAAAAACACACCATGATTAAAGCCGAAGTAGTCGAAGACATCGTTAAAAAAGTTGAACAATTCATTCCCGAAGACCTGAAAACCATGCGTCAGGACTTCAGTAAAAACATGAAATCCATTCTTACCTCCAGTTTACAAAAAGCCGATTTGGTTACCCGAGAAGAATTTGAAGTGCAAAAAGCTGTACTGGCCAAAACCCGTGCAAAATTAACTGCTTTAGAAAAACAATTAGACGCCCTCAACCCTTAACCCACACACAAACAACTTATGCAATCAAAATTACTCCTGATGCTCATCTGGACTCAGTTAAGCTGGGCCATCGATTCCCAACCCACAGAACAAAACCAAAACATTGAATTACCTGCTGTTATCAGGGTTTATTTTGATCAACAACAACAGTTGCAACAATTGGCTGCTTTGACTGACCTTTGGGCAGTCAACAAACAGCAAAAATTTGCCACCATTTACGTTGAAGAACAATACACTTACCAAAAGCTTAGCAATTTAAATCTGGCACTGCGTATTGACCACAAACTCATGGCCCAACTCGCCAAAGTTCAAGTCAACCGCGAACAAAACACACCAGGCACCCAAGGCACAACGGGGATTCCTGGTTTTGCTTGTTACTCCACGGTGGAAGAAACTTTCCAAAGAATGGAACAAATGGCCAGCACCCACCCAAATTTAGCCGAAATCATCGATATTGGTGACAGCTGGGAAAAAACCATCAACGCCGCTGAAGGCCATGACATTAAAATTTTAAAAATCACCAATCAAAACATTGCCGGCGATAAACCCATCCTGTTTTTGGCATCCGCCATCCATGCCCGCGAGTATGCCACGGCAGAATTGAACACCCGTTTTGCCGAATATTTATTGACTGAATACGACCAAAATGCCGATGTCACCTGGATTGTTGACAACCATGAGATTCACCTTTCACTACAAACCAACCCTGATGGCCGCAAACAGGCTGAAACGGGTTTGTTGTGGCGTAAAAACACCAACCAAGCCTACTGTTCCCCGAACAGCGATTCTCGAGGTGCTGACTTGAATCGCAACTATTCCTTTGAGTGGGCCGCAAGTAATGATCAGTGCAGCGCTACTTTCTCAGGTGGTGCGCCTGAGTCTGAACCTGAGTTGGACGCACAAATGACCTATATCAGAGAAATTTTTACAGACAACCGCGGTCCTGGAATCAATGATGCTGTGGCAGATGATACCACGGGTCTGTTTGTAGACATCCACAGTTACAGTGAATTGGTGCTGTACCCTTGGGGCTATTCTGATGCCGACTCTCCCAACGAAAATCAGTTTCGAGCCTTAGGCAAAAGAACCGCGTACTTCAATAATTATTTACCACAAGCGGCCAGTGACTTGTACCCCACCTTTGGGGCTTCAATTGATACCACTTATGGTGAACTGGGCGTTGCTTCATTGGTGTTCGAACTGGGCACAGCTTTTTTTCAAGATTGTGAAACCTTTGAAAGCTCAGTTTTACCAGATAATTTAGCGGCACTGATGTATTTAGCCCGAGTCAGTCAAGCACCGTATAAACAACCTTTGGGGCCAGACATAGAACACTTGGTTATAACCCCCAATGTCATCACTGCAGGCACACAAATTCAAATAAATGGCACTGCCAACGACGATCGTTACAGCCAGAATAATGGTACGCAAAGCACCGAAACTGTACAGTCGGTGTCTGCTTACATCAATCAATTGCCGATAAACGCAAGCTCAGGTACTGCATTGGCAGCTGCAGATGGGTCTTTTGACCAAGTGGCAGAAAACTTCATCGGCTCATTGCCCACCACCGGTTTAAATACAGGCAAAAACACCCTCTATGTACAAGCCCATGATGGCGCACGTGCGGGAGCAAGCTATGCCGAGTTTGTTGATGTGGTTGATGCCAAAGCAGTGGCTACTTTAGCTGGTCGAGTCACGAACGCCGTAACTGGAGCCAGCATCGCTGACAGCTTACTGATTATCAACCAATCGAATAGGTTGTCTTTAGCTGATGGCAGTTATTCAATGTTGGTTCAGCCAGCAGTGGCTGACCTGGTGGTCTCAGCCAGTAATTACCTGCCACAATCCCTATCTGGCCTTAACTTGCAGGCAGGACAAACGACCAACCAAGACATCCAACTGCAACCCATCTGTGAGATTTTTCATGACGATGTAGAAAATGGCAACAAGGGTTGGACGACGCAGTCGACTTGGGCCATCAGCACAGAATTCAGCAACACTCCAAGCAGTGCATGGAGTGACAGCCCCGGAGGTAACTATGCACCCAACAGCAACACTGCGTTAACCTCACCTAATATCATGGTGACTGATACAGAGTTTATTGAAATCAGCTACAGCAGCTATTGTGACACCGAAGCTGATTATGATTATGGCTACTTTGAGGTGCAATATGATGACAGTGCTTGGCAAACCATTGGTGCATGTGATGGCCAAAATGCGTGGCGCTCAGAGTCACATCAGCTCAACCTACCAGCCAATACAGACGTCTTAAGATTCAGATTTCGTCTACAAACTGATAGCTTCGTAGAAACCGATGGATGGTATATAGATGATGTGTCAGTTACAAGCTCGGGCATGGTTTGTGGCACAGCCAATGACGACATTATTTTCATTGATGGCTTTGAATAAACCCTGAGTTGCGAGCTGATTGCAAGGCAGCCAATTAACAGAAAGGTAAATAATAGCTGGTTTATCGCCAGCACATCAGGTAAAGTACGCCTCCCGCTGATTCAAGCGGATTGATATTGAGTCCCTGAACTCAAAAGCGTGCGCAAAACAGCAATTTTATTTTTTCTGATATTTGTCGCACAACCCAAAAGTGCAATCAGCCTTAAGTGCTGTGCAAACAGCCCGAAGTGCTGTAAACATTAGAGAAAAATATGAAATTCACCGAACTCGGCCTTTCAAAGCCGATACTGCGTGCAGTGGCTGATCATGGCTACGATACGCCCTCACCCATTCAAGCCCAAGCCATTCCTGCCGTTTTATCCGGCCGTGACGTGATGGCTGCAGCACAAACTGGCACCGGCAAAACTGCTGGTTTCACTTTACCTATTTTAGAGCTTTTAAGCAGAGGTAAACCTGCCAGATCCAACACTGCTCGAACTTTGATACTGACCCCAACGCGGGAGTTGGCAGCACAAGTTGAAGCCAGTGTAAGAACTTATGGCAAACACCTCAATTTAAAAACTGCAGTGGTTTTTGGTGGCGTTAAAATCAACCCACAAATGCAAAAACTCAGACGCGGTGTTGATATTTTGGTGGCCACTCCCGGTCGCCTACTTGATTTATACGGTCAAAATGCAGTGCGTTTTGATGATTTAGAAGTGTTGGTACTGGATGAAGCCGATCGCATGCTGGACATGGGTTTTATTCATGACATCAAGCGCATCATTCACCATTTACCCAGCAAACGTCAAAACCTGATGTTCTCAGCGACTTTTTCTAAAGAAATCAGAAGCTTGGCTAAAACCATCACCAAAAACCCAGTTGAAATTGCCATCAACCCAGAAGTGACCACCGCCGAAAAAGTGGCACAAAAAATGCACCCAGTTGATAAAAAACGCAAAAAAGAACTGTTGTTGCACTTGGTGGCCAATGGTCAATGGCAGCAAGTGTTGGTCTTCAGCCGCACCAAACATGGTGCCAATAAAATATCTGACCACTTGAATAAATTTGGCATCACTTCATTGGCCATTCATGGCAACAAGAGCCAAGGCGCCAGAACCCGTGCTTTAGATGAATTCAAACAAGGTAAAGTCAGGGTGTTGGTTGCTACCGACATCGCGGCGCGTGGTATTGATATTGACCTGTTGCCGCACGTGGTGAATTTTGATTTACCCAATGTACCCGAAGATTATGTGCATCGAATTGGCCGTACTGGCCGAGCTGGTGCTGATGGCGTAGCCATCTCATTGGTCAGCGCCGATGAGTTTGTACAATTGTTTGACATTGAAAAATTACTGGGCAATAAACTGGAACGTGAGTTTGTTGACGGTTTTGAGCCGATCCATGATGTGCCTGAGTCCAAGCAAGCCATGCGTGGACAATATGCAGCCAAACCCAAGCGCCCAAAACCATATAAGCAACAAGCACAAGCCAAAGCCAAGCAATACAAAAAGGACAGCAATAAATTTCGTAACCAATTGGAAAACGAAGAACGCAACAGCAAAAAGCCTAAAAAGCCCAAAGTCAGACCTTTCGTAAAAGCGGCGGTCAAAGAAAAATGGGCCAACCGTTCTGCCAAAGAAAATCAAGAAGCACGTGAGCGCAGCTTACAAGCCAAAGAAGGCCAGCGCAGAGCTGGCATCAGTCCTTGGAACAAAGATGCCGATGAGTCTCAAGGCAACAATAAATCTGGCTATAAAGGCAAGCGTGCAAATAGCAACAACGGCAATGGTTCAGGCAATACACGTTCAAGTTCATCGGATGGACGTCCTGCCAAAAGTGGTTACAAAGGCCGCAGCCAGCATAAAGGCCGTGGCAAACCGGCAGCCAGCAACTCTGGTGGTGGTAACCGGTCTACTGGATCACGCACCAGCAACAACCGTTCTAGCGGACCCAAAAGGTAATCAGCTTGCATAAACTGCCTAAAATTGGCGTCTTTGTGGATGTTCAAAACATCTATTACACCACCAGAGACGCTTTTGGGCGATCATTTGATTACCGAGCATTTTGGCAGCATGTAAGTTGCCAAGGTGAAATAATCACCGCCAATGCCTATGCCATCAGTCGCAACATCGATGACCAAAAGAAATTTCAAAGTGCCCTCAGACACATTGGTTTTGAAGTCAAACTGAAACCCTACATCCAACGCAGTGACGGCTCTGCCAAAGGTGATTGGGACGTGGGCATCACCATAGATGTTTTAGAAGCAGCCAAAGATTTAGACCAAATTGTGCTGCTCTCAGGCGATGGTGACTTTGCCATTTTACTCAAGCATGTGATGCAACATTACGCTGTAACTACCCATGTTTATGGTGTCACTCAATTGACCGCAGATGCACTGATTAACACCGCCACCAAGTTCATGCCCATCAACGCCACATGGTTACAAAATAACTAGCCGACCACCCTTATATCAATTCAAACACTGCACCAATCAAACCACCCACCACCAATGCCAGAGACGGCAACAAAGTCAGCATAAAACCTATGCCCCTGGATTTGGGCTCAGCCACATAGGCTTTGAAGTAAATCATGCGCCCCAGTAAAAACACCACACCCAAGCCAGCTGCGGTCAAAGCATGTAAATAATGAGCAAATATAAGCAGACCAGGAACAAACACCACCAGCTGCTCTAAGGTATTTTGCTGCACCCGATAATACCGCTCGAACTCAGGATGGCCGGTCACGGCTGGCGCATTGACACCAAACTTACCACGCGCCATACCCACCTTATACGCAAAAAACGTGTACTGTAACAGCGCCAAAGCCAACACAATTGTCACATAAGCCATACCATTTACCTACCATTTGTAAAGAGTTTAGATTCTACCTTAAATCAACGGCTTTTAGCAGTTCAAAACACCATGACAAGAACAAGCCAATATCTAAGCCAATAAATTCATTTACATGGCTGGTTAAAATTTATTGCATAACCATGTCATAAATTCCACTGATATTACGAATCAAGCTTCAGTACTTGTTATTTTTACAGTCATACTTGTCGTTTAATCAGGTGATTATGGGTTCAAGCTAAACAAACAAACTGCAATCTAAAACAAAATACGACCAAGGCTGCTGCTGCAGTACCCAACCACAACCATGAGGTCCAATCGACACAATGAATCATCTAACTAAAACACTGTGCTGTCTTATTTCAATGAACGCAAGTGCAGGTGGTACCGCAGACCTGATTTTTTACAATGGCTTTGACCAGCAATCCAAACGGGTGTTCATCAGCGGCCACAGCTTGACTGACAACCCTTATGCTGATTTTTTACACACCATCGCTGCCGGTAAAGGTGTCGATTACAACTGGAACCAGCAGATTGGCATTGGCTCACCAATTCGGGTACGAACCAGTGGCATGAACTTACCTTCAAGTAATGAATGGACCGGATATTTAAATGGTAAAAATCGAGACACAACAAACATGAATGTCATCAACGAATTGGCCAACCCCGCTACTCTGGGCCCAAATGAAAACTATAACACCTTAATCATCACCGAAAGACATGACATCATAGACACCATTATTTATGAATACAGTAGCAGCTTATTGAGGCATTACCATGACCGCTTGCTTAGTGGCAACCCTGATGCCCAAACTTACTTGTACCATTCATGGTGGTACATCGATTTTAACAACATTCAGGAGTGGCTGGACCATGAAAGTCTGGTGGTTAAAAGTTGGGAGTGTGTGGCGGAAAAAGTCAACTTAACCCTGGCAGATGAAGGTTTACCCAGCGCCATACATAACATCCCGGCCGGTTTGGCATTGGTCACTTTGGTCGAACACATATTGGCTGACCAAGTACCAGGTTTCACTGGAACCGATGTTGAAAAGTTAGACCAACTGTTCAGTGATGATGTGCATTTGAATACCGAAGGAGTGTTTTATATGGCAGCTGTTAGTTATGCCAGCTTGCTGAACAGCTCTCCTGAAGGCCTGCTGATTCCAGCAGAAATTGCCCCTGACACGGGTCAAGCTTTGTTACAAATTGCTTGGGAAGCGGTGCACCAATACCAAACCAGTTTCTCTGCACCAACCATGAGTGAATGCAGAAACATCCATGTGACAGAGGTTTGTAGCAGCTATTGGAATATTCATGACCAACCTGAAAAAATACCGTTTTGTCAGTCATGGGCCAACAATAACAGCTTTGCTTACAACCCTTTTAATTGGCCTGATGCAGACTTGATTATTTGGCCTGATCCTTAATTGACAACATTGTTTATGGAAAACACCTCAATGGGCATCATGTTGTTTCATGAATTGGCGGTATAAAACCGGCACCATAAATAGGGTTAAAACCGATGAAAACGCCAAACCAAACACAATGGCTGAGGCCACTGGCCCCCAAAGCAAAGACTTACCACCTAAACCAGCAGCCAGTGAAAACAAACCTGCAATGGTAGTGGTGGTGGTCATGATGATCGGGACTATGCGGCGGCGGGCAGCATAGACTGTGGCATGCAACGGACGCTTACCGGCTTTGATGCGTTCATTAGCCGCATCAATCAATACAATGGCACCATTAACCGCAATACCCGTTAAAGCGATGATGCCGTACATGGTGTATAAACTCAATGGGTTGTTGGTAATAAATAACCCGAACACCACACCAGTAAAGGCCATGGGTACAGTAACCATGATCAAAAATGGCTGAAAATAGCTGCGCATCTGAGTAGCCAGAATCAAGTAAATCAAACCCAAACCCAATAAAAACAAAGAACCCATGGCGCCCAAGCTTTCATTGATGTCATCAAGCTCCCCAGAAAAATCTAAATCGGTATTGGGGTACTGGTCTCTGATCTTTTGCCAGGCGTCAATGATTTCTGCATTGATATTGGCGGTGTTGGTTAACTCACTGTTGATTTCCGCTTCAACTGTTATCGCTCGGCGTAAATTATAATGTCTGATGGCGCTGCGCCCTACATCAGTGCGCTGTGTAAACAGGTTACCTAAGGTGGTTTGTCCGCCACCAGGTAAGGCCACTGGGTCATTCATAAAGCCATCAATCGCTTGTAGATTGCGTTGCTGCGCACGCACTCGCAGCTCGACTTTTTCCCCTTGGTCGCGCATCAATGCCACTATTTCACCATCTAAATGCAACCGCAACATGCGCGACACTGTGCCCGGCTCCAAACCCAAGTTGCGGATGTTTTGATGATTCAGTTCAAGCACCAACTCAGAACGGCCCGGTACATCATTGTCATTCACGTCTTTGGCACCTGGTCGGTCGGTTACGATTTGTTTGACTGCATCGGCCGCCGCCCGCAACTCAATAAAATCATCACTGCGCACCTTAACGCTGACTGGTTTCCCCGCGGGTGGACCACCAGATATTTCCAGAAAAGAAATGAGGGCATCACCAGGTGTATTAACCAAAGTCTCTCGCATGCTGGCCACCACTTCAGACACTGACCGCATGTCATTTTCTTTAGGCATCAACGACACTTGAATCTGACCATATTGGTCACCAAACAGCACTTCCATTTCTGTGAACTTAATCCCTGACAAAGCTGTGATGGCACGAATTTCATGATCTTCAACAAAGTTTCTCAGGCGTTTTTCCACCACCATGGTTTGTGCCAACGTTTGCTCTAAAGGTGTGTTGGATGGCATGTCCACATTGACATAAAACAACCTAAAAGGATCAAAGGTAAAAAACTCAGTCTTGACCTTTTCTTGCTGCATAATGAACACAGCGCCGAAAAAGCTCAACACCCCAAATACAATGATTACATAAGGTCGGCGCAACATAAAACACAGCACTTTAGTGTATCGCGTGCGCAGTTTGCGGGTCCAGTTACTGCGCCACAGCTGCATCCGCTTGGCACCGTTGTCATAAGCTGTTGACAAAAGACGTTTCAACTTGTGCCATGCAGCACTGCTGTACTTAATTGGGTTGTAAGCACTGTGCTGTGGTAACGGTCGAATCGTTTTCGGTGTTTCACTGCCAATCACATGTGAAGGTAAAATCCAAAAAGCCTCAATTAAACTGATACCCAGACCCAAAGTCACCACAAAGGGGATCACAAACATAAAGGCACCCAAAATTCCAGGCAACAACATCAACGGCAAAAATGCCGCCATGGTGGTCAACACTCCAGCCGTAACGGGCGCACCCACTTCGCGCAAAGACTCGACAGATGCACTCAATGCATCGGCCCCGCGCTGCATGCGGTAGTAAATTGCTTCAACCACCACCACCGCATCATCTACCAACATCCCCAAAACTATCACAATGCCCAGCAACACAGAAACATTCAAGGTATTGCCAGTCATGTTCAGCACCCACATGCTGCCGGCCACTGAAAAGGCGATACCCAGGGTCACAAAAAAGGCAATTTTAAACCCCAGAAACAACCAACAAACAAACAGCACCAGAATCATTCCTAAGGCTGCATTGGTCTGCATCACCGACAGTGCGCTGCGGGTCTGGATGGTTTGGTCATCGGCCAACACCAACTGAATGCCCAAATCTGCCACTTGTTGGTTTTTGTCGTTTATATAAGCCCGAATACGATCAACCAAATCTAAAGTGTTGACCATAGACACTTTGGTGACAGCCATCGAAACCGCCGGTTGGCCTTGGTAAGCAGCCAGTTGAGCGGCCTTTTCTCGACCTCGAGCAACGGTGGCAATTTGGTCGACTGTTACTGCAGTTTCACCGATTACTGGCAATTGAATCTGAGCCAGCAATGCCGGTTGGTCAGTGGTACCAGCCACCCGAACCAACCATTCATTGCCTGCCACTTGGGCACTGCCCGCAGACACATCTCGGAACGCACCCCGCAAAGTTTCAGCCAGTTGTACCGCATTCAAGCCATGAGCTGCCAATAAATCAGGATCAAACTCAACCTGTAATTCAGGGTCGTGCAACCCAGAGGGTGTGACTTTATCCACGCCGCGCAAACCTTCTAAATCTTCTTTGATTTTACGCGCCTGTGAGCGCAACACCTCATCATCTGCCTGTCCTGTCACCACCACCAAAGCAGTTGGGAAGCCATTGGAGGTGGTCAACTCAATAATCAAAGGGTCATCCGCCTCATCCGGCAGCTCGGCACTGGCTTTGTTTTGTATTTCACGCCGCAAATCATTGATTCGCTTATCAAAATTACGTTCACCAATGTCTCGGAATCTGACCAATATATTGGACACCGATTCACGCGAGGTTGAATTGGTGAAACTGATGTCTTGCACATTTTTAATCGCATCTTCCAGTGGCGAGGTTACCAGCTTTTCAACATCCTCTGCTGAAGCTCCGGGCAAGACAGTGCCAATATTGACCCAATAAAAATTTATTTCCGGGTCTTGTTCGCGTGGCATGATTAAATAGGACAACAGGCCCATTACCAGCACCACAGTAAAGAAAATATTGACCAAGGGGTGGTTGGTGAGCATTCTGGCTAGCATGTTTAAGTCCTTCTCACTTGATCGAAATGCTTTGACCATGTTGCAGCCGTTCTCTGCCGCCTATGATCAGTTGCCAATCTGGCGCTCCATCAATCGGCATGGGTCGGCCTTCCTGAGCTGCAGGCAACTCGATAAACTCAGCCACTGGTCCAGAGCTGCTGTTGTTGACCACAAACACCCCCAGTTTACCGCCGCGCCTGACCAATAAATCTGCTGACAACAATTGGTCTTTCAGGTACCAGACCAGCTGTCCAGTTTGTCCGATTGAAGGCGGTATGTCTGTGGCTTTAAAGCGGGCTGTTTGCACCGCCGCTTGCTGATCAACCACCGGTGATAATTGTAGCAACTCAACTGTATAACTGTGCTTTTGGTCAACAAATTCAAGCCGGTCGGCAGTAATGATTGAGTCGGCTAAATGACTTGGGATTTTGGCCTGAATTTCTGTATCAGTGATTTGCACCAAACTTAAAACTGCGGAACCCACGGCTAACAGCTGTCCCAATTGCGCCTGTCGGACGGTGACCACACCATCAAATGGCGCTCGGATCTGGGTTTTATTGATTTGTCTTTGCGCTGTTTGTTCTGCCACTTTTAAACGCATCAAATCAGCCTTTAACACCGCCACATCGGTTGTTCTGGCCAGCAAGTCATCGGCGGATATAAAGGTTTTCATCTCTTGGGCTCGTTTGAGTCGCAGTTCTGCCTGACTCAATCTGGCTTGCGCTGCTTGGCTGTTGGCTTGAGCTTGTTGCAGCTGCAAGTCAATGTCAGTCGCATCAAAACTGATCAACATTTCACCGGCAGCCACTGTATCACCTGCATCAACATATATTTCATTCACCACTGCGCTGATTTCGGCCGAAATTTGACTGTTGTTTTTCGCCACCACTTGGGCATTTGCAGTTAATCTACGTTCTATCAGCGCGGCTGAAAACGGCTTGGAGGTTACAGGCACTACAGGTAAGTCCTGACTGTGGGAGATTGAGATAAATAGCAATAAACAAATCAGCAAAAGGCTCAAACGCATGTGGATTCCTGGTGTAGTTAACAACTGCTTGGCAGTTATACAGAACCAGCTATTTTATCGCAATTTTATTCGTCAGTTGTTATTCAATGTAATGAATTCTCAGTTTCATTCAAACATAAAAGAAAAAGGGTTAATTTAAACAAAAACTTGCCACCCTATTATTGACTTTGTTGTTACAGCTGCTATTTAGGCTCTAAGATATAAGCGTTGGTAAGGGTTATATTGATCGCCAGACTCTAACACCAGCCCACTCGAAATCCAGTGCTGATATAAGTTCGGCAGCGAGCACCGTGGGTTAAATTAATTAATCAAAAGACAATGAACTTAACTGAATTGCTATCAACTTATTTAAATACAAACTATTAAATCCAATCACTCAGTTGGCTTTGAGGCTTTTAAGATAAAGTTCATCAGCAGGTCGCCAAAATTCATTGGCTCGGTTTTTACATTGCTCAGCCCATTTGATGGCTTCGGCATGATCACCCAAACCTGACAGTATTTTTGACTTCAGTAAAAGATAAGGGTAGGCCACCGGTGGTGTGTTGCTTTGATCAACCGTTTCGATGATACTTTGAGCTGCTGTGTACTGTTGGTGATCAACATGGTATTGCAGCAGTTCATTGTTGATGGCATGAATCGACTCCATGTCTTCAGTTAACAAAGCCATGGCTTTTGTTTGGTTCAATAATTCAATCGCTTGTTGCGCATTACCCTGAATAAAATACACCCTGGCTTGTTGGGTGTTGATTCTTGGCTGCAAGCGTTCTTCACCACTGCTGTCGATGTGTTGTTGAATGCTATGGATGATAGTTTGTGCACGTTCTGCCTGTGCTTGGTCTAAAGCCAAATCTAACTCAAACAATTGCTTTTTGAATAAGCCGCGAGTGAAGCTATTGTCAGTTGCCAACCTGACATAATCCTCTAATGCCGCCTCTGCGATGGCCCACTGTTCACGCGCCCGAGCAATTTCTACTTCAAATTGTTTGGCCGCCATCAGCATAGCAAAATAATCAATGTCCAAAGCAATTTGGCGCATTTCCAACATGTGGCTCCATGCTTGGGTAAAGCGACCGTCAACCATCAAGGTATAAATCAACTCATTCAAAGTAGCACCCACACCCAATGGGTATTCAGCATGTCGATAAATTCCAATCGATTGCTGCAGGTAATCAGCTGCTTGTTGGTAATCAGATTCATGGTTGGCTATCCGTGCCAAAAGGATGCTGACTTTGGCAGCCCCCATCATGTCTGATAAGTCATTGAAATGTTGGTATGCAAGGTTGGCCGCCTCCTTGGCTGCCGTGGTTTGGCCAATCTGTAATAAAACACTGCCTTTCTTATGCCAAGCATGGGCCAGTAAATCTAAATCAAATTGATCTCCAAGTGCTAGAACAACTTCATTAAGCACCTCCAGTGCCTCTGTATAGCGTTGTGTTGCCGCCAGTGAATAGCTCAAATTCAGCTTCACTGGCAACAACTTGCCTTGTGCCTCATCTGGGTATTTATTCAGCAGTTGTTGGAAAATTTCAATGGCTTGTTGTTGCTCACCTGCCGTGTCTAAAATATCGCCTCGCAATGCCTGTTCTGCAATTTCAAACTGCAGATAAAGTGGTGCGCTTTTTAACTTATCCAAGGTCGCTAAACTTTGTTCACTCTCGCCTTGGGCATACTGTACCTGCGCCAGTTGCAACCAACCCAAAGCAAAAGTTGGCTCCTGTCTCACTGCCAGTTGCACATAATTTAACGCTTGGTCAAGCTGACCTGCAGCGAAAGCATGCAAACTACGCAAATGTAATTCCAACACATGAGGGTCTTGCGGCAACAGGCTTTGGCTGTCAGTCTGTGGCTCAATTAAATGGCTGTTAGCAATCAGCCAACGGTTGGCATCGGTCAAAATTTTCAGTAAATTACTGCCGCTAAAACTGCCATTCTTAACTGTTGCTTGGGTAGCAACCTCTATGTTTAAGGTGTACTGATCATCGACTTGTTGTAAATCAGTTTTGATGACCTCAAGCTCGGGATTGATGCGCCAGTAATTATCAATGTATTCTTGATTGCTTAATTGTTTGGGCTTGGCTTCGCTGTCCAACTGATAATTCACCCCTGTTTGAGCAAATACCTGGTGCAGCAATTGTTGCCCACTCTGGTTCTGCCAATCTTCATCAGCTGCCTCACTCAGCCACATAACAGTCGGCTGCATGCCGGCTTTTGGCTGATTAATTAATTGCGGCGCAAACCGCACCACTGCAAGCAGAACCAACACCGCCACGACCGGCCAAACCAACCATTTCATTGGCTGTTTATTGGGACTGACTGTTGTTGTGCTGTCCTCATCTTCCTGGGTTACTTCAGGGGCAAGCTCCAATCCTTTACCATAAGCTGTTTTGATTACCACCCGATCATCGTATGCAGCCAATGATTTACGGATTTTAGATATTGATTGGTCTATGGAGTTGTCAGTCACCATTTTACCTTGCCACACCGCTTCAATGATTTGGTCTTTGGTCACCACTTCCTCATGGTGTTGCACAAAGTACAACAACACTTGGTAATTGATTTTGGTGATGTCAATTTCAACCTCAACCCCATCGCTGCCTGTGTGGTATAAAGTTTGTTTTTTGTCGTCTAATGCAAACTGGTAAAATTTATATTTCATGTGGCTAGTTGTGGGTCGTAGACAGACTGCTGAATGTCATTTTTTACTGGTTGACTTTGATTATATACCAGCACAATAAAACTAAATAAAATAATTTCTATGGAAGTCTAAACAGCTAATAACTACACCTTTATTGATTGGTTTTCAGCAGCTATGGATGATGCAGGTTTGGCTGAGAGGGCCTATCTACAACCAAACCTAACAAACAAACTTTCCCGCTTTAATTGGATTGCTGTTTATCTGAAAAAGTTAATTCCTACCCAAAGTTGGTGCTATGTATTCAACCTGCGACACATCAGAGTAGATTCAACATAACCAGCCTAATCATCCAATTGTTTGCGGATTTCGGCACTTTGTTGGTGATACGCCAAGCCTTCTGCGGCAGCTAATTTGGCTGAAATATTGGCCAATACCCCACGACCCATTGAGCTGATTTTCTGCGTTGACAACACTTTCAAGAATTGATGCACACTCAAGCCGCCAGAAAATTTAGCCGCACCAGCAGTGGGTAAAGTGTGGTTGGGTCCTGCACAATAGTCACCAAAAGCCACAGCTGAATTTTCACCTATGAACAGAGAACCATAATTTTTAAATAAAGATGTTTTCAATGATTCATCGGTAATCATTAAATGTTCAGGCGCATAATCATTGATGAAATCCAAGGCTTGCTGCTGGTCATCTGCCAACAGCAAGACTATGTTATCGGCTTTTAACAGGGCTTTACCTTTGTCATGCTCTGCCAACAGGTCGTAAAGATTTTCTAACATTTCAACCGACTCGCTGACCACGATACTGACGGCATTGGCATCATGTTCAGCTTGCGCCAAGGCATCAAACATCAGCCACTCTGGCTGTTTGACCTGGTTGGTGTAAATCAATAATTCGCTGGGACCAGCCAAAGTATCAATTTGGGTACGGTGCTGTAATTGTGCTTTGGCTTGGTTGACATAGGCATTGCCCGGTCCAACTATCATATTAACTGGTGCTGTTTGATCAAAACCATAAGACAAGGCGCCGATGGCTTGTGCGCCCCCAATCTGTAAAAATTGGGTGGCTCCAGCCAAACTGGCCGCCGCCAATAAAGCGGGGTCAGCAGACGGCGAACAAGCAACCCTTACTGGACAACCAGCTACTTGGGCTGGGGTCAAAGTCATCAATGCCGTAGACACCAAAGGAAACTGACCACCAGGAATGTAAGCACCGATGCGCTCAATTGGTTGGTAAATAAAACCAAACTCGCCCATTTCATCACTGTACTGATCATTCTTCAGACCCTTGATTTGAAATTGACAGAATTTTTTGATGCGTTTGTGCGCACTTTGAATGGCTTGTTTCAAAGCCGGTGGTATGTCGTAATCATCGAACGGTAATAACTCAATGTATTGGGCTGCTTGTTGGTCAATTTTCAGGCTGATGGCGCGCACCGCCTTGTCTCCATGGACCTTGATTTTGTCCAGTATTTTAGCCACCGTGTCCTCAACTTTAGTTTGGTCTTTAAAGGTCGGGCGTTGGTAATCTTTAAGCAGGCTGTATTTACCTTTCATTGTTGCGACTCCGCAAATCATTGATAATTTCTCCAAAACTCACCCCTTTGGCTTTGGCCATCACCAGCGTAAAAAACAACAAATCAGCGGCTTCCCAACGCACGTGATTGTGTTCAGTGGCTTCGATCAGCTCATCACATTCTTCTTTGAGCTTTTCAATCTGTAAAGCTTCACTGGCAAAAAGTTTTTGCGTGAATGACTGGCCTTCTGTGGTGTTCATGCGTTGGGTGAAAATTTCATCCAAGTAATCCAAGGAATAGTTTTTAGTTTGACTGGAAAAACAGGAATAACGGTCAAAATGGCAGGCATTATTTTGTTGTTCCACCAAAAATAATAAAGTGTCACCATCACAGTCGATATCAACTTGCACCAATTTTTGGGTGTTATTACTGGTTTCGCCTTTGGTCCACAATTGCTGACGTGAGCGCGAAAAATAAGTGCCCGTTCGGCTGTTTAAAGCCTGTTCAAGGGAGGCTTCAGTTGAATAAGCCAGCATCAGTACTTTGTGGGTTTTGGCATCTTGTACCACCGTTGGAATCATTGCCATTTTATCGAAATCCACCAACGACATAAAGGCCGAAGTCAATGACATCTGTCCTGCGTAAATGGCCATACCAATCTGAGAATTGGCGCCACGCTTGTGGATCCATTGTAAATCTGCATAACTGCTGATGCCACCAGCCACTGTAACAGGAATCGGCGAGGCCTTAATAACCGCACTGATGCGCGCCTCATCAATGCCTTGCAGCATGCCTTCTTTTTTCACTTGGGTGTACAGGAATTCGCCACAATACTGCGCCCAGTCGCTGATGATATCCAACACCTTAACTGCTTGGGTTTTCTGCCAGCCATGAGTGGTTAAATAGTCATCCTTGGCATCAATGGCAAAAATCAACGCCTGCCTGGGCAACTGTTTGACCCAATCTTCGGTCGCCGATGTGCCTAAAATAATTTTTGTCGCACCTGCCGCCAAGTACCCTCTCGCCGTTTCAAGGTCTCGAATACCGCCACCGACACGACAAGGACGTTTGCGCAACATCTGTTCAATCAAATCCTGATTAGAACCTTGGCCCATGGCAGCATCCAAGTCAATGATGGCCACTTCACCATACAAAGAAAATGCTTCCAATAACTCAAACACATCTTCGCGTTCGATGATTTTTTTATCGCCTTGTTGTAATTGAACGGCTTTTCCGCCCATCAGATCTATACTTGGTATTAACATCCTGGGTTCCTGATTTTAATGTTGTGTTTAATTAAATACGATTTGATTTGTCCTACCGTATACTCACCACGGTGAAAAATACCTGCAGCCAATACAGCGTCAGCACCTGCTTCAATCGCGGCTAAAAAATCCTCTGGGCCATTTGCCCCACCTGAAGCAATCACCTGCACTGGAAACTCAGCGCCGAATTGTGCCAGAAGTTGGGTATCAAAACCACTGCCTGTACCATCTTTGTGCATTGCAGTAAGCAACACCTCTCCTGCGCCACGATCCACCAGTTCAGCCAGCCATTGGTGATAATTAACGGTCGCTCGCTGCGAGCCGCCGTGGGTATAAATGGCCAAAGAACCATCATCTTCTTGGTTGACATCCACTGCCACCACGATACTTTGTGAACCGTATTGATTGGCTATTTGGTTGATCAGTTCAGGCTGTTCGACGGCCATGGTGTTCAAAGTCACTTTATCGGCACCGGCATGAAAAAATTTGTGCACATCTTCCAAGCTTTTGATGCCACCTCCCACAGCAAAAGGAATCGATAAATGTCGGGCCACTTGGTTAACCATATCCAGGGCTGATTGCTGTCCATCCACAGATGCTTTGATGTCTAAAAAAACCAGTTCATCGGCACCTTGCAGCTCATACATTTTGGCCAACTCAACTGGGTCACCCATATCAAGTAACTGTTTGAAATTGGTGCCTTTGACCACCCGCCCATTGGCCACATCCAGACATGGAATGATGCGCGCACACAAATCAGATTGATAGGCTGGTTTTGAATTGCCTGTGGTGTCATTGACATACATACTTAATCAGCTCCCGGCCAAATTGGCCTGATTTTTCTGGATGAAATTGAAAACCATACAAATTTCCACGTTGTACGGCGGCACAAAAACTGCCACCATAATTCACTTTTGCAGTACCAAAAGGGCACTCAGCAATGGCATAAGAATTAACAAAATAAGCAAACTGATCTTGCATGCTCAACTTATATGACTGTAATTTTGCCCAACCCACCATCGGTGTTTTAGGGTGAGATAATTTTTTGCAATGACCTTTGAACAAGCCCAAACCCACCGCCTCAGGGTCTTCTTCACTGCCTTCAAACAACACCTGCATACCCACACAAATACCCACCAAGCGCTTGCCATTCCGTACCCACTCCAGCAAAAATGTTCGCCAACCAGAGTCATCAATTTGTTGCATCACATAAGCAAACCGACCTTGCCCTGGCATCACCAGCACATCGCACTCAGTGAACAAATCCGCACTGGGTTGTTGCACCGTGGTCAACTGTCCACCAGCTGCTTGGATGGCAGTTTGTAAACTGAGCAAATTACCGGAGTTTAAGTCAATCACAGCCACTTTGGCACCATTTATATTCATAACACACCTTTGGTAGAACGTTCGCCACTGACTGGTTGTAAAGCTTCCTTTAAAGCATAGGCCAGGGCTTTGAACGCGCCTTCCACCAAGTGGTGGTTGTTACGGAAATATTGATTTTTTAGGTGCAAGCAGATTTTACTGTTGATGGCCAAAGTGTAGAAAAAGTGTTCCCACATTTCGGTGTTGATACCGCCCAGCTGGGCTTGCGAGAAGGGCAGATCAATCACTGCATAAGGCCGACCGCATAGGTCCACCGCACATAAAGTTAAGGCTTCATCCATCGGCAACAAACGCTGGCCATAGCGCTGATTGGGTTTGGCTGCTTGCCATGCTTGGTACAAGGCTTCACCCAAACAAATTGCCACATCTTCAATGCCGTGGTGATCATCCACAGCTAAATCGGCCGTCATCTGCAGGTCCATATACCAACCGGCATGAGAGGCCAGCTGATCGAGCATGTGGTCAAAAAAGGGCAAACCTGTATTGATTTGCTTGGAACTGGGGTTCCCATTGATGTCCAGTGACAACTCTATTTGGGTTTCTTTGGTATTTCTGGCTACTTTAATCATAACAAAGCCTCTAATTGGTTGATGTTATCAAGGACTATATCGGCCCCTGCTTGGTATAAATTATCTACGGCTTCAGGCGTTGTTGCACCAATTCCGATACAAACACAGCCGGCTTGTCTGCCCGCTTGCATGTCATCAACGGTGTCACCACAAAACCAGGCTCGCAAACCTTGACCGAACTGTTGCGAACTGGCTTCAATCACTGCCAGCAAGCCTTCTGGGTCAGGTTTTTGTTGGCTGACATCATCGGCACTGATGATGAAATCAGGTTTGATTTGCAGTTTTTCCACGCCATGCTCCGCTTCTGCCCGTGGTCGCCCTGTCACAACCGCGGTGCAGTATGGACTGTCAGGGTCGAACACCTGTTGTTGTAATGAGTTGCTCAACAGCTGCTTTTCTTGTTCAACCAAACCAGCTGTTTCAGCATCACCGTTGTACAGTTTTTGAAAAGTTTCAACCACTTGCTCAAAGCTCACTGCAACCCCTTGATTGGCAATTAATTCAGCACTCAGCACCCAATCATTGTTGAAGCCACCACGTGCCCTGACCGCCTCAACATCCGTTTGGCTGATGTTTTGACCAGTTAATTGCTGCACAGTTCGTTTGATACATTGGTCGTAGCTCATGGCCGTATCTATCAACACCCCATCCATATCAAAAGCCAGTAATTGCGGCTGCAAAATCAACTGCATGACCTGACTGAACTTACTGATGTCTGCCGGGATGGTCAACCGCACTGCAGCGGGCAAACCGGCCAATTCAGTTTTGATTTGGATACCGTATTTAGCCATCACCCGTGCCCACAAGACTTTTTTCTCGGCACTGGTTTCAAACAGCAAAAAATTGCCACGACTTGGGTAGGGTGCTAAACCTTGGTCACTCAACAGCTGTGCCACCACCGCTCGGTTATCAGCGATGCGTTGACAGTATGGGCTGATTTCACCGCGGGCTTGCCATGCAGCAGTGGCCAGCTGTAAATTGACATTCGATACATTGAATGGCATCGCCAGTTGCCTGAACTTTGCCACCAATTCAGCTTGGCCAAAAATATAACCGATGCGCGCACCGGCCAAACCAAACGCCTTGGAGAAAGTCCTCAAAGTGATTAAGTTGGGGTACGCGGTGTAATCAATGGTTTCAGCAGCATTGGCAAACTCCACATAAGCCTCATCCAAAAACACCCAAGCCCCTTTGGCGGCCGCCATTTCGATGAGTTCCTCCAATACAGCTACTGGCAAATACTCACCAGTGGGGTTGTTCGGGCGGGTCAGAATCAACCACTGTTTGGCGCGCAAATTGGCTTTCAGTGCCCCCACATCAATCGACAAATCGGCTGTGGCAGCAGTGAAAATGGTGTCATTCTGCCAAACCACTTGGTTGTGGGTGTATTGGCTGAAACAGGGTTCTGGCACCAACAATGATTCGGCATTGAGTTTACAGTTTTTATACAGCAGTTCGATGCTTTCATCACCGCCATTGGTTAACAGTACAGCACCTTCAGCTAAACCCAAGTCATTGGCCATACGATTTTCTAAGGCACTTCGATCTGGGTAACGCCACAAGGCTTGCGTTTGTAGTTGGAAGGACTGCAGCCAAGCCGGTTGAGAGTCTGCCCGTTCATTGAAGTCCAGTTTAAGTTCAGTCTTGTTCATGGTTCAGACAACTTTCCTGATGGGCAATTCAAGGATGTCTGAGGCACCGGCTTGGATTAATTTGGGAATCAACGCCGTGGCCGCCTTGGCAGGAATCGCGGCACGCACTGAGTAAGCGTCTGAGTTGAATAATTGACTGACTGTCGGTGACCGCATGGCCGGCAGTAAGGCCACGATTTTTTCAATGTCATCACTCAGGCAATTCATTTCCAGCAACACCCTTTGGCGGGCATTCATTACGCCATTGATGAGTAACAACATGTCATCAATCACGGCTTTTTTCTGCGGGTCTTGCAAGGCCGCTTTATTGGCAAAAAACTGCGTGGCACTGCGGTAAACCTCAGCGCAAATTTTCAGGCGATTGGCCTTGATGGTGCTGCCAGTACTGGTGTTATCAATCACCATATCGGCGTCTTCAGGCGGGAACACTTCGGTGGCACCGTATGAGCGAATCAATTGCGCATCAAAACCATTGTTATCCAAAAATTGTTGCGCCAAGTTCATGTATTCGGTGGCCACAATGATTTTGCGCTGCTTCAAACTTGCATAGTCCCACTGCTCTGGAATACAGGCAACAATCTGTACTGGATTAAAGCCCAAGGGTTTGATGATGGCCACATCTGCATTTTGTTCTGCAATCCAATCCAAACCAGCAAAACCAATGTCATGTTGCCCCAATTCAACCAATGAAGGGATGTTTTGCCCTTTCAACAGCTTAATTTCAAACCTGTCATCGGAACAGTTGGGGCGGTAATTGCGTTCATCACCCATGATATCAATGCCGATATCAGACAGTAATTTAAGTATTTCAATTT
The DNA here is from genome assembly GCA_947502595.1 of uncultured Marinicella sp. Lineage (GTDB taxonomy): Bacteria > Pseudomonadota > Gammaproteobacteria > Xanthomonadales > Marinicellaceae > Marinicella. The sequence goes on along the minus strand of CANNAM010000004.1, from coordinate 56,480 downwards.
GTAGTTTCCCTTTGGGGATGGCCATTTTAATTTTCATATTGTACTCGTTTGTGGTTGTTTGTTCGGGCCCTGAATACAGGCCAAAAAAAAAGCCCCGTTTGGTTGACGGGGCTTCGTGTGTAAAGTGCAAATACCAGCAGGCGCCGTCAGAATATGTCGGTCATGTGATGGTGTACAGCTGCTGGTGTATATGTATTCATGTAATTAAGTTATTGGTTTAAAAATTTACCCAAAAAAAAAGCCCCGTTTGGTCAAACGGGGCTTTTAATAAAATTTTTTTACATTGGCACTAAGCCACCCCGTTGTCGATTAACGTATGGTGATGGACATGTGCAAATACTGTGTTCATGTGGTGCATGTTAGACAGCTTAAAAATAAATGTCAACGGTTTTTTTTGCACGCTTGGTATTCCGATCTTTTTTCCCAAGCACAAAGCACCACCAACAGTGGTATATAATGCTGTTATGAAACACGCCATATTAATGCTGTTGGTTTTGATGACTTTTAGTTGTGGTCATTCGGTGAAGTCCAACGACTCAAATACATTATTGACACAACTGTATCAACAACATGCGCAATGGCAAGGCACCCCTTATCAACTGGGTGGTATGAGCCGACAAGGCGTTGATTGTTCTGGCTTTGTACAATTGACTTTCAATGAAATACTTGGACTTCAATTACCACGCACCACCAGGGCGCAAGCGCGGTTACCAACAAAAGTTAAACAGGGGCATTTACGGGCTGGTGATTTGCTGTTTTTTAAAATACCCAAACAAGGCAAGTTATATCATGTCGGCATATACCTTGAAGATAACAAGTTTTTACATGCCTCAACCTCAAAAGGGGTCATTATTTCATCGCTGGCCAATACCTATTGGCATGATAATTACTGGCAGTCTGTGCGGGTTTTAGATTAATAATTTATAACCGCACTTGTTCCTCACGCTCCAGCGTGGGAATGCTTAGGAACCTTTAAGCCTGTGACTGTATTAAAACCACCATGAAACCCTGACCTGTGAGTTGAATTTTTGTTCCTTTTTCATTGCTTAATTGCAACAAATGCCCTTGAGGCAGTTCAAGGTGTTGCTGGTTAACCTGCAACTCAATGAGTTGTTGCGCTGTGTAAATAAAAGTCAACTGAGTGGCTGAACACGTTGTGGTCTGATGTTTTGTATAGGTTCTGAGCTCAGCTTGGTAATGACCTTGTTTAGTCATCACATTAAAATCTTGAATTGGGCCATCAAGCAATGTGCCAACTGTGCGACTGCCACCGTCAAAAGCAGCCACTGCAAGGGCTTCAGTTAATTCATCAACTTGTGAATCATCATGGCTTAACCGCATGCCATTGCCGTTCAGCAGCACCAATTGCCGGTCATAACCTGTGAAATCTGAGAACACCCCATTTTCCACCACACTGGCAATACTTAATCGCCAATCAAAGTCAGCCAAAGTGCCACCTGGGCTGATGGCCAATTCAGTGGTCACGCCTTGGCCATTTTTCCATGGAATGGTTTTGAATTCATCGGGGTTGATGATTTTATACATAATTTTGGCTGCTGGCCTTGTTCACTCAAGCACCAACATATCAACTTCAAGCAAGCGCTGCTCCCATTGGTCAGGGTCTTCATCTACATCATAAAAGTTACTGATTTCTTTCAGTGCCTGGTAAACCCACCCCTGTTGTTGATCGGTGCTGTAAGGGTCGCGCAAAACAGCCATTAATCCAGGCAAGGCAGCATACCGCTCAACCACCTGTAAAGTGCCCGTTTGTGCCAAGCCACAAAAAGCCCGTTCTTGAATGTAAGCCGATGAATCATGGCGGGCAAGGTACAACAGCGGTTCGATGATTTCCTCACCTCCAAAGCGGGCCAAAGCTTCTACGGCGCCACGCCTGATTTTGGCATTGTTGTTTTCAGTGGCTGCAATGATTACATCAAACACCCGTTCGCGATCAATGCCCCGTGCCGCAATCGCAGCCATGGCCCACAATGAACCCGCAGCATTCTTTTCAGGACGGCGTTTATATTGTTGTAGTAAATAATCAACTTGCTCAACCGATTTTTCCAGATCATACTGGGCCAAATACAATTCAAACCCTGCCATGCGGATTTCAATCAAGGGGGCATTCAAAGCCACCGTAGTGAGGGTCTCTAAACGTGAATTAGCCTCAATTTTTCCACGCCAACTTTGTGCGTTTTCCAGCACATAATCAGCCGCTCCTACAAAGCGATTGATGGTTAATTCCAAGGCCCGTTCAGCCCGTTGTTGTGGCGGCAACTCAGCCACCATGGCGGCATAAAAAGCATCAAATTTCGGTTGCGTGGCTTCGCCTTCTGCAAACAAAGGTTCAACAATGGCACGGAATTGAGTGACCACGAATTTACGGGCTTGCTCACTGCTGGCAAACACCCCAACACTGGCCAACAACAAAAACAACAACATGTACTTTTTCATGATTTGAGTATAACTGTTTTGTTGATACCAACACAACCAAGACCCTTGATTCTGCCAGCTGTGCCATTAGTCAGGTTTTGCAGTTTTTCTGTTGCTGCAGCGAACCTTTGCTGAATTGATTGCTCTATAAACCCACTGTTAAACAACAAAGGTGATTGGTATGAATGATTTTCATTGGGACTATGAAGTGTTTTTATTTATTGGCACATTTTTAACACTGGCGGCTTGGTTGTTCACTAAGTTCAACCAACCACCCCTCCGTGAACGGCGCAACAACAAGCGTCATTTGCGCTACTTGGCCACGGTTGGCGGCTTTTTTCCGTTGCTTTTTTTGGTGCTTTCGGTGCGCTCTTTTGCTGTTGAACCGTTCCGCATCCCCTCTTCTTCAATGATGCCAACCTTATTAACCGGGGATTTCATTTACGTCAACAAGGCCGCTTATGGCATCAAAATGCCGGTGTTCCACAACACCTTGATTGCAACGGGCACACCTGAACGTGGCGATGTGCTGGTGTTCCGCTCAGTCGAAGACCCTGCCACAGATGTGATTAAACGGGTCATTGGTGTACCTGGTGATCACCTTCGGTATGACCAAAGCAGCAAGCAATTGTTCATCAACGGCCGCTTGCTTGAAACACAATCCCAAGGCGCTTATTTAGGCATACATGATGACATCAATCCCAATGGCCTGTACCGTGAAACCGTTACTACTGGCCAAACTGAGCACAGCATCTTGCATTCAAATCGCATCCACCGGACTTTTCAATTCACTGATTTGACCGTACCCGAAGGCCATTATTTCGCCATGGGTGATAACCGCGATTTCAGTGCCGACAGTCGGGTTTGGGGATTGATTCCAGCACGTAACATTGTTGGTAAAGCCGAACGCATCTGGATGCATTGGCGACCCAGTGCTTTTATTGAGGGCTTAAAACGCATTGGTACGGCACTTTGATGCTGCCTGAGCCGTTTAAACTTTAAACAGCTGTTCCCAGTTGGTGGTGTATTCACTGGACTTTCTGTCTGAACGCATCACCCACTGCTTAGCGAAACCTTCGGTACCGCTTCTGAGTTTGCCTTTGCCGTAGCGGTCATTGATTTGATCCATCACCTGCATCAGGTGCTGATTTTTGTTGGACACCGGCTGTGAATTGAACAGGTCTTGTTGCACTGAATCGATATCAGATAAATTAGACAGCATGATGCCGACTTTTTTGTATTGGAAACCCGGTTTAAAAATCCGCTTCAAGGCATGGCTGGCCGCAGCCAAGAAATGACCGGTAAAGTCACTGGGTTGGGGCAGCTGGATGGTGATTGAGTTGCTGTATTGTTGGTCGCGTTGACTGAAAGGGTTGGTCTTGATACCAACAGTTAAACATTGCGCCACCGACTGTTGTTGGCGCAAGGTCACACAAGCACGGCTGACATGGTAAGCCGCCGCTTCTTTGAGTAACTGGTAATCACTGGATTTTTGTCCAAATGAGCGGGTGCAAACGATCTCTTTTTTCTTCTCTGGATCGGCATCAAACTCAATGCAGGACACGCCACGCAGCTCCATGATGGTACGTTCCATATTGACAGAAAAGCGTTTACGCAAAGTTTTGCGATCAGCTTCTCGCAGTTGTAACGCGGTTTCAATACCGATTGAATTCAACTGTGTTGACAAACGCCGACCAATGCCCCAAATTTCACCCACTGGTAAATGTGCCAAGGCTTGTTTGATGTGGTAATCACTAGAGAGTTCGAGCACGTTACCATTCACTTTAAGACTTTTAGCGTAATGATTGGCGATTTTAGCCAATGTTTTCGATGGCGCTATGCCCACACAAACCGGTAAACCCAGCCACTGCTGAATCTGTTTAACCAGCTTTTGGCAGTGCTTGGTTAAATCCAAATACCCAAAGCCAGCAAAACGAATGAACGACTCATCGATGCTGTAATTTTCAATCTGATCACTGTACAAAGCAATGATGTCATCAACCCGATGTGACATGTCACCATACAATATATAATTGGATGAAAACACCGCGATGTTGTGTTGCTTGATCAAATCTTGAATCTGGTGCAAAGGCGCACCCATCTTGATACCCAAATCTTTCACTTCATTGGAGCGCGCCACCGCACAACCGTCATTATTCGATAATACGATGACAGGTCTGTTCTCCAGCGCCGGGTTAAACACCCGCTCACAGGACACATAGAAATTATTGACGTCACACAAAGCAATCATGGGGTAATTATCATACCCTCCTTTCGCGAAATGTGAGAAGTGATTTTTAAATATTTGAAGTAGGGTGGGCTCTGCCCATCACCAGACTCACTTAAGGAAGCCAATTGGTTTTTAGGATGTTGTTACTTACATGGCCTACAACAACCGAATATTCAAATTAAAGCATTTAATTAAATTTTGATGGGCGGAGCCCATCCTTGTATGCTTCATTTTTGGCAATGACACGAATCAAATACCCCAACTGAAAAATCACACCGAGAACCAGCCACCAAAACAAGGCAACAGATTGCAGGTACACCCAATAAAAAAGTAAACTGATCAACAGCCAAAGCAACAGGACATGCAAGCTGATGGCAACTACAGCCAATGGTCTAATTTTTTGCAAAACTTTCACATAAATCAAATGCCAGAAAACCAACCAGGTAACAACCACAGAAAAAATAATTTTAAGATCAACCATTTGAATCAATTCGCTATAAGTAAAGCTTTAACGCCATTTCATAACTTGCGAACGATGCTGGTGACCACGCCCCAGATGCGCATTTCAATTTCACCGCAGACTTTGATTGGTTGGTAGGCAGGGTTTTCGGGGCGCAGCTCAATGCCATCCTTCATGTGTAAGCGCTTGACCGTGAATTCATCATCAATTACCGCCACCACGATGCTGTTGTGGCTGGGATTGATGGAACGATCAATAACAATCAAATCACCTTCAAAAATACCTGCACCAATCATCGAATCCCCCTCCACTTTGGCAAAAAAAGTGGCAGTTTTGTTGTTGATCAGGTAATCATTCAGGTCTAAAGTGTCACCCAAATATTCAGTGGCCGGTGATGGAAAGCCAGCCGGCACCTTAGACTCATACAAAGGCAATTCGACCCGGGAAGTCAGTGGTTTGATTAAAGTTACTTTACTCATCTGCGGTTACCTCAATGGGTTCATCTCTGGGCGCTAAATTACGGGCACCTTGTATCGGGGTGGCAACCAAGTTAAACGGTATTTTTTCGTTCAACAAGGGCCTGAATGCCTCGCTGTTGGTCATGCCTGGGTCCAGCCACATATCAACCAAGTCAGTGTCATCGACATCAATCATCAGCGGGATTGATTTGCGGTGAATGGCCTCAAGCTTGGCATTCCCAGGACAGGTAATTATAGAGGCTGTGGTGAGGGTTTCACCAGCGATCTGATAAGTTTTATAAATCCCCGCCAAGGCCAAAGCGCCCCGTTCCGAGGTGATTTCATGGTACTGCTTATCTTGACCTTCGATGAAACTGGAAGCCGGCATCAAACAACGTGAAGTTTGAAACAAGCCTTTGGTCAGCCTGGATGAAAACAATTTATCATACCGGCTGTTGAAAGTGGCGTACTGGTAATTGGGCTTACCATCAGGACCCAAAAGTAACCACCATTTGGCCTCTTCCAAATAACGCCCTTGTCGGTCTTCAGTGACAATTTGAATCATTGACGCTGGCGTCCTGATGCCCCTGGTTTCAACCGCTGGCACACCCAACTCAGTCGTTATCGACTCAGTAAAAGGATTATTGATTACGTTGTAAGCACCACACATGATTCAATTATAAACAAAAAACCCAGCAAGAAAACCAAAAGCAGTGCTGAATTATTTGTTGCCTGTCTACAAGTATCTTCTACAAGTATCTGGTTGTGTTACGCAGCTCAGCGCCATTGGTTGTTCATCCTTGCTTAAGCCACAACGACACAAAAGAGTGGCCAAACTGCAAGGCAGTCAGTACTGTTTAATGATGTAGCGCTGTACGACTTGGCCAGCGGTTGACGACAACTCAGAATCAAGTTGACCACCCGCCGCCACAATCATGCGCGCAGAAGCCAGGTTATCACGGTAACAATGCACATGCACTGCTTTAATGCCTTTGTTAGCCGCTTGCTTTAGGGTCAGCTTTAAAAGCTGAATACTTAGTTTTCGGCCTCTGAATGATGGCCTGATACCCAGACCTATGTGACCACCAGCTTGTTTAAGCTGCTCATTCAACTGGTGCCTTAAATTTGCTACACCAATGATTTCATGGCTTTTAACCAACCAATAAGTGGAACTTGGCACAACGCCAACAGGTAAATTAATGCCCTGTTCAAACTGCCGAATTCTGGCAAGCATCGCGGTAAAATCATGGTGCTCAAAATCCAAAGGAAAAGGGTAACGTTCTTCATCACCCAGTTCTTCAATGTAACTCAAATAACTGGCATGGTACCGACTGCTTGGGGTAATCAACCGCATCAGATGCTTTTGGGCTCGCCTTTGGGAATGGCGTCGAGTAATTTTTGGGTGTATGGATTTTGTGGGTTGCGGTAGATTTCTTCGGCACTGTTCAACTCGACAATTTTGCCTTGGTTCATCACCCCTACCCGATCAGCAATGAAGTTCACCACCGATAAATCATGGGAAATAAAGATGTAGGTCAAATCATGTTGTTGCTGTAAATCCAGCAACAAGTTCAACACCTGGGCTTGTACCGAAACATCCAAGGCCGACACCGACTCATCACAAACAATGAACTCGGGTTTAACCGCCAAAGCACGGGCAATGGCAATGCGCTGTCGCTGTCCGCCTGAAAATTCATGCGGGTAACGATTCAACTGATCTGGGTTCAAACCCACTTGCTGCAACAGCGCTGCTGCCTGCTCCCAGCGTTGCTGTTTATTCAGCTGTGGCTGATGGATACACAACGGCTCTATGATGGTTTGGCCCACACTCATCCGTGGATTCAATGAGGCATAGGGGTCCTGAAAGATGATTTGCATCCGAGAACGTAAATGCCGCATGGCGGTCGGGGTTTGAGCAAACACATCAATGCCATCGTAAAACACAGAACCTGCTGTTGCCGCTTGTAGGTTCAGAACAGTTCGGCCCAACGTGGTTTTGCCACAACCAGATTCACCGACCAAACCCAAGGTCTCACCTTTTTTGACCGTAAAGCTGACGTCATCTACCGCCTTCACATGCGACTTGATGCGACCAAAAAAGCCTGACTTGATCGGGAAATAGGTCTTCAGCTGTTTGACCTCAAGTAACACGGGATGACTGGATTTATCGACTTTGACCTGTGGCGCTTGTTGCTCCGCGGTGGGGCTTAATTCCTGACCATCTGCAGCCATAAAATCTGCCACCGTCAGTAGCCGCCGCGGGTTGTCATGTAACTGTGGTCGACAGGCCATCAGACCTTTGCTGTAAGGGTGCTGAGGATGGCGAAACATGTTTTCGGTGCTGGCTTGTTCGACTTTTTGGCTGCGGTACATCACCACCACTTCATCGGCCAAATCAGCAATCACTGCCAAATCATGGGTGATGAATAACATGCTCATGTCCATTTCGCGCTGCAGGCGCTGTAACAGCTCCAATACCTGTTGTTGAATGGTCACATCCAAAGCCGTGGTCGGCTCATCACAAATCAATAATTTAGGCTCACAAGCAATCGCCATGGCAATCATCACCCGTTGCTTTTGGCCACCTGAAAGTTCATGCGGGTAAGACCTGGCTCGTCGCTGTGGTTCGGGTATACCGACCCAATCCATTAACTCGACAGTTCTTTTAAGGGCCTGTTTTTTCGACATTTTTTTATGCAAGCGCAGCACTTCAGCGATTTGGTAACCAACCCGAAACACCGGATTCAAAGAAGTCATCGGTTCTTGGAAAACCATCGAAATGTCGTTGCCACGAATCTTGCGCAATTGACGCTCAGGCAAAGACAGTAAGTCGGTACCATTAAATTCAATCTGTCCGGCGGTGATCTTGCCAGGCGGTTGTGGGATTAAACCCAGTATCGAAAGTGCAGTGACTGATTTCCCTGAACCACTTTCACCAACCAGACCGACCGTTTGCCCTGGATTAACCGCAAAACTCAGGCGATCTACCGCGGTAACAGTACCGGCATCGGTAGTGAATTCTACCGACAAATCTTTGATGCTTAACAAGGCTTGAGTTGATTGTATGGTCATTGAGCTGAGCTTATTTTGATTTCTGCATCGAAGGATCCCAGCGATCTCTGAGACCATCCCCCACTGAATTGAATCCTACCAGTGTCAAGCACAAAAATAAAGCAGGAAACCACAATGACCAAGGCGCCAAGTCCATATTATCCGCACCTTCATTAACCAAAGCCCCCCAAGAGGTCATCGGCTCTTGTACGCCGAGCCCTAAAAAGCTTAAAAATGATTCAATCATAATGACTTGCGGAACCGTTAAAGTGGCGTACACAATGACCACCCCACGCAGGTTTGGCAAGATGTGCTTAACCAATATGGCGCGTTTTTGTTGGCCAATTGCATGTGCCGCTTCAACGAATTCCTGGGCTTTGAGTGCCATGGTTTGGCCCCTGACGATGCGCGCCATGTCGAGCCACAAATAACCACCAATGGCAGCAAATAACAACCACAGTTGCTGACCGAAAAATGCCATCAACAAAATCACCAAAAATAAAAATGGCAAGGCATAAAGCACATCTACTGTACGCATCATAATGGCGTCCGTACTGGCACCCATATAGCCTGCCAACATGCCATATGACACCCCAATGAACACACTCACCATTGTGGCCAACAATCCAACCATCAGTGACACGCGGCCACCTTGTAAGGTGCGAATGAATAAATCACGACCCATCACATCGGTGCCCATCCAATACACCGCATCAGGCGCCACCGCCATATCATCCCAATGGATGGTTTCAGCATCAAAGGCAGCAAACATGGGGCCAATCAATACCACCAAAGCGATCACCAACAACAGACCTGCACCCAATTTCAGCTTCATCAGCTCAGCGCCCTGTTGTTGGTGGCGCGCCCCACTCTTGGGTCTAACCAGCGGTACAAGACATCGACCAGCAGATTGAACAACAACATCATCAAACCAATCACCAACACCACCCCCAATACCAAGGTGTAATCACGATTCAAAGCACCCTGAACAAAATACCGCCCCAAGCCGGGGATACCAAATATTTGTTCAATCACCACCGAACCTGTCAGCAAACCCACCGCTGCCGGTCCTAAATAACTGACCACTGGCATCAATGCAGGGCGCAAGGCATGTTTGAACACCACGCCAAACGACGACAAACCTTTGGCTCGAGCGGTGCGGATGTAAGGCTGATTCAAAACTTCCAACAAACCCGCCCGCACCAATCTGGCTATAGCCGCCACATAAGGCAAACTCAAAGTCAAAACTGGCAACACCATGTAGTGCCACTGCCCACCTGACCAACCACCCACAGGCAGCCAACCCAAGTTCACGGCCAAAGCCACAATCAACAACGGTGCTATCACAAAATTAGGCGTGCTGATGCCAATCACCGCCAGTAACATGGCCACCAAATCAGGCCACTTATTGGCATACAAGGCGGCCACCATACCAAGTAAAACACCCAACACCAAGGCCAAACACAGGGCATACAAACCCAGTTTTAATGACACCGGCAAGCCCAGGGCAATCAACTGGTTAACGGAGTAATCACTGTACTGGAACGAGGGCCCTAAATCCCCCTGAATGGTGGCGGTTAAATAACTTGAATATTGCGCCAATAAAGGTTGATCTAACTGGTACTTTTCAGCAATCAAGGCGGTCAACTCTGGAGACAACTCCCGCTCTTGATCAAAAGGCCCGCCAGGGGCCGCACGTAATAAAAAAAAGGTGAGGGTCAAAATCAACCACAACACGGGTATGCCCCACAACAGTCTGGTGACCAACAGGCGCATCATTGCATCATGCGCGGCTCAATACATGGTCGCTGATCTTTTCTGCCATCATGATGGTCGGCGCATTGGTGTTGCCTGAAACCAAAGTTGGCATCACCGAAGCATCCACCACCCGCAAACCTTCGATGCCGTGTACTTTCAGGTTTTGATCGACCACTGCCATAACATCACTGCCCATCTTACAGGTACCAATTGGGTGGTAAATTGACTCGGCTTTGCGGCGAATGAATTCGATGATTTCGGCATCACTCTGGGTGTCGCTGCCTGGAAATATTTCGCTGTCACGGTACGGATCAAATGCCGTTGCACTGAATATTTTGCGCTGGATTTTGAAGCCTTCTACCATCAGTTGCAAATCATGTTCAACAGCCAAGTAATTGGCTTGGATGTGCGGTTGTTGTTTAGGATCGGCGGATTGCAAAGTGATTTGCCCCCGACTTTCAGGCCTGAGCACACACATATGCAAAGTGTAACCACTGCCCTTAATGCGGTTGCGCCCATGGTCATCGAGGATGGCTGGGACAAAATGAAATTGCAGGTCTGGGCGGTCATCATCCGCCAATGAGCTTTGTAAAAAAGCCCCAGCTTCGGCCACATTGGAAGTGCCCGGACCTTGTTTGAACAGCCAATATTTCAAGCCAGAAAGTACTTCACTGATGGTGTCATATGTGATTTTTTGACTGCAAGCTTGCACCAAGCATACATCCAAATGGTCCTGTAAGTTTTTCCCTACACCCGGCAACTCATGCTGACATTCGATGCCATGTTCAGCCAACTCTGCAGCCACACCAATGCCTGAAAGCATCAACAACTGTGGCGAATTGATTGCGCCACCAGATAGAATAACTTCCTTATTGGCTTGTACCGCAAAAACCTTACCCTTGCGCTCGACCAACAAGCCAGTGGCTTTTTTATCGGCTAACAGCACTTTATGGGCCAGCGTTTTGGTCCACACGGTTAAGTTAGATCGGCTTTTGGCTGGCTTCAAGAAAGCTTCAGCGGTGGAATGGCGTTGGCCATTTTTTTGCGTGACCTGATAGTAGCCGACTCCGCGTTGACGCAGGCCGTTGAAATCATCGGTGCGCGTATAACCCACTTCTTCGGCAGCATCGATAAACACCCCACTCAAAGGATTGGTGTATTTAAGGTCAGCCACTGACAACAAACCCCCACTGCGGTGAAATTCATTGTTCAAACGCTGGTTGTCTTCACTTTTCATGAAGTAAGGCAACACATCCACACTGCCCCAACCTGGGTTACCCAAGTCCTGCCAATGGTCGTAATCTTTGCGGTGACCACGACAATAGCACATGGCATTGATGGATGATGAACCACCCAATACCTTGCCCCGCGGCCAATACAACTGGCGGTTATTTAACTGTGGTTCTGGTGCCGTTTCATAGTTCCAATTGATGGACTTAAAACCGACCAGTTTAGCCAAGCCAGCTGGCATGTGAATGAACGGGTTCCAATCGGTACCACCCGCTTCAATCAACAACACCGAATGTTGGCCATCTGCGCTCAGTCGGTTGGCCAGCACACAACCTGCTGAGCCCGCACCGACCACAATGTAGTCAAATTTTTCCAAAGTATTTTCTGTCTTTCAAACGTTCGTTATTATAGCTCAACATTGACCAGCTAACAGTGTAGTTTCAGTTACTCCTTAAGGAAATACCTACTTTTAGTTTACAATGATGCTGTATGTCGATTGGAGCTCACAATGAAAGTTATTTTAATCATGCTGTTAGCTGCCCTCGCTTCTTTTGGCAGCTTTGTTGTCCATGTGATTGCTGTTGAATGGCTGCCTGATTGGATCAGCGCACAAATGCAAGGTAAGCAAGTACAAGCCTCATGGGATGTGCGCTATTTAGCCGCCGCCACTGCCATCGAGTACGGCTTGGCCATCATCGCTTTGTATTACTTAATAAGAGACAAGCTGCTGCGATTCGGCCAGTTCAAAACAGCTTTGCTAATGGCTGGTTTGTTGCTGGCAATCAATGGCATTTTACTGCGCCAACCGTTGATGGACATTGCCATTGGCAACCCATTGCACGTTGCCTTGGTACAAAATGCTTTTCTGTGGCTGCCCAAGATAATCATGGCTTTTACGGTGGTTTATGGCTATGAATTGATTGTAAGGCTGACGGATAAAACAGCCACATCCACAGCAGCCAATGACTGATTAGCGCATTTAAATCATGCGCTTCAGAACGACAAATTTTTGACTGAACTCGGTTATACTGTACTTTAACGACAAAAACAGCCAGCAGGAAAATCGCATCATGTTCAATAAAATCAGCCAATTCTTTTGGAAAATTGAAAATAAAATTGCTTTCTATCCCAGCTTAATCGCGCTGTGGGGCGTGATTTTTGCCCTGCTGATGGTTTCAGCTGAACAGTACGGTATTTCAAAATACCTACAAAAAGTACTGCCCGTGCTGGTGATCGATGATTTAGAAACTGCTCGGGTGATTTTAAGCAGCTTAATTGGTGGCTTGATTTCAATTTTGGTGTTCAGCTTTTCAATGGTGATGATTATCCTCAACCAAGCCTCGAGTAACTTCTCACCACGACTGCTGCCCGGTTTGATTTCCAATAAAAAACACCAAAGCATCCTCGGCATTCATTTGTCCGGGGTGTTCTACTGTTTAATCACCCTGATTTCGATTGAACCAACCGACACCAACTACCAACTGCCGGGCTTTTCGGTACTGGTCGCCATCTTTTTCATCAGTGTTTCATTGGGTGCTTTTATTTACTTTATTCACTCCATTTCACAATCGATTCAAGTCGACCATATTTTAAAATCGGTGTTTAAATCAGCCAAAAGAAGGTTGGAACTGTTGATTGAATACGACACAGAAAGTGAAACTTTGATAGATGAAAATCAGTACCACGCCAACACCGATGACTGGCATGAATACTATGTGGCCAAATCCGGCTACATCCAAACCATCAGGGCCAACCGGTTGTTAGAACTCACAGTTGAAGCCGATACCTTGATTCAGGTTTTGCCCAGAAAAAACACCTTTTTACTCAAAGGCATCCCTATTTTCAAATCAAAACAAGCACTGGATGAGGTCACGGCCAACAAGTTCTTGGAACAATTCATCATTGATGACACCGAATCAATGGAGGAGAATTACGCCCTGGCTTTTCAGTTAATCACCGAAATTGCCATCAAAGCCATGTCGCCCGGCATCAACGACCCAGGTACGGCATTGACCTGTATTGATTACCTGACTGAGCTGTTGACCTTGCGCATGAAAAAATCTGACCGCCTGCTGATTGGTCAAGACCAGCAGTTAAAAATTCAAATCAACATCACCCCTTTTGAACAGTTGTTGTACACCATCCTCGCACCATTCAGGGCCTATTGTTCACATGACATCATCATCGTTTCCAAGTTATTGCACATGTGTAAATACCTGTTACAACAAAGCTGTTGCGATCCTGGCTACCATGAAACCATCAAAAAAGAAGCTTTAAATATCATTGATGATGCCAAGCATAAATTAAGCAACCAACAAGATTTAGACCACCTGTCAGCCAAACTCAAACGCTTTGAATAAAGCCCAGTGTGGTTATTTGCTGTATTCCTTATTTAAGGTGCTTAATAAAATAATCTGCAATGGTGCTGTAAACATGAAACTGGGCTTTTTGGCCGCTGATACCATGTTTACCACCTGGGTAAATCATGGTATCAAACAATATCCCCGCATCTTGTAACACTTTAATCAGCTTGGTGCTGTTCAAAAACAACACATTGTCATCGGCCATGCCATGAATCAGTAACAACGGTTTTTTGATGTTTTTGGCGTTGTCAAACACCGCAGTCTTGCGGTAACCTGCTGGATTCAATTGCGGTGTAGACATGTACCTTTCGGTGTAATGGGTGTCATACAAAGCAAAATCGGTCACCGGTGCCACCGCTACCGCCAAAGCATAATCATCTGGCGCATTGGTCAAGGCTTTTAAGGCCATAAAACCACCATAGCTCCAACCAAAAAAGCCAATCTTATCGGCCGCCACATAAGGCAGGGACTTAAGGTAATTGGTGCCAACCAATTGGTCGGCCAATTCTGGCGTGCCCATTTGTTTATAGATCACCGACTCGAATTGCAACCCACGGCGGTCACTGCCTCGGTTGTCCAGCACAAACACAATAAACCCCTGTTGTGCCATGTACTGCTCAATCCAACGCCCCCAAGATTTGGTCACATACTGCACATGTGGACCACCATATGCGTATTGAAACACGGGGTATTGTTGGTTCGCATCAAAGCCCAATGGCTTAATCATGCGGTAATGTAAAGTGTGGCCATCTGCCGACTGCAGCTCACCAAATTCATTGGGCAAATGATTTTTCGCATACGGAAAATAAGGGTGACCCTCTGCCACTTTATTTTCATTCAACCAAGCTGTTCTGTGGCCATTGGCTCGATGCAGTGAAATTTTAGGCGGGTGGTCACGATCCGACCAATGATCTATATAAAACTGAGCCGATGCATCCATGGTGATTTCATGAAAACCACTTGCTACCGTAATAGGTTGCGGCGCACCACCATCGGTGTAATTCGTGCGGTATAAATGCTTTTCTAGGGGTGAGTCCAAACTGCCAGTGAAATACAGCCAATGACTGTCTTCATCCACACCTTCAATTGCATCCACCACCCACTGGCCATCGGTTAATTGCCTGATCAATTGTCCCTGTAAATCGTACAAATACAGGTGCTTAAAACCACTGCGTTCTGAAGCCCAAATAAAGTGATCGTCTTTCAGAAAGCGCAAATCATGGTGCAAATTGATCCAACTGTCACTGGTTTCCGTGATGATGGTTTTGCTGTGGCCTTCTAGGTCAGCAAACTTCAACTTCAAAGTTTGTTGGTCACGGCTTTGCCATTGGTAGCTGAGCAGTTTGCCATCTGGCAGCCAAGCAACCCTGGCAATGTAAATGTCAGTTTCTTTACCCAAATCAATCCATTGAATGGCTTGGCTTTTCAAGTTCACTGTGGCCAGTTTTATTTGCACATTGTCCTCGCCAGTGTAGGGATAACGCTGCTCAATGACTTGCACATCATCGGCGTTGATTTCATACCGCTTGGTGATGGCCACTGGTGATTCATCCACCTGTAAAAAGGCGATGTGCTGCTCGTCAGGTGACCACCAATAGCCGGTGTCTCGATCCATTTCTTCCTGCGCCACAAATTCAGCCATGCCATTCTTGATTAAACCAGCGCCATCAAAGGTCAATTGCTGCTCTTTTCCTGTTTTGACATCAACCACAAATACATTCTGTTCACGAATGAATGACACATAGTTACCATGCGGTGAAAATTTAGCATCGGTTTCGAAAGCTGTGGACTCGGTCAGTTGTTTGGTTTTTTGCGTGGCTAAATGGTACACATACAAATCTCCATTCAAAGGAAACAACAAAGAATCACCAGCCTCAGACCACGCGTAATCTATGATGCCTTTGACATTGGCCAACCTTTGACGCTCTCTGCGGGCCTGTTCTTCCGCCGACAACACCTCATCACCCACCAGCAATGAATTAGAGTCCACCAACAACCTACGCTGCTGCTCTGCAATGTGGTATTCCCACAAATCATACTGGTCCTTGTTTTCAGTTTTGCCTTGTAAAAACGTCACCCGCTGACCATCTGGCGACATTTTCAAAGCGCGTAAACTGCTGCCCGATAAATCAGGACTGGCAAATATACGCTCCAAAGTGAGCAGTTCAGCGGCTGCAGTTTGCATAGATAAAGTCATAATTAAACCAACAATAGTAACAATAGATTTCATGAACAGGAAAAATTTTCAGGGGGTACAGTTATACCAAAACAGCGACGTATTTGCATCTGCTGCAGGTGTTCTGAAACGGCATTTGGCGGTGTACCAACTCAGTCCAAAACTTTTTGCTTGAACTCACACAAATCGACGATCACACATTCTTTACACAACGGCTTTCTGGCTTTACATACATAACGCCCATGTAAAATCATCCAATGGTGGGCATCCAGTAAAAACTCTTTGGGTATCAATCGCAACAACCGCTGTTCAACTTCCAATACGTTTTTACCCGTGGCGATTTTGGTGCGATTGGCCACCCTGAATATGTGTGTGTCTACGGCCATGGCTGGCTGACCAAATGCGGTATTCAAAATTACATTGGCAGTTTTGCGCCCGACCCCAGGTAACGATTCTAAATCAGCTCGGTTGTCTGGCACCACTGAATCAAATTGTTCAATCAGGATGCGGCAGGTTTGGATGATGTGCTTGGCTTTGGAGTTAAACAAGCCTATGGTTTTGATGTACGACTTTAAACCGGCTTCACCCAATTCCAAAATGGCCTCAGGGGTGTTGGCCACAGGAAACAAACGGCGCGTAGCCTTATTGACACCCACGTCGGTGGATTGCGCTGACAGCGCCACCGCAACCAACAACTCAAATGGGCTATTAAACTCCAATTCGGTGGTTGGGTTGGGGTTGATGTCCCGCCAGCGGGTGAATATCTCTGTGCGTTTGGCTTTATTCATCGCTAACCACCTCTGATTCTTGATCTTCTGCTGGATTCATCACTGCATCGACTTCAGTACCACTTGGCTTGGCAGCCGCTGACATTTGCTCAAGCTGCGCTTTGAGCGATTTATTTTCCGCCAAGATTCGAGTCAGTTCGCTGTTCAATTGATTGATGTTCAACAACAAAGCCGCCGTTGACTGGGCATGGTTTTGTCCCGCTGGCCAAAATGCTGCGTGCCGTTGCTTGATGCTGCGCAAAGGTTTAAGGCCAAATTCATCGACCAAGCCGGTGGCAGTTAAATGCACATCCACTGCTGTCATGATGGCTGCCAACTCACTGGTCAATGCATCATCAAATACCGGCAATTCAGGTACATGTGACATGCTTTTAATCTGTGTTTTTTGTGCCTCAGTTAAAGCCACCACTGTGGACAACTGCTGAATGAACGCATCACTGTGGAACACTTGGGTGTCTAAGTTGATGGTCACATCAGCGAACTGCACCGCCAACAATTTTGACAGTTGGTACAGTGCATAAAAGGGGTAAAACGCGTGCCGGTATTCAGTTGACAGTAAAAACGGCAACTGCTGGGCCAAGGCATGACACCAAGGCATCAATTCATAGGCATCCCAATAATGCGCCTCATCCCGATGCGCCAAGGCAATGTGTTTGCGCTGTGAATGGTAAAGCTGTAAAGGATTGCGCTCAATGTGAATGATTTTGGCCGCCGGGAACTTGGCTCGCAACCAGGCCAAGCGCAAATCAACTCGATTGAACTGTAACACCGGTGTGTCAGAGCCTGATAAATCAATCAACTGCTGGATATAGGCTTCCAACTCTGGGTATTCATCTGTGGCTTCTAAATACAATTGTTGGGTCGCAAACTGCATTGAGTAAGCGGCTTTGAATTCAGCATGTTGGCGGTAGGTTTGCCAATAATCATCAATTCCCACATGGTCTTGCTTGGGTTCAACATGCTCAATGGCACTCAACAATTGCGGGTGCAAAGGCTCATACCAGGCACAATAACCGTCAAGCTGCTGGAACAACTGCCAAATGAACGAAGTACCAGAACGAAACCGGCCAGTGATGAATATAGGATTTTTAGACATGCTGGAATTGTATCCAATGAACAGCCACTCCAACAAGTCTTGAATCAGCTGATGCGAAAGCCTGTTGATGACTCAGCACAGTACCGGTATCAATCGTCAAGCGCGCCAAACCATGGTCCGCAATCATGGCAGCCGTACATTCCATTTCAAGCACCCTGACCACCCCCTGATCAACAGTGTGCCAGTGCAAAACCTCGCCATTGAGTTTGATTTGCAAAGCATTCAACACCGCGGTTGAAATGGCGTTGATGATGCGCACGGTGATGCGGTAATTTTGTCGTTTGAGCCAGAAATCTATACTGGCTTTGGCTTGCGGCCCAGTCCACCTGAAGTAATCATTTTCAGGCTGCATCAACTCCCGTCGATGCCACTGACTGCCCAACAAAACTTGGCCAAAATCATATTCAACACCATCCAACACCGGCCTTTGTGACTGACCCTGGTAATGCAGGTCAAGCAAGTCATCGGTGCTTTGCATGGCCTCGGTGCGGTTTTTTTCTAAAGCACTGTGCATGGCGTGCAATTTAGCTTCAAACAGTTTTTCAGCCTCTCGATACAAGGCAAAATCATGTTGATTGATGGCGGCTAATTGCTGTAACACCGAATCTGGCAGTTGTGGCTTTTGTGCATACACATTGAGCTTTTGGCTGGGACCTATGGGTGGCCAAGCCATTTCAAAACACAGTAATTGCATGGATTCATCAAACCGTTCTAACAAACCAAACCAACGGCATTTGTGGATAAAATCCACCGCACGCTGCAAACGTTGATCATCCCCCATAGTGGTTGATCTGTTGTTGATGATGGTATGTAAAAACTCAATGGTTTCCGCCGACAAAAACACTTCTTGAGCTGCCGGATCCTGTTTAAAGTCAAAAGAAATGTTGCGTATCATGCGATTTTTAATCAGTGGCTGAGTCATTGGGTGCTGCAGAAACTCAGCAAAATCCATCGACCTGTCTTTCACCAACTGATGCACTTTGGTGTTGGTTTCACGCAATACATATTCATAAGTCGATTGCGCCAGCTCAATGGGGTTACGCAACAACGTCAGGTATTCAATCGGTCGATTGGTTAAGACTTTCAGTCCACCACCGCCCAAATGCCCTCGGTACAGGTCATAGTTTTGATTGGCCTGCTGATCAATTTGTTTGATTTCTCGCCACAGTTGCTGAGGAAATATGGTTGCTGCAGCAAAGAACCGGTCCAGCAACACAATAAAACTGGTGCCCGCAGTCTTCGGCACATGAACAAAGTAAGTAACAGGTTTTGATTGGGGTCTTTTGGAGTCAGAAAACCACTTGTTAAACCAAGCCTTCATACGCCTCTTGTAAACGTTTGGCATAATTTTCTGGGCTGAAAAAAGCCACGCGTTGCTGGCCTTTTTCAATCATCTCCAAGCGCAACTCTGGATTAGCCATGAGTTTTTCAATCTGATCACGGATATCAGAAAACTTATATGGATCTACATACAACACCGCATCGCCACCCACTTCAGGCAAAGAAGAACGGTCCGAACAAATCACCGGGCAATTGTGCTGCATCGCTTCCAATACTGGTAAGCCAAACCCTTCGTACAAAGATGGAAACACCATGCAAAAGGCGTTGGAGTAAAGTATGGCCAGCTCTTCTTCTGTGACGTAATCCAACATCTCATAATCTTTTTTGCTCAAATACCCTTTCAACCCAACCAATTGAGATTCAGACATCCAGGCTTTGTGACCAACGATGGCTAATTTGTAGCCTTTGTTAATGTAAGCCACCGCTCGAATCAGCTGCTTGATGTTTTTCTTCGGCTCAATGTTGCCAACAAACAGAATGTACTTCTCAGACTCAAGTTTTTTTGACTGTAAATAAACCGCAGCATCACCTTGATTGACCGCAATATCGGCACCTTTATAGGATTGGTAAGTGACTTTGATTTTTTCCTCGGGCACACCGTAAATTTCCATGATGTCCTTTTTGGTATGCTCTGACACCGATAAAATCAAATCTGCTGTTTGTGCCGCCCACTTGAACAACTCATAAAAATGCACCTTCATATCCAAGGTAGTGAAAGGCACTTTTAAGGGGATCAAATCATGGATGGTCACCACTGTTTTGGCTCCCTTGACCTGAATCGGCCACGGTGTGGTCAAATGAAATATATCAGGTTGGTGGTTTAATTTTATCTGAGTGACTTTATTGGTCACCGCAAATAAACGGTTGGCCGTATGAAACACATCGGCGATGTTTTCGATGTATTGGTAACGTTTACCACTGACATGAGACAAGTAGTTTTCTGGGTCTGGCTCCGTGATTTTAGGCACAATCAAAGTGCCTTTTCTGCGCCTGAAATAAAAACTCAAGGTCTTTAATTTGCGCAACAAGGCAAAATTAAACAGTTTAACCGGCCTGATTTCATCCTGGTCAAACAAAGTCACCTCATCAATCAACCCATCCTTACCTGCAACATACTTGTTGTCCATCAAGATGCCCACTTCATAGCCCATGGCTGCATAAGCATCCAATAAAGTCATGCCATAGGTTTTAATCCCTGAGCCTTTTTTCAAACCCAAGTTGAATCCGTCTACCAATATGTTCACTTTTTTCATGGGCTCGTGAGCTCCTGCCTGTTTATAGTAATTGATTTCACCGCAAATCCAACTTTGCGACTGTCGCCAGAATTAAAAACAGCGTCATGGGAGCTTAATGGCCCAGTCGTCATTTGTATTCTCAGCAACCCATTTGCTTGGCAATGTTCTTTTTTACAGCCGAACATTATACCACCCACGTTGCCATTGTTGCTAACCGACACTTTTACAGCATGTCCATTCACGGCAACACCCAGCTGTTTGAGTAACTTAACATCTGACACATTAATAAATTCAATACAGACTGCATAGTCACCCGCTGACAACCAAAAATCTATGCTCGTGATGGCCTCAGGACCCGTCCACCTGAAATAAATGCCTTCGATTTCAAGCCATTCACGTTGGTGCCAATTCTGACCCAATAATGGCATTGAAAAATCATAGTTAATTGCCTCAGCAAGTACTCCTGACGTTTGCTTGAGGTGATTTTTTTGGTAATTTTCATCCAGCCAATCTGCCATGCTGTATTGCGCAGCATTATGGCTGTTAACTTCGGCTGATAACACTTCGGCTTTTTGATCGAAGGTCCTCTTGGCGTGGTTGTAAAGCTGGTAATCAATGCCATTCATTTTTTGTACCAAACTCTTCGCTAACTCAGAAATTTCAGGTGGCTCTGGGTGCTTATTCAGCTTTTCAGTAACACCTATAACTGGCCATGACATTTGCTGGCACAACAACATCAATGAAAGCTCAAACTGCTCTAAAAAGCCAACCCAAAAACATCCGTCTAAATAGGCTTTGGCCAGGCTGATTTTTTCTTCTGAGTCCATGCCCTTAACTGCCTTATTCCACTGCCGTTTATGTGACCTGTAGTTTTCAGCAGTAACCACCAAATCGGCACCATCAAGGGGAATGCCTGCACCCAAGGCAAGTGATTTAAACAACCTGTTTTGGGCTAAATTTTTGGTTCTGGGATCTTGTAAAAAATCTTCAAATGTCAAACCCTGTCCTACGACATAATCATGAACTTTGGTGTTTGACTCACGCTGCACATAGCGGTACGCTGAATAAGCCATCTTCAAGGGATCTCGCAGGATGGTCAGGGTGTGTAGCTTTGATTCACTCAGTGCTTGAGCGCCCATACCAAAATGGCCCCTGAAAAAACGGTATTTCTGCTGCCGCACTTGCTGTACATCACCAACATCCCACCACAATTGCGGCGAGAATATTTCATCTGCATGAAAAAAACGGTCTAATATGGCGGTGAAACTGGTGCCACCTGTTTTAGGGATATGAGAAAAGTAATAGACAGCAGCAGTTGAATCAGTTTCGCGCTCATTTATACAGCTTGGTTGCGTCGCCATTGTTCAGTCGATTTTTTCAATTTGAATACTGCGCACAGCAAAACCCACCACTCGACTGTCATCAGAAGAAAAGTAACTCTTGTGGCTTTGCAGGCCTTGGCTGTGAAAGTTGATTCTCAGCAGTCCATTGGCACCAATTTCAGCAGATTGGCACTCAACTTGTAGCGTTCTGCTTTTACCACCACCACGCTCAACCACAGATTTATCCTTGTTGTTGATGTCAATTTTCAGCTGATCTAAGAAATTTTTATTGATGGCATCGACTGTGTGTATGGTGATCCGATAGTTATTAGGCAACATCCAAAAATCAATGGATGAAGTATTGCCAGGTCCCGTCCACCTGAAATAGTATTGACCCAAGGCATTCCATTCACGACGGTGCCATTGGCTGCCCAGTAAAATTTCTGAAAAGTCATAATCAATGTGATCTGTCAATCGGTAGTTGTAACGGTCGACATAATTGTTTTGATAATGCCGATCCAAAACCTCATCAAGTTCAGTGGGCCCAATCTCTGGCGCCACATTCAACGCACCCAGCATCTGCTCATATTCCTGGTTAAAGCGCTCAATTGCATACTCATACACAGCAGAATCCAATGTGTTTTGTGCCAAGGCAGTGGCTTTGGCCTCCGCGGTGATCACTGGTTTGATTTTATTGACATTCAGCCTTTGCGATTGGCCTTGAGGTGGCCAAGCCATTGTGTAACACAACAGCCTGACCGCATCATCATAGCGCTCCAAGACGCCAAACCAAAGACAACGGTCTATGAATGACTTTGAGATTTGTAACCGCTGTTCATTGGTCAGCTCCTTTTGACCTTTATTGATGCGCTTTCTGAACTGTGAAAAGCTCTTATCAGTTAACACCATGTTCTCAACTGATTTATCGTAATTGTGCCCGAAAACCAAATTATGCACCATTCGATCCGAGACCAAGTGCTTGGTTCTGGGGTGTGATAAGAACGTTTCAAACGACATGTTTTCTGCCACTACAAATTGATGCAACGCTGTATTTTGTTCTCTTCTGACATATTCATAAGTAGAATACGCCAATTTCACTGGGTCTCTTAAAATGGTTAGGTACTTGATTTCTTTATCCGAAAGTACATCAATCGCACAACCACCAAAATGCCCCCGAATTAAATTGTAGGCTTGCTTGTCAACTTGTTTAAAATCCCCAACCTCTATCCAAAGTTGGTGCGGAAAGATGACTTTGGCTGGAAAAAAACGATCTAGAAAGACAATAAAACTGGTGCCACCTGTCTTAGGTACATGGGTAAAAAAGTACGCTCCCTTATACGGCATATATTTAGTTTTAAGTTTATGCTGATGGGTTTTTTCAGAAGCGCCTGGAATCAACTTAGTTAATAATTTACTGACCCACTGATTCATTGTTGTTTCCAAATTATATTCATGGCAAATTGTATTATAACTGTTTGGTAAAGCTCATTGAGCTGATCGCTGAGAATTGTTGTCTTTGATGTGATTGTATTGGTGCAGTACATCCTTGAATGCGCCATAAGCAACCATATTACCGTTATCTATTAACAAGCCTTTATTACAAAATTCACTCAACAATTTATTGGAATGGTTGGCAAATATCAATATTTTTGAACTGTCTAAAAGTCCATTAACAAACTTCCTGGCCTTTTCAAGAAAGAACTGATCACCAGCACCCAAACCTTCATCAATCAACAAAATATCGGCATCAACAAACATCAACATACCAAAAGTTAAGCGGGCCCGCATGCCCATCGAATAGGTAGAAACCGGCCGATGTATGTCATTGCCTAATTCTGAGAATTCGATGATTTTTTCAATTTTTTCGGCAATTACAGCATCTGGCAAATCAAGCAGCAAGCCCCTAACGGTCAGATTGTCATAACCAGAAAGTTGCGGCATCACCCCTACATTTCTGCCCAAGAAGCTGTAAACCGTTCCAGTGGTTCTGACTTCTCCCATTTCAGGCTTGTAAATCCCAGCGATTATTTTTAATAATGTGGACTTACCTGAACCATTGGTTCCAAACAGTGCAACCCTGTCACCATGTTCAATGTCCAAACTGAATTCAGACAATGCAGTTTGAGTTTTCAGTCCAGCATTGCTTTTCAATAGGCCACCACTAATCGATGGAAAATACTTGTATGAAAAAGTGATGTTGTCTATCGAAATTTTTGTCATATCTAAAGCCATAATACCAACTTATGTTTAACCTTGCGATAAAAGATCAGACAGATGACTGTATTAAAAAACAGCACACCCAAACTGACATACCATGAAATGACTGGCACCTGCGCATGTAAAATAGGCGCCCTGACCAATTCAATTAAATGATAAAACGGATTGAGCTGAAAATACAGACTGCCTGCAAACTCAGGCGGCGGTGGCCACAGTATCGGTGTCACCAAGAATATAATCATCACAATGCTGTTCAGTAAAGACTGTACGTCTCGGTACCTGACCGACAACCAACCCAGCCACATACAGACAAAAAAAGCATTGATAACAATAATTAAGTAACCCAATAAGGCCCACAACCACACCCAACCGACAAAATCCCAACCTTTGATGAAAATAACCAAAGGAATGGCAAATAATTGGTACATGATCAAGGACACCACTTCGCGGTAGACATTTTGATAGACAAAGGTTGAATGCGGCAAGTCCATTTGCTGTAAAAAATTAGCTGATTTTTTAAACACTGTACCACTGGTGACTATGATGGCTGAAATGAAATTCCAAGTCAGTAAACCCAGTGCCAGAAACATCACATAATCACTGAAGTTTTTGCCCAACACCATTGAATACACCAAGGAAAGCATCATCACTTTAATGATCAATGCCAGCACAATCCAAAAAGAACCGACAAAAGCCCCTTGAAACCTAGATTTCAGCTCTAAAACAGCAAGTTTTTTCCACAGTCTACGCCTAGAAAATCCGTTAACTACGTCTTTAAAAAATTCCATAATTTAGTGTCAATAATTTAGACTTACTTTAGCCATTCTTGTTATTAAAAAAGTGATCGCGCTAAATTACCACATTCAAACCAAATTACTGCGTAATAAAGCCTATAAATGTTCAATGTCGCGCTGATAAACTACAAACCACTGAAAAATAGGTATGCTGGCATCCATTCACTGATGTTATTTCCGCCAAACTGAGTCAGAGCTGGGGCGCTATTGTATATTATTTTTTATTGCAATTAACCCATGCAGTCACATAATGAACAACAATTACCACTGAATGTCCTCTCAGTTATTTCAGTATAATTGTGTCAGCGCCTGCTGTTGTCCGCTTTAAAACCATTGCCTTCGGAGTTTTCGCACATATCGTGGGTGATATTAACTGCCCAGTCAGTTCATTGTTGCTTAAATAGGCCACAAGGACTGCCTTGAATAAATCAAAGCCTGATTGTGAAAACCAGCAATTCACAGTATAATTTAACTCATCTAATATAATGTCATCACCCTTCTAATGCCATCAGAAAATAAAGATTTAATTGGATTGTTTAAATTCCAAAAATTGGCCAACCCTGACAACCGCAACAGCAATATCAGCACCATTTCAGAACTGTGTCATAACGCTTATTTGGGCGACCACAAAACCATATGTAGGATTTTAGGGCGCTTCAACATGTTTGTAGACACCCGTGACCGTGGCATCGGTATGCATTTATTGATGCGGGGTTTGTGGGAAATGTACATCACAGAATATATTGCAGGTCATGTAAAGAATGGTATGGTGGTATTGGATGTTGGCGCCAACTATGGCTATTATTCTGTACTGATGGCACAACTGGTGGGCCCCAAAGAAGGCAAAGTGATTTCGTTTGAAGCCAACCCATTTTTGAGTAAACTATTTAACGACAGCGTTACCATCAACGGCTTTAAAAGCCGAGTCTCAGTTAACAACATAGCCTTAAGCAATGAACAGTCAGATAATGCCGCTTTTTATGTACCACCCAATGCGCCCATGAATGGGCACCTGATATCGAGCCGAGAAAAACGTTACCATGGCGAAGCTCCTGAGGGCAGTATACAAGTTAAAACCACCACTTTAGATGAGTTCATCCCACCGGGAACCAAAATTGATTTTGCTAAAGTTGACATTGAAGGTGCAGAGTTCCAGTTTTGGCAAGGTGCTGAAAGAGTCAGAAAAGACAATCCACACATGAGTTTTCTACTAGAATTCAATGCTGCCAGGTATGAAAACCCAGGTCAATTCATAGACCTTATTTTTGCTGAGGGTTACAGTATTCAGCGTTTACACAAAGATGCCAGGACTGTTGATATTGACAAACTGGGCGCCTTGGAACAAGCCAAACAACAAGACATTATGTTGTTAATTCAACCAAGTAGCTAAGAATATCACGAGTCATCCATTATTCCAGGTGGATTTCCAGAACGGATGACTCCAGTGCAATCCAATGTATGCCAACACCTGCTGACTTGATTATATTTCCCCCTGTTATTGATTTGACTTGAGATTTTGTTTTAAGCATTACAGCTGCTTTAGGGTTAAAATCATTGGTTCTGATTTTTATTATTTTTTGCTCAATTGTAAGTTCGCACTCCGTCATATAGTGGGTTTTTGCTATGTAGCTTTCAATACAATTAACTGGAGTAAGGATGATTTCTTGGTTGGTTTGAAAATTTGAACGCAGGCGATGAATAATTATTGTATTGTTTTTAAAACTAGCCACTGCATTCCTGATTAGCCATTTGACGTCAGGAATTTGGAAGTATACAGTTTGCGTGTCTTTGCTATTTTGAAGCTTGATGTTTGCAGTGCCGTTTTGAAACAGAGTATTAACATCAACCCTGAGATGACCAACTGAATTGAACTTCAAACTTTTTTTATTGACCTGAATTTCATTAACATAACCCTTATCCTTATCATTGATTGAAGCAACTTGATTAAGCTCTATTTTTTGTAATACAAAGCCCTCATTTTGACCAAGGATTTTAAGTATAAACACCACATACAATTTATCTGAGTTTAAATTTTTACTTAATTTTTTTGGTGTTTGTATCAGAGTTTCACTGCGACCATTGATCAATTTAATCTGTGAATACTCCTGTTTATAAATTAATTCATGCGACCTGCTGTATAAGCTGTACTGGTAATATATTTTTTCAGTACCATTAAGTTGCTTGCAGTCAATGTTCAATTTAAGCGCTTGGCCAGGTGCACATCGGTAGTAACCACTTCTCGCCATGTAATTGGCTTTATTCAGTCGCCAATCTGGGACATGAACATAGGCTATTTTATTAAGTTTTATTTCTAAACCTGTTTTATTGGTTTCATATTGAGTGTTTTTCGGACTGACTCGAAAACCCATGATTCGATTTGTTTCTCGGCCAGCAAAATAAAGCTTGCTGGGGTTTTCAAATGCCACATTCTCATTAAACTGACTGGTGTTGTTGCTGGTGACAAATACTTCGGTGCTTTTGGTGGATAAATAGTGGTTATTTAATTGATGTGGGACACCATTGACCAGTCTTCCATGACCAAAATAATAATTCACTTTACCGTTTGGGTCAAAAGATGTGTCTGTTTTAATAAAATTGGATAGCTTGGGAAAGCCAAGTTGATCCATGAATTTTCCTTCTGTCGCGCTGAAAGCCCTCACCTCCAGCCCTTTGCTGTTAATTCTTAGGTGAATGCCGCCTAAGTGGTCCTGACCAAAATCCCCCCAGTGTTTTGGCGGATTGAAACCACCAATCCTTCCATTTGATACATACAAGCGACCGTGATTTTTTACTATTTCATACTGGTGGTTGTGCCCATGAAACCAGCCTAAAACCTGTTTATGTGAATCAATAATGTCCATGACATCTTGAGAATTAACTGTTTCTCTGTAGCCAGTTTCACCATTATTGAAAGTGGTACCCCTCAGGCTATTATGAGAAAAAATCAGGGTGGTTTTACTGGCATTAAAAACCAGATCCTGTTTTAACCAATTTAAAGATTCTTTGGTGATATAAATAGTATCCAAAAGCTGGGGTAAAGAAACAAAGTGAATGCCTTTGTAGTCAAAACTGTAGTATGGCCTGAAGTTAAAACTACCCAACTCTCCAGCCGTCACCTCTGCATCATAGCGACCCCGGTCTAACTCATGGTTACCAGGGATGTAGTGAAAAAAACTTTCAAAAAACTGACCAGCCATCTGTTGCAGCCAAAACTCTCTGGCCAGTCTTCTTTCTTCATTATAAATTGTGGCATGATGCACATCACCTGTATCAAACACCAAGTCACAATTCGGAAATTTTTGTTTAATTACCTGAATCATTGCGGCCTGTGTTTCTAAACTGGGTTGATCAATTCCACTGAAGCCAATGTGGGCATCTGAAAATATAAAGCAGCTTATTTCAGTGGTGTCTTTTATCTTGTTCGAACAAGCAGCCAAAGGCAATAGACTGGCCACCGTTGTCGATTTTAAAAAGTTCCTTCTGTCCATTCTTTTTTATTGCCTCCACAATGGCTTTGTTATAATAATGACAGCAATTTTGTCTAAACACTTTGATTCATACCACTATATATTCATTTATTTCAAGCTTAATGATATGATAAATCTTTAATTATAAGCTAAAAATCATGATTGGAGCCAATGGACTTTTTCAAATACATCGACTTAAAAATGAAAAGCACAGAGCAGAAAATATCAGCACCATAAGGTCTTTAGCCCACAGCAGTTATCTAGGCAACAACCAATCAGTCTGTAGAGTTTTAGGACACTATTTAATGTTTGTCAGCACTCTGGATGAAAGGCTGGGCATACAGTTACAGATGAATGGCTTTTGGGAAATGAATGTTACTGAGTTCATTGCTCGCAATGTAAATACCGGTATGAATGTTCTGGATGTCGGTGCCAATTACGGCTATTTTTCAATGTTGATGTCAAGCCTTGTTCGTGCTGAAGGTACGGTCACTGCATTAGATGCCAATCCTTATTTGTGCTCTTTGATCGCCAAAAGCAGTAAAGTAAATGGCTTTGAAAATAAATTAACTGTTATAAATAAAGGTGTTTCAGATACAGCTGCAGAAGACATTGATTTCGCATACAGTGATGATACACCAATGAACGGACTCATAACCGGCAACATCTCAAAGCAGTCTCAGGAAAAATATTATCCAAATTTAATAAAAGTCAGTGTTAACTCCATAGATGAACTGTTTGCACATGGTCAGCCGATTGATTTCATCAAAGTAGATATTGAGGGTTCAGAAGATAAATTTTGGTATGGTAGCGTCAAGGTCAGAGATAAAAACCCGAATATGGTTATCTTAATGGAATTCAATCGAGCCAGATACCAAAATGTGGAGAAGTTAATCAAGCAAATTTACGCAGAAGGTTATCAAGTAACTAAACTCAGTCACAGCCAAGACTCATACGAAACAATCACTGCTGATTATTTACTGCACTCCGACACCAGCCATCACTTGATGTTAGCATTGACTAAAAGGCACAGAACATAATCTATCTATGGACATCAAAAATAATCGTCACTGCCAGAATCGTCTTCGCTGCTGAGGTTGATGCGAACTTCTAAGCCTTGGGCTGAATCGGCGTTACTTAGGGCTTCTTCTAGGGTGATGATGCCGTCTTTGTACATTTGATACAAGGCTTGATCGAAGGTCTGCATGCCGTCTTCAAGTGATTGATCCATCGCCATTTTCAGTTCACTGATTTGACCACGGCGGATCATTTCACGTATTTGCGGGGTGTTCATCAACACCTCACAGGCTGGTCTGCGTTTGCCATCCACATCAACCACCAAACGCTGCGAAATAACCGCACGTAGGTTCAAGGCCAAATTCATCAGCACGTTGCTGTGCATGTCGCTGGGAAAAAAGTTCAACACCCGCTCCATGGCTTGGTCCGAGTTGTTGGCATGTAATGTGGCCATACATAAATGTCCGGTTTCAGCAAACGATACGGCCGCTTCCATGGTTTCAGCGTCGTTGATTTCACCAATCAAAATCAAATCCGGGGCTTCTCGCAAGGCATTTTTCAATGCCGGCGCATAACCCAAAGTATCAATGCCAATTTCACGTTGGTTGACCACCGACATTTTGTGCTTGTGTACATATTCAATTGGATCTTCCACCGTTAAAATATGACCGGTTTTACTGGAGTTGCGGTAATCAATCATCGACGCCATGGTGGTGGATTTACCCGAACCGGTGGCACCCACCACCAAAATCAAGCCACGCTTTTCCATAATCAAATCATATAAATGCGGCGGCATATTCAATTCATCCAACTTTGGTATGGTGCTTTTGATGGTTCGAATCACCATCGACACTTCACCCCGTTGTCTGAACACATTGACTCGATAGCGGCCTACACCTTTGATTGAAACCGCGAGGTTGCATTCCATGGTCGCTTCAAATTCCTTGATCTGACGTTCATCCATCAGTGAATAAGCAATTTTTTCCACAATGCCAGGCGGCAGCCCAGTGCTGCTCAAGGACTCCAACACACCTTCAGTTTTGACACTGATCGGCGCACCCGTACTTAAGTACATGTCAGATCCGTTGTTCTCACGCATGGTTTTCAGAAAGTGGGTTAAATCCATAATATTCTCTTCAGTTGGTTTAGATCTCAGCGGATTGACAAATTTCGTCAAGTTGTAATTTTTTAATGCCCAACAGCAATCCTGCCTTATAAAATAAATTTTGTTCTAATAAATGTACTTCGTTATCCGCTTCAGCCAAAGCCCATAAGTGTTGCATCAAATCGACTTTCTGTGAGTTAGCCAAGTAATTATTGATGACATTGGTTTGAGATTCAAGCGAAATTGAGAATTCAGCGCGTATTTCAGCGGCTTCGATGTAGCTGTCTACATCAGCTGTGGTGAAGCCCAGCTTATCAGATAAATATTTTGCCAACACGGTTTTTTCGGCATAAAGCTCGACAAAATCCGCCCTGACCATTTCCATCATCAGCTCAACTATGGCATGATTCAGTTCATTTTGTTCGGCCTCATTCAGCTGGCGATCAGTTGGGTTAAACTGCAACAGTGATTTGATTGAACTGAATAATTTCATGGGTGAAAGCTTGCTGATGTCTCTGAAATACTGATAATACACAATACTCTTCTCTGCTGCAAATAACTTTTATGCGACTGATTTTGACATTATTAGCCCTGCTTATCTTCTCAGCTTGCCAAAAGCAAGCCGTTAAACCACAGTCACAGGCCGAACTTAAGCCTTTAGAAACTGCCGTTTTATTACAAGGCATTGAACAGTGTCAAAAAGACCCCAGCTGCTTAGAACAACTCAACCAACACTTTATCGACTTGGCCCACCAAGCCAAAATTGAAGCCGAACTGGCCGATAACCAACCACCTGAGGCCCAAATTGAAACTGAAGGTAATTTCACAGCCAGCGAGTTGACCACTGCCCCACCGGCCATAGATTTGGATGAACCTTTACTGAGCAACGTCCGAGTTCAAGCCGCTTTGAATGAATGGCTGACCTGGAAACGACCTAAATTAATTGAAACTTGGAACAACTACCAATTTCTGCGCAATAAAATCTACCCACCGTTCGCGGAGAAAAACATCCCTGAATCTTTGCTACTGGCCATCATCACCCAAGAAAGCGGTGGTCGGGTACATTCCATGTCCTCTGCAGGTGCCAGTGGCTTGTTTCAATTCATGCCTGCCACCGCCAGACGTTTTGGGGTGCTTGGCACCATTGGTGATTACGATGCCCGTTACCACCCAGAAACTGCAGCCAAAGGGGCCGCCAAATACATCGAAGAACAGCGTGGCTTGTATGCCGATGACTACGGCAAAATTCTGGCTGCCTACAACGCCGGTGAAAACCGCTTCAGGCGTTTGAACACCAAACACCAGAACAAACCGATTTGGGACAGCCAGTTGTTTTATGAATTACCCAGTGAAACTCAGGATTACATTGGCACTGTGCTGTCGGCTAAACTGATTTACGAAAACCCCGAAGCCTATAATGTCGATTTGCCACACCACGATGGCACCACCACCTTGATTCGCGCTAAAAACGCCACCTCTTTGAGTGAACTGTCGATTTGTTTTGGTCAATACAACAAGGAAATGGGCTGGTACCGCATCCTAAGGAACCTGAACTCAACGATCAAAGCCAAACGGGTGATCCAACAAAATGCCGTGGTAGTGATTCCTAATGAGTTGAAAGAGGTGTATGAAGACAACTGCCATAACAGCGAGTTGATGGCTTTGGCGAAAACCATCCACGATGCCGACTTCCCTGATCGACCGGCTTTTACCTGGTATAAAATCAAACAGGGCGACTCCCTCAGCACCATCAGCCGCAAATTCAAATGCAGTTCACGCCGTGAAATTGCCCAGTTGAATGCGCTCAAAGCCCCCCGCTATCTGATCAATGCAGGGAAAAAGCTCAAAGTACCTAAATGCTGATTGAGCAGAAACCCAAGTTACTGTTCATCGGTGCATACACCACTTTAGTCTGTCTGCAGGTATATTCAGCTTGGCACCACCAGTTGTTTGGCGACGAAGCTTTTTACTGGTTAGAGAGCCAGCATTTGGCTTGGTCATACACTGAATTACCTGGTTGGACACAATGGAGCATAGCTTTCAGCCAATGGTTGTTGCCAGCCAATGAATTCACCATCAGATTACCCGGCTTATTGGCTGCTTGGAGCTTGCCTTGGTTAGGCATGGCCTTACATAAACAACTGACCGCTACCAACAGCAGCTGGCAAACGGGTTTGCTGTTGCTGAGTCTGCCTTTATTGGCGGTTGCCGGAATTATGGCTGTGCCAGATATTTGGCTGCTGTTTTTTGGCACTTTAAGTTTGTGGGCCTGGTTCAACTGCTTGGCCAATAACAAACCCACTGACTACCTGTTACTTGGTTTATTGTTGGCCCTTGGCCTCAACACCCACGTGCGCTTTTGGCTGATACTGTTGCTGGCCAGTGGCGTGGTATTTTGGCAGTACAGACACCACAAAGCAGCCATCATTAAATTACTCGGCTACACCTTACCGGTGTTGGCTCTTGGCTTGCTGCCCATCCTGTGGTTTAACCTGCAGCAAGATTTTGCACTGTTAAATTTTCAACTCAGCGACCGCCACCCTTGGCAGTTTCAAGCCACTCACTTCAGTTTCTTTGTGGTGCAATTCTTGCTTGTTACACCATTGGTGTTTTGTTTGTGCATGCGGCCTATGGTTCACATGAAATCCTTGCGCCGCAATCAACGAACCGTGCTGTACATAGCGCTGTTGCATTGGCTTTGTTATGCACTCATCGGTTTCTTTTCAGACAACCTCAGGTTCAATGCGCATTGGCCCCTATTCAGTTATTTTTTGTTGTTGTTGGTGGCAGGTTCTGGCCGCAACGGTCAAGCCCTCAAGTCAGGGGCCATCATCACCGGCGTGCTTGGCAGTGTGGCTTTGCTGGTTGTGTTGTTTTATGCGCTGCACATCGCCCAACCGGTTAGCCAGCTGAATGCCCGGTTGACTGAAAACTTTCGCGGTTGGCAAGCTTTGGCAGATAAAACCACTGCAGTGAGCCATGCAGGTAATTATGATTACATCGTCACCGATCATTTCATGACCTTGGCCCAGCTGAAGTATTATACCGATACAGCCAAAATCACCAGCCTCAGCCACCCAGCCAATTTGAAGCATGGCCGCGAACAGCAGCTGAACATCATGGGTTATATACAAGGTAAAAGGACTGGCAATGGTTTGTTGGTTGTTGAACACAGCGCTTTGAAATTGACACAAATGATGCCTTTCTACCTGTCTGCCTGTGAAACCCTGAATGGCATCGCCCTGACCGACACCTTGGACCATGCGAAGGGATTAAAAACCCATCACTTTTTCACCACCGGCGGTGGTCAGTGCCTGCTGCCACCCATCAGCTACCTCGAACCAGAAACTGGTCAGTTAAGCGGTTGGGTGCTTACAGCCAAAGATAAACCACCCAAAATCCGACTCAATACTGTATTTGGTAACCCCAGTTACAAGCCCAAAGCGACACCACTAGGAAACAATGCCTTGTTTCAAGGTTTAGATGACCAGCAGTACCAGTTGCTTGAGTTCAAGTTCACCAACACCCCCAGCAACAGTGCCTACCAAGTGCAGTTTAACTACCCCGAACTGACAGTAATGAGCCCAACAATTTACCCCGAATGAGGCATCATCGAGGCATCAACCATCTTCCAGCAACTGCCGTAAATCAATCACCCCGGCATTGGCGCGTGAAATGTAGGATGCCATCACCAAAGAATGGTTGGCGAAGAAGCCGAACCCCGAGCCATTCAGTATCATCGGCGTCCAAATGGTGTCTTGTGCTGCTTCCAGCTCACGCACAATTTGCTTCATTGATACCAATGCATTCTTTTTCTCTAAGACACCCTTAAAATCAACCTCAACGGCCTTCATGAAGTGAATCAAGGCCCAAGTGGCACCCCTGGCTTCATAAAAGTTGTCATCAATCTGTAACCACGGGGTTTGTACCCGCAACTCGCTGGGCTTATAAGTAGAGGTGGTGGCCACTTCATCACCACCGGTGTCGGTGTTGACCCGGTCTTGACCGACACTGGCACTGAGTTTTTGTGACAAAGCACCCAAGCGCTTCTCGACCAAATTCAACCAAGTCACCAAATTATCGGTTCTGGCAAAGAACTGCGCATCAGGCTTACTGGGATCGGACAACCTGGTCAGGTAATCATGAAAATGCTTTTGCCCTTCACGGTAACGGCCTTCGGTGCGCGGCCAAATCCATTTGTCGTTGTCATTATGAAACTTGGGGTCGGCAGCGGTTAAATCCACGTCTTCTTCCGACTGACTCTGTGAGCGACTGATGTCATTGCGCATCACCCGCGCAAAATCACGCACCTGCACCAGCACACCATATTCCCAATTCGGAATATTATCCATCAGCACGAATGGTGGCATCACATCATTCGACATATAACCACCTGGTTTATTTAATAACACATCAGTGACCTGCATAAAAGTGGCACCACTGGTGAAACCAGTGACCATTAAATCATGGTTGTGTGCAGCCGCCCGCTGTTCGGCATTGGCCTTGACATTAAAAAATGCTGGCTCCTGATCGTAATACATGGCCATCAGTATTTGCAGGACCAAAAAGACCAACAGGGCATACAGCCACCATTTGGCTCGGCGTTGTGTGGATTGATTGGCGTATCGGTTTTCCATAAAGATTATGACTATAAAAATATACCATTATTATAGACCATTAAAAGCCCTTGAACATGTGCCGGAGGTTGGGATTGTATCAATGGAACTGAGTAAAGCTCGAAAATTTGTTCCGGCTTTTATCTACGACCACCATCACAGAAAACAAACCATCATTACTGATGCGGTACATTTCTTTAGACTGTACTTTGGTCTTAATCTCATCTTCTGCCATGCCAGCAAGGACTGCCGCTTCTTTGCTGCCAATGGATTGGTATTTGATATTGTCCCAATCATTCAGACCCAATGGCAAAGCTGACTTAAAATTATGGTGCGCGGCCAACCCCATTGTTTGGTTATGATACGGAATATAAGCCAATTTTGGGCGGCTGAAAATACTGTTATTTTCTAAACCTGTTGGTGCAGACTTGATTTCTTTTGCATAAACCACTTCAAAAGCATTGGCATTAAAAACCAACCAACTGGGCTTACCTTGGTATATGGTATAAGCGCCATAAACAAATGCACTCAGTTGCATCAGTACAATTACTGCCAAATCAAATTTAAGCGTTCTTTTGCCTTTTTTATAAACTATAAAAGTCAAAAGTGGCCCCAATACCACATCAATTAGTACCAACAACTTCAGTGGTTCAACTACCCCTGTCACACGCACAAGGTTCTGGTACCAAAAATAGTTTAAAAATACTATGAACCCACCAATTACCAGTAAACTCAACGTAAAATGAAGCCCAGCTGCTTTTATTTTATTCATGCCAATTGTCTCAATAAAAAGGCCAGTTTAAATTAAACTGGCCTAAAATAATATATCCCAACTTAAAGTTATGGTGTTCTGCAACTGATAGGCAAATAACGGTTATTCAAAGAAGAGGTACAAATCCATAACAAACTGGTGCCTGGGTTGCCCGCTGATCCAGGAACAGCAGGTGATAAAGTCAATGTATTGCCAAGCAGAGTGGCATCATTAAAATAACTGACCGTTATGACACCTGCATTCACTGCTACTTGGCTGACGTTTTCACCGGTTATGGTGTTGGCAACTGGAACCCCGTTAATTCCACTGCTTAAAGTAGCCACATCCCCTGTATTAACCCACTGTTCTGAAATATATGATTTCAGCCCAGATGACAGGGTTAAACCTTCACCGGCTTTGGCCCGCACTGTATAGTCTCGATAGGCTGGAATGGCATAGGCCATCAAAATAGCAATGATTGCAATGACTATCATCAACTCAATCAATGTAAAGCCTGTTGTTTTTTTCGGCTTATTTACCATGTTTTCACCCATTCATCTATTATCACTGGTTTTAATATTGAGTCATACAATGCGTACTGTAAACATTGATTGTTGATTTTAAGTACAATCAGATTGCCAAGTGCTGCACGGACAGCTAAGTGCCTGCATGAATCTTATTAACTGACAATTTTTGACGGTTTTTAACCAACCCACAAGCTGCACACTGTGTGATCCTTATCTCACATAAGATAAACTTGACTGTTTTGTTTAACAGTAGTTAATGGTAGAAAACTCACATGTTTTTACTAAACATTCATTGAAAACCTAAATCCCAGACCCGATAGCCTACTTTAGTGGCAATAAAAAGTCACAGAACAATACCTCGCATTACATTATAATGTTAATCATTTTAAGCGATTAGAACCCATGCCTGACTCAACAAACCTGCACGAAAAATACGACTCTAAAAACCCGATCGCGCAAAAGATGCTACAAGGATTTATGCGCAGCATAACTCAACTTACTGCAGCCATCGAAACTCCAGTCAATTCAATAACAGAATGCGGATGCGGACAAGGTCATGTAAATCGCCACTTAGAAAACCTCTTTCCTGAAGCCAAAGTTAAAGGTTTAGATATAGATGCACCTGACGTCGAAATTGCTGAAGCCAACAAGTTAAGAAACAACACCCATCTGTATTTAAAAAGTATCTATGCTATAAATTCTGAAGAGCAAGCTGATCTTGTGGTTTGCTGCGAGGTACTTGAACACTTAGAAAACCCACAACT
Organism: uncultured Marinicella sp.; assembly: GCA_947502595.1. Lineage (GTDB taxonomy): Bacteria > Pseudomonadota > Gammaproteobacteria > Xanthomonadales > Marinicellaceae > Marinicella. The sequence goes on along the minus strand of CANNAM010000004.1, from coordinate 19,281 downwards.
CGCTTTGCAAAAAATGGCTGCATTAAATGCTGATTATTACCTGTTCAGCGTTCCCAGAGAACCGTTGTGGCGGGCACTTAATTTTATGCGTGGTAAATACATGAAAGATTGGGGCAACACACCCGATCACCGCAACCATTGGAGTACCCGTGGATTTATAGATTTTGTTAACTCTGAGCTTGATACAGTGGCAGTCAACAAACCATTACCTTGGACCATGGTGTTAGCCAAAACCAAAACATAATGAACCGCAAATTTTGGCTCGATTCAGCACTCAGCGCAGTTAAAGTCGCGGTGTTTATACTGGCTTGTTTTTTTATTTATAAGGTTATTCAAAACAACCTCACAGCTTTGCAAGCCATTAAAATCCACAATAAACTTCTGTTTATGGGTACATTGGCGCTCGCTTTTACCACCTATATACTGGTCATGATGGGCTTGGTATGTGCTTGGCTGATTTTGTTGCGCTTCGTTGAGCCACAGCGGTGCGCGAGCATTTATTTCCAAAGCCAAATCATGAAATACTTGCCTGGCAATATTTTTCATTTTGCTTACCGCCATCAAAAAACCCAAAACGCCAATTTCAGTCATCAACAACTGGCCATAGCCGCTGTCCACGAAACCATCGTTCTGCTTGTAGCAGCCCTACTGGCAAGTCATTTTTTATTGTTTTGGCCCGAACAAGTAAACTGGTTAACCAGTTGGTTACCGATGCCTTACTGGCCGGTGTTGTTGTTTGAAGTTACAGGCATTGTGTTGGCTTTACAACTGCTCAAGAAATCTGGCATATTCAGTACCCTATGCTGTTATTTGATTTACTTTATGGGCATGGGCTGGATCAGCTACTTACTGATTTTCGCCCTTGGCTTTGAACCACAGCCCTATTTGTATATTACGGCTTGTTTTGCGGCATCTTGGATGGCTGGTTATGTGATACCAGGTGCCCCAGGTGGCACTGGCGTTAGAGAGGTGGTGTTTATCTTATTGTGCACACCTAAAATGGCTGAACATGAAGCATTGATTATAATAGCTTTGATTCGGCTGATTGCCATCTTTGCAGAAACCGCACTGTATTTCATGGCAGCTAAGCTCAGTCGGCCTTACCGTCACTTTTCGACCTGGTCTGATAAAACAATGCCGTAATTTGCTCTGAAATCAAACCCAATAAAAATATCATCACAGACGTGGTAAACAGCAAAACCCCCATATTAGTGAACCGACCATCAGTAAAAAAGGTAAATATATAATAAACCAAACCCAATATGAAAAACACCAAACTTGCTGGAAAGAATAATTTCATCGGCGAATACAAAGTTCCGATCTTAAAAATAATCAGAAAAAAGCGAGTACCGTCTTTGAGTAAATTGATGTGGCTTTTACCAATCCGCTCAGGCGCGACTATGGGTTCGTAAGCCACCCCAAATCCAGCCCGAAAGAACGCCATGGTGGTGGTGGTAGGATAGGAAAATCCATTCGGCAGCAGGTACAAAAACTGTTTAAACTTTTCAGCGTTAACCACCCGAAAACCTGAAGTTAAATCGACAATTTTTTGCCCAGTCATGTAACTGGCAATGCGGTTGTACAGCCCATTACCGAATAACCGTGCTTTAGATGCTTGTGACTCACTGCCACGCGCACCAACCACCATATCGTAACCTTCATTGTAGCGATCAAGCAGACCTCGTATGTCTTTCGGTCGATGTTGCCCATCGGCATCCATAAAGATAAAAACATCGCCAGTTGCTGCACGAGCGCCAGATTTTATCGCTGCACCATTGCCTCGACTGTAAGGGTGGTTGACGACTTTAACGCCTGCTTGTTCACAAATCTGACGGGTATCATCGGTTGAACCATCATTGACAACAATGATTTCCGCACCCGACAAGGCGGTCTGTAACTCTGGCAACAAATTAATTAAACTTGCTGCTTCATTTTTAGCTGGAATAATAATTGAATACACTATATACGCTCTTTTAATAAATCTTTGAATGCCCTGATTTGTTCACCAATGTTTTCAAGGTCAGGTTTTAAGCTGTACTGTTGTTGGTAGTCCTTTTCCAAAATATTTAAAATTGTTTGCGCCTTCAGGTACTGCTCTTCTTCTATCAAAGCATTGAGGCCTTGGAACGCATCTTTGTAGCCGTGGTATTTTGTAATTACCAAAGTCAAAGAATCACTGACTTTCTCGAATTGTTTGGTTTCAATATAATAATGCATGCCATAAACATCTACCAAGGCTTGCATGTATTGGCGATCATTGGCTGGATTGACCAACAATGATTCATATAATTTGATTGCATACCCGTTGTCATTACTGGTTCCACACTCTGAACGCAATAACTTTTTAAATAAAGTGGTGTAAGGCACCATGTCCTCTTGGGTAAACCTGACCACTCTAAAATCTTCAAACAGCTGCTTAAAATAATTTTCATAATGCAATGCCGTAACGCCTTCTCGGTTACATAAATACTGCAACCTATTTAGCTGTAAACTTAAATTCTCATGACGTTCAATGGTCTGATTCAGTATCATCAGTGTCCATTCGGGCGATCCTTGTCGGGCATAAAAATCAGCAGTCATGGTGGCCGCTCGCACTGACTCTGGAAATTTAGCCATGGTCATTGAGTGTAATTTAAAATTATCACTCCAAACATTGCTTCTTACAAAAGTTATGAAGCCCAAAAAGACCAAAACAGCCATGGGTATCACATAATACAATTTGGTTTTACTCACAATTTTTATGGCAGCAAAACTCAAAGGCACACCTAAAAATACAGCTGCGACATAATTACGGTGTTCAAAATACATTTCCAAGGGGATTATGGTAGATTCAATGCTGTGAGCAATGAAAAAGAAAAATACCGAAAAGCTGAACCAAATGTATCGATTCCTCAGCACCCATGCACCACCTAACAACACCATAATAAAAACCAATGAAAACAAAGTTGTTACCGGCTGCAACCAACCCTGCGACCACTTAAAACCATCAGTAAATACTCCGTAAGTAAAATACTTAGGAATCAGCAGTTGGTACAGGTAATCTGTTAACACCCGGAATTGGCTGAGCTGTCTTTCATATGCGGTAAAATCTCTGACATCATACCGTTGCATAAAGCCAGGTAAAGCCAACAATATACCAACCACAATTACCGCAATGGGCAGGTAAAACAACAGGCTTCTTACCGTTCTAGACAAAGGTGGTAGCTGTAAATATTTTTGCACGATGAACAATTCAAACAAAGCCATCAAAGGCAGAAATAACACCCCATTTTCTTTGCTTAACATAGCCAGTAATGTACCACCAAACACTGCAGTCATTAAAATCAAATAATTCAAGCCACTTTGCGACCTTTGCTGTCGGCACCTGCCCCAAACATACATGAGCATTCCAAGCAGCATAAAGGTTAACGGTAACATGGCCATGCGTTGCACGATATACAATGTGGTTGATGCTAAAAATGGATGCAGCAGCCAAAATCCAGTGGCAAAAAATGCCACTGCATACCGAACGTTTCGGTGTTGTGTGTGGTGACTTAATACCTGCCATATCAACATAAACAGCAAGGCACCGTTAATCAGATGAATCAGGACATTAGTTCTTTTGAAAGAATAAGCATCAGCGGGCCAATCCTGAGCATCAAGCAGAAAAGAGAATACAGAAATCGGTCTCTTCAATGGCCCAGTGTCGGAAGATTTAAAGTAATCCAAACTGTTTTGAAGGTTAACCTCACCATCGATAATCGCCAACTTTTTTAAACTGTGGTAATCATCAAAAATATACCCACCTGTTAAACCTGGTTTATAGGCATACCAAGCAGATACCAGTAATACAGTTAATAACAACAGCGCCTTTAACAGCCCATATAGTTTTGGTTGTGGAGATTTAAGCAAAGGCATGGTTTTTATTAATGATTTGAGTGATTTGATTATACTGAATATTAAGCCAGTTAAGAAACTAGATTATTCAGCTCAAAAAAAACCCCGGCAGATGCCGGGGTCTTTTTGATAAACTTAACTGATTCTTAAGTTCTGCAATCTACAGGCAAGAAGCGGTTGTCCAAAGTTGAACTACAACGCCACTCAATACTGCCAGGAGTAGTAGAAGGTGTTAAAAACAGAGTGTTACCAGTTAATGTACCATCTACTGCGTTATAAGCACACTCAATCACACCAGCGTTAACTGTAACTGATGCTACGTTTTCACCAGTGATATTAGCAGCTGGAGCAATACCCGCAGCTACGTTACCTGCTGGGTAAAGACCTTCATTGGTGTAGAACTCACTCACAGCTTGCTTGGCAGCAGCTGAAATTGACATACACTCACCGGCTTTTGCACGAACTGTGTAATCACGGTATGCAGGAATGGCGTAAGCCATTAAGATCGCGATAATCGCGATTACGATCATTAATTCAATTAATGTAAAACCTTGTTGATTTCTTTTTTTCATGTTTTGTTACCTCAAAATAATTATTTTAAAAATGGTGATTCAAATTTCATCCACGAATATAGATTATGTGATTAGTTCCCTAACAACAACAACTGCTTGGTTTAAATGTGACTCAGCTAACATTTATCGCGCAAATGTAAACTTTTTTATGTCATTGTGTAACAATTCAAATTACAGTTGCTCATGATTGACAGATTTTGTCACCCAATGGCTAATTTTTCGGCTTTTATGGCTGGTTGTGCTACACTTTCTACCCTCTCAAGCCCCACAGTATATAGCATCATGCCCCAACAATGGTTTAATAACAGCGACCAAATAAACTTTGAGAACAACCGCGCTGCGCTGCAAAAACAGCTGGTTTTAGGGCCTTTTGACCCACAACAGCACACGCTGTGCTTCTCACATGTGCCAAAAACCGCTGGCACCAGTTTAGAAAACATCCTGGCAAAAAACTTTCAACTATCCGAAGTTTTGCACATCAACGCACCTGATTTGAACCGCTGTCCTGAGCTATTGGCTTTGAAGAAAAACCCGCCTAAGCTGATCTGTGGTCACCACCCTCTGCATGGCTTGTTGTACCAGCTGTTACCACAGCGGCCATTGTTTCATTTGACTCTGTTGCGCGACCCAGTCGATCGGGTGTTGTCTTACTTTAATTACGTCAAAGCCAAAACCGATCACCCGATGCACCGCTATGCTGCGACTTCCTTGGCCGAATTTTTACACCACGCGCCCAGCCCCGAACTGCGTAACGGCCAAGCCAAACGCTTCAGTGGTTATTTACACAGCGGCACTGCCGATGATGAGACTTTATTTAAAGTGGCACAGCAGACCTTGACGCACTGTTTTTCTCTGGTACTGACCACTGGTATGTTCGATGAAGGTTTGTTGCTGCTACAACAACGCCTGCAATTAAAAGACATCTACGCCAGCAAACACAACGTCTCCACCCGATTTATCAACCGCCAACAACTGTCAGCCACCGATTTACACTCTATAGAATCAATGAACCAGGCCGATACCCCCCTGTTCCAATGGGCACAACAACAATGCCAACAACTGATTCAACACAACCTAACTGCCGATGCCGTACAACAGTTCAGAATCCGCCGCCAACAATGGGCCCAGTTAATCGGCTGAGTTGTGGATTAAACAGGACGCTGCGCGTGTTTGCTGCACACACTGGGTGTGCTTTATGACATCCCTATAAACAGCCCCTCCCACTTTCACTGGAGCAGGCTCAAACACCCTGTCATCTTGAGCGCAGCGGAGCGCAGCGGAGCGCAGCCGAAAGATCTCAGGCGGAGTTGAGGATTGCGTTTGCTTTAGGAGATTGCCACAGTCGCTTCGCTCCTTCGCAATGACATGTTTCTTTTTAGTTTCTCCCTGAATGACAGTACACTCTGTCATCTTGAGCGCAGCGGAGCGCAGCCGAAAGATCTCAGGCGGAGTTGGTGTGGTGCTTGTTTAGGATTGCGTTGGCATTGGGAGATTCTTCAGTCGCTGTCGCTCCATCTGAATGACAGAAACCCTGTCATCTTGAGCGCAGCGGAGCGCAGCCGAAAGATCTCAGGCGGAGTTGTTTCAACTGCTCTAAAACGCCGCACTTAAATCTTGCCATTCTGGGTTTATTTTATTAATCAATGCTTCTTTCTTTATACGACTCCAACCTTTCAACTGTTTTTCCCTATTTATGGCACTGTTTACGTCTGAGGTTTCTTCAAAATACACCAGTTTGTTTACATTGTATTTTTCAGTGAACCCTTGAATCATTTTATTTTTATGTTGGTATATTCTTTGCTCTAAATTGCTTGTAACACCAATATATAAGACTCGGTTGTTTTGGTTACTTAGTATATAAACCCAATACGTTTTCATGGTTATATTGTACTTTATGGCGCTTTTAATATTTGTTTTTATAAATACAGTTACAAAGTAGGTTTAATTTATTCGTTAGTATATTGTTTTAGACTCCGCTAAAGCTCATGTAACTAACTAAGCAACATCCCACTCGCTTTACACTGAATGACAGTACACTCTGTCATCTTGAGCGCAGCGGAGCGCAGCCGAAAGATCTCGTTGACATCAGTGCTGAGCATGGGGTTTGGTTTTGCTTTATAATAGCGGCACTATTTATTCAGACATGATGCCATGCAATCAATGACAGCTTTCGCTTCGCATGAAGCGGAGAACCACTTAGGTCGCTTAACTTGCGAAATTCGTTCCGTGAATCAGCGGTTTTTAGACTTAACCATCAAGTGCCCTGATTTTTTGCGGGCGGCTGAAACGCAGTTCCGTAAGTCATTTAATAAACACTTGTCGCGTGGTAAGGTGGCGGTATTCATCCGTTTTTTTCCGAATGATACTGTCAGCCTGACCAAACTCAGTGTCAACAAAGCGCTGTTGACGCAGTTGATAGAGGCGGCGGCTGAAATCAGTAACGGCCACCAGCTGAACAACAACATGAGCACATCACAGTACATGAGCTGGCCTGATGTGGTCATTCAACAGCCTACTGACACCTCTGAACTGAATGCATTGGCCATTCAGTTGGTTGATGCAAGCATTGAAAAATTGATTGACTCCCGTCATCGTGAAGGCGAAGCCATGCTGAAAATTTTACAAGAAAAAGTCCGCACCATCCAAACACTGACCAATGAAATCAGAACTTTTGTACCGACCATTAATGCTGGCTTGGCCACTAAACTGAAGGATAAATTGGCTGACTTGGCGATTGATGTGAACCCTGAACGGTTTGAACAGGAAGTGGCGATGCAGTTACAGAAAGTTGATATCACCGAAGAATTGGATCGTTTGGATGCGCATGTTGTTGAACTGGACCGCGTGCTGACTTTAGAAGAGCCAGTGGGCAGAAGGTTGGATTTCTTGGTTCAGGAGCTGAATCGTGAGTCCAATACCATAGGTTCTAAATCAGCCAGCATCACCACCTCTAATGCCAGCATAGATTTGAAAGTCACGATTGAACAAATGCGTGAACAAATCCAAAACATCGAATAAACATTGCACTGAATCACATGTCAAATAAAAACCTCACAGGCACTTTATACATCGTTTCCGCTCCATCTGGTACCGGCAAGACTTCTTTGGTCAACGCTTTGGTCAGAGACACCAACCATTTGAAGCTGTCGATCTCACACACCACCCGCAAACCGCGACCCAAAGAAATCGATGGTTACAATTACCATTTTATTTCTACCGATAAATTCAAACAAATGGAAGCCGCCGGTGTGTTCATGGAATCAGCCAATGTGTTTGGCAACCATTACGGCACCTCACAGGATGCGGTACAAAAAATGCTGGAAGAAGGCCATGATGTGGTGTTAGAAATTGATTGGCAAGGTGCGGAGCAAATCAAACTGCGCTTTCCAGAAGCCATCAGCATCTTTATCTTACCGCCCAGTGTGCAGGCTTTACAAGAACGCTTGGAGTCACGTGGCCAAGATTCAGCAGAAGTCATCAAAACCCGTATGACCAAAGCCATAGCGGAACTAAAGCACTACCACAAAGCGGACTTTTTGGTGGTTAATGATGATTTTGAAGAGGCTTTGAAAAGTCTGAAATCAATCGTTAAATCCAATCGGATGACCACCGCCAAACAACAAATCATCAATCAACGTTTAATCAATCGCTTGATTAAGTAACTCCAATGCTTGCAGACTTGTTAACTACTTAATCTTTATCCAGTTAATTGATCCTTCAACTTATCAGCAACAGCCCAAAAGTTGAAGGATCTAACTCCTTGATTAGCTGGTTACAGCCACATCATTTACCAATGTTTTTATCTAAGAACTTCAGCATGGTGCCATAAAAGTCTTTGATATTTTCTATATCCTGATAACCGTGCCCCTCATCTCTGACCATCCAAATAAAATCTTTGCCTGCATCTTCTAATGCATTCTTTAAGGCGTTGCCTTGACACATTGGAACCCGAACATCGTCTGATCCGTGTGCAATAAACAAATCAGCCTTAATTTTATCCGCATTATAAGCAGGCGAATATTTTCGCTGTATTTCTTTATCAGTCCCTACATATTCAGCCAAAATATTGGTCCTCATTTTGTCACCAGCACCATCACCACATGTCTTGAATTGTTCCAAATCATAGACCCCAACATAACCAACTGCACACTTGTATAAATCTGGTTCTCGTACCACGCCTTGTAATGCAGCATAACCACCATACGAGCCACCATAAATACACAAGCGTTGTTGGTCTGCATAACCTTGATCTACTGCCCACAAAGTCGCATCAGTCACGTCATCTTGCATTTCTCTGCCCCATTTCAAGTAGCCTGATTCAATAAAATCTTGCCCATAGCCACCTGAGCCACGAAAGTTAATCTGTAACACCGCATAGCCTCTGTCCGCCAATAACTGAACCTCTGGATTGAAACCCCAACTGTCTCTTATGCCATGAGGGCCGCCATGAGGATTGACCACCATAGGTAGGTTTTTAGGGTCTTTGTCTTTCGGTAATGTAAGGTATCCATGTAATTGCACACCATCTCTGGCAGTGAATGAAATGGGTTTCATTGCAGCGAACATCTCTGGTTTAAATTTTGATCGACTGCCTGCTAAATATTCTAACTTGGCTTCCTTATTTTTATATACGTAGAACACACTGGGTTGTTTATCACTTCTGGTTCTTACGATTGATTTGTCACCATTTTTAGTCGAAGAAATAATCTGAACTTCATGGCCAGGGAAACTGGCTTGTAATGTCATCAAAGTCTTAACGTATGCTTCATCTTTGTCTAACCATACGGTTTGAGGATAATCTGGCTCGATTGTCACCCCAACCAAGTTTCCTTTTATGTTTTCGATTGTGCCGTCAATATCGACAAACTCATGGCGATACACAAACTCTAATTTACCTGAGTTAAGGTAAAATTTATACAACCCAGTAACTGGGTTTTCATGGTTCGATAACACGTAAATAACATCAGGATCCGCAGCAAGGCCCACAGGTCTTAAACTCAATTCATACGCTGGGCTGTCAATGCTCAACTCTTCCCATTTGATTTGCTTGGCAGGTAAATAGTGGTACCTGAAATTTCTTTGGTCGTTGTATTCAATAAAAAACCGTGCCTGGTATTTTTTGTCTAAAAAATACCCGCCAATTTGGTAACCTATATTAGCCTTGGGCAGTGCCAAGGCTTTGCTCCTTTTACTTTTGATGTTGTATTTTTTAATCCCATTTCCAGGGTAGGACGTTACCAGTAAATTTCTTGAATCGGCTGGTAAAGAATCCCTGAGTATTCCAGCACTTAAGCCATCGCCATCGCCACTGAATATATACTCCCTCTGACTGCCGTTATACTTTGCTAGAAACACCCCTTCAAAACGACCTTTGCGATCCAGGTTACCTACAAACTTACTTACATTCATTGTTACAAAATCATTGTTAACCCAAGACAGGGCACGTATGCGACGGTTTTCACCAAATTCAAAACTCGACAAAACTTTCATTTTGGCCAGATCGAGTATGGTCAGTTTGTCTCTGGCCTCCCCTTCTTGTACGGCAGCAATCCGTTTGCCATCAGGTGAGATGATCATATTTGTAAATTCAGCTGGACTGAATAAATCTTCAATAGGTAATGCTGCCTTAGCAAAAACGACAAAGCATAACAATATAAATAAGGTGGTTTTTTTCATAGTATTTTTAATCTGGAGGTTAGATGAGACAGACAAATATTTGGCTTATCCTCTGGATGCCAGTAAAGTTTGTCCAATGATGGCGTTATTGTATTCAAAAGGCTGTATTTCTACATCCTTAAATCCAACTTGTTCTAATAAATCAGTCAGGTTTTTATTGGCCTGTTCTGTCATAGCGACTGAAGTCAAATCTTGCATCCTAAGTTTTAAACTGGCGGTTTCAGATTCAACCCAATCGAGTTGTTGCATTTTTTGTTCAACGGTATAGGTTTGAGAAATCTGACCCTTAAACAATGACAATGCATGTTCATAGTAAAAATCTATATATCCAGGGTCTGCTATCGATTCTGCAAACTTTGAAATAATGGCTATAGATTCATTAAGTTGATCTCTTAAATGGTCTGCCCGCAGTTTAAATCTTTGTTGACCTGTTTCTCTTAACTTGTGAATAGCAGGTACTATTTTACGAATAATTTTATTGATTTTTAATTGATTATTAACCAATTCAATTTGTTTAAGTGAATTGTGCCCATCATTAATAATTTGAGAATTGTGGGCGTGCATAATAAAGTTGATCGATGCTTTGGGTTTCAGGATCCTATCCAGCTCTGTAACCGCAGCCGGTATATCAGCATATTCAAAACCGAATTGACTGATGGCTAAATCTATGCAGCTTCCATCCAGTTGGGTGTCTTCAATCAATGTATTTTCAACCATACTGACATTTTCATTGATGACTTTTTCAGTGACTTTGGGGTTGAGCTCAGCAAAGTCGATACCAATGGCGCTGAAAGGCATATTATTTACTCCAGCATATTGGTTTAACAGTGACAACAACGCACCATTTCCAGTGGCTAAATCCACCACATGTGCTGGGTTTGGCAATTGACTGAATGCTTTCTCCCAGTGCGATTTAATTTCTTTGTCGTAATTATTATTGAATTTTTTATAGAAAGTGGTGACTGTACCCTTATCCCAATAATTACTCCAATGCTCTGAACTGAGTCTATTCATCAAAATGAAACCTGAAATTAGCCGCAACAGTCACACGGTAATCTTTTCCTCGGTAAGGTTCAACGGCATGCTGAAGATAGGATGGAAAAATAATTATGCTGCCTTTTTTGGGCTGTACTTTAAAACCTGAAAATGAGTATGGGCGCTTCATTCGTCCATTGGCCTCATCCAGAAACATAGATGCATTACCTCGGGGGTCCCAAAACACCAACTTGCCTTGTTCGAACGCAACGTCCCCGTCGTTACTGCCTGGGTTTACGCAACACACCATAGACCAAGAATGGTTTGGGTGGGTGTGGTTTTGGAAGTAACCACCATCATTAGCCACATGAAACCAAGATTCATGTACAAACCTGATTTTTTGTAGCTGTGCTTGAGTTAAGTCGTTGACTTCACTTACAAATTTGAATAAAAACTTTAACATCAACTGTTTTAATTTATTAGTTTCAGGCACATTCCAGTTCAAAAAATTAAACTCGCTTTCATACAGCCCAGGATGCGCACTTTGCGGCGCGTCAACGACTTTATTCTCTTCATTCATTGAAGATAAAATAAAATCATACAACTCATCACAAAACTGTGAGTCTTGTAAGTTATCGTGCAAGAAAGGAGTTGAGAAATAATGTTTAACTTCCATCTGACTATTTTAATATAGATAGTAAATTAATTAAAGCCGTTGCGTTAATATGATCAAGCAATGCTGTCATTAAACTATGCCATTTTAAAAGTTTAATCTCGATTAACTTGATAATTAATTTGCAATGTATTAAGATGTTAGTACTAAAGTTAACGTAGAGGATTTATGAAGCAAATTATAGCAATATTAATTTTAACATTTTTGTTGGCGGCATGCTCACAAAAACCCACTGACATTGTTGCCGTTAAAGTAGGCGACGAGTACTACGCTACTGACAGCGCCGCATCAGAAGCTTTGGCAGACAAAAATTCTGACGAAGAGATTGTATGCAAAAGAGTCAGTAAAACTGGTAGCAGATTAACCACTAAACGCTGTTCAACCAGAAAACAAATTGAATTGGATCGAATTGAAGATCAACGCAAAATCAGTGATAACATCCAACACAACGCCACCAGAAACGCCATCAACAAGAGAGGCAACTGATTTTTTAAACTTATTACCAATGGATAACCAACATTCTGTCCCCTAAGAATTGTTGGTTAATCCTTGGCTTAGTAATCGCATACAGTAAAAATATCTAACAATTCCCTTCCCAACAAGCAAAACCAATACATTCTTTTCTAGCCTGCGCTTTTAACCCAAACTGATATCAGCCGATAATTCTATCGCCAACAACACACCCAGCTTTGATTTGGTTATAATCTTCATAACATAGCACATCAACCACCTAGTTAATAGCTGAGTATATGCCAATTTTATGAATCCACAACAATTACTGCAAAACGCATCATCGCATTTAGCCGCACAAAATTATAAACAAGCAATAATTCAAGCCAAGAATGTATTGCGAAATGACCCAGACTCAAGCCATGCATTATTCATCTATGGCATAGCTAATGCGCATTTAAAGAACCAAGAAATTGCACTGGGTACTTTTAAGCAGTTGGTTTCTACCAACCCCAACAACAGTGAAATACATTATAACTATGGCATTATTTTGAGCATGTTTGGCAACCATGAACAAGCCATTGAAGGCTATAAAAAAGCCACTGAACTTAATCCAAATCACGTCTTTGCATTAATTAACTTAGGCAATATTCATAACACAAATAAATCCTATGAAGCGGCCACTCATTACTACCAAAGGGCCTTATCCATCGACCCTCATAATCATGGCCTGCGTTTAAATTTATGCAAAAGCCATTTTAATTTACGTAATTACACTGCTTGTTTATCCCAAATACACAATTTACAACAATCAACCACACCATCCTTAGAAACAATGTTACTGGCAGTTCAATGTTACATTCAATTAGGCAATTATCGCAAAGCCATTGAATTAACATCAAACATTATCCACACAGCGCCCAAATCAGCAGAAGCGCATTACTACCATGGTTTAAGCTCGTTAAAGATGTCCAGATACCCGGTAGCCATAAAATCCTTTAAAACAGCATTACACATTCACCCAATGTCTGTGGATACATTAATGAACCTAGCTATCAGTTACAGCTATACTTCTCAACACGCAAAGGCCAAAAATTTAATTAAACAACTGAAATCAATCCAACCAGATGACATTGGTATCGATGTGTTTGAATTGACCCTTATGGAAATGAACAACAAGCTGCAAATAGATAACCCATCCCTACAAAAACTGAGCCTTGAGTTTCCACAGAATGAGGAACTCAATTTACTCAGATGCAAAGCTTTGATGTCATCCAAGAATTATATTTCTGCCATAGAATCATTGTCTACATTGTCTCAATCTGCAGAAAAAACCATCCAGATTGAATCCTTATTTAGACTAGCTGACTGTTACGATAAGACCAAAAATTTCGATAAAGCCTGGTCAACCGCTCAACAAGCCAACAGCCTATTGGATGTTCAAAAAACAGATTTATTTAATCAGAAATTGCTTAACTTAACCGGACAGTTAAAAACATTAGACAATTTAAAACCAGCTATACAAATAAATCAAAGTCCTAAAAAACTCATTTTTATCATTGGTTTTCCGCGTTCGGGCACTACACTGATTGACAGCATATTAAGCAGTCAAGGCAAAACGACTTTATTGGACGAAACACAGTTACTGGCAGACATAGCTGATCAGGTAATTAACAAATATAAATTTGATAACTATATAGATGGTATCCTCAGTTTATCTGAAAGCGAAATAGCTGACTTAAGAACAACATACTTTAATCGAATAAAAGAATATGCTCTGGTTGAAGAAAATGACCTGATTATCGATAAGTCGCCTTTGAACATAATCCATACTTTACTGATACACACCTTGTTTCCAGATGCGGCAATAATTATGGCCAAAAGACATCCTCTGGATGTTTGTATCAGTTGTTTTATGCAAAACTTCAGGGCCAACCCTGAACTTATGCATGCCCTTTCATCTGAACATTCAATCGCTGAAACTTACCATAATGTCATGCAAATTTGGGACAGCATGGCTACACAAATTAACCTCAATGCCAAAACAGTTCAATATGAACAATTGGTCACTGAAACAAAAAGTGAAATTAAATCATTGATAGAATTTGCGGGTCTTAGGTGGAATGAACAGTACTTGAATTTCAACCAACAGAAATCAGCACAACGCATGATCCATAATCCCTCATACAATCAAGTCAACCAATCCATTTACGCCAATAAAAAGTTTCGCTATATTAATTATTTAACTCATTTAGATATTTTTGTGGCTGAAATCAGCCAATGGATAGATAAACTTGGGTATACCAAATAATAAATTAAAGCCATTGTGCACCACCTACCTGAGTTGCTATTTAACCGCAGTCGATCAACAAATAGATAGTAACAACAGCACGCTATTTAAAATTTATTAACAGCTAAAGCCAACTGAACAGCAGTTGAAAATAGGCATGCATGTGTTGTTTTTTGAGCCAAATAAGGTAAACATCGTCTATAACTATCATCTAGCTATGATTCTAATTTCATGCCAAATTAAACACCACATAATTGAAAAACCATACATAACAGTGACCAGCATTACTTGGTAGCAGCAGCACACACTTAGACTGCTAACTTAAAACAACCAACTACAACATACACCAACTGAAAACACTGAATCAATTAATGTTGAAATTATACATTTCAAAATATTTAAAGCAAAAAAAACCCCAACCAAAATGGTTGGGGTCTTTTCATATCACTGGAAAGTGATTTAGAAACGTTGCGTATAGTTAACGAACGGAGTTCTACCAAAGACATCATACAATTGAGGCTCTGGAGTACCATCCCAACCTGTTAATGGGTCGATTGATGGTTTTCTGTCAGCAATGTTTCTTACACCAACTGTTACGTCAGCATTCCACGAAGTGCGGTATACATAACTTAAGTTATGGTTGGTGAAAGAAGGAACACCTGGCTCTTCATTACCGGCATTGTTTTTAGTACCGTCAACCCAGTAGCTGACCAACGATACAGTGTGGTCACCGTAGTTCCAATTAGCTGAGAAGTTTGCTCTTTGATCTGGAGTAAACTGTAAACCTAATTGCTCTGAAGGTACACCCAATGGAGCTGGTAAAGAAGTAAAGATGTAATCAAATAATTTTGAGTACTGTAACTGAGCAGAGAATGAACCCATTCTGTCAGTAACAAATCTATAACCAATTTTAGCATCCATACCCGTTACATTAAACTCTGCAACGTTAGCGCTACCAGTGTAAATCGTAGAAATACGACCTGGGTCGCCAGGGAATGAAGGAGGGTTTCTGACAATAGAAGTACCAGGAGGTAAAGCAATACCATCACGCTCCAATCTTAACAATGTAGCCAAACCAATAGTAGTAATGGCGTCAGTGATGTCAGTTTCGAAGTAATCAACACCAATAGTTAAGTTGTCGATTGGTTCCCAAACTACACCTACATCAAAGCCTTCTGATTCTTCAGCTTTAAGACCTGGGTTACCACCTGAGAAGTTTCTAACTTGGAAAGTTGGACAATCTTCTTCTGGAGTACCAGCTGCATCACATTGCAAGAAATCAGTCACGTTGTTATTTGATTCCGCTTGTAAAGAGTTCAAGCTGGTTAAGTTAGGTGCTTTGAAACCTTCTGTGTAAGAAGCCCTAACAACTAAGTTATCCAGAGGCTGCCATCTTAAAGCAACAGATGGAGAAACGTTGTCACCGAAATCACTGTAGTCATCATAACGAGCAGCTAAAGACATTTCTAAAGTGTCAAGTAAAGGAACTGACAACTCACCAAAGGCTGAGATACGCTCTCTGCTTCCGTTTGAAGAGTTACCCGCAGAACCTAATACGTTACCAGCTTCACGGCCAGCATCGTATCTGTCACGGTAGTCTTCTTGAGACCACTCAGCACCAACAGACCAACCGATATCGCCGGCAGGTAATTCCCAAGCAAAACCATCAAAGAAAACAGCGGCTTCGTTATAACGAGTAGCCAAATCACGAGTAGTGGTTGCTGCAGTATTGATAATACCTTGTGCGTTTGAAGGATCAGTTGGGTTAACAAAGTTATATGAACCATCAGCAACAGCGGCTTCAATAGCAGAAATGCTGATGTAACCTTCACCTAAGTTAGAGATGTTACTGGTGTAAGAACGCCAGTAAGTGCTGTAGTTGACTTTGTCATCAAACAATACACCTTGCACACCCAATACGTTATCAACAGTGAAGTCATTGAAGTATTCGTTTCTTGGACCATGTCCAATGAATCTGTGACCCAATCTGAAGTCTTCACCTCTGTCGTTCAAAGCAGATTCGGCAGAAACTGTGAAGGCGCCAGCTGCAGGAGCATAACGACCAAATGATTGAACTTTAGCAAATGTGTTTTGGAAGAACAAAGTGTGGTCATCATTGATTTCGTAAGTAGCACTTAAGAAAGTGTTAGAACGATTGATGTCACCAGTTTGTGCTGATACATCAGCGTAACCAAAACCACAACCTTCACCAGCAATACCGAAAGGATTGGTGAAGACACCGGCGTATAAACCGCCTTCTTCTACAGTTCTACATTCACCAACAGCAAATGCACTTGAGTAATCCATAGGGAAACCAGTGTTACCGTAACCAGAAACACCGCCAGCATCACCAAAATCTGTACCAGTAATGTTTACACCTGAGTAATCTCTGTCACCATCGAAAACTGGGTTTCTGCGGAAAAATTCAGCAGCAAATACTACGTTGGCTCTATCAGAGTTAGCACCAACTACGAAAGAACCATTTTCTTCGTCACCACCAGCCGCTTCAGGTCTGGCCATGCCTACAGAAATTTCAGCGCCTTCATAATCGCTTCTTAAGATGATGTTAATTACACCAGCAATGGCGTCAGCACCATAAATTGATGAAGCACCACCAGTTAAAATTTCAACACGCTCAATTGCGGCAATAGGTACCGTGTTCAAGTTGGCAGCAGATGTACCAAACAAAGCTGAACCAGGTAAACGACGACCGTTAATTAAAACAGCTGTTCTTGAAGCACCCAAACCACGCATGTTAACCAATGCAGCTTGACCACCACTTGAACCAGATCTTTCTCTGAAAGAACCGAAGCTGTTAAAAGTAGTTGTTCTTAAAATATCAGCTGCAGTTTGCATACCTGATAATTCGATGTCTTCTCTAGTAATTACAGTTAAAGGCTTAGGACCTTCTAAATCTGTTGATCTAATACGAGAGCCCGTTACAGTGATTTTACCTTGCTCTTCTACTGACTCATCGTCATTGTCCTGCGCTAAAGCGACAGTACCAAAAGCAGAAGAAGCGATAAAACCTGTAAATAATGCTTTTTGCACAGCATTAGTAATAGGATTACGTTTCATTTTCATTTTATTTGTTCTCCAAATTGTTATCCATGAGTTAACTCAAAAAAATTGCATCTATATAGATTCCCTATCCGGCACATACTAACACTTTCATTTATTAAAAAAAAGCCACAATTTAAGTTTTTTTACATTTTCTTAACATTAAATTCTTCTTTTTTTATCGTTTAGCTGCCAGACAAAGTCTTTAAAAAGTCACCAAAGCGACCAAATCACTTACCTAAAGGTGCTCATTTCACCATAAATACCCTGCTTAACTTGCCACAAAACTCTTAACAACTGCTTCAAATTAAGCCTTATAAATATTTTGGCAGCGGATAATATACCATTATTTCACCATGCTATTCATTAAATAAGGCTAATTTACTCCAGTAATATATTACGTATTATAAGTAAATCACTGATCTGCATGGATAAATCTATTTTTATCCAGTTATCGCACTGTGCTTTTAAATTTAAATGGATGCGTTTGTGCCTATTGCATAAATTCTATACTCAATTGTCATCATGCGACATGATTTTGGCACTGGGCTATACTATATAGTCATATTACACATATATGTATATAGGCACGTCCGGTTACGGCTTTCTGCATAATCATATTCAAACTTAATTATACAGTCTAATCTGACAAATCATCTTTACTGTCAATTACAATATGCCGATGTTAAACGATGCTCAAAAAGGTTTGTACGCCAGTTTATTTTGTTTTGTCTTCTGGGGCTTTGCACCGGTTTACTTCAAACTGTTAAAACACGTACCTGCCACCGAAATCATTGCCCACAGAGTTATTTGGGCCGCTTGTATGTTGCTGATTTTCCTGGCCATCAGGGAACGTCGTAAACTTTTGCAAGTTTTGAAAGTGAGCGGCAAACAGTTATTGGTGCTGTTGTTCAGTGGTTGTTTGGTGATGGCCAATTGGTTGATTTTTGTTTGGGCGGTAAACCACGATCAAATACTGGCCACTTCTTTGGGTTATTTCATCAATCCTTTGGTGAACATATTACTGGGCATGATTTTCCTCCAAGAACGGCTGAACAAAACCCAAACTGTGGCTTTGTTGTTGGCTGCTTCGGCCACCGTTTACTTGGGTTGGTTTTTAGGTCAGCCGCCTTGGATTGCTTTGGCGCTGGCGTTCAGCTTTGGCTTTTATGGTTTGGTCAGAAAACAGCTTGATGTGCGGCCGTTGGTGGGTTTGTTTTGGGAAACCAGTTTATTGTTGTTGCCGGCCATTATTTATTTGAGCACCTTAGCATCCACTGATAACTCAACTGCGTACAACAACGCAACGCTGGCTTTATTGGTACTGGCTGGATTGGTTACGGTGTTGCCTTTGATTGCTTTTAATTATGCTGCGAAAAAATTGAGCTTAACCTGGATCGGCTTCTTGCAGTACATTGCACCCACCATCAGCTTCTTGATTGCGGTGCTGTTTTTTGGCGAGGTATTCACCTGGGGTCATCAAGTGGCGTTCACGGGAATTTGGTTGGCCTTATTGTTGGTCAGCGGCCAACCCCTGGCCAAGCGTTTACAACAAAAATACCGCCCGGCTTAAAACTGAATCAAGCGTCTTGCACAATCACCACTTCTGCATAAAAAGTGATGACAGAAACTCTGTCATCTTGAGCGCAGCGGAGCGCAGTCGAAAGATCTCAGGCGGGGTTGGTGATTGCGTTTGTTCAAGGTTGATT